>NZ_SPKL01000010.1:602277-894945 GCF_023127755.1 Pseudomonas sp. W2Aug9 | reverse complement strand
CCCCCCCCCCCACCAACGTGTCCGAAATGGCCACATACCATGACCATCACTTTCGGTCTGGACCCAATCACCTCAGCTCACTTGAGCTTCATTCTACGCTGCTGGTGAACCCAATCGACGATGTCGCCATCCGGCGCATAACCGCTTACGGTCTCGCGTAGCAATTGGCGTACCTTAGGGTAGTCATGCACTTCTATCGCGGACAGCAGATCTCTGAGCACCCCTTTCAGTACATCCCATTCGAGATAGTCTTCAGAAGCACTCATAATCATTGGATGCTGGGTGGGGGCAACGTTATCGCCGATCAACAACTCTTCATAGAGTTTCTCGCCTGGCCGAAGTCCACTGAACTCAATAGAAATATCGCCGTGCGGGTTTTTCTCGGAACGAACACTCAGCCCAGAAAGATTGATCATTTTTTCAGCCAACTCCACGATCTTGACCGGCTCGCCCATATCCAGAACGAACACGTCGCCGCCCAAGCCCATCGATCCTGCCTGAATGACAAGTTGTGCAGCTTCGGGAATGGTCATGAAGTATCGGGTAATTTTCGGATGCGTCACTGTCAGGGGGCCACCTGACTTGATCTGTTTGTGAAAAAGCGGAATGACTGAGCCTGAGGAACCCAATACATTACCAAAACGTACCATCGTGAAGCGCGTTTTGTTAGCCGTGCCTACAGCGGTTAAATCACCGTGCAATTGCGGATTTTCTTCACGACTAAGCGCTTGCAGTATCAGTTCGGCCAACCGCTTTGTACTGCCCATCACATTAGTAGGACGCACCGCTTTGTCCGTTGAAATGAGTACGAAATTTTGGACTTCGGCCTTGAGTGCCGCCTGCGCCGCACTCAAAGTACCCATCACATTGTTAAGTATGCCTTCAGCGATATTGTGCTCGACCATCGGCACATGTTTATAGGCCGCAGCGTGATAGACAGTATTTACGCACCAAGACTTCATGAGGCTGGACAGCTGACCTTCGTTGCGCACAGACCCTAAAATCGGAAGTAACAACACAGACAGCGACTCACGGGAGACGCGCTGCTCCAACTCGGAAAGAATACTGTATAAGTTGAACTCGCTGTGTTCAAACAACAGCAGTGTAGAAGGACGCAGCGACAGTATCTGCCGGCACAACTCAGACCCTATCGAGCCGCCTGCGCCAGTCACGAGCACTACTTGGCCTTTGATACAATGTTCGAGCAATTCCCCTTGGGCCGGAACCGCGTCACGTCCCAGCAAGTCGGCAATATCCACCTCTTGGATATCGTCGACCTTAACCCGTCCGCTGGCGAGATCCATAAATCCCGGAACACTACGAACATGCAACGGAAAGCCCTCCAGAAACCCCAGGATTTCCCGGCGACGGCCTCTGTTGGATGACGGGATTGCCAAGAGAATTTCCTGGGCGCCCGTTGCATCAATCATCCTTTGGATGTGTTTGGACTTATAAACCTGCAAGCCAGAAATAACACGATCGGAAATGCTGACATCGTCATCAATAAAGGCGACAGGCCGCATCACACGCCCCATCCGTAATGCCGCAACCAACTGATTCCCTGCGGCGCCTGCACCATAAATCGCAACCCGTGGCAGGCCATTGTCGCGACTGGTGAATGGCACATGCTGAGCAGCAGAGAACCAGTCGCCCAAGAAGAACTGCCGCATGGCGAGTCTCAACCCCCCGACCATTATCAGGCTCAACCACCAGTAATTGAAGATAATAGAGCGAGGCACGACATTTTGGTGGTTGCTGTACCAGTACACAACGACACCCAATATCAGCGCTGACAGGCTCACGGCTTTGATGATAGCTATCAGCGCGTCATTGCCAAAGTAACGCATAACCGCTCTGTACATGCCAAAACGTATATAGAGCGGTACAGCCACAATCGGCGCACACAGAAAAAGCCAGGTATGGGCAACCAAGGGGTTAACAAAATCCTCTACACCCAATCGTACAATGAACGACAGCCAGAGCGCAGCCCACACAAGTAATACATCTACAGAAACTTGAATAAGCCGTTTTTGCCGCCGTGGCAGATCAACTAAAAATGCACGAACCCTATCCATACCTACCTCTAAAGCACCGCATTGTTCAAAAAAACAGTCGCTCGATATTTCAAATACGCTCCATCCTATCGACAGAGCAACAAATGTTATTTGCTGGCTTCCAACGCACCTGCTCTGAACCTCCAGGCTAACAATATCAATGGCGCGTACGCGATGATCAGCGCGACGATACCATCAAGCTGCTTAGTCGCGACCAAGCAAGCTAAAGGCAACAACCATAGAACGTTAATGAGGGCAACAGCTACAGTTACGGGAATGTGCGATTTAAATTCGCGGGAAGCGAATTGATAGGCATGGCTGCGATGCGCCTCATATAGTTTGTCACCGCGCAGAATACGCCGACACAGCGTGAAAGTGGCATCGACAATAAACACGCCCAGAAGAATCAACCACCCCCAGAAAAGATCAAACGACATCCACGCGCCCTGTATCGCCAGGACACCCAAGGATATGCCGAGGAAGCCGCTCCCAGCATCGCCCATGAAAATTCGGGCCTTGGGAAAATTCCAATACAAAAAGCCAGCCACCGCAAAACCAAGAAGCAACGGTACCCAGGCGATGACGGGCGTTGCGCAGAGCCAGTAGAGCAAGGCTGCGCCGAAGCAGGTGGTGATGGCCTCAACACTTGCCAGGCCATTAATTCCATCCATGAAATTGTAAAGGTTGAGCATCCACACCAGGTAGAACGCAGCCAGTATGTGGGCGAACCAGCCTAAATCCACCACATAGCCAAAAGCCTCGACAGGGGGCAGGCCGTGACTCCATATCAGTACCCAGACAGCAGCGGTGAAATGACTCAATAAGCGCCAGCGGGCTGGAATATGCCCATGGTCATCGAGGAAACCGACGATCGCAACCATCAGACCAGCGCCGAATAGCGCCATGAATGCGTCAAAAGAAAGTACACCCCCGATCCAGAGCATGGGAAGGAACGCGAGAAAGCTCGAGACGATCGCTACCCCTCCTCCCCGCGGCGTTGGGACGACATGGGAGCTACGTCCATTCGGGAGATCAATGAGATTGTTGTTAAGAGCGTAGCGGCGCAGAGCCCCTGTGAGCACCAGCGCCAAAATCAGAATGGCGGGAAACAACCAAAATAATGTCATTCAAATTTACTCTCGAGATAAGCGTTGGCCGTTTTTTTGAGGGACGCATCGAGAGTGACAGGAGGCAACCAACCCAACAGCTGATGATTTTTCGAAATGTCCACTTGCAGTGAACCGAATAGCCGGGTTGCAACCCCTTTCTTGCCAACAAGCGTGGCCAAAAACGTCAATAATTTTACTGGAAACGGGACCAACACAGCCTTAGTTCCAACCGAGTGCGCGACTTTACGTAAAAGCTCTGTGGTGGACACATCGTTGCCATCACTCACCAAAAAAATCTGGTTGGCTGCGGCAGGATGCACCATACAGGTTTTGATCAAGTCGACCAAATTGTCCAAAGCAACAAGGCTGCGCTTATTGTTGACCGAACCCAGCGGCAACGGAATGGATACTCCCTTCGCCAGGAACGCCATCATATTTCGGAAATTCGCCTTCACACCTGGCCCGTAGACGAGAACTGGTCTGATGATCACAATCTCCATACCAGTACTTTTGGAAAGGGCCAATAAACCATTTTCAGCTTCCAGCTTGGAAACGCCATACGGGTCTGCCGGGGCAGGAGAATCATCTGCCGTGAAAGGCCTGCCGGGAAGGGTGAACTCGCCGTTTACCTTGATTGAACTGATGAATACGAAGCGCCGTACCCCGGAAGCCGCAGCCTGGCGCGCCAGGTTCAACGTACCGTCCACGTTGACCTTACGAAACTCTGCCACAGGATCTGTGCTGTTATCGTTCATCACATGCACGCGAGCAGCAGCGTGAACAACCACATCAACATCCTGGGTGAAAGATTCCCAGCGCGCATCGCCACCCAGATCGCCCATGGCGATGTACTCGACACCAGGGTGCTCGGCCACACCGATATTGCGAGCGCAGGCGCGTATCTGATAGCTTGCGCTACCAACTAAAGAGTCCAAAAGAGCCCGCCCTACAAAACCGGAAACGCCCGTCAGCAGCACGACTTTCTTAGTGCCTTCCATAATCCACCAGACCTATAAATACAAAAATTTCAAACGAGATAACTCATCAAACGCTGATTAACAATGTCAGCGTCAAATTTGTCCTGCGCAATCGCATGGCTTGCCAGCCCCATTTGGACTATATCGTCTGGATGTTTGATAAGATGGATCATCTTGTCAGCGAGTTCTTCCGCTGACCAAGGTGCAACCAAGTACCCATTGACGCCGTCCACCACAGTGTCCTTACAACCGGGTACATTCGTGGTCAGGATCGCACGGCCAATTGCCATTGCTTCCTGAGTGCTCCGGGGGACGCCTTCACGGTAATAAGATGGGAGAACAAAGACACTGGCGTCGGAGACCCAGCTGACAACATCAGATACGTGACCCGGATGCTCTATCACGCCTTCCATCTTCAGTCGCTCTAAGTCATGCGCCTTCAGCCCACCTGGATTCGACTCGTCAATACCCCCAAGCATCACGAATCGTGCTTCCGGGAATTGTTCTTTCACAATCCGCGCCGACTCAATAAATATATGCACACCCTTTTCCGCCAAGAGTCGTCCGACAAATATGAAGCTCACGGGAGACACAGGAGGCCGGGAATAGGGATAGTCACTCAATTTCAAGCCGATACCACCGAGCACCGAAACCTTATTGACCCTCAGCCGATACTTATCAACCAAATCAATCTGGTCATCTTTGTTCAAGAGGATCAGTCGCTCAAGAAACGGAAATGCCATCCGGTAAAGTGAAACTTGAACCCACTTTAACAGTTTGCGTTTAAACCCCATCCCCTCAGGGAGCTCGGTAAAGACGTAGCCGAGGCCTTCCAACATTCCGACCCTGCGCTTGACACCTGCCAACACAGCCGCGAACGTACCGAATATCACAGGCTTTGCAAAATATGAAAAAACCATGTCTGGCGCGATGGAGCGAAGAGTTCTGGATAATTTCAGTGTCGAGGCAAGGTCATTTAACGGGTTTAAACCCGCTCGGCTAATGTGGTAATCCATCGGGATACCGCCCAACGCCCTGACGCCCTCGCGACTTGCACTTTCGTAGTCCAGGGCGAATGCGTAAACAACGTGGCCTTGCTCCGACATCGCACGGATTAGATCAGCACGAAAGCCCAACACACAGGCAGCAGTAGTTCCTATCAAGGCAATTTTCATTTGGACTGATATCCGTCCGGATTACTCTGTAACCATCTCCAAGTATCCCGCATCATATCCTCAAGATTCAATTCCGCACGCCACCCTAGATCTCTAAACGCCTTCGCGGGGTCAGACCAACATTCGGCAATATCCCCCGGCCTGCGCTCACACAATTTGTGGGAGACTTTCACCCCTGAAACTTTTTCAAATGCAGCTATCACTTGCAGGACAGAATAGCCCACGCCAGTTCCTAAGTTCCAAGCATGTAAGCCGGTATTATCTGCTATATACCGCACTGCGCTGACGTGGCCGTTCGCCAAGTCAGTAACATGAATGTAATCGCGTACGCCCGTTCCATCACATGTTGGATAATCACTACCGTAGATGGACAAATAGGGGAGCTTACCGGTTACAACTTTACTGATATACGGCAGTAAATTATTAGGCGTGCCATTTGGGTTTTCCCCAATCAGCCCGCTGGGATGGGCCCCCACAGGGTTGAAGTATCGAAGTGTCGCTATCGCCCATCGATCATCGGCGCGAACCAGGTCCTCAAGTACCTGCTCAACAATAAGCTTGGAACGACCGTAGGGGCTTTTGGGCGCACCAATGGGATACTCCTCAGAAATAGGCATGACGTCTGGCTCGCCATACACTGTTGCCGACGAACTGAACACGAGCCTGAACACGCCCGCGGCCGCCATGGCAGAAAATAGTGAAAGGCTGCCCGTAACGTTAGTTTGGTAGTATGCAAGGGGGTCTTTAACGCTGTCCCCTACGGCTTTCAATCCAGCAAAATGGATTACTGCGTCGAATTTATGCTCGCGAAAAAGAGTAGCGAGGAGTGCCTCGTCCAAAATGTCGCCAAGGACAAATAATGGCTCGCGTCCAGTTATTTGGGCAATCCGGACCAAGGAAACCTCGGAGCTATTAGCCAGGTTGTCAAGCACGACAACGTCCCAACCGACGCCCAGTAACTCGACCACCGTGTGGGAGGCGATGTAGCCAGCACCTCCAGTTACTAATATCTTCACAACTTCGTCTCCAACAGCCCTTCACGACCGCATGAATATAAAATGATTGAGAGCCTGACACCCGCTCTACTGATGTTTACTAGATACAGAATGAGGCTGTCTAGCCTCCATTGGAAAAGTCGATAAAATGATAAGGCATGAACGGAGAGGGCCCAACCCCCTCCTCGGCTACGAAATTCCTGTAGCCACTCGCCGCGCTCAAAATGCCCGCCACAATGAAAGCGAGCTTGATTGTTGTGTCAAAATTCAAAGCGAGACGGCTATAGGTCAAAAGAATCGCAACGGGAAAGGCGAAGGATATCAAATCCAAAAATCGCAAACCAGCATACGACACCGCTGACACCAACCAAAAAGAAATGGTGAAGCCAGCGCCTAACACTATGAGTTTGGTTTTTTCCGCATTTGGAAGTTTTGAAAAGAACAACGCTGCCACAAACAGCAACAATACCGCGACCTTACTCAGTCCCGACAGCGGGTTGGGGGACTCTGAATCCTGATAAGACAGCAATTTGGCGAGAAAGTAGTCACCATTCAAACTCAACAAAAACAACAGCGCACATACCACAACTGGGACAACCAAGACATTACTTGTCTTCAGCCACCGAGACCACGACGCCCAGATAAATAGCAACGACACCAGTGACGAGTAATGAAACAACAGCGCAGATACCGCCAGCACCACTCCAGATTTATACCTAAACTGACGCACGTTCTGCGTGGCCAGCAACACCAACATTGCCGCCAGCCCAATGCGCAACCCGTTCATGCTGTACTGATAAACAAAGGTCGGCAAAATATAGGCGATGAGTAAAAAACGTTCGTTCTTGTCAGCACGAGCCAAGTACAGAAACAGCATCACAAAAATCAGAAAACTGAGCACCCTTACTGCGACGACGCCTGAGTCTGAAACATACAATAACGCTTTACCCAATAATACGAAACCCGGCTCCATCCCCCCCCAGACATAGTCCGCCGAAAAGCCTTCAACGATCAACTCATAGTTCGCCGTGTCTGTACCTACGGCACCGCGCATGACCGAAAACACCATAAACACAATCAAAGATATTGCGATAAAGAGGCGCGTCCTGTTACCCGCCAACCCGGTCAGGAAAAACATGAGATACAACGTTCCCCAGCCAATTAGATATATCATTCCAGGCTTTTTCCCAACTTAACCTTAAGCACTCTGCGCATATAACGCACGAACGACCACCCTTTCAGAAGACGCCGACGGACCGGCCCAATTCGACCCTCACGAAAAAGATGGTCATAGACATCCAACTCCCCCTTTTCCATTGCCCACATATTACTGCTTAGCCCGGCATGCCCATAAATGGGCTTGTGGCAAAACGTCAAGGGCAACTCAAGTGAATAGCCGCGAGCGCCACTTCCCAGCAACTCGCACCACAGCAGGTAGTCCTCGCAGAACCTCTTATCCGTGGAAAAACGATAAGCCACATCTTTCCTGATCATGACCGAGGGCGTTGAGAACCTATTGGATTTCAACAAATCCGCGAAGGTGACCTGATAGAACCCCGCTTGCGCAGCGTTATAAACATGATGCGGCATCGACTCCGAACTCAGCGTCTCACAGATCTGTCCGGTTAGCGTCACCTCTGGATTTTCCAGCATCCAGCCATACTGAAGCTCTATTTTTTGTGGGTGCCAACTATCATCGGAGTCTAGAAACGCAATATAGGGCTGCGACGCCATTTCCCATGCCGTGTTGCGAGCCGCTGCGGGTCCTGCGTTTTTTTTCAACGCGCAAACCCGCACCCAGTTCTCCGGGTACTCCGTGACCAATGACTGAAGAAAGTCTAGAGTGCCGTCCGGACTTGCATCATCGACCAACAATACCTCGACGGGTCTCAGCGTCTGGGCAAACACTGAATCAAGCGCACGCCGAATCGTTGCCTTGCAGCGATAACAAGGAATCACAACGCTGACGTTAGCAGACGCGGCGCTACGGGCGCCCTTTTCAAACAGCATGTTATGGCTCACACCTTCGCAATTATCAAATAATAGAAGTTCACGAATTCGACTCAGGAAACCTGATCTTCGAGCCACGCGCATCTAAGACTTCACGCAGTTTTTCGCTGCCGATCAATGTGGTGTTGAGCTGGTCAAAAACCTCGACATTCTTCTCGACGTATCGCGCACGAACCCGGTTGATTATCCTGGACACACCCCATAAAAATTCTGAGCACACCGAAGATACCAACTGTGCTGCAATCTTCAAAACACCAAATTCTGCGCAAGCTGCCTTCAGCGAAGTCAATGTATGCTTATACGAGCCTGGAAAATAAACGAAACACTTCAATAACAGCCTGCCAAAATTCGGGTTCAGATTTTTACCGCCCTGGGACTGAACTCGCTCGACAGCCTTAAGCAGAGAATACGACCACACCGTGGGAACCGAATAAAATTCGGGTATTCGTGCATCCCACACCAAATTTTTGAACGGCGCAATATGAGCATTATCTCTTAATGCTCCGTAGTGCCCGCCCGTTACACTCTTGCCAGAAGTGCTTTGACCCGAGGCGCCTGGTACGATAACCGGATAATCGACCAACACGCACGAGGTGGACTCAGTGGCGATCAGTAATGAACTGTAGATATCAGGACTGACACCGCCAAACAGCGCGCCATACTTCCCTTCAATCCTCTTGGCCAATGCGTTTGAAATCATACCGGCATATGCACGCGGCATTCCAAATACACCACCGCCAAAATTATCCAGAGCGTAATTGACCGATGCTTTGACATCGTGTCGAACCACATCACCTGTGAAGGGGCTCAGATGCAGCGTGCCAAAATAGGAATCGCCACGGGTTGAATGCTTGAAATCATTCCAGTAGTACAACGCAGGGAAGTTGAATTTCAGCGCATCAACATCGTGCTTTTTAGCCCAATGGGCAACATCAATTATTTCCTTCGCGACAAAATCATCATCGCCGATGAAAACTAAATAATCACCATCTGCCGACTGCAACCCAAGGTTAAAGTTATCGACCACACTGATGCCCTCAGTTGAACGGACCAACTTCAAGCGTGCTTCTGGATAGAAACCTTTAAAGGCTTCTGATATTTCGTCAACCGGGCTCGAGTCGCAAACCACTACTTGAATTTCTTCCGACAGATCCAATATGGATCGGATTGACGGAATCGCGTAGCGCGCCCGATTATGCGTAGGGATAATGACGCTCAGAATACTCATACTATTGACCGAGGCTGCGCTGAATATAGGACAATGTCATGAGCAACTTCTTAATATCTTCGCCCTTCAACAACTCTGTATTGTGCGACGTATAGTCGTCAATTGCGTTTGCCTCGGGCTGACCTTCGATAATAAATTTATCATAGTTCAGGTCGCGATTGTCCGCTGGAATTCGATAGTAACGCCCCATGTCTTTGGCTTTGGCCATCTCTTCTCGAGACACCAGAGACTCATAGAGTTTTTCGCCGTGTCGAGTACCGATAATATTAACCGGCACCTGGCTATTAAAAAGCTCCTTCAACGCGTTCGTCAGATCACCGATGGTGCTGGCCGGCGCCTTCTGCACGAAGATATCACCCTGCTCGCCATGTTCGAACGCATGCAATACCAAGTCCACGGAGTCTTCAAGACTCATGAGGAAGCGGGTCATGTTCGGGTCAGTTACCGTCAGAGGGACACCCGCTTTGATTTTATCCACGAACAACGGAATAACCGAGCCACGGGATGCCATTACGTTACCGTAACGGGTCGCACACAACACAGGGCCGCCGTCGCGGACTGTTCGAGACTTTGCGATCAGGACCTTCTCGCCCATCGCCTTGGAAATACCCATAGCGTTAATCGGGTAGACTGCTTTATCTGTACTCAGCAAAACAACGCGCTGTACTTTGTTATCGATCGCCGCATTGAGCACGTTCTCTGTACCGATGATATTGGTCAATACAGCTTCCATCGGGTAAAACTCACAGGACGGCACTTGCTTCAGCGCGGCTGCGTGAAATACGTAATCGACCCCGGCCATTGCCCGACTGATGCTTTCGTAATTTCTTACATCGCCAATGTGAAATTTCACCTTGGGATTGTTCAGCGCAATCCGCATGTCTTCCTGCTTCTTCTCATCGCGACTGAACACGATGATCTCTTTAACCGCGGTGTCGAGAAAACGCTTCAGGACAGTATTGCCAAATGAGCCTGTACCACCGGTGATCATCAAAACCTTATTGTCAAACATACCTTCACCAATCAAACCAAGAAGAAAAACAGCAGCGCTACCACCGCTACAAACAACAGCACTGCTGAAGAAACCAATAGCGCCGAAACTCTCGCGTACCCTTTTACCTCAGGCAGGGTCATCGCCCTGACCCACGAAACCATAGTCGATGACGCATGGTAGGCCGAGTACACATAACAGATCGCTTTTACGTCGCCTGCGGAGGCAGCCAATATCGTCATGACCAGCGTGGCGATCGTCAAAAAGCCCGACATGGTCGCCTGAAACCTGAAGTCTTTGGCATAGATTAACAGGCTATAAGGGATAAATCCGAAAGCCCCAATTGCAACACCGGGTAAAAGTATCGCGAGATAGGCTGAAATCAGCTCGTTATTGGCTCCTGGCCCCACCCACAGCGTGATGAGGGGATCACGGAACCACCAGAGCACAAAGGTCGGTAGCGCGGTCACTACGAAGACCGAGATGCCGAACCTGATAATTATCTTACGCGCGTCACTGCTCACTCCGCTAGCTGCTGTGCGCAGCATGATCGGTTGAAAATACTGGCTGACCGGCCCTGCGAGAATCGAAATCGGGGCCATGCAAAGCAAGCTCGCGAGGTAATAGGGCGCGACACTGGCAGCTGAAGTAAAAAATGAAATGATTGGTTTGTCGAGCTGCGTCACCGCGGCACCCGCCGCGGAGAAGATAACCAGCGCGCCACCGGCCTTCGTGAGATTGAATGCGTCGGAAAAGGATGGCCAATCAGTCTTTTGGACCCCGAGTGCTGTGCCCGACAGATCTTTTATCAAGAACACTCGAGACACCCACCAATGAATAATCGTAGTTACCAGTTGGGTGTATATGAACACATCCAGGGTCGCTGAAAACACGTACATTGCGATGACAGTCAAGGCCGCTCTCAGCGACACGCCTATCACCTGCAAAGCGCTACCCGATATATATTGCCTGTTGGCGATCAGCATCGAATAGTAAAGATTTTGCAGCACCAGGAACCAAAACAGCAGGACTACCGCAAGGATCGCCCCCCAGCTGATGCCCAGCTCCGCAATAAACAGCTTGACGCCTACCGCGACAAAAAACAAAAACCCATAAAATCCAGCGAGACTAAGCTCCGCACTTCTAAGCAACTTGATTAAGGGGGATTTATCTTGGCCGGATACAGAAACCTCCCTCCCCAGCAGCGTTGACATGCCCAAGTCCATCATCACCAAAAGTGCTTGAAAGGACAAAATCACCGCAATGCTGCCAAATTGGCTCGCACCGAGCATGCGGCTATAAATAGGTAAAAAAACAAAAGCTACCAATAGGCTGGATGATCGCCCAGCGTACAGCATCAGCATCCTGCTAATAACGGACATATTCATCATTTTGTACAATCGGTCATAGTATCCACAGCGCCGCTCAGTGCCCCCTTCAAAGACGCTGTGATCGTCAGTAGGTCATCCTCGTCGAGCCACCAACCACACGGCACACCTATTATATGCTGCTGAAGAAAATCGGTATTCGGCAGATATTGCGGCGCCGCGTCAAACCCGCTGTAGGTGTCGTTTCTTTGATGAATACTTGAAACCATGACTCCGGACTGCTTGAGCCGGCGAATCAGTTCATCTCTTTTTTCAACAAAAAACAGCAATACCCAATAGGCGGATTGGTCACCCTCTAACACAGGCACAGGTGTCAAACCGTCAATATCTCTGGTTAACCCCAGCAACGCTTGGGCATTAGCCTGTGTGGCGGCCTGCCGAGACTGCAAGGATGCCATCTGAGCATATCCCAAAGCCGCGCACATATTATTCAGCGTCATGCTCCAGCCAATTTCCGGCACATCCGAGCTGCTATTTATCTCACCAATAGCTGATCGGAAAGTGCTGAAGTCGATACCAAAGCGCCGTAACTTGCGCGCTCTATTCGCCATATCAATACTTCGGCATGCTAGCGCGCCACCTTCAGTGGTATTGATCTGTCGGTTTGGATAAAACGAATAAATGGCAAAGTCACCGTAAGCGCCAACCGGTAACGAAGCGTGCGTCGCTGACACAGCGTTATCACAATCTTCTATCAAGACAATATTATGTTTCTTGCATATTTCTGCTATTTTACGGGCTGGCCCAGGATAGCCAGCAACATGATACAAAATAACCGCTCTAGTCTTAGCCGTGATCTTCGACTCGAGGTCTGCAACGTCCATGGTAACCGAGCGCGGACTGACATCCACCCAGACAGGAACCGCTCTGCTCTGTGCAATCGCCGAGTTGGTGGAGAGACACGCAAACGCCGTGGTGAGTACCTCGTCTCCATCTTTTACACCAGCCAAATGCAGGGCGAGGTATAAAGCCGTCGTCATATCAATGGTGGAAACTACGTGGGGTAAGCCGGCAATTTTTTCCATCTCGGACTCAAACTTTGCCACCCACTCTCCGCCCGCGATTCTTCCGGAGCGTAAAACTTCCACAGCAGCTTGCTCCATTTCAGGGAGCACGACTGAGTTATACAGAGGAACGTTGTTAGGCATAGTCAAATCTCTAATCAGCCGCGTTTCAAGGCCGTAACAATTTTCTCACGATCCTCATCCGAGACCCACCAACCGCAGGGCACATGAATCAATTTTTTATAAAAAGCATCCAATTGTGGCATCGGCCTCACGAACTCTTTGAATACCGAATGAAAGTGATTGGGACGGTGCAGCTTCGACGCCATTACGCGCTCTTCAGCCAAGATACGCTCAACATCATCCGAGTCATCCGCTAGCAGCGTGTAAAGCCAGTAGGCAGACTGTGCGTTGGCTTCATACTTAGCTGGCTGGAGTCCAGGGATACCCTGTAATGCCTGATCCAGGTATTGGCCGTTAGCTTGATGCCGCTTCAATAGCGGCGTTATATATTCAAGTTGCTTGAGCCCGATAACGGCCGCCACGTTATGCATGTTGTATTTGTAACCCACGCGCGTGATATCGACTTCGGTGCGAGGCACGCCCTTGGCCAATCCAAACCAACGCAAGCGACGTGCCTCTTGAATTTTTGCAGCATCCTTCACCACCAAGGCACCGCCGTCCACGGTGGTCATGTGCTTGATCGCTTGAAAGGAGAAGATCGAATAATCACCAATTGTCCCAATGGACTGATTTCCATAAGACGCTCCCAGTGCATGGGCGCAATCTTCGATCAGAGACAGTCCGTGACGATCGGCTATGGATCGCAGCTCATTCAACCGCGCAGGATATCCGGCGTAATGGACAACACAAATAGCTTTTGTACTCTCTGTAATCAGGGCTTCCACTGCCGAGGGATCAAGGTTACCTGTCAGGCTGTCAACGTCTGCAAAAATTGGCTTGGCACCCATTTGCAGAATTGTCGTATTCGTCGGCTCAGCTGTCATAGAGGTGGTGATGACCTCATCTCCAGGCTCGATGCCGCTAAGCAGCATAGCCAAGTGCAAGGCTGCAGTACCGCTGCTCGTAGCCACTACATTCTGGAGACCAAACAATTGCGCAAATGCCGCTTCGAATTGATAAACAAACTCGCCCTCGCCAATCATTCCGCTATAGAGCACCGCTTCCAAGGCGGGCATCAGTACCTCTTTAGGAGGCATCGCGACCTTAACGATAGGTAACATTGGAAGACTACTAGACATTAATTTAGATCCGATCAATAAGTTTAATAGGGTGCACTGTCGAGGGACGGTTTGTTAACCACTTGATCATTCGAACCGCTCCAGGCACAAGATCAACTTTGAAGCCTCTTTTAGTCAATTCCGCCATTAACGTACTTTGTGCGCAGACATTGATGATCCAAGGCTCTGCCATAACAACCTGGATCAAACTCGCCACCTGCGAGTCCTCCCCTTGCCACTCAGCCAAGGTTACGCGATCTGCCCCGCCTAAAAGAATCAACTCAGCGCCTTCACTTTTAATCCGTTGCCCATATAAAGCAAACGGCGGAAGACCACGTTCTCGATCATGTGTATCCGAGCCAGGCCAGTCGCTCGTTACGTACTCAATGTCGACAGCACACTTGTTAGTGAGATAGATCGACCCTGTTGATTCTTGCTCGTCAAAACGGAAGCCATGCCGCTCGTAGATGCCTGGCTTCTGAGTCCAGAGCACCAACGCGGATAGGCCATTATGCATAGCATGGTCCATAGCAGCGGACATCAGTTCAACACTCAAGCCTGCTCCCCTCCACTCTTCATGTACGCAGACTAACCCGATCAACCCTACCGGCTCGCCATTGGGTAGCTCAATTGCCCTGATAATCAGAGCGGCTATGGCAGACTCAAGATTGGAGGGATCTCTGATTTCAAGGCAAGTCACTTCCTGATCATTTTCTAACCAGGGAAAATGAACCTGCAAGCTCACCCCGCGGCCACGAGAAAAAAAGAAAACCTCCCAGAATAGCGCTCGGGCAGCCTCGGACGTCCCAGCACACGCAATTACATCAGACATTATGAGTGCCCGACCCATGCTCAGTGGCGCTCGGCCACTCCACAAGCGTCGCCAGCCAGATAAACTTCAAAGGCACCAAATTCGACACCATTCTTGCTCCCTCAAAAACTGCTTAGAGAATCCCCCTGACCACCCTCAATGTTTAACCACCAAGAGTGATAGCAAGCGGTATCCAATTTTGAACCAACGCTCAGTGTAGCGGGTGAAAAAATCAGTCAAATTTACTGATCGGGTGCCCTTTGATGGAAGTTTAAACAGGAGCCGACCGAAACCTGCACAAGAGACGGTGCCAGGCCAGCAAGCGTACAGCGCGCCCGAAACAGAGCAAAATGCCATGACCTGCCTGTCGGGTTGGATACGACGCGAACTAGCGAGTTCCGAAAACAAACCAAAAAGTCGTTCTCATCCTCACAATTGCTCAGTGACTTTAATGCCTGGCATCATCCGCCCTCCACCCTACAGGCGCTTACGGCATTATTTTTCTCGGCCCGCAATCGACAATTGCGCGTCTGCGAGTGAGGTGGACGCACGCAGTCGATTCCGCGAGTCACTCCCGGCTGCTTTGAAAAGATAACTGCCCAACGCTACTGCCAATCCTAACAGGAGGCCAAGGACCAGGCCCGCAAGAATGATCAGGGTCTTTTTAGGCCGAATTGGCGCCAAAGGCTCCAATGCTCGCTTATCCACCGTCACCAGCTTGAGCCGGCTAATGTCGATACTGAGTGCGGACAGGCGGGCCTCTTCGGCCCTGAGAGATTCCACACCACCCAGAAAGATGTCTTCGTTATCGCGCCGGCCCAATACTTCTGCCTCGCGGTTAGCCTGCAGCAGTTGAAGCTCTTTTGCGATCTGGGCAATTCGCCCGTCGGTAAAATCATCAGACCTACGCTGCGCCAACGCTGAGCGCTCAGCCTCAAGGGCCTCGACACCCATGAAGTACAAAGGAATCTGCTGATTATTGATTTCAGTACGCATGGTCCCAGTCAAACTGGCTCGATCCGAGTCGCCAAGCGATGAGGGCGTAGTAGGCTTGCGGATCCCGAGTGACTTGGCGATGCCGATCGCCTCCGTAAGCTGCGCGATACGATCCCCACGCAACGCCTTTAGCTGCGCACGCAAAGCCTTGAGCTCATCCTGCAATTGCGCTCGGCGCAAATTATCAGACTCTCGCAATGCCGCAATTTTGGCCTCTTTTCCAATTTGATAACTGGAACGAGCAGCCTCCAACTTGCCCTTGAGCTCACTCAAGCGATTTTTAACGATTACATTCAGATCGCCAGCAATTTGGTCTCGCTCAGTGGCGATGGCGTAATCAACAAACCCGTTGATAATCGCGACACCATCAACCCCCTGCGGGTAGGTCATCTCAATGCCAATAAAGGGACTGAGAGTATCTATCTTTCTTGGATCAGTGAGAATAAGCCGAATGGAATTGCGATTAAATTCTTCGAAACTTTGCTCCAACGTTCTGCCTGGGCGCTCAAACGCTTGAAAGAGCTTTGGATTGGAACGAAAAAAACCCAACCTGGTGTCGTAGGATTCCAGAGAAGCCCCCACCCTGATGAGCGCTGCACTAGGTGGCAGTTGATAAATTTCCGAGCGATTCAGCGCGTCGAGTTCGTTGATCGCAGCAGGTCGCAGCACGCTGCTGACCTCATACTCCGGAACCACTGAATAGGCATAAAAGCCAGCCAGCAACCCAAAAACGATGGACGTAGCTAAAATTAATTTCTTATGCAGCCAGGCAGCACGCAAGATTTGAGCAAGATCAATTTCGCCGGACGATGGTGCCGGCGGGACGCGGAAACTACTACTCACAACAAAAACCTGCCTTCAAAGAGAAACTGCGGGCTCGTTATGCAAAACAGATTGTGTATTTTCTTATTTTAATTGGATTATCGTCAAAACCCTGCGTCTCTGCCGAATTTCGAGCGCACAAAATGCCTGTTATCGAGAACAGATTCCATTTTGCCATCTCTCAGACATTTTACAAGTCTTGACATGTATGTAGGGCGATTCTGAGTTTTCCAAGGAACTATCGCAATCTACGGGGCTGCGCCAATAGGCACCCGCAGCGATTCATAATCCTTGATGGGCATGAGATTTCTGACAAGCGGTCACGATCACCGCTTATCCAATCCCTGCCTAAGACAATCAAGCAATCGACTTATTCTGACGCCTACGCAGAAACACTCCCAACACTGGACCAATCAACATCCCAACAATCAAAGCCACCACCACAAACACCGCCACCGGCATCTGCGCAGTACTCCACCCCAGGAACGACAGCGCCACACCCTGCTGGTTCTCCAGCACAAATGCCAAGACCACCAACGCCGCAAGCACTGCAATCAATACCGCAACAACGCGCTTAACCCCACGCATACCCTTCTCCTTCCCCAAAAACACTCAGACGCCTTCTTCCTCTTCTTCGTTCACCCGATCACGCAATTCCTTGCCCGGTTTGAAGTGGGGTACGAATTTGCCATCGAGGCTGACGGATTGGCCAGTTTTTGGGTTGCGGCCTACGCGCGGTGCGCGGTAGTGCAGTGAGAAACTGCCGAAGCCACGGATTTCGATGCGGTCTCCGGTGGCGAGGCATTGGGACATTTGCTCAAGCATGGTCTTGATAGCCAGCTCCACATCCTTGGATGAGAGCAGCCCTTGATGGGTGACAATTCGTTCGATCAACTCCGACTTCGTCATATTTTTCCCTTCTTTTTCAAGCAGCTAGGAAAAGCGCTTCGAAGGTTTTAGCATGACTTGATGAATTTGAACAGCCCATGTGTAAACTTATCTGCCGACCGCATAAACGCCTTCAGCCACCCTACCGTTACTCATTTACAGATCACCAACATCGTCCGCGTAACTGCGCCAGCCGGGTTCCAGCCGAACAGGTAGTCACCCTCTTCATCCTCTGCATCACTGGAGCGAGTGATGACTTTGTAGCCCTGCATCTTGCACTCACGGGCAGCACGCTCCTCGCACTTCTCCCATTTATTACCCAAGCCGGAACAGTCGATCTCGATGCCACTGACACCTCGCTTGGCGTGCGTCTTGGCGCTGGTGGAGGAGCAGCCGGCAAGCACTGCCAATGCAAGTATTACGATAATCCTGTTCATTCAAACCCTTATTGAGTCAGCAACGCGAAATAGCCGTTTCAAAGACTATAGTCAGTTCTGACATTGGGCTGAACGCCTTCGTTCGATGCAGTTGCTTCATCAAATTTCAGGCGCAAAAAAGGGCGACCGAAGTCGCCCTTTTTCAACAGCTTTACAGAACTTAGTTCTGCTTGGCCATTGCCTGGCGCAGCAGTGCCGCCATGGTGGTGTCAGCAGCAGCTTCCGGAGCAGCTTCTTTCAAGCTCTGGATAGCTTCTTTCTCTTCCACTTCGTCTTTCGACTTGATGGAGAGTTGGATCACGCGGCTCTTGCGATCAACGCTGATGATCTTGGCTTCTACTTCCTGGCCTTCTTTCAGAACGTTGCGCGCGTCTTCAACGCGGTCACGGCTGATTTCGGAGGCTTTCAGAGTCGCTTCGATATCGTCGGCCAGAGTGATGATGGCGCCTTTAGCGTCAACTTCTTTCACAGTGCCTTTAACGATGGCGCCTTTGTCGTTCTCTTGAACGTACTCGGAGAACGGATCGCTTTCCAGTTGCTTGATGCCCAGGGAGATGCGCTCGCGCTCTGGGTCAACCGACAGGATAACGGTGTCCAGCTCGTCGCCCTTCTTGAAACGACGAACAGCTTCTTCGCCAACTTCGTTCCAGGAGATGTCGGACAGGTGAACCAGGCCGTCGATGCCGCCGTCCAGACCAATGAAGATACCGAAATCGGTGATCGACTTGATGGTGCCGGAGATTTTATCGCCCTTGTTGAACTGGCCAGAGAAATCTTCCCATGGGTTAGATTTGCACTGCTTGATGCCCAGGGAGATACGACGACGCTCTTCGTCGATGTCCAGAACCATGACTTCCACTTCGTCGCCGACTTGTACGACTTTCGAAGGGTGGATGTTCTTGTTGGTCCAGTCCATCTCGGAAACGTGTACCAGGCCTTCCACGCCTTCTTCCAGCTCTGCGAAGCAGCCGTAGTCGGTCAGGTTGGTAACACGCGCGGTTACGCGAGTGCTTTCTGGGTAACGAGCCTTGATAGCGACCCATGGATCTTCACCCAGTTGCTTCAGGCCCAGGGAAACACGGTTGCGTTCGCGATCGTATTTCAGAACCTTGACATCGATCTCGTCGCCAACGTTGACGATTTCGGAAGGATGCTTGATACGCTTCCAAGCCATGTCGGTAATGTGCAGCAGGCCATCGACGCCACCCAGATCGACGAATGCGCCGTAATCGGTGAGGTTCTTGACGATACCTTTGACTTGTTGGCCTTCCTGCAGGGATTCCAGCAGAGCTTCACGCTCGGCGGAGTTCTCTGCTTCCAGCACGCTGCGACGGGAAACGACAACGTTGTTGCGCTTCTGGTCGAGCTTGATGACTTTGAATTCGAGTTCTTTGCCTTCCAGGTGCGTGGTGTCGCGCACAGGACGAACGTCGACCAAAGAACCTGGCAGGAACGCACGGATGCCGTTAACGTCGACAGTGAAGCCGCCTTTAACCTTACCGTTGATAACGCCCTTGACCACTTCTTCAGCTGCGAAGGCTGCTTCGAGAACAATCCAGCATTCAGCGCGCTTGGCTTTTTCACGGGACAGCTTGGTTTCACCGAAACCGTCTTCAACCGAGTCCAGAGCAACGTGAACTTCGTCACCGACATTGATAGTCAGGTCACCAGCATCGTTGTAGAACTGTTCCAGCGGGATCAGAGCTTCAGACTTCAGACCAGCGTGAACGGTTACCCAGCGAGCTTGGTAATCGATATCAACGATAACACCGGTGATGATGGAGCCTGCCTGAAGGTTCAGGGTTTTTAGGCTTTCTTCAAAGAGTTCCGCAAAGCTTTCGCTCATTTTAATTCCTGTTGATAAGGGCGAAGAATACGCCCATCTCCACACCCCAGACGGTGTGGGTCAGTTTCAGTTAAAAGAAGCCACCGCAGGACTATGACTGGTCCCCTGCGGCCTTCTTGATCACCCGGCGATATCGCGAATGGCGATTTCACTCATGATGCGTTCCAGCACCTGCTCGATGGACAACTCCGTGGAATCCAGCTGTATGGCGTCAGCCGCCGGCTTGAGCGGGGCTACCGCACGCTGGGTATCACGCTCATCGCGTGCACGGATCTCATCTAGCAGACTCGACAGACTAACACCATCGACTTTGCCCTTCAACTGCAAGTAGCGGCGGCGCGCTCGTTCCTCGGCACTGGCCGTGAGGAATATCTTCAACGGCGCCTCGGGAAACACCACCGTGCCCATGTCACGGCCGTCGGCCACCAGGCCCGGCGGCTCCTGGAACGCACGCTGGCGCTGCAGCAAAGCCTCACGAACCGCCGGCAAAGCAGCCACTTGGGAGGCGCCGGCACCGATGCTCTCGGTACGAATCACATCACTGACTTCGTCGCCTTCCAGAATGATGCGCTGCAGCTGACCGTCGGTCGCCGCGATGAACTGCACGTCCAGATGGGCGGCAATTTTCGTCAGCAACTCTTCGTTGGTCAGATCGACACCATGGTTGCGCGCCGCGAATGCCAACAGGCGGTACAGCGCGCCGGAATCGAGCAGGCACCAGCCCAGGCGCTTGGCCAGGATGCCGGCGATGGTGCCTTTGCCCGAGCCGCTTGGCCCGTCGATGGTAATCACCGGTGCTTTGATATTCACAATTGAGCCTCTTGGGCAACACGAATGCCGACGTGGGCACACAGTGTAAGAAAGTTCGGAAAAGACGTAGCAACATTGGCGCAGTCACGAATACGAATCGGCGCTGCGGCCCGCAGGGAAGCCACGCTGAACGCCATGGCAATGCGGTGATCGCCATGGGCATGCACTTCGCCACCGCCTATCGGGCCACCGTCAATGATAATCCCATCAGGCGTGGGTTGGCACTTCACACCCAGGGCCAGCAGACCGTCGGCCATAACCTGGATACGGTCCGATTCCTTGAGCCGCAGCTCCTCGGCACCGCGTAATACGGTGCGCCCCTCGGCGCAGGCAGCGGCGACAAACAATACGGGAAACTCATCGATCGCCAACGGCACCAACGCCGCTGGAATCTCGATACCCTTCAAGACAGCTGCCCGGACACGCAAGTCCGCAACAGGCTCGCCACCTACCTCACGCGGATTTTCAAGGCTGATATCAGCCCCCATCAGCCGCAGGATATCGATCACGCCGGTGCGGGTAGGATTGACGCCGACATGCTCAAGCAGCAACTCCGAACCCTGGGCAATCGAGGCCGCCACCAGAAAAAACGCCGCAGACGAAATATCCCCAGGCACTTCAATGTGGGCAGCCGTCAACCGATGACCTGACTCCACCGACGCCGTCGCGCCCTCCACCGCCACCGGATAACCAAAGCCACGCAACATGCGCTCGGTATGATCGCGGGTCGGCGCAGGCTCGGTGACTGCGGTTTTACCTTGTGCATACAGACCAGCCAGCAACAGGCAGGATTTAACCTGCGCACTGGCCATCGGCAACGCGTAAGTCAGGCCCTTGAGCGTCTGCCCACCACGAATGGTCAGCGGCGGACGCCCTTCAGGACCGGTCTCGATCACCGCGCCCATTTCCCGCAGCGGCTTGGCCACGCGACTCATCGGGCGCCTGGACAGCGATGCATCACCGGTCAGGACGCTATCGAAGCTTTGCGCCGCAAGCAGACCCGCCAACAGGCGCATTGATGTACCGGAGTTACCGAGGTAGATCGGTCCTGGCGCTGCCTTCAAGCCGTGCAGGCCAACCCCATGAATAGTCACTCGCCCATGGTGCGGGCCCTCGATCACCACGCCCATGTCGCGAAACGCCTGCAAGGTCGCCAGGGCATCTTCGCCTTCAAGGAAACCGTCGACCTCCGTTACGCCGTCAACCAATGAACCCAGCATGATCGATCGATGGGAGATCGACTTGTCACCTGGCACCCGAATGCATCCGCTCAAGCGGCCACCCGGATTGGCGATAAAAGTCAGCTCATCGGCGTTCACTGCAGTTTCCATATAGGCCCGGCGCGCCAGGATCTTGCTGAAATGCTCTCGCGCCATCCGCGCCCGGGTGAACACACCCAGTAACTGATGGCCATCACCCGCATCCACCGCATCGCGCAAGGCGTCGAGGTCACTGCGGAACGTGTCCAGGGTGCGCAACACCGCTTCGCGATTGGCGAGAAAGATGTCATGCCACATCACCGGGTCACTGCCGGCAATCCGCGTGAAATCGCGAAAACCACCGGCGGCGTAACGGAAAATCTCGAGGTTTTCGTTGCGCTTGGCCAACGAATCCACCAAGCCGAATGCAAGCAGATGGGGAAGATGGCTGGTCGCGGCCAACACTTCATCGTGGCGCTCGACCTGCATATGCTCCACATCCGCGCCCAGCTCGCGCCAGAGCCGATCCACCACGGCCAACGCCGCCGGATCAGTCTGCGCCAGCGGCGTCAGGATCACCTTATGCCGACGGAACAACTGCGCATTGGACGCTTCCACCCCGCTCTGCTCGGAACCGGCAATCGGATGGCCCGGCACAAAGCGCGGCGGCATAGCGCCAAACGCCAATTGTGCCGCGCGCACCACATTGCCTTTGGCGCTGCCGACGTCCGTGAGGATCGCCTGCCCCAAGTCCATGCCAGCCAATACGGCGAGCAATTTCTCCATGGCCAGGATCGGCACCGCAAGCTGGATCACGTCCGCGCCCTGGCAAGCGATTGCCAGGTCCGCTTCACAGCGATCCACGACACCCAACTCCACCGCCAGCTTGCGCGATTGCGGGTCAAGGTCCACGCCGACTACTTCGCCACACAGCCCGCTGTCCCGCAGGCCCTTGGCGAACGAACCACCGATCAACCCCAGGCCGACCACCACCAGGCGACCGATCATAGGCACAGCAGGTTGCAATGCAGTGACATCAACCACGGGCCAGAACCTTGGCCAACGCCTCCAGGAAGCGGCTGTTCTCGGCCGGCAAACCAATGGTGATACGCAGGTGGTTCGGCATACCGTAGTTGGCCACCGGACGCACGATCACGCCTTCGCGCAACAAGCCCTGAAATACCGGTGCAGCCTCTTGGCCGAGGTCGACGCAGATGAAGTTGCCCTTGGACGGAATCCAGCCCAGGCCCAACTCGCGAAAGCCGTCCTGCAACTGCAACATGCCGCTTTCGTTAAGGCGGCGCCCTTCTTCCAGGTATTGGGCATCCTTCACCGCCGCACACGCAGCCGCCAGGGCCAGGCTGTTGACGTTGAACGGTTGGCGTACGCGGTTCAGCACATCGGCCACTACCGCTGTGGACAGGCCGTAGCCAACCCGCAACGACGCCAGGCCATAAGCCTTGGAGAAGGTGCGCGACACCAGCAGGTTCGGGTAGGCCGCGAGGAAATCCAGGCCATCGGGCAGGTCGCCGCCTTCGGCGTACTCGATGTAGGCTTCGTCCAGCACAACCAGCACATGCTCCGGCACGTTCTGCAGGAACTCGTTCAGGGCCTGCGCATCGAACCAGGTGCCGGTCGGGTTGTTCGGGTTAGCGATAAACACCACGCGGGTTTGCGCATCGATCGCTGCCAGCATCGCCGGCAGGTCGTGGCCCCAGTTCTTGGCAGGAATGACGCGCGCATCAGCCCCTACGGCCTGGGTCACGATCGGGTAGACCGCGAATGCATGCTCACTGAACACCGCATTCAAACCGGGCGCCAGGTAGGCACGCCCGACCAGTTCAAGAATGTCGTTGGAGCCATTGCCCAGGGTCACCTGATTGAGCTCGACCCGGCATTTTTCTGCCAGCAGGGACTTGAGGGCAAAGCCATTGCCGTCGGGATAACGGGTCAGCTCGGCAAGCTCCTCCCGAATCGCCGCCAATACTTTGGGGCTCGGACCCAGCGGGTTTTCGTTACTCGCCAGCTTGACGATCCTGGACGGGTCCAGATTCAACTCACGGGCCAGTTCGTCCACAGGCTTGCCTGGAACGTAAGGCGAGAGTTGTTGCACGCCCGGCTGAGCCAGGGCGAGGAAGTTGCCACTCATGTCAAAGCCTCACAAAACCGCTTTCGGGTAGGAGCCCAGCACTTTGAGTGCCACGGCTTCCTGACTGATCTTCTCCAGCACGCCCTTGACCAGCGGGTCGCGGTGGTGGCCGATGAAGTCGATAAAGAACACGTAGGTCCATTTACCGCTGCGCGAAGGACGAGTCTCGATGCGCGTCAGGTCAATCCCGTTGTCGTGGAATGGCACCAGCAGCTCATGCAGCGCGCCGGGCTTGTTGCTCATGGAAACGATGATCGAAGTCTTGTCGTCGCCGGTTGGCGGCACTTCCTGGCTGCCGATCATCAAGAAGCGCGTGGAGTTGTCCGGGCGGTCCTCGATTTTCTCGGCCAAGCGTGTCAGCCCGTAGAGGCCCGCAGCCATATCGCCGGCAATCGCCGCCGAGTTCCACTCACCCTTGACCCGCTTGGCCGCTTCGGCGTTGCTGGACACCGCCACGCGCTCGACATTCGGGTAATGGGCGTCCAGCCACTTGCGGCACTGGGCCAGGGACTGAGCGTGAGAGTAGATACGGCTGATGCTGTCGGTCTTGGTGTTCTCGCCCACCAGCAGGTGGTGGTGAATACGCAACTCGACTTCGCCACAGATCACCATGTCGTGCTCGAGGAAGCTGTCCAGCGTGTGGTTGACCGCGCCTTCAGTGGAGTTTTCCACCGGCACCACGCCAAAATTCACCGCGCCGGCCGCCACTTCGCGGAACACTTCGTCGATGGCCGCCATCGGCTTGCTTATCACCGCGTGGCCGAAGTGCTTCATGGCCGCCGCCTGGGTGAAAGTGCCTTCGGGGCCCAGGTAGGCCACTTTCAGCGGCTGCTCAAGGGCAAGGCACGAAGACATGATTTCACGGAACAACCGCGCCATCTCCTCATTGCCCAGCGGCCCCTTGTTGCGCTCCATCACGCGCTTTAGCACCTGGGCTTCGCGCTCAGGCCGGTAGAACACCGGCACTTCGCCTTCCGCCAGGGACGCCATTTTCACCCGAGCCACTTCCTGGGCGCAGCGCGCGCGCTCACTGATCAGCTCCAGGACTTTCTCGTCCAGGCTGTCAATGCGTACGCGCAGGGCTTTGAGTTCTTGCTCAGACATTAGCCGTGTTCCTTTTCGAACTCTGCCATGTAGGCAACCAGCGCGTTGATGGCGTGGATGTCGACAGCGTTATAAATGGAGGCGCGCATACCACCGACCGAGCGGTGGCCCTTGAGGTTCAGCAAGCCACGCTCGTCGGCGCCGGCCAGGAACGGCTTGTCCAGGCGATCATCGGCCAGGCGGAACGGCACGTTCATCCACGAGCGGTCGGTAAGGTTGATCGGGTTGCTGTACAGGCCGCTGGCGTCGATGAAGTCGTACAGGGTGCGCTTCTTCTCTTCGTTGCGCTTGCCCATCGCAGCCACACCACCCTGCTCCTTGAGCCATTCGAAGACCAGGCCGGACAGGTACCAGGCAAACGCCGGCGGGGTGTTGTACATCGAGCCGTTATCGGCCGCGACCTTGTAGTTGAGCATGGTCGGGCACAGCGAACGGGCGCGACCGAGCAGGTCTTCGCGGATGATATTGACCAGGATGCCGCTGGGGCCGATGTTCTTTTGCGCACCGGCGTAGATCATGCCGTATTTGGACACGTCGATCGGGCGCGAGAGGATGTCCGAGGACATGTCGCACACCAGCGGAACGTCACCGACTTCAGGCACCCAATCAAATTCCAGGCCACCGATGGTTTCGTTCGCGACGTAGTGAACGTAGGCCGCGTCCTTCGTCAGCTTCCACTCGTTCTGACCTGGAATGGCGAAGTAGTCGTAGGGCTTGGCGGTACCGGCCACATTGACGTGACCGTAGCGCGAGGCCTCTTCAATGGCTTTCTGACCCCAGATACCGGTGTCGATATAGTCGGCAGTGCCCTCTTCGGGCAACAGGTTCAGTGGGATCTGAGCGAACTGCTGGCTCGCGCCGCCTTGCAGGAACAACACTTTGTAGTCGGAGGGGATGTCCAGCAAGTCGCGCAAGTCCTGCTCGGCCTTGGTGGCGATGGACACGAACTCATCGCTGCGATGGCTCATTTCCATCACGGAGAGGCCTTTTCCATGCCAGTCGAGGAGTTCACCCTGCGCACGCTGCAGGACTGCTTCAGGAAGCGCCGCGGGACCGGCACAGAAGTTATAGGCTCTCTTGCTCACATCCAATCTCACTCTGATCTGGTGGGGCTGCAATCATGTTCGGCAACACCCTTTGTCTGAAGCCAACCCGTGTGGGAGCTGGCTTGCCTGCGATACAGGCACCTCGGTAGTTCCAGTGATACCGCGGTGATGCTATCGCAGGCAAGCCAGCTCCCACATGGACCGCGTCCAGGCAAAGGACGTGTATTTTTCAAAGGGGACAAACAACAAGGGGGCGAATCTTCATCCGCCCCCTGTGTGTCCGCTTATTCCTGCGGTTCTTCTTCGTCTGCGGCAGCATCGAGGGTTGGCTCGTCGACGTTGTCATCGCCGGCTGCGATCACCTCGCCGTCGAACTCCTCGCCTTCCAGCTCTTCACCTTCAACTTCCGAAGGCTCCTGCACACGCTCCAGGCCGACCAGTTTTTCATCCTTGGCCAGCTTGATCAGGGTCACGCCCTGGGTATTACGGCCCAGGCTCGACACTTCAGCCACACGGGTACGCACCAGCGTCCCCTGGTCGGAAATCAGCATGATCTCCTCGCCATCAAGCACCTGTACCGCGCCAACCAGGCGGCCGTTGCGGTCGTTGCTGACCATGGCGATCACGCCCTGGCCGCCACGCTTGTACTCCGGGAACTCGCTGATGGCAGTGCGCTTGCCATAGCCACGCTCGGAAGCGGTGAGGATCTGGCTGCCTTCTTCCGGGATCAGCATCGAAATCAGCTTCTGCCCTTCCGGCAGGCGCATACCACGTACACCGCGGGCGGTACGGCCCATCGCGCGCACGTCGGATTCCTTGAAGCGCGTAACCTTGCCGCCATCGGAGAACAGCATGACTTCGCGCTCACCATCGGTAATGGCGGCGGAAATCAGTACGTCACCTTCATCCAGCTCCAGGGCGATCAGGCCCACGCTGCGTTGACGGCTGAAGGATTCCAGCGGGGTCTTCTTCACGGTGCCCTTGGCGGTAGCCATGAAGATGAAGTGACCTTCGGTGTATTCCTCGACCGGCAGCATGGTGGTGATGTATTCATCACTGTCCAGCGGCAGCAGGTTGACCAATGGGCGACCACGGGCAGCACGGGAAGCTTCCGGGATTTCGTAGGTTTTGAGCCAGTACACCTTGCCCTTGCTGGAGAACAGCAGCAGCGTGGTGTGGCTGTTGGCGACCAGCAGGTGAGCGATGTAGTCCTCATCCTTGACGCCGGTAGCCGATTTACCTTTACCGCCACGACGCTGGGCCTGATACGCAGCCAACGGCTGGGTCTTGGCATAGCCACCGTGGGAGATGGTCACGACGCGCTCTTCTTCCGGGATCATGTCACCCAGGGTCAGGTCCAGGCGCGCATCGAGGATTTCGGTGCGGCGCACGTCGCCGTACTCGGCGCGGATCACTTCCAGTTCTTCGCGGATCACTTCCATCAGGCGCACGGCGCTGCTGAGGATGCGGATCAACTCGCCGATCTGGTTGAGGATCTCCTGGTACTCGGCCAGCAGCTTCTCGTGCTCAAGGCCGGTCAGGCGATGCAGGCGCAGTTCCAGGATGGCCTGGGCCTGCTCCGGCGACAGGAAGTACTTGCCTTCGCGCAGGCCGTATTGTGGGTCCAGGGTCTCTGGACGGCACGAGTCGGCGCCGGCACGTTCAACCATGGCCACCACGGCACTGGACTCCCAAGGTGTGCTGATCAGCGCTTCCTTGGCTTCCGACGGGGTTGGCGAGGCCTTGATCAGGGCGATCACCGGGTCGATGTTCGACAACGCAACGGCCTGGCCTTCCAGGATGTGGCCGCGCTCGCGAGCCTTGCGCAGTTCGAACACGGTACGGCGGGTGACCACTTCGCGACGGTGACGTACGAAGGCTTCCAGCAGGTCCTTGAGGTTCAGGATGCGTGGGCGGCCGTCGATCAGTGCAACCACGTTGATACCAAACACGCTTTGCAGCTGGGTCTGGGCGTAGAGGTTGTTGAGGATCACCTCAGGCACTTCGCCACGACGCAGTTCGATCACCACGCGCATACCGTCTTTGTCGGACTCGTCGCGCAGTTCGGTAATGCCTTCGAGCTTCTTCTCTTTAACCAGCTCGGCGATCTTCTCGATCAGACGTGCCTTGTTCAACTGGTACGGGAGTTCGGTGATGACGATCTGCTGGCGGCCACCGACCTTGTCGATGTCTTCGATCATCGAGCGGGCGCGCATGTAAATGCGCCCGCGACCGGTGCGGTAGGCTTCGATGATGCCGGCGCGACCGTTGATGATCGCGGCGGTCGGGAAGTCCGGGCCGGGGATGTACTGCATCAGCTCATCGACAGTCAGCTCGGGGTTGTCGATAAGGGCCAGGCAACCGTCGATGACTTCACCGAGGTTGTGCGGCGGGATGTTGGTGGCCATGCCCACGGCGATACCGCTGGAGCCGTTGACCAGCAGGTTGGGGATCTTGGTGGGCATGACGGCCGGGATCATTTCGGTGCCGTCGTAGTTCGGCACCCAGTCCACGGTTTCTTTATGCAGGTCGGCCAGCAGCTCGTGCGCCAGCTTGGTCATGCGCACTTCGGTGTATCGCATGGCCGCGGCGTTGTCGCCGTCCACCGAACCGAAGTTACCCTGGCCGTCTACCAGCAGGTAGCGCAGGGAAAACGGCTGGGCCATCCGAACGATGGTGTCGTACACCGCAGTGTCGCCGTGAGGGTGATACTTACCGATCACGTCACCGACAACACGGGCAGATTTCTTGTACGGCTTGTTCCAGTCGTTACCCAGCTCGCTCATCGCGAACAGCACACGCCGGTGCACGGGCTTCAAGCCATCGCGCGCATCAGGCAGTGCCCGACCGACAATTACGCTCATCGCGTAGTCGAGGTAGGACTGTTTCAGCTCGTCTTCGATATTGACCGGGAGGATTTCTTTGGCCAGTTCGCCCATGAGAAGCCTGATTCCTTTTTCGGGTGAAACCTCGTCACATCCATTCGGGACGAACGAAGCTCGCCGCTGCCGGCACGGTGCCTGACAACGACTTACGACAAATCAACGAGTTATGACACGGATCTGCGCGTTATGAGCAACCCCTCGGGGCAGCCCTGGAAACCGCCGGATGTTATCACAATCGCCGCCACGCACCTATCCCCCTGATGCGCATGGAGGCTAGTAATTTGACGGATGACAGGCTTGAAGGGGACGAGAGGGGCTCAGAGGTGGGGTGATGCTGTTTTTTGAGGATGGATCCGAGGGTTTTATTGACTTTCGGGCCCAATCGGGGGCAAGCCCCCTCCCACACTTGAATTGTGAACACAGTCAAAATGTGGGAGGGGGCTTGCCCCCGATTGCTATTTCACAGACACCACTGTCCTCAATGCAGCCGCTTACGGCACATCAACCTGGCCAATTTGGCAGTATCCGGCCGCTCGACCACGCCTTTCTCAGTCACGATCACATCAATCAGGTCGGCCGGGGTCACATCAAATACCGGATTAAACGCATCCACCTCCAGGCGCTGCCCCATGACGTCCAGCAGCTCAGCGGGATCGCGCGCCTCCAGTGCAACATCATCGCCAGTAGCCATCATCAAATCGAGCGTCGAACTCGACGCCACCACCATAAAGCGCACGCCATGGTGCATGGCACAGACGGCCAGCTGATAAGTGCCGATCTTGCTGATCACGTCGCCATTGGCGGCAATACAGTCAGCACCGACCACCACCCAGGTCACGCCTTTGGTCTTGATGATATGCGCCCCGGCGGAGTCGGCATTCACCGTCACCGGGATGCCCTCGCCCGCCAACTCCCACGCCGTCAGGCGCGAGCCTTGCAGCCATGGACGGGTTTCGTTGACATAGACCTGCTCGACCAGCCCCTCCAGGAACGCCGCGCGAATCACGCCGTGGGCCGTGCCGACACCGCCCGTGGCCAATGCACCGGCGTTGCCATGGGTGAGGATCGCCTGGGCGTTGCCCTGGTGCTTGCGAATCCGCTCCATACCCAACTGGGCCATGACCACATTGGCCTCCCGGTCGCTTTCATGGATCACAATGGCCTGGGCTTCCAGCACGGCAACCGGGTCGGCGTGCTGCTTGAGGCGGTCCAGGCAGTCGCGCATATTCTTGAGTGCCCAGAACAGATTCGACCCGGTCGGGCGGCTATCGGCCAGCAGCGCGTAGTCTTCTTCCCACGCTGCCTGCCAGTCGCCACCCTCGGCAATGCGCTCACGGGCAGCCAGCACCAGGCCATAGGCGGCACTGATGCCGATGGCTGCTGAGCCCCGCACCACCATCGAACGAATGGCCTCGGCCACCGCCGCGACGGTATGGCAGGCCACCCAGCTCTCCCGGGACGGCAACACGCGCTGATCGAGCAGGTACAGCGCGCCGTCACGCCAATCGATGGCCTTCACTTTCTCTGCAGCCAACAGTCGGTCGCGCATCCCTTACCCCGCACTCATGAACAAAAGCCGCGGATTATAGCGATCCGCCAGCCAGGACGCTCGGGTATACTTCGCCCTTCTTTTATAGCTGCCTGGGAAGAAGCCTGCGATGACCTCCACTGTCGCCCCGCTCGACGTGTTGCTCTTGCCGACCTGGCTGGTACCGGTCGAACCTGCCGGCGTGGTGCTCAAAGAGCATGGTCTGGGCATCCGCGATGGGCGCATTGCCTTTATCGGCCCACGGGCCGCCGCATTGAAGCTGGCGGCCAATGAGGTGCGCGAACTGCCCGGCATGTTGCTCAGCCCCGGCTTGATCAACGCCCACGGCCATGCGGCAATGAGCCTGTTCCGTGGCTTGGCCGATGACCTGCCGTTGATGACCTGGCTGGAAAAACACATCTGGCCGGCCGAAGCCAAATGGGTCGATGAAGCCTTTGTGCGCGACGGCACCAACCTGGCCATCGCCGAACAGATCAAGGGCGGCATCACCTGCTTCTCCGACATGTACTTCTTCCCCAAGGTCGCCAGCGATTGCGTGCACAATAGCGGTATGCGCGCGCAGATCGCCATGCCGATCCTCGACTTCCCGATTCCCGGCGCCAGCACTGCCGACGAGGCGCTTCGCCAGGGCATCGAGCTGTTCGGCGACCTCAAGCACCACCCGCGCATCAAGATCACCTTCGGCCCTCACGCGCCCTACACCGTGTGCGACGCCAACCTGGAAAAGATCCGGGTGATCGCTGAAGAGCTGGACGCCGCGATCCATATGCATGTGCATGAAACCGCCTTTGAAGTACAACAAGCCGTGGAGCAGACCGGAGAGCGGCCATTGGCGCGCCTGGGTCGCCTCGGCTTGCTCGGGCCGCGCTTCCAGGCCGTTCACATGACCCAAATCAGCGAAGAAGACTTGGCTTTGCTGGTAGAAAGCAACACCAGCGTCATCCATTGCCCGGAATCGAACCTGAAACTGGCCAGCGGCTTTTGCCCGGTTGAGCGCTTGTGGCAGGCTGGGGTCAATGTGGCCATCGGCACCGACGGCGCCGCCAGCAACAATGACCTGGACCTGCTGGGCGAAACCCGTACCGCCGCGATGCTGGCCAAGGCCGTCGCCGGCTCGGCCACCGCCCTGGACGCCCACCGTGCCCTGCGCATGGCAACGCTCAACGGTGCACGGGCCATGGGCCTGGAAAGCGAGATTGGCTCGCTGGAAGTCGGCAAGGCCGCAGATATAGTCGCCTTCGATCTGTCGGGGCTGGCGCAACAACCGATCTACGATCCGGTCTCACAGCTTATATATGCCACCGGACGCGATTGCGTGAAACACCTTTGGGTCGCCGGCAAGCTATTGCTCGACGACCGGCAATTGACCCGCATGGATGAACAACAGTTGACCGCCACGGCCATTGCCTGGGGCCAACGCATCAGCGGGCACAGCGAATAACGAAGGCGCTGAGCCCATGCGCTCTGCACCCACTCACCGATTTTTCAGATTTAGAGGATTCATCATGAGCAACGTCGACCACGCAGAAATCGCCAAATTCGAAGCCCTCGCCCACCGCTGGTGGGACCGCGAGAGCGAGTTCAAACCCCTGCACGACATCAACCCGCTGCGGGTCAACTGGATTGACGAGCGCGTCAACCTGGCCGGCAAGAAGGTGCTGGACGTGGGTTGCGGCGGCGGCATCCTCAGCGAAGCCATGGCTCAACGCGGCGCGACCGTGATGGGTATCGACATGGGCGAAGCGCCATTGGCCGTGGCGCAGTTGCACCAGCTCGAATCCGGCGTGAGCGTGGAATACCGCCAGATCACCGCCGAAGCCCTGGCCGAGGAAATGCCCGAGCAGTTCGACGTGGTGACCTGCCTTGAGATGCTGGAACACGTGCCGGACCCATCCTCGGTCATCCGTGCGTGCTTCCGTATGGTCAAGCCGGGCGGCCAGGTGTTCTTCTCCACCATCAACCGCAACCCCAAGGCTTACCTGTTCGCGATCATTGGCGCCGAATACATCATGAAGCTGCTGCCGCGTGGCACCCATGACTTCAAGAAATTCATCCGCCCCTCCGAGCTGGGTGCGTGGAGCCGTCAGGCCGGGCTGACCGTCAAGGACATCATCGGCCTGACCTACAACCCGCTGACCAAGCACTACAAGCTGGCCAGCGATGTTGACGTCAACTACATGATCCAGACCCTGCGCGAGGAGTAAGCCTGTGAAGTTGCGAGCGGTTCTCTTCGACATGGACGGTACCCTGCTGGATACCGCGCCGGACTTTATCGCCATCTGCCAGGCCATGCGCGCCGACCGCGGCCTGGAACCGATCAACCCGCAGCACATCCGCGATGAAATCTCCGGCGGTGCGCGGGCGATGGTTGCCGTGACCTTTTCGATGGATCCTGAATCGCCAGGCTTTGAAGAGCTGCGCCAGGAATTCCTCGCTCGCTACCTCAAGGGCTGCGCGGTGCACAGCAAACTGTTCGACGGCATGGCCGAGTTGCTGGAAGACATCGAGAAGGCCAAGTTGATCTGGGGTGTGGTCACCAACAAGCCCGTGCGCTTTGCCGAACCGATCATGCAGCAACTGGGCCTGGCCGAGCGCTCGGCCGTGCTGATCTGCCCGGACCACGTGAAGAACAGCAAGCCGGACCCGGAGCCCATGATCCTGGCGTGCAAGCTGCTCGACCTGGACCCGGCCAGTGTGCTGTTCGTGGGCGATGACCTGCGTGATATCGAGTCCGGCCGCGACGCCGGTACGCGCACGGCGGCGGTCACCTATGGCTATATCCACCCGGATGACAACCCGCGTCACTGGGGCGCGGATGTGGTGGTGGATCACCCGCTGGAATTGCGCAAGGTGCTGGATAACGCGCTGTGCAGTTGCTGATGGCTCCCACACTCTAATGACCCATGAAGATTAAAAAATGTGGGAGGGGGCTTGCTCCCGATAGCTGTGGGTCAGTCAGTAAATGCAGTGACTGACACACTGCTATCGGGAGCAAGCCCCCTCCCACATTGGATTTTCAATGCACTCAAAATTGGTATTACCTACTGAATTTTGTCGAGGCTATTTATGTTTGATTATTCTGCCCCTCCAGAACTGCTCAAAGGCCGGGTCATCCTGGTCACCGGCGCCGGCCGCGGGATTGGCGCAGCAGCGGCAAAGACCTATGCCGCCCATGGCGCGACCGTGCTGTTGCTGGGCAAGACCGAAGCCAACCTGGCCCAGGTGTATGACCAGATCGAAGCCGCCGGCCAGCCGCAACCGGTGGTGATCCCGTTCAACCTGGAGACCGCCCTGCCCCATCAATACGATGAGCTGGCGGCGATGATCGAAAAAGAATTCGGCCGCCTCGACGGCCTGTTGCACAACGCCTCGATCATCGGCCCACGCACGCCCATCGAGCAGTTGTCCGGCGAGAATTTCATGCGCGTGATGCATGTGAACGTCAACGCGATGTTCATGCTGACCAGCACCTTGCTGCCGCTGCTCAAGCTGTCCCAGGATGCATCGGTGGTGTTCACCTCCAGCAGCGTCGGGCGCAAGGGGCGGGCGTACTGGGGGGCTTATGGTGTATCGAAGTTTGCCACCGAAGGCTTGATGCAAACCCTGGCCGATGAGCTGGAAGATGTAGCGGCAGTGCGCGCGAACAGCATCAACCCGGGCGGTACACGCACGAGTATGCGGGCCCAGGCGTATCCCGGGGAGAACCCGATGGAAAGGCCGGCGCCGGAAGACATCATGCCGGTGTACCTGTACCTGATGGGGCCGGACAGTGCTGGCATCAATGGGCAGGCGTTTGATGCGCAGTAAGCCCTGACACCCCGCAAAAAAATGTGGGAGCTGGCTTGCCTGCGATAGCATCACTGCGGTGTAACTGAAGCACCAAGGTGTCTGCATCGCAGGCAAGCCAGCTCCCACACTGCTTTGTGGTGTAGTCAAAAACTCAGTTTTTGACTACTTCTTCAAGGGTGAAACGGCCCAGCGGGTTCTGCAGGAAGTTGCTCACATTCTTGCGTGAAATATTGATGTACGGGCTGTAGTACAGGTCAATCCAGTTCACATCCTGTTTGGCCAGTTTCTGCAACTCGACATACATCTGCTCACGCTTGGCCGGGTCTGCCTCGACTCGCGCCGCAGCTACCAGCGCCTTGACCTTGTCGTTCTTGTAGCGGGTCATGTAGTTCTGGTTGGTGTCGTGGCCCAGCACGAAGGTGGTCTTCTGGTCCGGGTCGAGGATATCGTTGGTCCAGTACATCACCGAAATATCGTACTCACCGTCCACCAGCATCTGCCAGCTTTGGGTCGGGTCAACCTTTTGCAGGTTGGCGGTCACACCGACCTTGGCCAACTGGTCCTTGATGATCACCGCAATCTGCTCGTCGGCCTCGTTGCCGGCGTTGACCACGTAGTTGAGCTTCAAGTCCTTGGCACCAGCCTCCTCCAGCAGTTTCCTGGCCTCAGTCGGGTCATAAGGACGTTGCAGGTTGTTGGCGTAGTGGTACAGCGAGCCTTTGGGAATGTAGGAATACGCCACGGTGCCTTGACCGTAAGTAGCGGTTTTCACCAGCGATTGTTTGTCGATGGCCATGTCCAATGCCTGGCGCACCTGCGGCTTGGCGAGCAAGCCGTGCTCGTGGTTGATCAACAAGTGATCTTCACGGGTAGACGGGTCGGCGTGGATCACCACGTTCTTGTCTTTCTTCAGCTCTTCGACCCGCGAGAACGGTACGAAGATCGCCGTGTCGAGTTCGTTGTTCTGCACCATGCGCATACGGGTGTTGTCGTCGGTCACCGACACCCACTCCACGCCGTCGAGGCTGACGTTATTGGCCTGCCAGAAATTCGGGTTCTTCTTCAGGATCACCCGGTCGCCCTTGCGCCACTCTTCCACGGTAAACGCGCCGGACGTCACCGGGTTTTCCGAGTAGGCGTCTTCGCCCATCGTGGTCATGGCTTTTTCCGACAGGATCGACACCGTCGGCGACGCCAATTGCGAGAGGAAGGCCACCGCCGGGGTTTTCAGAGTGACCACCAGGGTCTTCGCATCGCTGGCCTTGGCGGTGTTGATCAGGCTGAACGGATCGCTCCACAACGACGCCTTGTTGTCGCGGATGCGCAACAGGCTGAACGCCGCGTCGGCCGCGGTGATCTTTGATCCGTCGGAGAACTTCGCTTCACGCAGTTTGAAGGTGTAGGTCAAGCCATCCTCGGATATCTCCCAGCTCTCGGCCAGGCCCGGTTCCATCTTGGTGCCCAGGTTATCCACGCGCACCAGGGTGTCGTAGACGTTGGCAAATACCCAGGTGTCGCGGTTTTGTGCGCTTTTGATCGGGTCGAAGGTGGTGCTGTCTTCACGGCAGCCGATGGTGAGGACACCAGCGGCCTGGGCCAGTCCTGCGGTCAGCGACCAGGCGGTCAGCGTAGCGGCGGCGAGCAACTTCAAGTGGCGCGATTGCATATCACAACTCCTTGTTAATGAATGGCAGAGGTCAAGGCAAAGGTTCTTCAAGCACGCAACTGTACCGATGCTCGTGCAGGAAATGGGTCGGCGGCAACACCGCGGAACACACGGCTCGCGCATACCGGCAACGCGGGTGAAACGCACAGCCTGTAGGCAGATTCAGTGGGCTTGGTGGCTCACCCGGCAAGGGGTGCGCGGGCAATGGCCGATGCGGGTCAATCTCGGGAATCGCCTCGATCAACGCCGCCGTATACGGATGACGCGGCGTGGTGAACACCGCCTCCACCGGCCCTTCTTCGACGATCTTGCCCAGGTACATCACCGCCACGCGGTCGCACAGGCGCCGCACGATGGCCAGGTCATGGGCGATAAACAGGATCGCCAGGTTCATGCGTTGTTGCAGTTCCAGCAGCAAGTTGATGATCTGGCCCTGGATCGACACATCCAGCGCGGCCACGCATTCATCGGCAATGATCAGGCGCGGCTCCACCGCCAGTGCCCGGGCGATACCCACGCGCTGGCATTGGCCGCCGCTGAGGGAGCCCGGTTTGCGCCCGGCCAACTCGGGGCGCAGGCCCACCAACTCCAGCAGCTCATTGACGCGTGCCGGGATCTGCTCCACAGCCACCTTGCGCTGCACGCGCAACACCTCGGCGAGGGTTTCGCCAATGCTGTGCCGGGGGTTCAGCGCGGCGTACGGGTCCTGGAAAATCATCGCGGTTTCATGGCGCAGGCGGGCGATGTCGATGGCGCTGCCGTGCGCCATATCGATACCGTCAAACAGCACCTGGCCGGCGCTGATCGGGTTGAGGTGCAAAATCGCCCGGCCCAGGGTGCTCTTGCCGCTGCCGGACTCGCCCACCAAGCCGAGGGTTTCACCGGCGGCAAGGTTCAGCGACACCCCGTTCACCGCCCTCACCCACTGCTTGTTCAGGCCGAGCAGGCCACTGCCGGACGCGGCAAAGCGCACCTCCAGGTCCTTGATCTGCAACAGGCTCATGGGCGACCTCCCAGTGGATAGTGACAGGCCACGCGTGCGCCTTGGGGCAACAGCTCGGTGCATAAGGCCCCGGCCTGCGGGCAACGCGGATTAAAGCGGCAACCGTCAGGCAAGGCATCGAGCAACGGCGGCTGGCCAGGGATGGTGCGCAACAAGGCATGACCGCTGCTGTGGGCCGGCTGGCAGTCGATCAGCCCAGCGGTATAGGGATGTTGCGGCCGCGCCAGCAGTTCGTATTTGCTGCCGTGCTCGCACAGGCGCCCGGCGTACATCACCGCGATGGAATCGCAGGTTTGCGCGACCACGCCCAGGTCATGGGTGATCATGATGATCGACAGGCCACGCTGGTCGCGCAGGTCGAGCAACAGGCGCAGGATTTGCGCCTGCACCGTCACATCCAGGGCCGTGGTCGGCTCGTCGGCAATCAGCACTTTCGGGTTGCAGCCCAGTGCCACGGCGATCATCGCGCGCTGGCGCATACCGCCGGAAAACTCATGGGGATAGTTGTCGACCCGCGCCTGCGGGTCAGGAATCCCGACCTGGCGCAGCACCTCGATAGCCTGCAAGCGGGCGTCCTTTTTCGACGCACCTTGATGCAGGCGGATGCCCTCGGCGATCTGCTCGCCGATGCGCATCAGCGGATCCAGGTGGCTGCTGGGGTTCTGGAAGATCATGCCCAGTTGCCCGCCACGCACGGCGCGCATACCGGCGTCATCCAGTTGCAGCAGGTCCTGGCCGGCCAGGCGTACGGCGCCGCCTTGCACACGCAGGCTGGGCGATGGCAGCAGGCGCATCAAGCCGCGGCAGGCCATGGTCTTGCCCGACCCGCTCTCACCCACCAGGCCGAGAATCTCACCTTCGGCCAGGTCGAAGGACACGCGATCCACCAAGGTGACATCACGCCCGCTGTTGTTGGCGATCACGCTGAGGTCGCGCACGTGCAGCAGGCTCACGAGCGGTCCCCCAACACTTGCGCGACACCGTCGGCCAACAGGCTGAAGCCCATGGCCAGGGTCACAACGGCCAACCCCGGGAAGGTGCAGATCCACCAGGCCGTGGTGATAAAGGCTTGCCCCTCGGCCACCATCGTCCCCCATTCCGCGGTAGGCGGTTGCACGCCCAGGCCCAGGTAACTCACGGCGGCGCCGTTGAGCAGCACCAGCACCGCGTCGGACATGGAAAACACGATGGAGCCAAACAGGGCATTGGGCAGCAAATGCCGGAACAGAATGCGCCCATGGCCAAACCCCAGGCTCTTGGCGGCCAGGGCAAACTCGCTTTCCTTGAGCACCAGGATCTGCGAGCGAATCAACCGCGCATACGACACCCAGCCCACCAGTGCCATGGCGATATAAAAGCTCTGCAAGCCAGGCCCCAGAATGGCCATGATCGCCAGCATCAGCACCAGGAACGGGAACGCCAGCACCACATCGATCACGCGCATACAGAAACTGTCGAAACGCCCACCCACATAACCGGACACCGCGCCGACGAAAGTGCCGATGATGAACGGGAAGATCACCCCGACAATCGCCAGTTGCAGGTCGATGCGCGCGCCCCAGATCACCCGCGATAACACATCCCGGCCGTAATTGTCGGTACCCAGCGGATGGGCAAGGCTGGGCGCCAGCAAACTCATGTCGGTGTTTTGGGCGATGGGGTCAAACGGTGCGATCCACGGCGCAAACAGCGCCAGGGCCAGCCACGTCAACAGGATCAGCAGGCCCCAGGCGGCGGTCAGGCGGCCATTGCGAAAGCCAAAGCGCAGGCGCAAGCGCCAGGGTGCAATCAGTGGGCGGCTGCTCATTGCATCTTCACCCGTGGGTCGAGGGCGACCGTTACTATGTCGGCGACGAAGTTGACCACCACCGTGGCACAGGCCAGCACCATCGCCACGCCCTGCACCACCATGTAGTCACGGGTGAAAATACCGCGCACCAGCAATTGGCCGATGCCCGGAATCGCAAACAGGCTTTCGATGACCACCGTACCGCTGATCAGCCAGCCGATGTTGACCGCCAGCAGGTTGACGGCCGGCACCAGCGAGTTGGGCAGTACATGCCGACGAAACACCGCAGCCTCGGACAAGCCTCGGGCCCGGGCGGCGGTGACATGATCGGCCTGCAGCTCCATCAACATACTCGCCCGCAGGTTGCGCACCAGCACCGCCGACAGCGCCAGGGCGATGGTCAGGCACGGCAACACCATATGGTGGGCCTTGTCCAGCCAGGTCCGCCCATAGCCAGACACCGGGAACAGGCCCCATTGCACGCTCAGCAGCAGGATCAGCATCAAGCCCAGCCAGAATGCCGGCATCCCCAGGCCGACCGTGGTGAAAACGCGGATCAGGTTGTCCGCCCAACCGCCTTTGTGGCGCGCCGCTACTGTCGCCAGCGGCACCGCGATCAGCAACGCCAGGGCCACGCTGCCCAGCACCAGCACCAGCGTCGGCTCGATGCGGGTAACGATCAGTTTCAGCGCGTCGACCTTGTACAGCAGCGATTGGCCGAGGTCGCCCTTGAGCAGGTTTTTCAGGAAGTAGAAGTATTGCAGCCACAAGGGCTGGTCGAGGCCGAACTGGGCACGGATTTTCAGCAGCGCATCCGGCGTACTGCGCGAGCCAAGCAAAGCCCGCGCTGGGTCGCCGGGGATCGAGCGCACCAACACAAAAGTGATCAGGCTGATGCCAAACAGCACCGGCAGCAGTTGCAACGGCCGGGACAGGACAAAACGGTAACGCGCCAGGTTCATCCGTCAGCCTCGGTTGCGAGCGAGAAAGTCCAGCAGCACCGGGAAGTACGCTTGAGGTTCCTCATAAAACGGCATATGGCTGCTATTGGGGAATACGTGCAGTTCGGCGTGTGTGGCGGCCAGCTTCATGCGCATGGCGCAGGCGGGGGTCAGTTCGTCGTGCTGGCCGGTAGTGATCAGGATCGGCATCCTGAATTCAGCCATCTCCTTGAGGCGGTTCCAGTCCTTGAGGTTGCCGATATAGAGGAACTCGTTGGGGCCCTGCATGGTTGCGTAGGGCCCCATGTTCCAGTCGCCCAGGGAGCGTTTGAGCGGCTCCGGCCACTCGTCGAGGCGGCACACATGACGGTAGTTGAGCAAGGTGATGGCGGCCTGGTATTGCGGGTGGTCGAGGGTGCCCATGGCTTCGTGGCGTTGCATCATGGCCACGGTTTCGCTGCCCAGGGCGCCTCGCAGGCGTTCGAGTTCCTGGGACAGATGGGGAATGTCGCCGACGGTATTTTCCAGGATCAGGCTTTTCAGCGCATCGGGATAATGGATGGCGTATTCGATACCGAGCCAACCGCCCCAGGAATGCCCGAGCAAATGCACGCGGCCCAGGCCCAGGGCTTGGCGCACGGTCTCGACTTCTTCGACATAACGGCGGATTTCCCACAGCGCAACATCGGTCGGTCTGGCTGATGCGCCCGTGCCAAGCTGGTCGAATGCAACCACTCGCAGGTTATGCGCTTTGAGCCAGCCATGAGCGTCACGCAGATAGTCACACGGCAGGCCTGGGCCGCCGTTGAGACACAGCAGCACTTCATCGCCTTCGCCAAAGCTGTAGACCACGAGGTTATGGCCGTCGACTTGTACGTTGTACTGCTGGTCGGGGGCAATTTCACGCCACATGCATACATTCCTTGTGTTGTATCGGCCTGGCGGGTAGCGGCCGTTTATCAGGTCAACACTACCGAGGATACCGTGCGTCCATAACCTAGTATTTCCTATAGGTTTGGCCTGGCTGTCCTTCGCCGGGGCGTGGCATTCTACTTGCAGCAAGTCGAGATTCAAATGAATTCGGGAGCAGAACGGATGCTGGCCAAGCTGACCGCCTTCAATAATCGCCTCATGCCGGGCAGGAGCCTGGATGAACAGATGGACAATACGTTTATTCTCGCCCAACAACTGGGCTTCGATGCGCTGGTGTACGACTACACGCCGGTGCCCATCGACCTCAATGGCACGCTGATTACCCCCTCGGTGTTGCAACTGCGCAACACACCGCCCGACTGGCACGCCTTATGGTGCAGCGAAGGGTTTTACCAGATCGACCCGGTGCAGCACCTGGCGTTGAGCACGGTATCGCCGTTTGTCTGGTCCTATGAAGCGAAAACCGAGACCGCCCTGCAAAAAATCATCGACCCGTGCCACGCCCCCGTTTCCTCGTACCTGCACGAACGTGAACTGACCTGCGGCGTCAGCGTGCCCATTCACTTGCCCCGTGGTGGCTTCGCATCGCTGACCGGCCTGCGCACCGGCAAGGCGCGCACGGTATTGAAGGACGCACAGCACACATTGGCCGACTTCAGCCTGATCACCCATGCCCTGCAGGAAGCGGCTTACCCGTTGTTCAGCAAGGAACTGCGCGCCTACCCGCACATCCACCTGACCAAGCGCGAACGCGAATGCCTGAAATGGGCCGCCGATGGGCTGACCGCCGCCGAAATCGCCACCAAACTGAGCCGCTCCCTGGCAGTCGTCACCCTGCACCTGGCCTCGGCCATGCACAAACTGGGGGCTAAGAACCGCGTCCAAGCGGTGGTGCGGGCCACCCATTACCGCTTGCTGGAAGGTTGAGTTTTCGCAAAAACCTAGCTGTTTTGCTAGTTACCTAAACTTTTTGTTCAGATTATCGTAACCCTGATCATTTTTTTCAGGGGTACGAAATGGAATTCATCGAAAAAGTTCGCGAAGGCTTCGCACCCTTTGGCGCCTACCAGACCTGGTATCGCGTCACCGGTGACCTGGGCACGGGCCGCACGCCGCTGGTGATCATCCATGGCGGCCCGGGCTGCACCCACGATTACGTCGATGCCTTCAAGGATGTCGCCGCCAGCGGCCACGCGGTGATCCACTATGACCAACTGGGCAACGGTCGCTCCACGCACCTGCCCCACAAAGATCCTTCGTTCTGGACAATCGGTCTGTTCCTCGACGAGTTGAACAACCTGCTGGACCACCTGCAGATCAGCGAGAACTACGCGATCCTCGGTCAATCCTGGGGCGGTATGCTGGGCAGCGAACACGCGATCTTGCAGCCCAAGGGCCTGCGCGCGTTTATCCCCGCCAACTCACCGACCTGTATGCGCACCTGGGTCAGCGAAGCCAATCGCCTGCGTAAACTGCTGCCCGAAGGCGTGCACGAAACCCTGCTCAAACATGAACAGGCCGGCACTTATCAAGACCCGGAATACCTGGCGGCCTCGCGGATTTTCTATGACCAGCACGTGTGCCGGGTCAACCCATGGCCCGAGGAAGTGGCGCGCACCTTCGCCCAGGTCGACGCAGACCCGACGGTGTACCACGCCATGAGCGGCCCGACTGAATTCCACGTGATCGGCAGCTTGAAGGACTGGAACGTGATTGGCCGCCTGGACGCGATCAAAGTGCCGACCCTGGTGATTTCCGGTAGGCATGACGAAGCCACACCGCTGGTGGTCAAGCCGTTTCTGGATGAGATAGCAGACGTGCGCTGGGCACTGTTTGAAGACTCCAGCCACATGCCCCATGTGGAAGAACGCCAGGCGTGCATGGGGACCGTGGTGAAGTTTTTGGATGAGGTGTGTTCAATGCCGCACAAAGCCCGCAAGGCTGGCTAGATTCCAATGTGGGAGGGGGCTTGCTCCCGATGACGGTGTATCAGTCAATATCTTCAGTGGCTGACACACTGCTATCGGGAGCAAGCCCCCTCCCACATTTTTAGACCTCTGTGGTTTCGGGTTTTGCGGCTTTCTTCGAGGTATCCGCTACCAGGGGAATCTCCTTACCCTCTGCATCAAACAACTTCCCACCCCGGTAGTAATCCCCATCACGCAGCGCGGCCACATCGCGGAAGCACAGGCTGCGCTCAGTCCCCGCCACAAACACTGACTGCTGGTCCGAGTTACCCGCGGTGAAGTGGTTGAACGCCAGGTTCAGCAAGATCGCCATGATTGCCGACGAACTGATGCCCGAGTGGAAGATGGTCGCGAACCAGCTCGGGAACTGATCGTAAAAGCTCGGCGCGGCGATGGGGATCATGCCAAAGCCGATGGACGTGGCAACGATGATCAGGTTCATGTTGTTGCGGTAATCCACCTTGGACAGCGTACGAATGCCACTGGCCGCGACCGTGCCGAACAACACGATCCCCGCGCCACCCAGCACCGAGGTGGGCACCGCCGCGATCACCCGCCCCATAAAGGGCAACAGGCCCAGCACCACCAGGAACACCCCGCCGGTGGCCACCACAAAGCGGCTCTTCACACCGGTCACCGCCACCAGGCCGACATTCTGGGCGAACGCGCTTTGGGTGAACGAACCAAAGATCGGCGCGAACATACTCGACAGCATGTCGGCGCGCAGGCCATTGCCCAGGCGCTTGGAGTCAACCTTGGTGTCGATGATCTCGCCCACTGCGAGGATGTCCGCCGAAGTTTCCACCAGCGTCACCATCACCACGATGCACATGGAAATGATCGCGGCCACATGAAAGGTCGGCATACCAAAGTGGAAAGGTGTAGGAAAGCCAAACATCGGCCCTTGCGTGACGCTGGAGAAGTCAGCCATGCCAAGCAGTACGGCGATTACTGTGCCGATCACCATTGCCAGCAGGATCGACAAACGCGAGATCGTGGCGCTACCGATTTTGCTCAATAGCAGCACCAGCACCAGAGTCAGGGCCGCGAGGCCGACATTCGACATGCTGCCGAAATCCGCCGCACGGCTGTTGCCGCCCATTGCCCAGCGCGCAGCCACTGGCATCAGCGTCAGACCGATAGTAGTGATCACGATGCCGGTCACCAGTGGCGGAAAAAATTTGGTAATGCGTGAAAACACCGGGGTGATCAACAGGCCGATCAACGACGCGGCCATCACCGCACCGAGAATTGCCGGAATACCTCCCGCACCGTCGCTGCCGACAATCGCCACCATGGTCGCCACACCCGCGAACGACACGCCCTGCACCAGTGGCAACTGACAGCCGAAGAACGGCAGGCCAAGGGTTTGCAGCAACGTGGCCAAGCCACCGGCAAATAACGACGCGGCAATCAACAGACCAATATCCGCCGGCGACAACCCGGCGGCCTGGCCGACGATCAACGGCACGGCGACGATGCCGCCGTACATGGTGAGTACATGCTGCAGGCCGTAAGCCATGTTGGCGGCAACGCCCAGATTTTCATCTTCGGGCCGCTGCGGTGACGCCTTCGGGATAGTCATGGTGAGGGGTTCTCTGTTTTTGTTGTGCGCTCACTGTATGCAATATTCAGACTGTATGTCCATAGAGTTGTATACAATCAATCGAACAAGATACCCTCCCGCGGCGTTACAAAAATAATCCGGCCGTCATGAGCCAGAACGCCAAAGGACAAAAATAATGAAAAAGGCACTACAGGGCGCAACCGTTGCATTGACCCTTCTGGGCGGTGGTGAGGCTGTCGCGGTGGAATGGATGAACAACAGCGTAGGATTTCGCTACGGCCAGCACTTCACCAATCCGAACAACCCCGACGATTTCAGCAAGCGCATCTACAGCTTCACCCACGCCAGCGGCTACCGCTACGGCAGCAACTTCCTCAACCTCGATGTGTTTCTGTCCGATAGCCGTGACCCACGCAAGGGTACCGACCATGGCGGCAGCGAGGTGTATGCCGTGTACCGGCACCAGCTGTATGCCTCGCGCGTGTTCGATCTGCCGCCGGGCACCGGGTTGATCAAGGATTACGCCCTGACCCTGGGTTTCGACGCCAACCGCAACAACAACTTCGCCTCAGCCAAAAAGCGCGCGCTGGTGATCGGCCCGACCTTGAAGTTCAACACCGTCGGCGTGCTGGACCTGAGCCTGATGTACTACAAGGAAAAGAACCACACCGGCATTCCCGGCGCGCAAGAGTCGAATCACACCTTCGACGACACCTACATGCTTAACCTGACGTGGATGCGCCCGTTCGAGGTCGGCAACCACGCGGCGAAATTCCAGGGGTTTATCAATTACGTCGGGGAGAAAGGCGAGGACTATCATGGCCGCGATACCGCGCCGGAAGGGCTGATGCGTACTGCGCTGATGGTGGCGCTGCGGCCGGGTAAAAGCGTCAAGCCGAACCTGTACCTGGGGGTGGGCTATGAATACTGGCATAACAAGTTCGGCGTGGATGGTGGCCGTGGCAGCCGCACCTCAACGCCGACGCTGAACATGGAAGTCACGTTCTAACTGAAGAAACGCAAAAAAATGTGGGAGCTGGCTTGCCTGCGATAGCGGTGTATCAGTGCCAGATGGGCTAACTGACAGACCGCTATCGCAGGCAAGCCAGCTCCCACAGTTTGATCGTATTGTCAGCTCAGGCGCTGGCCAGTTCGGAAGTATTGCGCTTCGGCCGCGCCAGCCAATACCCCAACACCGCCAACGGCGCCGTCGCCAACATCACAATCACCGTGATCATCAGCGGTTGCTCGATCATCGACGACACCAACAAGCTGGCCAGGAAGCACAGGCCCAGTTGCAGGGTGTTTTGCAGGGCCGCGGCCTTGCCGGAGTTTTCGGCAAATGGCATCAGCGCATTCGCCACCACGATCGGGTAGCTGGCGCCGTTGCACAGCGCCATCAGGCAGAACGGAATCAGCAAGGTGGTCAGGGTCGGCACGCTCAAGGTGGCCACCAGGTACAACGCCACCATACTCAGGCAATAGGCGCCCAGCAACCACGGCAACAGGGTTTTGCCCGCCAGGTGCTGCAAGGCGCTGCGGCAACTGTAGCCGCCAACGAGAAACGCCAGGGTCGGCAGTACGTAGCTCAGGCCGATGTCATTCGGGCTGTAACCCATGCCGCCGAGGATGAACGGCGAGGCCGTGAGCCATGCGAAGAAGCTGGCCGAACAGGCGGCGAAAATCATCACGTTGCCGGTAAACACCCGCGAGGTGAGCAACTGTCCATACCCCAGACGCGTGGGTCCGCCCTTGTGCTCCACACGCTTGGGCAGGCTACGCAGGAACAAGGTCGGCAACAGCAGCAATAGTGACACCACCAGCAACACGCCGAAGATCGCCTGCCAGCCAAAGTGATTCAACACCATGGCACCCAACAACGGTGCAAGGGCCGGCGACAGCGACATCAACGGCATGATGCTGGCGAAGACGCGATGGGCCTTGTCGGCCGGGTAGCGATCAATCACCAATGCCTGCCAGCTCACGGCCGCGGCACACACACCAATCGCCTGTATAAAGCGCAGCGCCAGCAGTTGCGGGGTGGTCTCGACCCAGAACATGCCCAGGCAACCGAGCACAAACAGACTCAAGCCCGCGAGCAGAATGGGCTTGCGCCCCAGGCGGTCCGAGAGCGGCCCCCACACCAACTGCCCCACCGCAAAGCCGGCGAGAAAAATGCTCAAGCTGGCGCCCACCGCGCCAGCACCAATATTCAACTGCTCGCCCATGGCGCCAAACGCCGGCAAGTACATGTCCATGGCGAGATAGCCGAGCATACTCAGCCCCGCCAGATACCAGGTAAAACCAAAAGAATTTTTCATCGAAGCCTTGTAAAAACTGCCATCAAACTATTTGCTGACTGGCGCCCATTATGAAGCTGACAAAACCTGTGTGAAGCGATAATAATTGGACACTCTCATCAATAATTTTGAAGGCAGCCCACATGTGGTCGGAATATTCTTTGGATGTGGTCGACGCCGTCGCCCGTCACGGCAGCTTCAGCGCCGCCGCCCAGGAACTGCACCGCGTACCGTCGGCCATCAGTTACACCGTACGCCAACTTGAAGAATGGCTGGCCGTGCCCTTGTTTGTGCGCCGGCATCGCGACGTGGAACTGACCCCCGCAGGCCGCCTGTTTATCGACGAAGCCCGCAGCGTGATGAAGAAAATGCTCGGCACCCGACGCTTGTGCCAGCAGGTGGCCAATGGCTGGAGCGGCCAGTTGAAGGTGGCGGTGGACTCCATCGTCAAACCCCAGCGCTGCCGCCAATTGGTGCTGGACTTCTATCGGCAGTTTCCCGAGGTGGAACTGCTGCTCGAATACGAGGTGTACAACGGTGTATGGGATGCGCTGGCCGATGAGCGCACCGACATCGTGATCGGCGCCACCAGCGCAGTGCCGGTGGCCAGTCACTTCAGCTTCCGTGACATGGGCCTGTTGAACTGGCTGTGTGTGGTCAGTGCCCGGCACCCCTTGGCGGCGGTGGAAGGCTTGCTCAGTGATGACCAATTGCGCCCTTTCGCCTCACTGTGCATGACTGACACCTCGCGCAATCTGCCCAAGCGTGACACCTGGACCCTGGATAACCAGCGCCGCCTGGTGGTGCCCAACTGGGCTTCGGCCCTGGATTGCCTACGCGATGGGCTGTGTGTAGGGATGGCGCCGGCCCATCAGGTATTGCCATGGATCGAGCGCGGCGAGTTGGTGGCGCTGCAATTGAGCCGGCCCTTTCCAGCCAGCCCATCATGCGTGGCGTGGGCGCAGAGCAAGCTTTCGCCGGCCATGGCGTGGTTGCTGGAATACCTGGGAGATACCGAAACCATGAACCAGGAATGGCTGAATGGCCCCTCCCTCTGAACCCCACACAGAACCACTGTGGGAGGGGGCTTGCTCCCGATAGCGGTGTATCAGTCAATATCTCCAGTGGCTGACACACTGCTATCGGGAGCAAGCCCCCCCTCCCACACTTTGATTGCGTTTTCAATCCAGCAATCGGGTGATGGTCCGTACGATCATCTCGGCTTCCTTGGCATCCAACGTCAGCGGCGGCAACAGGCGAATGATCTTGCCCCGTGTGACGTTGATCAGCAGCCCGTGCTCCTGGGCGGCACGTTGGGCCAGGTCGCGATAAGGGCTGGCCAGCTCAATCCCGATCATCAAGCCTTTGCCACGAATTGCCCGGACGTGCGGGTGCCCATCCAGCTCCATGCGCAAGCGCGCCAGCAAGTGTTCGCCCTGGTATGCGGCGTTTTGCAACAAGCCTTGCTCATGAATGATATCCAGCACGGTGCAACCGACACGGCACGCCAGCGGGTTGCCACCAAAGGTGCTGCCATGACTGCCTGGGGTGAACAGCTCGGCGACGGCGGCGCGGGCCAGGCAGGCGCCGATGGGCACGCCATTGCCCAGGCCTTTGGCCAGCGTCATCACGTCTGGCACGATGCCTTCGTGCTGGAAGGCAAACCAGGTGCCGGTGCGCCCGATGCCGGTCTGGATTTCGTCGAGCATCATCAGCCAGCCGTGGCGCGTGCAGTGGTCGCGCAAGGCTTTGAGATAACCCACTGGCGCCACCACCACACCACTTTCACCCTGGATCGGCTCAAGCAGCACAGCTGCGATGCGCGTGCCGAACTGCGCAGTGATCACCTCCAAAGCCTGCATATCGCCAAAGCCTACCTTGATGAAATCCCCCGGCAGGCGCTGAAAGCCCAGGCGCACCGACGGCCCGTCGCTGGCGGCCATGGTGCCCAGCGTGCGGCCGTGAAAGGCGTTCTCCATCACCACCACCAACGGTTGTTCAATGCCTTTTTTCCAGCCATGCAAGCGCGCCAGTTTCAGCGCTGTCTCGTTGGCCTCGGCGCCGGAGTTGTTGAAGAACGCGCGATCGAGCCCGGACAGCTGCGCCAGGCGTTGGGCCAGACGTTGTTGCCAGTCGATGCTGTAGAGGTTGGACGTGTGCAGCAGCAAACCGGCTTGTTCGCTGATAGCTGCCACCAGCCTGGGGTGGGAATGGCCGACATTGGTCACCGCCACGCCGGCGACAGCGTCCAGGTATTCGCGGCCCTGCTGGTCCCAGAGGCGCGTGCCCAGGCCACGGGTGAAGCTCAGGGCCAAGGGTTGGTAGGTGCTCATCAGGCAGGCGGCGGTCATGGTTGCGGCTCCAGTGCATCGTTGCGGTGATGGAAGTATCGTTAACCACCTGCGCTGGATAAACTGCGAATATCTGCAATGACTTTAAACCAGGGCTTGATAATGGATCTGTTCCAGGCAATGTCGGTGTACGTGAAAGTGGTCGAAACCGGCAGCATGACTGCCGCCGCGCAAGAATGCGGGATGTCGACCACCATGGTGGGCAACCATCTGCGGGCGCTGGAGCAACGGTTGGGCGTGAGCTTGCTCAAACGCACCACGCGTAAACAGAACCTGACCGAATTTGGCGGGCAATACTATCAGCGCTGCCTGGAAGTGCTGGGGCTGGTGGCGGACTCCGAACTGCTGGCCGAGCAGATCCACAGCGAAGCCCCTAAAGGCAGCCTGCGTATCACCGCGCCTCCCGTGTTCGGCACCGAACGCCTGGTGCCGGCCTTGAGCGAGTTTTCCCAGCGCTACCCGCTTATCGACCTGTACGTGGTGCTGGGCAATGAACGCATGGACCTGGTCGACAGTGGCTTCGACGTAGCGATCCGTCTCGGTGAACTGGGGACCTCCAGCCTGATCGCCCGGCCTATGCAGCCCTATACGCTCACCCTCTGCGCATCGCCTGCCTACCTGGCGCGACGCGGCACGCCGCAGACCCCGCAGGACCTGCAACAACATGACTGCCTGGCATTCGCCTACCCTGCGAACGACAACTGGCGTGACACCGACAAACTGTGGCGCATGAGCGAGGATGGCAGCGAGGTGGAGGTTCCGGTGGCGGGGTCATTGACCATCAACAGCTCGCAAGGCTTGCGCCAGGCGGCCGTCAACGGCATGGGCATCACGATGCTGGCCGACGCCTTGGTGCAACCGGACCTGGAGAGCGGCAAGCTGGTGGCCCTGTTAACCACGTATAAATTGCCCAGCCGCCCGATGCACCTGCTGTATCGCCATGACCGTTACCGCCTGCCCAAGCTGCGGGCATTCGTCGATTTCGTCATGGAAAAGTGGGCACATTAAAGGCCACGCCCAACGCCCGCAAACGCGCAGCGGTACGCTCGGCAGATACATGATGAATGCCCTGCCAACCCAAGGCGATAGCGGCCTCGGTGTTGCCGGCGACATCGTCAATAAACACCACTTCACGCGGTTTTATGTCCGGCAGGTGAGCGCGGATCTGATCAAGGCTGGCGTGGTAGATCGCCGGATCAGGCTTGATCAATTCCAACTCGCCGGACACGACGATGTTTCGAAAGAGTTGCAGGAACGGATAGTGGGCCCGGGCGTAGGGGAAGGTCTCCGCCGACCAGTTAGTAAGCCCGAACAATGGCATATCGGCTTTGTGCAACGCCTTGAGAATCGCCACGCCGTCGGCTAACTCACCGCGCAGCATCTCGTGCCAGCGCTCGTAGTAAGCCTGGATCAAGGGTTCGTGATCGGGATGCAGGTCAATCAGGGTGCGGGTGGCTTCGGCCAGGGTACGACCGGCATCTTGCTCGGTGTTCCAGGCCTGGGTGCAGATGTTATCGAGGAACCACTGCCGCTCTGCCTCATCGGCGATCAGCTTGCGGTACAGGTGCTGCGGGCTCCAGTCGAACAGGACACCGCCGAAATCAAAAACTACTGCACGAATCGTCATCAGATCCTCCGTTGGCGTGGCTTGATAGCAGCTGGAGTCTGGCAGATCTGGAAGAGAGAGGCGCGCGTCGGGGCGTAAGAAGTGTCTGAAAAAACTCGGATCAACTGTGGGAGGGGGCTTGCTCCCGATAGCAGGGTGTCAGCCACTGAAGATAGTGACTGATACACCGCCATCAAGCCCCCTCCCACATTTTGGTCTAGATCAGACCTTAAGCTTGGATCAGGCCGTTGATTTTGACGGTCGGGTTCACATCCGCGTCGTAATCCACGCCGTCAACTTCAAAGCCGAACAAGCGCAGGAACTCGGCCTTGTAGCCGGCAAAGTCGCTGATCTCATTGACGTTGTCGTCGGTAACCTGGTTCCACAACGCAGCCACGGCGTCCTGGACCTTCGGTTCCAGCTCGGCCAGGTCGGCGCGCAGGCGGCCATCGGCGTCGAGCTTAGGTTCTTTACCGTACAGGCTGTCCTTGAACAGGCCGTAGACTTGCTCGATGCAGCCTTCGTGGGTGCCCTGCTCTTTCATCACCTTGAACAGCAACGACAGGTACAGCGGCATGATCGGGATCGCCGAGCTGGCCTGGGTCACCACGGCCTTGAGCACAGACACGCGGGCGTCGCCCTTGAGCGCCGCCAGGTTTTCGCGCAGGGTCAGGACTTTCTTGTCCAGGTCTTTCTTGGCTTCGCCGATGGAGCCGTTCCAGTAGATGTCCTGGGTCAGCTTCTCACCGAGGTAGGTGAAGGCGGTGGTCTTGGCGCCTTCGGCCAACACATCGGCGTCACGCAGGGCATCGATCCACAGCTGCCAGTCTTCGCCGCCCATGACCTTCACGGTGCCGTCGATTTCTTCCTGGGTTGCAGGCTCAAGAGTGGTGTCTACCACTACGCCCTTGTCGGTGTTGATACCGCGCAGGGTCACGGCCTTGCCGATTGGCTTGAGGGTGGAGTTGTGCACCACGCCTTGCGGGTCGGTACGGCGTGGCGCGGCCAGGCTGTAGACCACCAGGTCGATCTTGCCCAGGTCTTTCTTGATGGTCTCGATGGTCAGGCGCTTGATCTCGTCGGAAAACGCGTCGCCGTTGATACTCTTGGCGTACAGGCCTTTTTCCACGGCAAACTTCTCGAATGCCGCGCTGTTGTACCAGCCGGCGGAGCTCAGCTTGCCTTCTTCGCCTTCTTTCTCAAAAAACACGCCCAGGGTGTCGGCGCCGCAGCCAAACGCGGCACTGATGCGCGCGGCCAGGCCGTAACCGGTGGAGGCGCCGAGGACCAGCACCTTCTTGGGGCCGCCTTCGATGACGCCATTCTTGGTTACGTAGTCGATCTGCTCTTTGACGTTCGCTTCACAGCCAACAGGGTGGGCGGTCACACAGATAAAGCCACGAACCCGCGGTTTGATGATCATAAAAATTTCTGCCTCTTCCAAGGTGCCGAAGGCCAATGGTGGCCATTCAACTTCAATCGTACCGGTCTATGACGTCCAAAAAACTGAAGCGTCACGATAGTCGCAAATCTTCTGTTCTCAAAATTCAATCCACAAAACGTCGAAGCCTGCACGGCAACGGTTACAAATTGTGCAGCGGCTTCACAATTTCACCCTATTTAAAAACGCCTGCCGGCGCCAGAAACCCCTATGATGACGATATTGTTTCAATATGTTTCGGCCCTGGAGCCTCGTTTCATGAGCAAAAATGCTGTCGGCAAAAAGCTGGTGTCCCTGGCGTGGGTTCTCGGCGTTCTGCTGTTGATCTATTGTTTCCCGCGCAGTTGCCTGGTGTTTCTGCTGTTGGTGGTGTGCTGCGGCGTTTATGACTTCCTGCGTAACGGCCTCTACGACCGCGACACCATCAAGAAATACTTCATCGGCAACGGTCGCAATACCTGGGTGCTGGCACCGTTCAACACCCTGCTCGATCTGCTGAGCAGCCGCAACCGCCATGTCTATACGATGCAAGACCTGCCACCGGCCTGGCGCGAAGACCTGCAACAGGTGATCGACGACGCCATGGCCCGCAAGGATGAAATCATCGGTTACCTGGACGAACGCATGGCCGAGAAGAAACGCGGCATGTTGTTTTTCCAGTGGTACGGCCGCCCCATCGAGACCACGCTGGATATCCCGCAACTGCGCAAGAAATTGCCATTCGTGAAGACCATCGGTGTCTCGGTATTCAACGAGAACCGTTCCACGTCCTTTCACTTCGGCCCCCTGCGCATGATGTTCCGCGTGCTCTACAACATGGCCCCGGCGCCCCACCACGAAGGCGTGTATATCCAGGTAGGCAAGCACAAGCACTACTGGCACGACGACCCGCTGTTCATCTTCGATGACACCCTGATGCATGCGTCCTTCAACAAAAACGACGCCAAGCGCTACTGCCTGTTCATCGACATCGTGCGCCCGACCTTGCTGCCGTCAGTGCTCAACGCCGTGATCGCAGGCTTTGCCGGGCTGGTCTTTACCCTGCGTCGAGTTTTCTACAAAAACTGGAAGCTGATTCAGTAAGTTCTGCGGCATGATGGTGCTGGACGGTATTTGCGCTGGGCCTCGCGCCTGAGGTAAATAACCGTCTCGTGCGACCTTAATTGGCGCTCACCATTCTCAAGCCATCGCCCCGAAACGGGCGCGGTGGCTGTGCTTTCAAGGAATCAGAATGCTCCAACGTCAAGTCATCAATGCCTCCGTCAGCCCCAAGGGCAGCCTCGAAACCCTGTCCCAACGTGAAGTGCAGCAACTGAGTGAAGCCGGCACCGGCAGCATCTACACCCTGTTCCGCCAATGCGCCTTGGCCATCCTCAACACCGGCGCGCATATCGACAACGCCAAGACCATCCTCGACGCCTACAAAGACTTTGAAGTGCGTATTCACCAGCAGGACCGCGGCGTGCGCCTGGAACTGCTCAACGCCCCGGCCGATGCCTTTGTCGATGGCGAGATGATCGCCAGCACCCGCGAGATGCTGTTCAGCGCCTTGCGTGACATCGTCTACACCGAGAACGAGCTGGACAGCCAGCGCATCGACCTGAGCAACTCCCAAGGCATCACCGACTACGTGTTCCATCTGCTGCGCAACGCCCGCACGCTGCGCCCGGGTGTGGAGCCCAAGATCGTGGTGTGTTGGGGCGGCCACTCGATCAACACCGAAGAATACAAATACACCAAGAAAGTCGGGCACGAACTGGGCCTGCGCAGCCTCGATGTGTGCACCGGCTGCGGCCCCGGCGTAATGAAAGGCCCGATGAAGGGCGCGACCATTTCCCACGCCAAGCAACGCATCACCGGCGGGCGTTACCTGGGCCTGACCGAGCCTGGGATCATCGCCGCCGAAGCACCGAACCCCATCGTCAATGAGCTGGTGATTTTGCCGGACATCGAAAAACGCCTGGAAGCCTTCGTGCGCGTCGGCCACGGCATCATCATCTTCCCCGGCGGTGCCGGCACGGCAGAAGAGTTTTTGTACCTGCTGGGCATCCTGATGCACCCCGACAACCGCGACGTGCCGTTCCCGGTGGTGTTGACCGGGCCCAAACACGCCGCGCCTTACCTGGAACAGCTGCACGCGTTCGTCGGCGCCACCCTCGGCGAAGCGGCGCAGCAGCATTACCAGATCATCATCGACGACCCCGCCGAAGTGGCGCGCCAGATGACGGCCGGCCTCAAGGCAGTGAAGCAGTTCCGCCGCGAGCGTAACGACGCGTTTCACTTCAACTGGCTGCTGAAGATCGACGAAGGCTTCCAGCGCCCGTTCGATCCTACCCACGAAAACATGGCCAGCCTGCAACTGAGCCACGCGCTGCCGCCCCATGAACTGGCAGCCAACCTGCGCCGGGCGTTCTCGGGGATTGTGGCGGGTAACGTCAAGGACAAGGGCATCCGCCTGATCGAAGAGAACGGCCCGTATGAGATCCACGGCGACCCGGCGATCATGAAACCGCTGGATGAATTATTGAAGGCGTTCGTGGCCCAGCACCGCATGAAACTGCCGGGCGGCGCGGCGTATGTGCCGTGCTATCGCGTGGTGCAGTGAGGTAGCGGCGGTAGGTCATAGTTTGTATCTGTTTGGGGCGTAGCCAACGGTGTGAGGATCGAGCATTCGGACTAGGGTTTTACTACCGACTGACTCACACCTGCGAGCGACCTATGGACCAACGGATATTGTCCTCTGTCATTCCTTACCCTAAGGTAAGGAATATCACGATGGAGATCTTCACTATGGCTACCGCCACGCTCACTTCAAAAGGGCAAATCACCATCCCTGTCCAGGTCAGGACAGCCCTGGGCCTGGAAACAGGCGACCGGGTGGAATTCGTCGAATTGGAAGACGGCAAGTTTTCCATGATCGCCGCCAGCAAAACCGTCAAGGACCTCAAGGGGTTGATCCGCAAACCCGCTCACACCGTGTCTATCGAAGACATGAACCGAGCCATCGCGGCCCAGGGAGCAACCGCTGGATGATCGGCCTGGATACCAACGTGCTGGTGCGTTATGTGACCCAGGACGACCCGGTTCAATCAGCTAAAGCATCCCAACTGATCGAATCGCTCACCGCCGCCTCACCCGGTTTTGTCAGCCTGGTGACGCTTACGGAGCTGGTGTGGGTGTTGCAGTCCTGCTACCAGTCGACCAAAAGCGACGTGGTGACGGTGCTGGAAACCTTGCTGTACACACGGGAACTGACCGTCGAGCACGCCGATATCATCTGGCAGGCCCTGCGCAGGTTCACCGCAAGCAAAGCGGACTTTGCCGACTGCCTGATCGAACGCTGTGGCCACGCGGCCGGTTGCGAGTACACCGCAACGTTTGATCTGAACGCGGCCAAGGCAGCGGGGATGAAACGGATCGGCTAGGCCGGCTTTTTTGTAGGAGCGAGCAAGCTCGCTCCAATGGGAGAAAGCGTTGGGTCAGCGAACCCAGCCGCCGATCTGCCAGTGGTAGCCATCATTACGCTGCACCCAGTGCGGGTGTACATAACGATAGCCCTGACGCACTGGTTCCCAATGGCCATGCACTGCCACATAACGCCCGCCTTCCCAACGCCAATAACCGCGTGACCAGATATAACCTTCGCGCACCGCAGGCTCCACTTCGATCACCTGCACCGGCGGCGGTTGCGGCGCCACCACATCAACGTACTCGTGTTGTACCGGCCTGCGCTCATGCACAACACGCTCCTGCACACACCCGGAAGCGGCGACCACCATGGCGGCCAATGCTGCATAACGTAGCAACATACAAAACCCTCGGGCGCGAACGCCCAACACCTGCACTGGTAAAAATCCCCCCTTGTTTCAGCCACGCTCCTGCTTGGCCCTGGGTACTTTTTAACAGGCGGTGTCTGTCGGGTTGCTGAACCTGCCAGCCTCAGTAAGTACAGGCGACAGTCGGTCGCTTCAGGCGCACCAGCACCAACCCCGCCACGACCACGGCAATACCCGCGTAGGTCGATGCGTGGATCACATCGCCAAACATCAACGCCGCCCACACCAACGTCACCGGCGGCTCCAGGTACACCAGCGCCGCCACATGGGTGGCCGTCATCACCCGTAGCAGCATCCACAGGCTCAAATAGGCGAGGAAGGTGGAGAACACCGTCAGCCACACAATCGAAATCAGTACGTTGGTGTCATGGGGAATACTCAGGGTGTCGGTGTAGATCACGGCCGCGGTAAAACCTATCAAGGTCAACAGCGACTGGATAAACAGCGGCAATACCAACCCGCTGTCCTGGGTCTGCACCGAACGACGCTCGTACAAGGTCGCCAGTGTCAGCCCAAGTGCCGACACCAGAGGCAAGAGATACATGACCAACCCGACACCCTGCCCGCCACCACCATACTGCCCGGCAATCACAATCGACACACCGACAAAGCCGATCATCAACCCCAACCACTGCCAGCCGCCACTGCGCTCGGACGCCATGCCTGTCGACAATGCCGCTGTCATCAACGGCTGTAACGCCGCAATGATCGCCGCGATCCCGGGCGGTAGACCGTTCTGGATCGCCACGTAGAGGCAACTCAAATATAGGAACTGCGACAGGAACCCGACAACTGCGTGATGACGAATCTGCTGCCAGGAAACCCTCAGCAACCGTCTGTTCAAAAACACTGCCAGGCATAACGAAACCAACAAAAAACGCCAGAACAAAAGGTTGAAGGCTCCAGCACTCTGCGCGCCTAACTTGGCACCTATAAAGCCGGAACTCCAGGATAGGACAAAGACGACCTGAAGCAGTAACAACCGCGTGTAGCCGATACGAGCCGTCATCGTGCCCCCTGCAACTGCAACGGCACGAGTTCGCCAAACGTGATGGGGTCAATCCCCAAACGCCGATATTGCTCGCTGGCGGATCGCACCAGGTCACGCTTGAGCTGGAACCACGGCTTGATGGTACGCAGCACGCCATCGTCGGATGCCAAGTGCCAGAACTTATTGACATCCGCCTGACTGTAAGGACAGTGAAACGACAACACCAACGACATGCGCCGGCCTTGAGTGAGTGGGCGCACGCCATGAAACACTCGACTGCCGTAGATATACACCGCATCGCCACTGGCTTTCACACCACAGCTTCGCACGTTGTCATTGAGGCTTGCGACATCAAAGCGCTCCACAGGGCCCTCAAAATAAACGAACTCTCCACCTTCATACTCGCTGGGCTCAGACAGCACTATGTTCAGCACAAAGCTGGTTCCATCGGTATGCCACATACCGATCTGTGCCCTATCGTGCTGAGCCTGGGGCGGGTAGAAGTAATTGACCTGGGAACGGGCGCGCAAGAAAGGGTGCGGAACCAGCGGCACACCTGCAATTTTTGACACCGCCAGCAGGAACGCCCGACTGTCCATCATCTCCCGGATAAGTGTCGATGACCGCGTTGCCGCACGGGTACGGTTAGAGATAATCCAGTCGCTGGTGCTGGACCCCGCCTCCAACTGATAACACGCTCGCCTCAACTCGGCGATGCCCTGCTCATTGAACAGCCCCGAGACCTGAGCCACTGCCGTCAACTGCTCGGGCTGGGCAATTACTAGTGGCGACCTCATGTACCCCAGGTTCGCTAAGCTGCGATGACCTGTGAGGCATGGGCCATCACTGCACAAATAACTGTCACTCCAGTGTTGCAACGTGTCGAGCAGGGCCCCGGGATGCTTACATCGGGATGCGGGAACCAGTGATGCTTGCAGGGCTGACTTCAGGCGTGCAGCCCCTTGTGCGAATACGGGTAGCTCACTTTGCTGTTTCATCGTGACTTCCTCTCTCAATTGGCTATACCGTGATCCATTCGGTACTCCGATAACTGGTAGAGAACGCTGCCGTCACCGCTGCAATACTCACCAATGACGCGACATCCACCGTAATCCTGACGCACGCGGCTAAATTGCTCGCGGGTGTACTTCAAGCACACATTGGTCAACAAATAACCTTCATCTTTACCGCTGAGAACAGGAAGCAAGGTTGCCGCCACGCGATACCGATCATCATCGACTTCAATGTCTGAAACGATGACTTCATGATTGCTGCCGACCTTGTCAAAACCGAGCTTCAAACCCACCAGCTCAGAAAAGCGAGTCATGCAGTGATGCCGATAAAAGCGATGAATATGCGCATCATCATCCGGGATGGACAGCTGCATTTCTGACAAGACATAGGTCCGTGTCCCACCTATTTTGCGAATGATTTGGCCGATCGTTTCAGGCAGTTCATTTCCCTCCTGAAACCCCAGCATCGTGACTAATGTCACGTCCTGCCCACATTCAATATCGTCCCGGCACAACGCGCGGAAATCAGTGGCCAAATAACGAAAGTTCTCAGGCGCTGCCAGCAGTGGTTCCACCGCTCGACGCATTACGTCATGTGAGGCCCGGTTGATATCAACCGCCGTGTAATGTACAGCTCCCACCCCGTTCTCAAGCAGATGATGAAGCAGCACGGACGTCTTGATCGGCTCTGGTCCCAATTCGACGTAATGCAAACGGTCTTGACCTACCAGACCGACCAAATCATCCGCCACGGCGCGTAAAATCTCACTTAATGCTCCATTGCCGCAGGGTGCCGCACAGAGGTCAACTCGGTTCACACCCTCCAAATTCAACGAGGTCATCAAACCAAGGATTTCTTCACTGACCTGTCGATCTCGATCCTTGAGATCGGTAGATGTCGATGCGTACTTTTCGGCATTTTCAATCGTCCAGATCTGGACGTCATAACCGTGGTTGTTTTTCAGCGATGACGCTACCAACTCATTGATATCCATATATGGGCTCCTTTTTCTTATTGTCAGGCGCGAAAGCACATACGAACCTGTTTGACCCAAAGCCTAATCAGCATGCATGATTTTGTATATTTGAATAACCTGCACCACTAATCCTCAAAAGAAGAATCATGAGCAAGCAACTCAATATCGATCTGCTGCGAACCTTCCATGCGGTCGCCCGCTTCCGTCGCTTCAATGAAGCAGCGAGCCATGTGCATCGGAGCGCTTCGACCGTTACGACGCAGATTCAAAAGCTGGAAGACTTAGTCGGCCAACGCCTGTTCAGCCGGAGTAACCAAGGTGTTGAGCTGACGATGTATGGCAAGAAACTACTCAGCGAAACCACCGACTTTCTCAAGAGCCACGACCGCTTACTGGCCTCCTTAACCCCCCAGCGCATGCAAGGAAGGATTCGCCTGGGGCTTCCCGATTCTTATGCGCCGGCTTTCATGCGCGATTTCCTGCCGCAGCTTATCGCTGACAATCCCTTGCTTGAGTTGGAAATAGAAGCCAGATCCAGTGGCGAACTGTTCACCATGTTCAGCCGGGAACAGATTGATTTGGCATTGGTCGTCAGTGCTCAGCCCTTGGAGCAGGGAGAACAGTTGGGTTCGATACAGCCTGTATGGGTTGTTTCCGACCAATTCAAAACACCGGAACAGGCGCCGCTACCTATCGCCGTGCAATTAACCGGATGCCCCTATCGAGCCTCGGCGATACGGGCGTTGAAAGAGCATGGCGCCTACTATCGAGTCCTGCTGGAAAGTGCCAGTTCTACTGCGGTAGAAACCGCCGTGATCTGCGGATTGGCCGTTGGCCTGATTGAAGAAAGCCGAATAACCGCTGGGCTGACCCAAAATATCCCCGGCGTTCAACTGCCTGAATTGCCGCGCCACCACATCTACTTGTTGTCCGATAGCGCAAACCATCTGGCGCTTCATCTGCATGAGCAACTCAAGAAGGGATTCACCCTCTGAATGCCCACAAAAAAGCCCGCTGACCGTCACCGGTTCAGCGGGCTTTTTCGTGGGTGTTGCTTACAGCGCCAGGTCAGACGCCGGCTTGCTTGGCTCAGCTGCAGGCTTGGCAGCCTCGGTAGCCTGTGGAGCCGCCAGTTGCGGGATAGCTGGCGGTGGTGTCAGTTGCAGCACACCGGCGGTGTAGGCCCATTCCTTGGCAACAGCTTCAGGGCTGTCGTTCAGCTTGGTGCCGTAGCTTGGCACGATCTGGTGCAGTTTTTCCTGCCAGGCCGGGCTTGCTACCTTGTCCTTGAAGACTTTTTGCAGCACGGTCAGCATGATCGGAGCCGCGGTGGACGCGCCTGGCGATGCACCCAACAGGCCGGCAATGGAGTTGTCGGCAGAGCTGACCACTTCGGTACCGAGTTTCAGCACGCCGCCCTGCTCTTCGTCACGCTTGATGATCTGCACGCGCTGGCCGGCTTGCCACAGGCGCCAGTCGGACTGCTTGGCGTTCGGGAAGTACTCTTGCAGCGCCTTGAAGCGGTCGTCGTCCGACAGCATCAGTTGGCCGGCGAGATACTCGACCAGTGGGTATTCACGAATACCGACTTTGGTCATGGGCCAGATGTTGTGGGTGGTGGTGCTGGTCAGCAGGTCCAGGTACGAGCCTTCTTTCAGGAACTTGGTCGAGAAGGTTGCGAATGGGCCAAACAGGATCACGCGCTTGCCATCCAGCACGCGGGTATCCAGGTGCGGAACCGACATCGGTGGCGAACCGACCGAGGCTTTACCGTAGGCCTTGGCCAGGTGCTGCTCGGCGATTGTCGGGTTCTCGGTCACCAGGAACGAACCACCGACCGGGAAGCCAGCGTATTCCTTGGCTTCCGGAATGCCCGACTTCTGCAGCAGGTGCAAGGCACCGCCGCCGGCGCCGATGAACACGAACTTGGCGTCGGTTTCAGTTTTGGTGCCGTCTTTGAGGTTTTTGTAGCTCACACGCCACGAACCGTCGTCGTTGCGGGTGATGTCCTGCACTTCGCTCGACAGCTTCAAGTCAAACTTCGGCGTGGTTTGCAGGTGAGCGACGAACTGGCGGGTGATCTCGCCGAAGTTCACGTCGGTACCGATCGGGCTCCAGGTGGCCGCGATTTTCTGGCTCGGGTCACGCCCTTCCATCATCAGCGGAACCCACTTGGCGATCTGCGCCGGGTCTTCGGAGTACTGCATGCCGGCGAACAACGGGCTGGCCTTCAGGGCTTCGTAGCGCTTTTTCAGGAACTTGATGTTGTCATCGCCCCACACAAAGCTCATGTGCGGTGTGGAGTTGATGAACGAACGCGGGTTCTTCAACACGCCCTGCTGAACCTGCCAGGACCAGAACTGACGGGAAATCTGGAACGCTTCGTTGATCTCGACCGCTTTCGGGATCTCAACGTTGCCGTTCTTGTCTTCCGGGGTGTAGTTCAGCTCAGCCAGGGCCGAGTGACCGGTACCGGCGTTGTTCCAGCCGTTGGAGCTTTCTTCGGCCACGCCATCGAGGCGCTCGACCATCTCCATCGACCAGTCCGGTTCCAGCTCATTGAGCCAGACACCCAGGGTCGCACTCATGATGCCGCCGCCGATCAGCAGCACATCGACTTTCTTTGCCTCTTCCGCGTGAACGGACGTGATCCCCATCGACAAAGCCAGCCCCAGCAGGGCAGTGTTTACTTTTTTAAACATCAGTAGCACCTATGATAAAACGCCATCCGCCCTACCGCCCCCGATCATGAGTAACCCTCGTTCACGCTACGTCAGGCAACGTACCGCGGGGTCTGCACATTCACATGAAGGCTGCAGGGTGGGCACACAAGGCCGATGGATCGACCTCACTGTTATGTCCCTTCTGCGCTGACTTCTTATCGTTATTGGCTTCAGCTACCTGGGCGACAGCCAACCGCTGGGACGTATACGGGTGTACGCACCAGGGAAAGACTAGACCAAGACGGCGCGCAGAATATCACGCTAAACAGCGTTTATGCGCCGTTTGGCCAATTGACAGGCCTAAATCGCGGGTTTTAATGCGCCGGTGTCAAGCCTGACAGCCGCGACCTGCGGTCACAGGCCCGGAACTCTCACGCAAATGGCGGTTCTAGACACCTTCGCCGTTGCCTGCGTAGCATCGGCAGCTGTCCTTCGTGCACACCTTCCACACAGAGTTACCCATGACTACCCAGCAAACACCCGGGCATGTACTGCCCGCGCGCAGCGCCGCGAAAATGGAAGCGGCCATGGCCGTAGGCGCCTTCGCGATCGGCACCGGCGAATTCGCCATCATGGGCCTGATGCCCGACATCGCCCAGAACCTGGGCCTGAGCGAACCGCAAGTCGGCCACGCCATCAGCGCCTACGCCCTGGGCGTGATGGTCGGCGCCCCACTGCTGGCCATCCTCGGCGCCAAGCTGCTGCGCAAACACATGCTGCTGTTGCTGATGGGCCTGTACGCCCTGGGCAACTTCGCCACCGCCTTCACCCCCACCTTCGGCTCGCTGGTGGCCTTCCGCTTTATCAGCGGCCTGCCCCACGGCGCCTACTTCGGCATCGCCGCCGTGGTCGCCTCCAGCATGGTGCCCACCGACAAACGCGCCGGCGCCGTAGCCCGCGTGATGATGGGCCTGACCCTGGCCATGCTGCTCGGCAACCCCATCGCCACCTTCCTCGGCCAACACCTGGGCTGGCGCTCGGCGTTCGCCCTGGTCAGCGTGATCGCCCTGCTCACCATCGCCCTGGTCTGGCAATTCGTGCCCCACCGCCACGACGAACAACGCAGCGACCCGCGCAAGGAACTGCGCGCCTTCACCAAACCCCAGGTCTGGATGGCCCTGTCCATCGGTGCAATTGGCTTTGCCGGGATGTTCTGCGTATTCAGCTACCTGGCGCCAACCATGCTCGAAGTGACCAAGGTCTCGCCGCAATGGATCCCCTTCGGCCTCGCCGCGTTCGGCGTCGGCGGTATCATCGGCAACATTGCCGGCGGCAAGCTGTTTGATCGCATGCAGTTTCGAGCCGTAGGCTTGATATTGGTGTGGTCGATGGCCGTGCTGCTGTTCTTCCCCTTCGCCGCCTCGTCGCTGTGGGGCGTGCTGCTGAGCATGGGATTGGTGGGCACCATGGTCGCATTGGCGGCACCGTTGCAGATTCGCCTGATGGACATTGCCCACGAAGCGCCAAGCCTGGCGGCAGCGTCCAACCATGCCGCGTTCAACCTGGCTAATGCGCTCGGCCCGTGGTTTGGCGGCATGGCCATTACTGCCGGTCTAGGCTGGACCAGCACCGGCTACATCGGCGCCGCAACAGCCCTGGTCGGCCTGGGCCTCTACCTGATCGCTCGGCGTATGAAAGGCGGCCACTAACGGCTTGCCTAATACCGATCATCTGGGCGAAAACAATACTCCAAACAACGAAGACCCAATGTGTGGAGCTGGCTTGCCTGGGAAAGCAGTGGTTCAGTCATAGATTCCAGTGACTGACACGCCGCCTTCGCGAGCAAGCCCGCTCCCACAGGGATCTGGGCCGGGCGCTGATTTTGTGGGCGATACATGGCCAATGTGGGAGCTGGCTTGCCTGCGATAGCGGTATATCAGTAACAGACGAATTAACTGCCCCATCGCCTTCGCGAGCAAGCCCGCTCCCACGGGGATCTGGGCCGGGCGCCGATTTTGTGGGCAATACATGGCCAATGTGGGAGCTGGCTTGCCTGCGATAGCGGTGTATCAGTGACAGATGAGTTAACCGACCCACCGCCATCGCAGCATAAATATCTACACAACTTCGGCACGACGCTGCACCTGTGGCGAGGGAGCTTGTTCCCGTGAAGACCAGCCAGCCGACGCTTATATCACTGACTCCCCACGCTCCAACTGTGGGAGCGGGCTTGCTCGCGAAAGCGGCCTTACAGTCGACAAGGATGCAGGATCAGACCGCATACCTATCCGTATTCAGGCAACGGCTACTAAGCGTTCCGCTCCAACGGCTGCTCACTTTGCAAAAGCGGCAAAGCAAGAAAAACGCTCTCGCCCCACCACCCCATCAATCATCATGCAACAACCCCGAACCATACTCCCCATAACTACTCCCCAACCCACTGCCACCAAAATTCATCTTGGCGGCTTTGCTGGGGCCGTGGTCCCCAAACGCCTGGCATCCGCCTGAAAAGCACGGGTCACTGCTCACGCTCGATGAAGATGAACAAGCACTCAACATCAACGTGCCGGTGATCATCACAACTTTGACGAGGTTCGAGATCATGGTTTCAGTTCCCTATGGACTGGAGGCGCTGGGGTCCTCTCTTGCAGGCAATCGTAGACCTCAACTGCGCAGGGAATTATGAAACTTTGCTGGGTGACAGCATGAGTTCAGGTTGCCGCCTTGGGTAAGGCGGCAGGGTTGGTTGTCAGGCTTTAACTGAGGCGGTCACAGGCGCAACTTGCTCCTGGGCTCGGTCAACCAGCAGCGAGCTCAACTCGATTAACTGCTGAATGCCTAGGGCGATGGCGCGCTGGGAATCGTCGAGGTCGAACGCCAAAGTGGCGGCCATTTCGTTGGCGGCTGCTAGGTTTTCGGCGGCGTTGGCCAGGAGGGTTTCGGGGTCGATGGTTGGGTTGACGAGGAATAGGTTGTTGCTTGGGTGTTCTGCGGGCGCAGCGTCGTCGGATGGGGGCAAGTGATGATGGATTGCTCGGTGGGCTGCGGCTAGAAGCTTGGGATCGGCGGACGATACGGTTTGATCAAGAGAGAAACTGCGTGTGTTGTTGTGCATGGGCGAAGCTCCAAATGTTCACGGGAGTTAAAAACGCCTTAGCAATACGGACTTCCACCTCCGGCCACTGGGTTTGAAGTGACGTGAGGAGGTTAGCTATGGGTGGCCTGAGGGGCAAGCCGAGAAAGGTGTGGGAAATCTCCTAGAAAAGTGGGCCTGCGCTAAAAAATTTCTGGGCTTTATTTATAGATATCAAATTGATATCATTAGATCTATGTACCCTCAATGGATTTGATGTATGTCGATCGACATGGAACCCAAAATAAAAATAAGCCCTCTGCTAACCCCTATGGATATTGAAGCAGATAAAAACATAGAGAAATGGCTTGTACATATAAACAGACTCCTAAACAGATCAAAACACAAAATAGGAACAGCGATAAGCAACAAGATTTTGCAAATAAGCAAATACAATCTTATACCAACCATTTTAAGCTCAGTTATATTTAGCTATCTAGCACTAAACGACGACTTAAAAGCATCTGTACGTCGACTAACACCAGCACCAGCAAGAGCAGCAATCATCGAAAACTTTAGCGTAGCTAGCATCACGCTCGTTCTAGCTGTGTCTGCGATAGTTATGGCAACGTGGATTCTTTGCTCAAACAGCATGAGTGACATAATCTTAAAGCGACAAAATAAAAGATTAACACAAGAAATAGAAAACCTTCGACGCCAGCACGACAGCAAAATAATTGATTGCACCGATTTGTTTAGCAAGTTTATCTACTCAACCTATAGAAAACTAAAATATGGCGTAACAGAGCGAATCAGCTTATACGTATTAGAACTTGACCACTTCCGGTGCGTTGGTAGACACTCCGATAACGAGAAGCACACGGAGTTCCCCAAAAAAATGTATGCTAAGGAGTCAGGTTTAATTGGACATGCTTGGACACTAGGGAAAGCCACTGTAACTGGCCTTCCAGATCCACTCATCAATATAGAAAACTGGGTAGCGGCAAACGCAAAAGCCGGAAAAATCTCAGATACTACCCTGCGCGCTATAGGCATGAAAAGCCGTTCATTACATTGCGTTCGAGTTAAGAACAGCAAAAGCGCCTCAGTAGCGATCATAGTTTTTGAGTCTACCAATACCGACCTACCGAATATAGCAACCATTGATGCAGATTTTGGAAAAAATGAATCAAGGACAATCGCCAATCTTTTAGACGCACTTAGACCGCACATGGTTAGTCTCGAGATCGCCAAGAAGGCAGGGTTCTAATATGAAAAACACTCTAATTGAAATAATTAATTACATAATAGCAAAACACCAACCATCCAAAAAAATATCACTCTCAAGACTAATAAAAACAATCTATCTCGCCGACTGGAAGGAATCAATAACAAATAAAAAACAAATTACCAACATAGAGTGGTTCTTTAACCTTAACGGCCCTTACAACTCGTTAATACTGAAAGAGTCAGAAAAAGAAAAGAGCATAAAGATAACCACCACACTAACTGAACGCGGAAAAAAACTAACAACCTTAGAAACAACTGAAGAAAAGAAAAATCATCTAGACGCCGAAACCATAAAAATACTCGACTTTGTAATAGAAGCCACAAAAAACAAAAAACACAATGACCTAGTAAAACTAGTAGCTTCAACGTACCCCGTAATTTCAAGTGAAAAATTTCATACACTCAACCTTATAAAGAAAGCCGAGGAGTACAAAGAGTACTTGGACAATACAGAAGCCCCTTAACAAACAACAACATTGACGTTAGAGATATAGCAAACGGGGACGGCAAACGGGGACAGGTTTATTTATCCGCCGCTGAAAAAAGCCAATCACCAGTCAACAAAAAGCCGTCTCAATCGGCGGCTTATTCTTAAGAATGATTTTTAACGACTAATCCGTCAGTTCATCTGGTATATGCGTATTGAGCCAATCGGCCAAAGCGGCGTTCATCCACGTTTCCCAGCCCGTCCAGAAGCCTTGAATCGCTCCAGCATGTCAGCATCAAAACGAAAATGACGTGCTCTTTAGTGGCTACTGACTTTGGCCGGGGGGGATCGACTGCAGATCCTTGGCGTATCCCACACACGGCAACGCCCTCGTTCGAAGTGGTAATGCGCGCAAAACTTGCCTCTCCGACACCCAAGATCCGTTCCTGATAAACTGCGCCCCATCCGCCTCGCTGACTCAGATCCCCCATGCCCCTACAAACCGCCCCACTCTCCCGCCGCTTCTCCGTCGCCCCCATGATGGATTGGAGCCACTAACTCTACAGGCCTTTAAATACGTGCTATGTAGCGAACCATAAATATGTACGTACCACTTCTGTACCACTCCCCTGCAAAGGACGGCAGTCCTTCGCACGTATCGGCTCCGCGAATATCCGCTGCTATGCTTCAAGCTTTAGGAACCAGGGCGATATTGATGGCGAGCGAATACTCACTAGCGGATGTGCTGGAAAGGATGTATGAGAACCAACTGGCGTTAGAGGCGGCAGTAATGGAACTGGTGTTATGGACAGAAGAGCGTGGCGAATTGACGACTGGTGGAAACGTCCGTGGCGCCCTTCAAACGCTTGGTGAGAATGCAGGCCACATCAAACAAGGCTTAGCCAAGCTGAAGAAGCAGGATCGCCCGTAAAAATTTTTCGCCAATGCGGAAGGATACTCCAACGTACCGGGCGTTCGAATCTCTCCTTCACCGCCACATTCTAAAAACGCAAGCCACTGATTTTCCCAGAGAAAATCGGGGGTTTGTGGTTTTTTGCGTCTGAAAAAGGACCATATGGGACTGACATGGGACTGTCGCGCTATTTTAGTGCGGGGATTAGGTACGCTTGGATGAGTGATTGAGCAGCGCTATCCATGCGACGAGCTGTGCGTTTCCGTAAAAAGCTCCAGTGACAAATTCCATGTCCTATGATTCGGAATCTAACATCGCCATGGTTGATGCTCTGTCATTGCTCTTGCACAACCAGCATGCGCTGGGGGAGGCTATAAGAAGAGGTAACGGAGTGTCTTTCATAGAATTGCGCGGGGGCATTTAGAGAAAACGCGGTCGTTGCTATAGAAACGCTGACAGAATGCGAAAGCGATTAATGAGGAAATTTTTCGAATTCGAAATTTTAGATTGATGCGACTGGCGCCTTCCGGCGTACAGCGAGGCTATCTCAGCTAAGATACTCCCACCCGAGTGTCATAACTGCTAAAGTCTCGGCACTGGTTTCATCGCCAGCAGCTGCCAAATACCCGCATCAATAGAGATAAAATATGGACATTAGTCAAATCAAGCATATTCATGAATACCTTGAGCAATACTTTCGAGATACTACTGACCCAGTATCACCCCCAGGAATAAAAAACGAAGGTCTCCTCGAGTCAGCGGTACAGCGTCCCTTTATGTCGATAGGGGGAGAAGACGCTTACGTTGGGGTTTTCAATAAAGCGGCTGCTTTGTTTCACTCCGTCATCAATAATCATTGTTTCCATAACGGCAACAAGCGGGCTGCTTTGCTTTCTGCGCTGGCCTACCTTGGTGAAGAGGGATGGTGGGTCACCGTCCCAACCGATCAAGAAATGTTCGAGTTTACACGGCAAGCCGCAGCTCACGAAATCTGCGTAAGCCGAGACGACGAACTTGAATATATTGCTGAGTGGTTCAAAACGAACTCTCGCAGAAGAACGTTGCAAGAACAACAGTTAAAGCTAGGTCAGCTGCGTGAAATCCTCTTAGGATTTGGTTACGAGGTGTCTGAATGCTCAGGCCGGACCCTAGACCTGCACAAGGATGGAGAGTTTGTCCTGAGTATTCTTCAGAAGGGCTCGAAAGGGAAAGAGGATTACGATAAACAATACGTTAAAGCACTTAGAAAAAAACTGAAGCTGACACCAGCCTATGGAGTTGATAGTTTCAGTTTCTACGGTGAACGGGGCTTTGAAGTAAAACTCGGTGAATATATGCGACTACGCCACAAGGTAATGCGAGAGCTCGCAAAAATTTAAACGTGCTCAGATTGCGCTTGAGTTACGCATAACGCGTCCTATGTTCAATGGCCCCCCACATCAAGGCCCGCTCCGGCGGGCTTTTTTGCGCTTGGCGGAAACCAGATCCCGGGAGCCTGGTCTACCATCGCCCTTGATAACGGCTGAGCATGATCGCTAAGGACTAGAGACGTGTCGCAACCCATCACCGCACGGCAGATGAATGCACTCAGGGCACTGCAACGCAAGGACCCGGACCTGGGCGAGCTCGCCACCGCCATCGCGCTGGCCTTCAATGCGACGAAGGTCGAGAACCCGCAGATGGCGCGATTGATCCTGGAAAAGACCTGCCGTCGCATGACCGCCCGGCAACCCGGCAGTAATGAAGCAATGATTCAGCACCTGGCGACCTTCGGGAAATTGAATTGCCTGACAGCGGCGTAGGTCAGTGGCTTTATCGTTCGAGTCAGAAGGCACGCTCGATGTTGCGCCATGGTACTGATCGCCAATGCCTGTCGCCCCGATTCCAACGTCTCATCTAAACGTGAATATCTGACGCTGTGTGCGCGAGAGTGTGTGCGCGTAAGCGCAAAGGTTGTGAGTACTGCGCAATGCCGCACAAAGCCTCAAAAGCAGCCCGCCCTGACACCTCTCGCGTTTTCATGTTGACCCACGGGAAAGAGGTTAGGAGGGTTAGTTTTTTTCAGAGCGCCTTGAAAGCCTTGTTTGTTATGGCTTTTCGAATGGTGTGCAAGGTTAGCTTTTGGGTTAGGTCTGGTTATTTCCTAACCTTTAATAGCGTTAAATATTCAATATATTAATTCCTTTAAAAACAATAGGTTACGGATTACTAACCTTTAACCTAACCCAACCTAACCCATCAAAGTTAGGTCTCAAGCCCAACAAACACGGGCCTTCCGAGTCACAACACCCCCCTCAAAAAAAAACTAACCTTTTTCCCGAGGCACCTACTGAATTCAGTTGTGTGTGCGTGCTTATGAGCGTTGCCGAAAACATCCACCTTCGCAGGATTTCGCAGGTTTTCTGCACCCTCTAAAACGCCGAGCAAGCCCCCAGCTTACGCCGTCGAGAGTGGTACGCAGGTGCGCAGAAAAAACGACCCATTTAGCCCGCAGGCGAGGTGGGGGGACGACGGCGCGCGCCAGGTGCAGTCCATCCTACCGACCGCCTGTAGCACGTCACTACCCCGGCACGGTGTGGCACGCCAGTTCCCCGAGTCGTAGGCGTGCCAGTAGGGCCGGCGACACGTCCTGATGCCGCCGAGCTACGACACGCCGGCCAATACTTCGGGATACGATCACGACCCCCGTATTTATTGACTGAAACGCGGCTTGCCATTGCTGTGACACCACGAAAATGCTATGTTGAGATGGGTTTTTTCACGCCATAGAAGTGCAAACTTTCATCGTCTCCCTGCTCATTTTTCCGCTCTCCCACCTCCTCTCCGCATACAGCTCGTCGGCTCAAATCGCGCCATATCAAAACCTCGATTACTGTACGCACATACAGCATTTGAGATTCACGCTATGAACGTTGACATGGACACCGATGATTGGCTCGGCTGCCCCACTCCACTTGAAATGTACCAACACCAATGCTCAATCCTTGTAGATGAGCTGGTAGAGACAGAGCGCATGTTGCGTCGAGCGCGGGCAAATATCGCTGGTCTGGTGCAGATGAATGACCTGCTGATGGCAGTCAAGGCGGATGCAGAAGAAAGGCTGTCTGAAGCGCTGGAAAAGATCAGAATGCTGGATCAGCAGTACTCGTTTGCCTCGGTGCAAAGCGTGAAGATAGTCACCCAGCAGCGCGACTATCTGCTCAGGGAGAATCAGCGCCTGCTGGCAGAGCTAAATGTATTGCGTGAGCGTCACCCAAGCTCGTCCGCATAGGCCGCCACTGCCTCCTCAGTCAGCTCCCGCCACTCTCCATCATCGATCAGGCCCTGCTGCTTCAAGTCATCCGCCAGGGCCAGCCGCGCTTCGTAGCGTTCTTCTGGTGTGGCCGACAAGAATGCAGGATCGCTGCGCAGTGCAAACCACGCCTCCATTGCGTTCACCTGTTCAATGTTAATAGCCATGACGAATACCTCGGGCCAGTGTCTACAGTGTAGAGATTGGCCGGGGACCGGCTGTTCATCGGCGCCGACGAGCGGAGATTCTTATGTGCGGGAGACTTTCACAGTACCGGGGAATTCACGACTTCGTAGCAGCGCTGAGCATGCCCAATGCCCTGGCGAACTCCGCGGGTAATGAGCCGATAGAGCGCTACAACGTGGCACCGACAACCGCCGTTGCGCTGCTGCATCTGCAGGGCGATCTACTACACGCCGACCCGGTGCGCTGGGGATGGCGGCCGCACTGGGCGAAAGACCGGGCAGCGCCGATCAATGCCCGCGCGGAGAAGGTAGCCCACGGCCCCTTCTTCCGGGCGATATGGCCGCACCGGGCGATCACGCCAATCGATAACTGGTTTGAGTGGGTTGATGAAGGTGGACCCAAGAAGCAGCCCTACCTCATCCGCCGGCGGGATGGTGCCCCGATATTCTGCGCGGCCATCGGCCAGCTACCTGACGCAGATGAAGGCCCGGGCGAGCATGACGGCTTCGTGATTATCACCGCCGATAGTGCCGGCGGCATGGTTGATATTCATGACCGAAGGCCCGTGGTGTTAACCCCGGACCTGGCCTGCGAATGGTTGGACCCGGCAACGCCCAAGGAACGCGCCGAGCAGATGGTGTTGCACCAGGGCGAACCCGCCGAAGCCTTTGAGTGGTTCAAGGTCGACGTCGCGGTGGGCAACGTCAGAAACAAAGGCCCAAGTTTGATCCAGCCGGTTAGTTAGAAAAGTCCGCCAAAGGCGTTGGGCTCCCAGTTCATGATCACCAGCTCGCCGCTAACTTCGGCCTTTGCCTGGCGTTGGTTGGCCGTGCTGTATCGAATATCCACCGTTTCGAAGTGGAATCCCTCAAACACCCGCCTGATATCGGGGTGATCATTGATGCTCACCATTACCTTGCCCTTGCAACGCCGCATGAACTCGGCCATCCGCTCGTAGTTTTCGAAGGGGAAGTCCACGCCATAGCCGGCGGTCTGCCAATACGGTGGGTCCATGTAATGGAAGGTATGTGGCCGGTCGTAGCGCTCGGCGCACTCAAGCCACCCGAGATTCTCGACGTAGGTACCGGACAAGCGCTGCCAAGCTGCAGACAGGTTCTCCTCGATCCTCAGCAAGTTAATGGCCGGCCCCGTGGTGGCGGTGCCGAAGGTTTGTCCACTGACCTTGCCGGCGAAAGCATGGTGCTGCAGGTAAAAAAACCGAGCAGCGCGCTGGATATCGGTAAGGGTTTCCGGCCGGGTCATCTTCTGCCACTCAAACACCTGCCTGGAGCTGAGCGCCCACTTGAACTGGCGCACGAACTCTTCCAGGTGGTTCTGCACGACGCGGTACAGCGTCACCAGATCGCCGTTGATATCGTTGAGAACTTCAACCGGCGCAGCCTGGGGACGCATGAAGTAAAGCGCGGCGCCGCCAGCGAAGACCTCGACATAGCATTCATGGGGTGGAAACAGTGGAATTAGACGATCTGCCAGGCGGCGCTTGCCGCCCATCCACGGGATAATTGGTGTGCTCATAAGTGATCCTTGTTTTGAAAATTGGATTCGCTTAGGCTTCGCACCCCCTGCGCAGTGGGGCGAGGCCTTGGTTGGAGCACTCGGCGTGTTCGAGTGATTCAGCGTCGAGCGGGTGTTAGCGCACCAGCTCGTCGCCTCGTTTACTGCGCGGGGGTACTACTTCCCCCCCGTTGGAAGCTCAAATTCTTTGAAGCTGACAACCTCTTCACCCAGCCACTCGTTTACCTGGGCCAGCCTGGCCTGCAACGGCTCCAGCTCGTTGACCGCCCAAACCTCAGCAGCCTCCCGCAACGATCCGAAGCCGCCTGCGTTCTGTGGCACGATGCCCATCAACTGCGGCGGAATGCGCAACGCCGCGAGCAGATCGTCGCGGCTGATGTTCTTGATTGAGCTGAATTCGTCCTTCGCGGCCACCTCGCTCACGGGGATGAGCTGGATGCCATCCTTCTTGCCAGCAGGTGCGTACACGAACAGGTTTCGAAAGTTGCCAGGCCCTTTCGAGTTCTTCAGCGCGGTGCGCAGCGAGTCGATGTCTTCTTCTTTCTGCGCTGCGTCGGTCATGTACAGGATGAAACCGGCGTGACTGCCGTTGTTGTAGTACTTGCGGCGAAATAGCGTGGCGCTCTCGTTGAGCAGCGCGCTCTGCAGCGCTGCCAGCCACTCCGGCAACCCATAGATCTCTTGATTGATATCGGCCTCACGTAGGTGGCAAATCGAACCTGGTGCAAACTCGTGCTCATCCTTCCAGCCGCGCACCTGGTAATAGGTTTCCATGTCGATGCCTCGGCGCATGTACTTCGCCAGCGGCGGCAGCAAGCCCATGGTGTTGCGCAGCATGTTGTTGCGTTTTTCCAGGTAGCAATTGCCGCACCAGAGCCAGTCCAAAGCGAACTGCTCAAAGGCCTGACGGCTCAGCAGCCGGTGAGGAACGAACGTGCGGGCGAGCATGTTGCGCTTGAAGTTGAGGCCTGACTGCAGGTACACGCTGGCGCGCGTCGTCTTGGCTAAGCCATCCATGGACATGGGTGTTTCGAACCAACGGCCATTGGCCCAGCACTCCAGATAGTCGAGGATCTCCCTGCTATCGAGCACAGGCGCCGGATCACCGAAGGTGAATGCCTCGACCGGGCCGGATTCCGGCGGGAGTACCTCCCCTTCAGCAGCTGGCAGAACGGTGGTCAGTTGGGTTTCGCGCTTACGTCTGCTCATCAGTAGGACTCCATAAATCCGGTATTCGCCGTGGTCTGCCCTTCAAGAGGCTCGTTATGCAGGGCGTGGAAGGTCGCCCACGCCAAGTCGGCATGGCCTGTCTCGTCGGTGCGACCGGCCGTATAAGTGAACTGGCGCCCGGAGGCGGTAACTGTTTTGCGGATAGCCATCAACGACTGCGCCATGTCCGTCCATCCCGCATCGAACTCCAGGCGACCGTTCTTGATGACGTCGTACGCCTTCAACACCAGGCGCGTTTTGACCTCGGGCGAGTAGCTGAACGTGGTGATGTTGGGGAAGAACTGCTTGACCAGCTGCGCCACGCCCGACCCCATGCCCGTGATGTCGATACCGATGTAGGTCACCCAGTAACGTCTGGTGACCTGGCGAATCGCTTCCGCCTGAGCGGCGAAGTCCATGCCCCGGAATTGGTGTCTCTCCAGCACCCGGAACTTGCCGCCAGGGACTGTCGGTGGAGCAATGACCACCAATGCTGCGCTGTCGCCGTTCTCGGCGGGGTCATAGCCAACCCAGACTTGGCGATCCCCAAAAGGACGCGCGGCAAACGGTTTGTAGTCCTCGGCCCACAGATCCCAGCTGTCCACCATGCAAGGCTGCAGCATCGCAAGCGGAAAAATGCTGGCCCCGTCGTCGATGAACTGGCACATCAGCAAGTTCTGGAAGGCCTCGGCATCGTATTCCTGGCGCAGCTCGTCCAGGTCAAACAGGTCGCACCCACGGTCCTCGGCGTCGAGGATGGTGACAATCTGCCGCCAGACCCGGTCTTCACACAGCCGGCCCTGCTGCAGAGCATCATGAGAGACGTCGATTTTGACCCGTTGCGCCGCCGGCTTGCCTTTGTTGAACCGCTCACCGGTCCAAAACGTATAGGCCTCGTGGGCCATGCTGGAAGGCGTCGAAAAGTAGGTTCGGCGGTATTGCTTCTGCATCGCCATGCCGCTGGCGACCTTGTTCAATTCCTTGAATTTGAAGGTCCAGAAAAATTCGTCGAAGTAGAAATTGCCGTGGTAGCCCTGGGCCGTCCGAGCATTGGTACCGAGGAAGTGCAGCTCGGCGCCATTACCCAGAATGATCGGGTCACCCGTCAGCTCAACACCGACTACCTCACGGGCAAAAGCCTGAATGTATGCCTTGAAAATGTGTGCCTGGTTTTTCGAGGCCGACAGGAAAATCTGGTTACGGCCTGTCGTCAGCGCATCGATCAGCGCTTCACGGGCGAAATAATAGGTCGCGCCGATCTGCCGTGATTTGAGGATTGCACGGGTTCGCTGGTTTCCGGCCTTGTACCAGTCCAACTGATAACCGAAACAACCATCGATAAACGCTTCGGTCAGTTTTTCGATGTGTTCTTCGTCGAACTCGTTGCGTTTCGGTGCCTTCTTCGGCCCCTCGTTGCGTTTTGCCAGTTTCGGATTCAACTCGGTTTCGGTACCGCCGTCGTTGAAGCGCTGGATACGGGCTTGCCGCTCCAGCTGGCGGTGCAGCAGGTCAATCTCCTTGTAGTCGGACCCTGACTTGGGATCTTTCAGGATCAACTGAACCAAGCGGGCTTCGGTCGCTGCCTGGATGCGTTCCAGCGGCGTCGCTCGGTCCCATTCGTCCCGCGCCTTCCAGCTGTGCAGGGTCTTTTCCTTCTCCCCGATCAGCTCGGCGATCTCGCACACGCGATAGCCCTGCCAGTAAAGGTGCTTGGCATGGCGGCGGTGATCGGTGGGTAGGTCGACGATGGCATTCATGGCGCAGATGCTGCCGCCCGCGCGCGAACAGTTCCCCCCCCGCCCCTTGTAGATCAACGATCTACAACAGCGCCTCGTTGCCCGTCGCGCCCGCGCTCAACAACATGCGCTCATCGCCAAGGCAGACTGCCACCGCACTGAGGGATTCACGCATGGCCGGCAAAACCGACAACCCAGCCAAGAAACAACGTTCCAAGTTCTTCCGCGTCGCCGTTGAAGGCGCAACCACCGATGGTCGCCAGATCGAACGCCAATGGCTGGTCGACGCTGCCGAAACCTACAGCCAGAACACCTACGGTGCGCGGGTTTGGATTGAGCATATGCGCAGCTTGCTGCCGGACAGCCCTTTCCGCGCTTATGGCGATGTGGTCGCTCTGAAGACGGAAGAAGTCGAGATTGCCGGGGCCAAAAAATTGGCCTTGTTCGCGCAAATCGAACCGACCTCCGACCTGATCGCCATGAACAAAGCACGGCAGAAGCTGTACACCAGCATCGAGATTCGGCCGAAATTCGCCGACACCGGCCGCGCCTATTTGGACGGCATCGCCGTTACCGATACCCCGGCCAGCCTGGGCACTGAGATGCTGACGTTCAGCGCCCAGCACCCGGACATGAACCCGCTGACCAGTCGCAAACGCGATCCCGGCAACCTCTTCTCTGAGGTCGTCGAGATTGAACTTGAATTCGAAGAAGTTGAGGACGAAAGCGGCAAAGTCGCAGGCCTGTTTAGCCGCGTTCTCGACCTACTCGGCAAGAGCAAGGACAAGGAAGGCAAGGACGCCGCTCTATTCACTGAACTCGGCGAGGCTGTTGAAGCCATGGCCGAGCATGTCGCCGGTCAGGGCGAAGCCTTTACCGCCGAAAAAACCGCCCGGGAAAAGCTGCAGACCGCTCACGAAAAGCTGTCTGCCGACTTCACGGCGTTGGTTCAACAGCTCGAAAAAACCCCGGACACCACCGGCCAGAAACCGCAGTACTCCGTTCGCCCGCCGGCTACGGGCGGTGACGGCGCACTCGTCACCGACTGCTGATCCAGATCACGGACAACACCCAGCCAAGGAACATCGGAGAACACCATGCGTAACGATACTCGCGTTCTTTTCAACGCTTACCTGCAACAACTCGCCCAATTGCACGGCGTGAGCGACGTCACCACCAAATTCACAGCCGCTCCCTCCGTTGCCCAGACGTTGGAAACCCGTATGCAGGAGTCGAGCGCGTTCCTCAGCTCGATCAACGTCTACGGTGTGTCCGAGCAGTCGGGCGAAAAAATCGGTATCGGTATCGACGGCACTATTGCCGGCACCACCGATACCACCCAGCAAGACCGTGAGCCACGCGACCCTACTGGCCTCGACAACCGTGGGTACACCTGCACCCAAACCAACTTCGATACCGGCCTGCGTTACCAGAAGCTGGATCAATGGGCCAAGTTCAAAGACTTCCAGGCGCGTATCCGTGACGCCATCATCCGGGCTCAGGCCCTCAACCGGATCATGATTGGTTGGAACGGGACCAGCCGTGCTGCGACCTCTAAACCGGACATCAACAAGCTGCTGCAGGACGTCAACGTCGGATGGCTGCAAAAGATGCGCTTGGAAAATCCGCAGCGCGTTATGAAAGAAGTCGTCGACGGCAGCGGCAAGATTCAGATCGGCGCGGGCAAAGACTTCGAAAACATCGACGCCCTGGTCGTCAGCATGGTCAACGAGTTCATCGAGCCCTGGTACCAGGAAGACACTGACCTGGTGGTGATCTGCGGACGCCAGCTGCTGGCCGACAAGTACTTCCCGATCATCAACAAGACCCAAGCGCCAACCGAAATGCTCGCGGCCGATATCGTCACCAGCCAGAAGCGCATCGGCAACCTGCCAGCGGTGCGAGTGCCTCACTTCCCGCCGAACGGCCTGCTGGTCACCCGCCTCGACAACCTGTCGATCTACTGGCAGGAAGGCACCCGCCGCCGCACGGTGGTGGATAACGCCAAACGCGACCGTATCGAAAACTACGAGTCGGTCAATGAAAGCTATGTGATTGAAGACCTGGGCTGCGCTGCCATGGCCGAAAACATCACCCTGAGCTAAGGCGCACAACCATGACCAATCCTTGCCGTCGTCACTTCCAGCGCGTCACAGCAGCTGTTGCAGCGGCCGCTGTGGCCGGCCCAGCCATGACCATGGAAGGTTCCACTGTTTACGAACTGCACCTGGCGAAGCTTCAGCAGGACTACTTGCGCCTGAAACAGGTCCAGTCCACCGAAGGCAAAGCAGAGCTGAAAAAGCAACTGCTCCCCGAATACGTCCCATACGTGGAAGGCGTTCTGGCAGGCGGAAAAGGCGCGCAGGACCAGGTGCTGACCACTTTGATGGTTTGGCGGATGGATGCCGGCGACTTTGCCGGCGCCCTGGACATTGCCGAGTACGTCATCCAGCACGCATTGCTCATGCCTGACCGCTTCGAACGCACTACCGGCACCATCGTTGCCGAGGAGATTGCCGAAGTCGCCCTGAAGGCGCAAAAGGCCGGTGGCACGTTCGACGTGGATCTGCTGCTGCGCACTGAGCAAATCGCGGGTGAAGAAGACATGCCCGACCAGGCCAAAGCCAAGCTGCATCTGGCCCTGGGCAAGGCTTACGCCGAGATGGTTTCCGACGACGACACGTCGGAAAGCAAGGTGGCCGCCCTGTGTCACCTGGAATCTTCGAAAAAATATCTGTCCCGTGCCATTGAGCTAAACACCAACTGCGGTGGCAAGAAGGATTTGGAGCGCGTCGAGCGTCTCCTGAAAAAATACGCTGCTCCTGCAGCTAACTGAGCGTCCCCACGCACCCCGCCGGCTCGGGGCGGAACGGCCAGGCCGCTCCTCCTGAACGTGAAGCCCCGACCACCGGCGATCTATTTTCGAGTGCAGTCTCATGAGCGCATTTGTTGCCAGCGGCGCCGTCGCCAGCGGCCACATAAACACCGACCCGTTCTGGCCGTCGATTGACCTGGACAACCTGCGCGCCACTCTGCGCATCGACTCCAGTGTCACCCCGGCCCGCCTGGAAACCGCCGTGATCGCTGCCGCCATCAATCTCAACCGCGAGTTAAGCGACTGGCGCGCCATTCAACAGGCGGCTGGTTACACAACGCTGGACTCCGTGCCAGGTGACCGCATCAAGGACTTATCGGTAAAGGCCCACCTCTACCGTCGCGCCATCGAAGCCGGTACCGGTGCCGAGGTGTGCGAGCGTTACCGCGACTACAGCGCGACCAACACCGGGAACAATAAAGCCGAGGAAACCGCCCCTACCATCGACGACTACCGCCGCGATCTGCGCTGGGCAGTCCGTGATTTTCTCGGAAAAAGCCGCACCACCGTGGAGCTGATCTGATGCCCGTCACCATCCGCGCCAATCAAAACGAAACCGTCGACGCGCTGTGTTGGCGGTATTACGGCCGAACCGCGGGCGTCACCGAAGCGGTGCTACAGGCGAACCCCGGATTGGCTGATCACGGCCCCATCTTGCCGCACGGCCTCCCCGTCAACATGCCCGAAGCCCAGACCAGCGCGCCCCAGCGGCAGATGGTGAACCTATGGGACTGACTCCCTGCAACCAAGGAAACCCACACCATGGCTGATCCGACTTCCAGCGCCGTGACCGGCCTGCTTATGGGCCTGGGCCTGGCAACCGTGACGCCGATTATCGACGGCGAAGCGCTGTTTGGCGCAATCCTCGGCGCGTGGCTGGTGACCAGTACCAAGCATGACCTCAAGGTCTGGCAGCGTCTCGGCTCGCTGTTTCTATCGGCCGGCGTGGGCTATCTGTTCGCGCCGATGGCCTTGCAGGCCATCCCGTTCATCACCAGTGGCGGCGGTGCGTTCCTCTGCGCCCTGGTGGTCATCCCGATCAGCATCAAGCTGATGGTGTGGGTGGAAAAAGCGGACATCTGGGACATCTGGCGTCGCATCCGAGGGGGCAGCTGACATGCCAAACATCGAACTGGCCGTGCAACTGATCACGGCAATCGCCTACTTGCTGAGCGCCTTCCGGTTGGCCTGCTACACCCGAGGCGCATCCCGGTATCGGCGCAGCATCTCACTACTCGCCAGCCTTTTCGGCTCGGCACTGTGCATCTGCGGCCTGGAAATACTGCTGTACCGCCAGCCCACCAGCCTCTGGCAAGCCGTCTCCATCGTATTGCTTTGCACCCTGATTTTCCGTTCACGCGGCAACGTCGCCGCCCTGTTGAGGCCCAGTGCATGACCACCACCCTTCGCCACGGCGACCGCTCGCAGGCGGTGCTTATCCTGCAAAAGAACCTCAACAGGCACGGCGCCAAACTGGTGCCCGACGGCCACTATGGCGACGCTACAGAGACGGCCGTCCGTGCATACCAGGTGAAAGTTGGTCTGGTACCTACGCGACTTCGTGATCGTGCCGGAATACCGCGCCGGTTATATGGGGGTGCATGACTGGCAGGACACTGCCGGCACGGTCGCCGGCCGGTCGAGCCCAACCAACGGCAAGTTTTCGGTTGCCGACCCTCGGCCCACCAGCAAATTCGAATACACCCAATACGGCGTGTTGCCGTATGAACGCCACTGCGGCGTGGTCACCGGACAACGCAGCCCAGGACAAGGGACGTTCAGCGTTGCAGACCCGCGCATGAGCGGCGAGCGGCACAACAACGTGTTCCGCGTAGTTCGCAACGACCAAGCCGCCGGCACTGTCACCGCAGGGCACGGCCCTAGCTCCGGCGGTCAGGCCGTGGCCGACCCTCGGCAGCCATCAAAAGGCTTCGGCAAGTACCTGGTTACCGACTACAGCAAGCCAGCCGGTACCGTGATCGCTGGCAGCACCACTGGGCAAGGCGCTTTCGCCGTGGCAGATCCTGCGTACAAAAGCTGGCATCCGAACGCCAGTACGCAAAAGCTGCGGATCACGCCTTGGAGCGAAAGTACCAAGACAGTCACCGGCTCGCAACAGGTTGCAAGCGGGGCGTTATCGATCGCAGATCCACGCCCGGGCATGTCGCGCATTAAGGGCGACGCCTACCTGACCGGCGGGCATTACGGCGTAGTCGACTACAACACCCCGGCCGGCGCCGTTTCCGCCAGTGCCTGCCACGACAATGGCCGATGGTCGGTTGCGGACCAGCGCATGCCGGCACCCAATGACCGGCTGACCTGCATGATCACCAGCCTCGACGGCACCTGGCATCGTCCGTTCACCACCCTGGAGCTGGCAGCGCTGCAATCCCTGTTTGATCCCGAGGACTACTGGTCGACCGATCCACAGACAGCACATGAAATCGAGCGTATGCAGCGAGTTCGCAAGATTGAACAGGCGGGTGTCTTCCGGCTTGACGGTATTAACGACGGCAACCACCGGGAGCGCATTGGCAATGCGGTACCGCGCGCGGCGGCAAGGGCGATGGCGGATGTGTTCGGCATGACGCTACTGCTGTCCGAGGCCGGAGAGACGTTCATGCTGAGCAACGTGTCGATTTGGGTACAGCCGGTGGCGATTGCATTGAGCGTGGCTCAATTGGAGCAACAGTCATGACCAAAACGATCCTCGACCCATGCTGTGGAAGCCGAATGTTTTGGTTTGACAAGAAACACCCGGCGGTCATCTTCGGTGACATCAGGACCGAGCAAAAAGCCCTGTGCGATGGGCGGACACTGACCGTTTGCCCGGACGTCACACTTGATTTTCGTGATCTTCCCTATGCAGACGGATCCTTCAAGCTGGTTTCCTTTGATCCGCCGCACCTGGTGCGTGCTGGGGCTGAGAGCTGGATGAAGGCTAAATACGGGATACTCAATCCGAATACATGGCAGCAAGACCTGCGGAAGGGCTTCGCAGAGTGTTTTCGTGTGTTGGCCACCGACGGTGTACTGGTTTTCAAGTGGAACGAAACGCAGATTCGCACCAGCCAAATTCTGTCGCTTACCGATCAGCAGCCGCTGTTCGGTCACCCAAGCGGAAAAAAAGGCGGCACACACTGGATAGTTTTCATGAAGGCCGAGGCAACACTGCTTCCAGCCGGTTCCGATGTGAGGGAGTCATCATGAACACAGCTTTTATCCTGATGGCCCAATACGACGGCCAGGCGATTATCTCTCTTGAGGTGGTGTGCCGTGATTATTTCACGCACCTGACGCCGGACATGTTCCAGCGCAAGGTGATGAGCGGTCAGATCAAGTTGCCCATCACCCGCCTGGAGCCCAGCCAGAAGTCGGCCAGGGGCGTCCATCTCACCGATCTGGCCGCGTACCTGGACCTGCAACGCGCAGCAGCAGTTAAAGAGCACAGCCAGATCAACGGGTTAAAACACGTCGTTTGAGCCACTTCTGCGATGCGGCGCCCAGTTGGACGGGCGCCCTCAGAATCTTTTCGTGCCACTCCCAGCCCACATAGCGGTCGCCCCGACCGCGAAGGTGGGTGTAACGCCTCATTGAATTCCAATCCCTGTGGCCGGAAACACTCGCCACACGCGGAATATCCCAGTCCATTTCGAACAGGCGGCTGACACCTTCATGCCGGAGGTCGTGGAAGTGCAGATCCGCGATGGTCAAAAACTTGCAGGCTTTCGCCCAGGACGTGGAGATCGACTCTGGGCTGTAGGGGAAGATATCTTCGCCGGCCTTCGGCATCGTCTGGAGGATGTGCCACGCCTCGTCCGGCAGGTAACACCAAACATCGTTGCCGATCTTCTGCCCTGGGTTTTTCATGTCGCGCACCAGCACCCGCTGGCCGGCGTCGTCTACATCTGCCCAGCGAATTCGGGTTATTTCATCGAGCCGACGCGTGGAGAACAGGGCGAAGCCCACGACCTTCAGCATATTTATGACGGTCGGGCGCCTCACCTGCATGGCCTGGTAGTGCGTCAGCACCCGTCCCAGCTCATCCAATGTCGGTCGGCGGTCACGCTCACGGCTTTTCAAGTTGTAGCCCAGCTTGCGTAACACACGCCGTGCCCCCCCCATGGCGAGCGGATCGACCTGGTAGCCCCATGCGTCTTTGGCAATTGCCAGCACTGCGCCCAGGTGCGCCAGGTCATTGCCAGCGGTTTGTGGCTGAACGCCACCGCCCTCCCCGCTCATTCGCCAAAGTGCATAATCGACCAGGCACTGGGTGTTGATATCCGTATCGGTCAACTTGCCCAGGTAAGTTTCGCCAATTGCATTGAGTGTGGCGCGCTTGGTCTTGCCCAGCGGCTTGGCTTTCTCAACTTCGACCAGGTAGCGATCGGTCATATCTTTCAGCGTGGCGCCCTTGCGGTTTGCGCGCTCGATCGCACCAGGCTCATCCAGCTCCGACCCGCGCTTGCGTGCCCAAGCCTGAGCAGCCTGTTTTCGGGCGAAGGTCTGGCTCTCTTGGTAGACTTGCACTCCGTCGCGCTTGATGCGGATCTGTGCCGTGTAGCTCACAGTCCCATCCGCCAGTTTTCTTGCCCTGATAGTCGCCATATTGAAAGTGGTACGCGTCAGTTTTGAAGTGGTACATCGTACCACCGAGACTTTAAAAACGCCTGAAAACGCCTGAAAACACGCCCAGAACACGTTGAGTAAAATGCTAGATAAACAGACCTTTAGCCCAGTAAACGCAAGGCCAACGCTGTCTCGGCGCTTTAGTGTTGCCCCCATGATGGACTGGACCGACCGCCACTGCCGGTTCTTCCTGCGCCTGCTCTCCAAACACGCCCTGCTCTACACCGAGATGGTTACCACCGGCGCTATCCTCCACGGCGATCACGACCGTTTCCTGCGCCACAACGAAGCCGAGCACCCGCTGGCGCTGCAATTGGGCGGCAGTGTCCCAGCCGATCTGGCCGCCTGCGCCCGCATGGCCGAGGCCGCCGGTTACGATGAAGTGAACCTGAACGTCGGTTGCCCCAGCGACCGGGTGCAGAACAACATGATCGGCGCGATCCTCATGGCGCACCCTGCCCTGGTGGCGGACTGTGTAAAGGCGATGCGCGATGCGGTGTCGATCCCCGTGACGGTGAAGCATCGTATCGGCATCAATGGCCGGGACAGTTATGCCGAGCTGTGTGATTTCGTCGGGACGGTGAAAGACGCGGGTTGCACCAGTTTTACCGTGCATGCGCGGATTGCGATTCTGGAGGGGTTGTCGCCCAAGGAGAACCGTGACATTCCACCCTTGCGTTATGACGTGGCGGCGCAGTTGAAGCGGGATTTTCCGGAGTTGGAGATTAATCTCAACGGTGGGATCAAGACGTTGGAGCAGTGCCAGGAGCATTTGCAGACGTTTGATGGGGTGATGTTGGGGCGGGAGGCTTATCACAATCCGTATTTGCTGGCCGAGGTGGATCAACAGCTGTTTGGCAGCACTGCGCCTGTCATCACCCGCGCCGAGGCGCTGGCACAGTTGCGCCCGTATATAGCCGAGCACTTGGCAACAGGTGGCTCGATGCATCACATCACGCGCCATGTTCTGGGGCTGGGAACCGGTTTCCCGGGGGCGCGTAAGTTTCGGCAATTGTTGTCGGTGGATATTCATAAGGCGGTGGATCCGTTGGCGTTGCTGGATCAGGCGGGGGAGTTGTTGGAGGGGCGGTGACGGGTTGGGTGTCAGTGGGGGTATTTGGGGCTGACAGGCTGCTTTCGCGAGCAAGCCCGCTCCCACAGTTTTGAGCGATGCGTGTCAGGTGAATATCAGTGGCTGCACTGGCGTCATCGCAGGCAAGCCAGCTCCCACAGTTTGACTGATGGGGGTCAGGTGAATGTCAGTGGCTGGGCTGGCGTCATGCAGGCAAGCCGGCTCTCACAGTTTGATTGGGGTGGTTATCGGGCAGTTGGGTTGAACCTGCCAACGATTTTGCCCTCCTATTAAGCACCACGGCCGGTAATTCAAACGGCCGTTTCCAGGTTATTGCCCTCGCAAACGACCTAACGCATTTGCGCCCTTGAGCGCTTGCCAGCGCTCGGGTAATGTCATCAGACCCACAGGACAGAGCACGCCCATGACTTCCAAGCTGGAACAACTCAAGCAATTCACCACTGTCGTAGCCGATACCGGCGATTTTTCCACCCTCGCCAAGCTCAAGCCGCAAGACGCGACCACCAACCCTTCCCTGCTGCTCAAGGCTGCGTCGATCCCGGGCTATGCCAAGCTGCTGGATGAGTGTGTGCAAGACTGCAACGGCGACGTGGGCCTGGCCAGTGACCGCTTTGCGGTGGCGGTGGGTCAAGAAATTCTCAAAGTAGTGCCGGGCCGTATTTCCACTGAGGTGGATGCGCGCCTGTCGTTCGACGAGGCCGCGATTCTCAAGCGTGCGCACCGTCTGATCGACCTGTACGACAAAGCCGGCGTTGGTCGTGACCGCGTGCTGATCAAGATCGCTTCTACCTGGGAAGGCATCCGTGCCGCCGAGAAGCTGGAAAAAGAAGGCATCCAGACCAACCTGACGCTGCTGTTCTCCTTCGCGCAGGCCGTGGCTTGTGCCGAAGCGGGTGTGTTTCTGATTTCGCCGTTCGTGGGCCGTATCTACGATTGGTACAAGAAGGCCAATGGCAACGATTACACCGGTTCCGATGATCCGGGCGTGCAGTCGGTGACGCGCATCTACAACTACTACAAGGCCAACGGCTACAAGACGGTGGTGATGGGTGCGAGCTTCCGTAACCTCAGCCAGATCGAAGAGCTGGCCGGGTGTGACCGCCTGACCATCAGCCCGGACCTGTTGGAGAAGCTGGCAGCCGATGAAGGCAAGCTGGAGCGCAAGTTGGCGCCAGGCCATGCCGGTGAGGCCCGTGTGCATATGACTGAAGCGCAGTTCCGTTGGGAGTCCAACGAGGATGCGATGGCGACTGAGAAGCTGGCAGAGGGTATTCGCCAGTTTGCTCGGGATCAGGAGAAGCTGGAGGCGTTGTTGTCGGCCAAGCTGTAAGGGCAGATAGCAGCAGAAAGGGCGGCACCTGTGAGGGTGCCGCCCTTTTTTGTGTACCAGTTTCAAGTCGATCGCAGGTCAATTGTGGGAGGGGGCTTGCTCCCGATAGCGGAGTGCCAGTCACTGGATTTGTTGACTGATCCACCGCTATCGGGAGCAAGCCCCCTCCCACATGGGCATGTGTTTCGACAGGGAAGCCGTCAGTGGCGCTCTAGGGCGTTGACCAGGTCGTGGAAGGCTTCGCGGTTGGACTCGTTGAGGCCCATGAGGATCTTGTGCGCTTCCAGCACCTTGACCCGCACGATTTCTTCGGACTGGTCTTGCGACGGCAGGTCGGTGAGGCATTCCGGGCAGGGAATTGGGCGGTCAACGATGTTGAACACCTGGTCAAAGCCCATCGACTGCAATAGACGGGTGATGTCTTCGTGGGTGGTGACCACAGTCGGCAACAGGCCGACCTTCTGCCGCGACAGAATGGACAGCTTGGCCAACAGCCCCAGGGTGGTGCTGTCGATGCTGCGGGTTTCGGTCAGGTCGATCACGATCGCCGAGAAGTTCAGCGCTGTGAAGATCCGCTCAATCGTCGCATCCAGGGCCGAACACAAGGTCAGGCGCACTTCACCGACAAACTTCAGGACGAAGGTCCCGTCTTGCTCGGCGAATTGGATTCTTCCGGTACTCATCAAAGATTCCTGCTCAACACCAATAGGGCGATATCATCCGGCATCTCCCCTAGCGTGGCCAATCCAAAAACCTGCCGCAGGCCATCCAGGCTGCCGCCCGCCGACTTGACCTTTTGGGGCAAGGCGGCTTCTTTCTCTTTGAGTGTAGGCTCTGGAAGAAGGTCCAGGATGCCATCGGACATCAGCGTCAGGCTGAAGGTCGGCGGCAGTTCCAGGATGTGGTCTTCGTAGGTGGCTTCATTGAACAAGCCCACCGGCAGGCCACGCCCTTCCAGGTAGCGCACACTGTCAGGAGTGTACAAAACAGGCATCGGCAGGTGACCGCCAATGCTGTAGGTCAAAAGACCGGTTTCTTCGTCGATCACGCCGCCGACCATCGTCACGTGCTTGCCCAGCTTGCAGCTGATCAGGCCCCGGTTGATGTGGCCCAGCACCTCGGAGGGGGTGAACTCCGGCAAGGTGCCATTGCGCTTGGACTCGAACAACAGCCGTGTGGTCATGAACTTCAACAACACGGTCACAAAGGCAGAAGACGCGCCGTGGCCGGAAACGTCGGCCAGGTAGAACGCCACCCGGCGCTCATCGACGCGGAAGTAGTCGACAAAATCACCCGACAGGTACAACGACGGGATGATCTGGTGGGCAAACTTGAACTCGTCGATGCTCCAGGGGCTCACCGGCAGCATGTTCATCTGCACTTGGCGACCGGCGTTCTGGTCTTCCTGGAGCAGATTCAGGCTGGCTTCGAGTTCGCGGTTGGCGGTCTCGAGCTTTTCGCGGTAGCGCTGGTTTTCCAGGAGCAGGCGGGCACGGTCCAGGGCGCGGCGCACCGAGTGCTCCAGCACGGCCAGGTCTTCCAGGGGCTTGATCAGGTAATCGGCAGCGCCCAGGCGCAGGGCTTCGACAGCGTCGTTCATGACACCGGCACCGGACACGACAATCACCGGCGTTTGCGGGGCAAGCTCGGTCACCTGGCGAATCAGCTCCAGGCCGCCCATCTGGGGCATGCGCAGGTCGCAGATCACAAGGTCGGGCTTGTCGCGCTCGAATACCTGGAGACCCTGTTGGCCATTACTGGCCTGCAGGACGCTGAAGCCACTGTCTTCCAAGTAGGCCGCGAGGCTCGCGCGCACTACTTCGTCGTCATCGATTATCAGCAGCGTGGCACTGGTTTTTTGCATGTGGGCAAACGGCGCCAGAATTAGGTTGGCGTAGGCGGCTCGGCAATGGCCGGGCTCACGTACTGGATTCGCTTTCTAGCCTCTCTGTCCTACAAAGCATTGGGATTTCGCCCATGCACAACGGTAAAGCAGAGGTGCCCTTCTAAGGCGCAGACGGTACTCCCATCCGTGAGGGGTTTCAAGCTCATGGCGATGGTCGCCGGGCGTCTTTACCCTGCAAATCACCGGGAGTTATAAGAACCGCTTGGACCACAACACAAAGTAAGGTTGGATCACGCATAAAAAAAGGCGACCATAAACAGGTCGCCTTATTTCATTTCAAGATGTCACGGCTTAAAAGTCGTCGACAACCTTGCCATCCTTGACCTTGAACTCACGGTTCTGCAGGTAGGCGTTACGGATAAAGGTGTACTTGTCGCCGCTGATCAGCTTCTCGCTGTCGAGCAAGCTGGCGCGCACGTCGACGACGTTCAGGCCGAAGGTGCTGTTACGCCAGCCGATGTCATTCATGTAGCGGTAGGGTTGGGTGTAGCTGTCGACGTATTTGGACGGCGCATCACGCAAGGTGCTTGGGCCCAGCAATGGGATCATCACGTAGGGGCCGCTGCCGACGCCCCAGTAGCCGAGGGTCTGGCCGAAGTCTTCGTCGCTGCGCTGCAGCCCCATTTTGGTGCCGACATCGATAAAGCCCAGCACGCCAAAGGTGGTGTTGACCAACAGGCGAGCGGTGTCGACGCCTGCATTGTGCGGCTTGAGTTGCAGCACGTTGTTGGCCAGGTTGCCGACATCGCCGATGTTACGGAAGAAGTTGTGAACGCCGTCCTGCACAAACTGCGGGGTGACGAACTGATAGCCCTGGGCGATCGGCTTGAGGGCGTAGGTATCAACGGTGTCGTTGAAGGTGAAGATCGGGCGGTTGACGCTTTCCCATGGATCATCTTCCGACGCGGCTTGAGCGGCAAACGGTGCCAATAGGATGGTGGCACACACCGATAGCTGAGCGAAGTAGTGGCTCCAGCGCATAGCTTTTGCTCCTTGAATGGTCTGTCATGGGCGCTATGCCCTGAATAAGGCCGTCAGTATATGACGGAAGTGTGTGTTTAGGCAGCTACCAGGATCCTGTCTCACGAAAAATGCACAAAATTCCTACAAACACTGTCAGTGTCATGGCCTTGTCATGCCACCCCGATAGTGTTGCTGCTATTTCAGGGACGTTCAGATGCCACACGCCGAGATTGCCATCGCCACAGCCCCCTCGTTGACCGCCGTGCTATTTGGCCTGAGTGGCTGCCTGGTGGATTTCGGTTCCCTGGCGCGTACCGACTCGCCCTGCCCCGGCTGCGTGGCTACACCCGGCGCCTTGAAAAGCCTGCGTAGCCTGAAAGAACAAGGCGTGCCCTGCGCCTGGCTGGATGAACTGCCCCCCTGCGTGACCACGCCCCTTTCCGCCAGCCTGCCGAGCTGGATCAAGGCCGCCTCGACCTCCTCCATCCGCTGGCCCGCGCCCCACGCCTGCTGGCAAGCCTTGATGGAGTTGAACATTGAGCGCCTGGAAGGCTGCGTGCTGGTCAGCGGCGAGCCGCGCCTGCTGCAATCGGGCTTGAATGCCGGGTTGTGGACTATCGGCCTGGCCTCCTGTGGCTCGCTCTGCGGCCTGTCACCCGAGCAATGGCAGGCACTGACCGCGCAGCAACGCGAATACAAACGCGGCAAGGCGACGGTAGCGCTCTATGGCCTGGGCGTGCACTCGGTGATCGACCACCTGGGCGAGTTGGGCAGTTGCCTGGCGGACATCAGCCTGCGCCGGCTCAAAGGCGAGAAGCCCTGATCAAGATCATGCACGGTTGGCCGCAGTGGATTAATCTAGAGGCCAGCCCGTAGACCTTTCACGGCGTGCCGTGGTCTATGCCAGTGACTATCGATAAAAGGAAAGAACGTCATGCCTGATCGCAAAAAGCTGGAAGAACAGGTCGAGATTCTGCGTGGGCAGTTGGAACAGGACCCGCCGCTGTCGGAAGAAAAACGTGAAGCGCTGGAAGCCCTGATTGCCAAGTTTGAATTACAACTCGAACTTGAACCGGCGACTCAGACGCCCAGTATTTCCGACGATGTGAATCAAGCGGCCATAGAGTTCGACGCTGAACACCCGGTCATTTCCGGGACATTGCGCAATATCATGATCACCCTGGGCAATATCGGGATCTAACCCGACCCTAAGCCAAATAAAGAACCAAAATGTGGGAGGAGGCTTGCTCCCGATAGCAGAAGTTCAGACATAGATGCTGTGACTGACACTCCGCTATCGGGAGCAAGCCCCCTCCCACATTTGCTTGTTTATGCAGGCTTACTGGCGCGCCAGGCGCACGTTCAGGAACTGGGTATTTTCAGTGCTGCGGTACGGATTGATATCCAACCCACCCCGACGCACATAGCGCGCATACACCGTCAACTTCTCCGGCTTGAGCAAGCGCTGCAGGTCGAGAAAGATGCGTTCCACGCACTGCTCATGAAAGTCCGAGTGCTGGCGAAAGCTGACGATATATTCCAGCAGGCTGGCGTGATCCAGCGCCGCGCCACGGTACTCCACCACCACACTGCCCCAATCGGGCTGGCTGGTCACCGGGCAGTTGGATTTGAGCAGATGGCTGTGCACGCTCTCCTCAACAACACGCGAGTCATCACAGCGCAGCAGCTCCGGGCGCGGGTGCTCATAGCTGCTGACATTGATATCCAGGCCGTCAATGCACGCACCCGGCAACGCCATCACACCTTCGGCCTCGATGTCGGCCAGGCTGCGGATGCGCACAGTCACCGGCTTGCCGGCTGCAAAGCTGAGGTCGGTGCGCAAGGTGGCTTCAAGGCTTTGCGTATCGGCAAACGCAGTCTGGTTCAGCGAGTTGAGGTACAACTTGAACGACTTGGACTCGATGATGTTCGGCGAGTCCGCCGGAATGCTGAACTCACCGATGGCCACCACCGGCTTGCCCGATGGCAGCAACCAGGACAATTCAAAGCAGTTCCAGAAATCCACGCCCTTGTACGGCAGGGTGTCGGCGCTCAGGCCCAGTTCGGCCCACTTGGCGGCACGCGGAATCGGGAACAGCAACGAAGGCGTATAGGTAGAGATGTATTCACTGGACTTGCCCAGCGGCGAATGTTCGGCTGCGGGATGCATGGCGGAAACCTGGCTAAATAAACCGCGCCAGTCTACCAGCCTTTGCCCCCGCCCTTAACAAACGCCTCACTCAACGGTCAGTTTGCCGACCATGCCCGCCTGATAATGGCCTGGAAGGTTGCAAGCGAACTCCAGGCCAGTGGCCTTGTTGAAGGTCCAGGTCAGTTCGGCCGTCTTGCCCGGCTCCACCAAGACACTGTTGGGATCGTCATGCTTCATGCCGCCCATATCACCGTGGCCCATGGCGCTGTGATCCATCTTGCCCATGCCGGTGGCGGTGAGCATGCCGCTGGCTTGCATCTGCAGCATCTCTTTCTGGTGGGCGGCATGCATTGCTGCGTCGCCCAAGTTGAATTCGTGAAGCAACCGGCCTTTGTTGACCAGCACGAAACGCACGGTTTCACCGGCCTTTACGTCCAGGGCCTTAGGCTCGAAGGCAATGTCCTGCAGGGTGACTTCCACGGTACGCGTGGCCTTGGCTGCCGGAGCCGGCTGGCCGAACGCGTAACCATGAGCCGCATCCGCCAGCGCATTGAAGCTCAGCGCCAATAAGCAGCCCGCCGTTAACAGGGATGTACGCAACGCCATTTCTCACGCTCCAAAAATAGGTGACCAGCTTGGGCCGCACTTTAAGATAGCCTCGCTGCCAGCCAGCTGACTGCTAGATTACAACTTTGTCAGCTTGCGCCCATACCCTTGCGCCCACGGTATAAAGGCCCGCGCTTACCCCTTGCCAAGAGCCCAACATGAAACTGCTGATCGTCGAAGACCAACCCAAAACCGGCCACTATCTGCGTCAAGGCTTGGCCGAGGCGGGCTTTACCACCGAACTGGTGGCCGACGGCACGACCGGCCAGCACCTGGCGCTGAGCGGGGATTATGACTTGTTGATCCTCGATGTGATGCTTCCGGGCCGCGACGGCTGGCAGATCCTGCAGGCGGTGCGCAGTGCCGGCCTGGACATGCCGGTGCTGTTCCTCACCGCTCGCGATGCGGTGGAGGACCGCGTACATGGCCTGGAACTGGGCGCCGACGACTACCTGGTCAAGCCCTTCGCCTTTTCCGAACTGCTGGCCCGGGTGCGCACTTTGTTACGCCGTGGCAGCAGCACACCGCAGGAAACCACCCTGCAACTGGCCGACCTGCGCCTGGACCTGATCCGTCGCCGCGTCGAGCGCGACGGCCAGCGCATCGACCTCACCGCCAAGGAGTTTGCCCTGCTGGAAATGCTGCTGCGTCGCCAGGGCGAGGTGCTGCCCAAGACGCTGATCGCGTCCCAGGTGTGGGACATGAATTTCGACAGCGACACCAACATTATCGAAGTGGCGATCCGCCGCCTGCGCCTGAAAGTCGACGATAACTTCCCCAACAAACTGATCCACACCGTGCGCGGCATGGGTTACGTGCTGGAGGAGCGCTTCACGTGATCAAGCGCCTGTCCCTGACCAGCCGCCTGGCGCTGCTGTTTGCCGCCTGCACCGCGGTGGTCTCGTTGATCGCCGGCGTACTGTTCAATCGCGCCAGCGAAGCGCACTTCGTCGAGCTGGACCAGCAACTGCTCGACAGCAAGCTGGTGGCCCTGCGCAGTGCCTTGCAGGGTGTCGACTCACGTGAAGCCTTCGCCCTGCGCGGCCCGCAATTGCGCGCCGAGCTGGATCACCAGCCCGACTTCACCGTGCGCATCACGGCGGCCGGCCAGCGCTGGGTGGACGGTGCGCCGAACCTCAATGTGCCCGCCGCCCCGGGCCTGCACAGCCTGCAAAACGCAGGCACCGACTACCGTGTGTACAACGCGCCGTTGACGCCCGGCCAACCCGGTTCGCCACAGCTGAGCCTGATACTCGACATCACCCACCACCAGCACTTCCTGGAGCATATGCAACGCTTGATCTGGCTGACCGTCGGCCTCTCCGCGCTGGCTACCGCCCTGCTCGGCGCCTGGGCTGCGCGCAGTGGGTTGCGACCGTTGCGGCGCATGGGCGAGGTGGCCGCCAGCGTATCCGCCCACTCGCTGACCCAACGCCTGCCCCAGGCGCAAATGCCGATGGAGCTGGCGGAACTGGCCCAGGCCTTCAATGCCATGCTGGGGCGCCTGGACGACGCGTTCCAGCGCCTGTCGGCGTTCTCCGCCGATATCGCCCACGAACTGCGTACCCCGCTTTCGAACCTACTGACCCAGACCCAGGTCATTCTCACCCAGCCACGCCCACTGGAGGATTACCGCGAGGCACTGCACAGCAACCTGGAGGAGTTGCAGTGGATGGCGCAACTGGTCAACGACATGCTGTACCTGGCCAAGGCCGACCACGGCTTGCTGACGCCCAACCGTGAAGCCCTGAATCTGGGCGATGAGGTCGACGCACTGTTGGAGTTTTTTACCCTGCTGGCAGAGGATGCGCAGGTCACGCTGGTACGCGAAGGCAGCGCCCATACGCTGGGCGATCGCGGCATGTTGCGCCGGGCCTTGTCGAACTTGCTGGATAACGCGCTGCGGTTTACCCCACCAGGCGGTGAAGTGCGGGTGCGCATAGAGAGTGGCGTGACACTGACAGTTGAGAACACCGGGGAAGGTATTCCTGCGCAGCTGTTGCCGCGGCTGTTTGACCGGTTCTACCGAGCCGACCCGTCAAGGCGGCCAGGCAGCAGTGAACATGCGGGGCTGGGGTTGGCGATTACCCAGTCGATTGTGCGGGCGCATGGGGGGAGGATTTATTGTGAGTCGCAGGCGGGCTGGACAAGGTTTGTGATTGAGTTGCCCAAGGGAGATTGATGCAAGCTGGGCCGGCCCTATCGGGGGCAAGCCCCCTCCCACATTTTGACCTCATTGTTCCTTTATAAACGCGGTCCAGTGTGGGAGGGGGCTTGCCCCCGATAGCGGTCTAAGACCTTACGAATATCTCAAGGCATGGGCCGGCTCAATCTTCGCCGCCCGATACGCCGGGTAAATCGTCGCCAAAAAGCTCAACACAAACCCCGCCGAGCAAATCAGCAACACATCCCCACCTTGCAGCTCCGAAGGCAGGTTGCTGACAAAATACACATCCGAACTAAAGATATGCTGCCCGCTCACCCGCTCCAGCCAACCTACCAGTTCGCTCACGTTCAGCGCTGCAATTACCCCCAGCACGCCGCCGATCAAGGTGCCGACCACGCCGATCACCGTGCCCTGCACCATGAAGATCGCCATGATCTGCCGAGGCGTGGCGCCGATGGTGCGCAGGATCGCGATGTCCGCGCCCTTGTCGTTCACCACCATGATCAACGTGGCGATGATGTTGAACGCAGCGACTGCGACGATCATCAGCAACAACAGACCGATCATGGTCTTTTCCATCTTCATCGCGCTGAACAGGCTGCCCTGGGTGTGGGTCCAGTCATCCGGCTTGTAAGCCGCGCCGAGGCTGGCAGCGATATCCGCCGAGACTTTGGGCGCTGCGTACAGGTCCTTCACCGCTAGGCGCACGCTTTGCACCTGGTTGGGCTGCCAATGCTGGATTTCTGCCGCGTCGGCCATGTGGATCAGGGCCATGGAGCCATCCAGCTCGGCGCCGACCTTGAAGATGCCCACCACGTTCAACCGCTGCATACGCGGGGTGATTCCACCCGGGGCGCTGCTGAGTTCCGGGACGATCAGGGTCAGCTTGTCGCCCACGTTCAGGCGAAAGCGCCGCGCGGTGATATCACCGACCACCACGCCGAACTCACCGGGTTTGAGGTCGTCCAGTTTGCCGCGCACGATGTGCTGGGTCACGATCGACACCTTGCCTTCCTGGGCCGGGTCGACGCCGCTGATCTCGATCGGCTGCATGGCGCCCTTGTAGGAGAACATGCCGTCCATCTGTGTGAACGGTACCGCAGCTGTAACTTGCGGATTCTTCATCGCGGCAGCCGCCACCGGTTGCCAGTCATCAATCGGCTTTACGCCGACGATGGTGGCGTGGGGCACCATGCCGAGGATGCGCGAGCTCATTTCGCGCTGGAAGCCGTTCATCACAGACAGCACCACGATCATGGCCAATACGCCCAGGGCGAGGCCGATCATCGAGGTCATCGAGATAAACGAGACAAAACGGTTACGGCGCTTGGCGCGGGTATAGCGCGTGCCGATGAAAATGGATAACGGTCTGAACATTCGCGTACACCGCCTGAAAAAATGAAAAAGCCCGACGCCAGGCGCCAGGCTTGAAACAGGTCAGATGGCGACCAGGTGACCTTCCTGCAGGTGCAACACGCGGTCCATCTGCCGGGCCATGCTCATGTCATGGGTCACCACCAGGAACGCGGTGCGCATCTGGGTGCTCAGCTCCAGCATCAAGTCCTTGATGCCCTGGGCGGTGTGGGAGTCGAGGTTGCCGGTCGGCTCGTCGAGCATCACCAGGCCAGGGTTGTTCACCAGGGCGCGGGCAATCGCCACACGCTGGCGCTCACCGCCGGACAGTTCGGCCGGCTTGTGCTCCAGGCGATGGCCGAGGCCGACGCGTTCCAGCAAGGCGGTGGCACGTTGGCGCGCCTCCGGGATCGCGGTCTTGCCGATCAACAGCGGCATGCACACGTTTTCCAGGGCGGTGAATTCCGGCAGCAGGTGGTGGAACTGGTACACAAAGCCCAGCGAGCGGTTACGCAGTTGGCCTCGAGCCTTTTCATTCAACGCCGACAGTTCTTCGCCGGCCAGCCATACGCTGCCCTGGGACGGCGTATCGAGGCCGCCCAACAGGTTCAGCAAGGTGCTTTTGCCGGAGCCGGAACTGCCGACGATCGCCACGCGCTCGCCCGGATGCAGCTCCAGTTGCAGGTTCGACAGCACGACCACCGATTCCGGGCCTTCCTCGTAGGATTTGCCCAGGTTGCGGCAGCTCAGGATTGCTTTTTCACTCATGCCCGATTCACTCATAACGTAATGCCTGTGCTGGCTGGGTACGTGCCGCGCGCCAGGCTGGATACAGGGTGGCAAGGAAGCTCAGGACCAACGCGGCGCCGCCCACCATCAGCACGTCCTGGGTTTGCACCTGGGACGGCAAGTAGTCGATGAAGTAGACGTCAGCGTTGAGAAACTTGTGGCCGATCACTTTTTCAAGCAAGGCGATGGCGGCGCTGACGTTCAGCGCGGCCAGAATGCCCACCGCGGTACCGATCAGGGTGCCGACCACGCCAATCACGGTGCCCTGCACCATGAAGATCGCCATGATCTGCCCCGGCGTGGCGCCCAGGGTACGCAGGATGGCGATATCGCCCTTCTTGTCGTTGACTACCATCACCAGCGTGGAAATGATGTTGAACGCAGCCACGGCGACGATCAGCAGCAACAGCAGGCCGATCATGGCTTTCTCCATGCGGATGGCCTGGTAGAGGTTGCCGTGGGTACGGGTCCAGTCGCGGGCGTAATACTCGGATTCACCCAAGTGCTGGGCGATTTCCCAGGCGCCGCGCGGGGCGTCGAACAGGTCGTTGAACTTCAGCCGCAGGCCCTGCACCTGGTCCGGCTGCCAGCGATGCAGGCGGGCCAGGTCGGTAAGGTTGGTCAGGCCGATGTAACCGTCGATCTCGCCGGCGCCGACGTGGAAGGTACCCACCACGGTAAAGCGCTTCATGCGCGGGAACATGCCGGCCGGGGTCACGGTGACTTCCGGAGCGACGAAGGTCAGCTTGTCGCCAACGCCCACACCGAGCTTGGCCGCGGCCTTGTCACCGATAACGATGCCGAAACTGCCAGGGGCCAGGTCGTCGAGCTTACCTTGCTGCATGAACTTGTCGATGATCGAGACGTTGCGCTCCTGGGCCGGGTCGATGGCATTGAGCAGGATCTTCTGCACCTTGCCGTCGTTGGTTAGCAACCCCTGCATCTGGGTAAACGGCGCGACCGCCACCACCTTGGGGTTCTGCTTGACCTTGGCGGCCAGGCTTTGCCAGTCGTTGATGGGCGCATCGCCCTCAATGGTCGCGTGGGGCACCATGCCCAGCACGCGGGTACGCATCTCATGATCGAAGCCGTTCATCACCGACAGCACCACGATCATCACGACCACGCCCAGGGCGAGACCGATCATCGAGGTCAAGGAAATGAACGACACAAAATGATTGCGACGCTTTGCACGGGTATAACGCGTGCCGATAAATACGAAGAGAGGTCTGAACATGTCGGGGCTTGTTCGGAGGAAAAGAAGACGTCCCGGTGGCGGGGTCTGGTAAGCAGCTTTACACTCAGACCATTACCGTTACCTGGGGTTCGCCATGTCGACATTAGATGAAGAAGAGCGCCGCGAATACTACCGTATCGACGACATGATCGCACTTCAAATCAGCACATTGTCTGGCCCCGACGCGGCGAGCAAGGAAGTGTTGCTGGATGATTCGCCGCTGTTCAATCTGCTCAGCGAACTGCACCTGAGCGAATTCGAAGCCCAGCACCTGCTGCGTCAGATCAGCGAGAAAGATCGCAGCCTGGCGGCCTTCCTCAAAGTGCAAAACAAGCGTTTGGATCTGCTCAGCCAAGTCATGGCCCGCGGCCTGCTGGCTGAAGTGGGCGCGCCGCAACCGGTGATTCTTTCCGAAGGCGGCATCGACTTCCGGCACCCTACCCCGCTGGCCCCCGATACCCATCTGGCAGTCAAGCTGGTGCTGATGCCCCAAGCGCTCGGCCTGTTACTGCGCGCACGGGTAACCCATTGCGATCCCCAGGGCGAGGGCTTTGATGTGGGCACGGAATTCGAATCCATGACCGATGCCCAACGCCAACTGCTGGCGCGCTACATCCTGCAAAAGCAGGCGCAGGAACGCCGTCTGGCGCGAGAGCAAAGCGACGACCTCTGAATACCTATTCATTCCGCCAGCGATCCTGGCGCAAAGGAGCAACTGTGACCCTGATCTACGGCCATCGCGGTGCCAAAGGCGAAGCACCGGAAAATACCCTGACCAGTTTTCAGGAATGCCTCAAGCACGGCGTACGTCGTTGCGAACTGGACCTGCACCTGTCCATGGACGGCGAGCTGATGGTCATCCATGACCCGACCCTCAAGCGCACCGCCGACCGGCGCGGCAAGGTCGTCGAGTACTCGGCGGCTGATCTGGTGAAGATGGACGCGCGCAAAGGCGGCCCGGGTTGGGTCAGCCCGTGCCCGATCCCACGCCTGGAGGAGCTGTTCGAAAAGTGCGACTTCGATCACTGGCAACTGGAAGTCAAAAGCGCTTCACGCACTCGCGCTGCGACCACCGTGCTGGCGATCCGTGAGATGGCCGTACGCTTTGGCCTGATGGACAAGGTCACCGTGACGTCAAGCTCACGGGAGGTGTTGAAAGCCGCAGTAGAACTCACCCCGGACCTGTCACGCGGGCTGGTGGCCGAGTACGCCTGGCTCGACCCGTTGAAGGTCGCGCAGAACTACGGCTGTGAGTACCTGGCATTGAACTGGACGTTATGCACCCCTGAGCGGCTGGAGAAAGCCCAGCGCCAGGGTTTGCATGTATCCGTGTGGACGGTCAACGAACCTGCGCTGATGCGCAGGCTCGCCGACTTCGGCGTAGATAGCCTGATTACAGACTTTCCCGGTTTGGCCACTGCCACTCTCGGGAATTACTGAAATCGGTCTCCCCGGCCGGCTCAGGCCACCGGCCGGAGCCGCTCAAAAAAGCCGGTTGAGGCCGTCGTAGGCAGCTACCCGATAGGCTTCGGCCATGGTCGGGTAGTTGAAGGTGGTGTTGACGAAATACTTGAGGGTATTTTGCTCACCCGGCTGGTTCATGATCGCCTGGCCAATGTGCACGATCTCCGACGCCTGGTAGCCAAAGCAATGCACGCCGAGTACTTCCAGGGTCTCGCGGTGGAACAGGATTTTCAGCATGCCTTGCGGCTCACCGGCAATCTGCGCACGCGCCATGCTCTTGAAGAACGCCTTGCCCACTTCGTAAGGCACCTTGGCCTTGGTCAGTTCGTGCTCGTTCTTGCCGATGGAGCTGATCTCGGGAATCGTGTAGATCCCGGTCGGCACATCATTCACGTAGCGCCAGCTGCCATTGTCGACGATGCTGCCGGCGGCCGAACGGCCCTGGTCATGGGCGGCACTGGCCAGGCTTGGCCAGCCGATCACGTCACCGGCACCGTAGATATTGGTTACGCAGGTGCGGTAGTTCTCGTCCACCTCGATCTGGCCACGGCTGTTGACCTTGACCCCAATATTTTCCATACCCAGCTTGTCGGTGTTGCCGGTACGGCCATTGCACCACAGCAAGGCGTCGGCCTTGATCTTCTTGCCGGACTTGAGGTGCAGGATCACACCGTTGTCCAGGCCTTCGACCCGCTCGTACTCTTCGTTGTGGCGCACGGTGATGTTGTTGTTGCTGAAGTGGTAGCTCAACGCCTGGGAAATTTCCGAGTCGAGGAAGCTCAGTAACTGGTCACGGTTGTCCACCAGCTCCACCAGTACACCCAGGCCGCTGAAGATCGAGGCGTATTCGCAGCCGATCACGCCGGCGCCATAGATGATCAGTTTGCGCGGGGTGTGGCCCAGGCTGAGGATGGTGTCGCTATCGTAGATACGCGGGTGGTGGAAATCGATGTCCGCCGGGCGATACGGGCGCGAACCGGTGGCGATGATGATGTGCTTGGCCACCAGCTTCTCGACCACGCCATTGGCGCAGACCACTTCGACGGTTTGCTCGTCGGCGAAGCTGCCGGTGCCGAAGAACAAGTCGACGCGGTTACGGGCGTAGTAGCCGGTACGCGAAGCGACTTGCTTGGAGATGACTTTTTCGGCGCTTTTCAACACGTCCGGGAACGAGAACCAGCGCGGCTCGCCAATGGCCCGGAACATCGGGTTGGTGTTGAACTGCATGATCTGGCGCACGGAGTGACGCAACGCCTTGGACGGGATGGTACCCAGGTGGGTGCAGTTACCGCCGACCTGACGACGGCTATCGACCATCGCCACCTTGCGCCCTGCTTTGGCAGCGTTCATCGCCGCACCTTCTCCAGCCGGGCCGGAACCCAGTACCACCACGTCGTAGTTGTAGACAGCCATGCGTACTCCTCAGAACAGGCCAGGCGTACGGTTGGACGCCGGGCTAAATCATGCCGCGGCCAGCGGTCATGAAGGACAATTTGGCTCAAGTGTGTGAACCGGGGCACAGTCTATAGAAGGCCGAGCGCCGCGAACATTAACCCTTGGTCGCGTCGTAGGCCAGTGTTGCCATACTACAGGACGCAAATCAGCGCCGAATTGAGGGTGAGCCTTATGCGACAACTATTTTTTTGTTTAATGCTGATAGTGTCGCTCACGACGCACGCCAACGATGCGAAGCGGCTCAAGCAGGCAAGCTTCCCCGCACAGGTCGAGGGGCTGGCCCTGAAAAACCAGGCGGTGTTCAACTATCTTTGGGCGGATGTGTATGCGGCGGCGCTGTATGCACCGACTGACCTCGCTGCAAAGCAAGCCTGGGAGCAACAGAAGGCTGTGCGCCTGGCGTTGTATTACTTTCGCGACATTGACCGCGATGATGTAATCAAGGCGGCCACGGTAACCCTGGAACGCCAGCAAGCCAATGCTCGATTAAAGCCGCAGTTGGATCAGTTGCACGCCAGCTTTCGCAACGTCCGCAGGGGTGATCGTTATGCCCTGGATTTTCGTCCGGGCCGTGGGTTGAAGCTGGAGATCAATGAGCAGGTGGTGTTCAGCAGTCGTGATGAGGAACTGGCGCGGGCCTACCTGGGCATCTGGCTGGCGCCCAAAGGGCTGTCTGATGAGTTGCGCGACAAGTTGCTGAATTGATGTGTCGGCTGTAGCACCGCCATCGGGGGCAAGCCCCCTCCCACAGTTGACCGAGGCCACCCTGAAGGAATACGACCCAATGTGGGAGGGGGCTTGCCCCCGATGAGGCCCTCCAGGCGACACAAAATCCACAGCCATAAAAAAGCCCCGAACCAGTCGGGGCTTTCTCATTCAGCCCAAAGGCTTAGCGCGGGAACGCAGGCGGGTTGACCCCAGCCATGTCTTCCATCACGCGAACCACCTGGCAGCTGTAGCCAAACTCGTTGTCGTACCACACGTACAGCACAACACGGTTGTCCTGGGTGATGGTCGCTTCAGCGTCCACCACACCGGCGTGGCGCGAGCCAACGAAGTCGGTGGAGACCACTTCCTGCGAGTTGACGAAGTCGATCTGCTTGTGCAGGTCGGAGTGCAGCGCCATGTAGCGCAGGTACTCGTTCATCTCTTCGCGGGTGGCGGCTTTCTCAAGGTTGAGGTTGAGAATGGCCATCGACACGTTCGGCGTCGGTACACGGATCGCGTTACCGGTCAGCTTGCCGGCCAGCTCAGGCAGGGCCTTGGCAGCAGCGGTGGCAGCACCGGTCTCGGTGATCACCATGTTCAACGCGGCGCTACGACCACGGCGATCGCCCTTGTGGAAGTTGTCGATCAGGTTCTGGTCGTTGGTGTACGAGTGAACGGTTTCAACGTGGCCGTTAACGATACCGAACTTGTCATTCACAGCCTTGAGCACCGGCACGATGGCGTTGGTGGTGCAGGAAGCGGCGGACACGATCTTGTCGTCAGCGGTGATTTCAGCGTGGTTGATGCCGTGCACGATGTTCTTGAGCTTGCCTTTGCCAGGCGCGGTCAACACGACACGGTCGATACCCGGGCAAGCCAGGTGCTGGCCCAGGCCCTCGGCATCACGCCATACGCCGGTGTTGTCCACCAGCAGGGCGTCCTGGATGCCGTACTGGGTGTAATCCACCTCGGTCGGGTTCTTCGCGTAGATCACCTGGATCAGGTTACCGTTGGCGGTAATGGTGTTGTTTTCTTCGTCAATGGTGATGGTGCCGTTGAACGAGCCGTGTACCGAATCGCGACGCAGCAGGCTGGCGCGCTTGGTCAGGTCGTTCTCGGCGCCTTTGCGCACCACGATGGCACGCAGGCGCAGGCCGTCGCCGCCACCGGTTTTCTCGATCAGGATGCGCGCCAGCAGGCGGCCGATACGGCCGAAGCCGTACAGCACCACGTCGGTGCCTTTGCGGGCGGCAGCGTTTTGCTGGCCAACCACATCGGCCATTTCTTCACGCACGAACTGCTCGGCACTGCGGCCGGCGCCTTCCTTGCGGAATTTGTAGGCCAACTTGCCCAGGTCTACCGAGGCCGCGCCGAGCTTGAGCTCGCTCATGGCTTTAAGCAGTGGGAATGTTTCGTGGACGGAGAGTTCGCTGTCGTCGGCGGAGCGATGGCGCGCAAAGCGGTGAGCTTTGAGAATCGCGATGACAGACTGGTTGATCAGGCTGCGGCCATAGATCGAGCTCACCACATTGTTATTGCGGTACAGCTGGCCGATAAGCGGAATCATCGCTTCTGCGAGTGCTTCACGGTCGATCCATTCACCAAGACACTGGTCGGGCTTCTGAGTCACGGGAACCTTCCACATGTAGGGGCAGAAAAAAGGGGCTACATTATGTCGCCCGACTGGCCGTTGAGCAATGCGCGAGGGGCAACAAAAAGCCCTTGCAAAAAAATACCTCCGCGCTACAGCCCAGTAAATACGCGGGTTCCAGAAGGCCACTAGTCCAGCGCCATCGCCGACTTGTCCGTAACCCTCCTAAACATTCACGCATTTTGGCACTACATATTGAGTCAAAACCGGTCATTGTTTGTCTTAGCCACTACATTTCCTACAAACCGTAATAGGCACAGTCAGCAACTGACAGGCGGCACCTGGGGCCGTTACAATTACCGACTTTGTCGCAACGCTTGGAGCTCAACCTTCCGTGCCCGTTCTGCGTCTACCGCTTCTCCCTGCCGCGGCAGGTAAACAGCACTGGGGCAACCTGCCCGGTGCCGCCCTGAGCCTGGCCATTGCCGAGGCTGCCAGCGCAGCCAAGCGCTTTACCCTGCTGCTTACCGCCGACAGCCAAAGTGCCGAACGGCTGGAGCAGGAGCTGAGCTTCTTCGCCCCGGATTTGCCGGTGCTGCATTTTCCCGACTGGGAAACCCTGCCTTACGACCTGTTCTCGCCGCACCAGGACATCATCTCCCAGCGCATCGCCAGCCTGTACCGCTTGCCGGAACTGGCCCACGGCGTGCTGGTGGTGCCGATCACCACGGCGCTGCACCGCCTGGCGCCGACCAAGTTCCTGCTCGGCAGCAGCCTGGTGCTGGATATCGGCCAGAAGCTCGACGTAGAACAGATGCGCACGCGCCTGGAAGCCAGCGGCTACCGCTGCGTCGACACGGTGTACGAGCACGGTGAGTTCGCAGTGCGCGGCGCCCTGATCGACCTGTTCCCGATGGGCAGCAAGTTGCCGTATCGCATCGACCTGTTCGATGACGAAATCGAGACCTTGCGCACCTTTGATCCGGAAAACCAGCGCTCCATCGACAAGGTCGACTCGATCAAGCTGCTGCCGGCGCGGGAGTTCCCGCTGCAAAAAGACGCGGTCACCCGTTTCAAGGCGCGCTTTCGTGAGCGCTTTGACGTGGATTTCCGTCGCTGCCCAATCTTCCAGGACTTAAGCAGCGGGATTACCCCAGCGGGTATCGAGTACTACCTGCCATTGTTCTTCGACGAAACCTCCACCCTCTTCGACTACCTGCCCCAGGACACCCAGGTGTTCTCGCTGCCAGGCATCGAGCAGGCGGCGGAAAACTTCTGGAACGACGTGCGCAACCGCTATGAAGAGCGCCGCGTCGATCCGTCCCGGCCTTTATTGCCGCCCGCCGAATTGTTCCTTCCCGTAGAAGACTGCTTCGCCCGCTTGAAAAACTGGCCGCGCGTGGTCGCCAGCCAACAAGATGTAGACGCCGGCAGTGGTCGGGAACGCTTCCCCGCGGGAACCCTGCCCGACCTGGCGATCCAGGCCAAAGCCACGCAACCGTTGGAAGCGCTGTCCAACTTCCTCGGTGACTTCCCTGGCCGCGTGCTGTTTACCGCCGAGTCCGCCGGGCGCCGCGAAGTGCTGCTGGAGCTGTTGGAACGCTTGAAACTGCGGCCCAAGACCGTCGACAGCTGGCCGGATTTTGTAAATAGCAAAGAGCGCCTGGCGATCACCATCGCCCCCTTGGACGAAGGCTTGTTGCTGGACGACCCGGCCCTCGCCCTGATCGCCGAGAGCCCGCTGTTCGGCCAGCGCGTGATGCAGCGCCGTCGCCGGGAAAAACGCGCAGACGCCAACAATGATGCAGTGATCAAGAACCTCACCGAACTGCGCGAAGGCGCCCCGGTGGTGCACATCGACCACGGTGTCGGCCGCTACCTGGGCTTGCAGACACTGGAGATCGACAACCAGGCCGCCGAATTCCTCACCATGGAATACGCCGAGGGCGCCAAGCTCTACGTGCCGGTGGCCAGCCTGCACCTGATCGCCCGTTACACCGGTAGCGACGACGCTTTGGCACCGTTGCATCGCCTGGGCTCCGAGACCTGGCAGAAAGCCAAGCGCAAGGCCGCCGAACAGGTTCGCGACGTCGCCGCCGAACTGCTCGACATCTATGCGCGCCGTGCCGCCCGCGAAGGCTACGCGTTCGCCGACCCGAAAGCCGACTACGCCACCTTCAGCGCCGGCTTCGCTTTCGAAGAAACCCCAGACCAGCAAACCACCATCGAGGCGGTGCGCGCCGACATGCTCGCGCCCAAGCCGATGGACCGCCTGGTGTGTGGCGACGTGGGCTTCGGCAAAACCGAAGTGGCCATGCGCGCGGCCTTTATTGCGGTACACGGCGGTCGCCAGGTGGCGATCCTGGTGCCGACCACCCTGCTCGCCCAGCAGCACTACAACAGCTTCCGCGACCGCTTTGCCGACTGGCCAGTGACCGTGGAGGTGATGAGCCGCTTCAAGTCCGCCAAGGAAGTGAATGCCGCCGTTGCCGACCTGGCCGAGGGCAAGATCGATATCGTCATCGGCACCCACAAACTGCTGTCGGACGATGTGAAGATCAAGAACCTGGGCCTGGTGATCATCGACGAAGAGCACCGCTTTGGTGTGCGCCAGAAAGAACAGCTCAAGGCCCTGCGCAGCGAAGTCGACATCCTTACCCTCACCGCTACGCCGATTCCGCGCACGCTGAACATGGCCGTTTCAGGTATGCGCGACCTGTCGATCATCGCTACACCACCCGCACGCCGCCTGTCAGTGCGCACCTTCGTGATGGAGCAGAACAAGAGCACGGTCAAGGAAGCACTGCTGCGTGAACTGCTGCGCGGCGGCCAGGTGTATTACCTGCATAACGATGTGAAGACCATCGAGAAATGCGCCGCCGACCTCGCCGAACTGGTGCCGGAAGCCCGTATCGCCATTGGCCACGGGCAGATGCGCGAGCGCGAACTCGAACAGGTAATGAGCGACTTCTACCACAAGCGCTTCAACGTGCTGATCGCCTCGACCATCATCGAGACCGGCATCGACGTGCCCAGCGCCAACACCATCATCATCGAGCGCGCCGACAAGTTCGGCCTGGCGCAGCTGCACCAACTGCGCGGCCGCGTCGGGCGCAGTCACCACCAGGCCTACGCCTATCTGCTCACGCCGCCACGCCAACAGATCACTTCCGATGCGGAAAAACGCCTGGAAGCGATCGCCAACACCCAGGACCTCGGCGCCGGTTTTGTGCTGGCCACCAACGACCTGGAAATCCGTGGCGCCGGCGAACTGCTGGGCGATGGCCAGAGCGGGCAGATCCAGGCGGTCGGCTTCACCCTGTATATGGAGATGCTCGAACGCGCAGTGAAAGCCATCCGCAAGGGCGAGCAACCGAATCTCGATCAACCCCTGGGCGGCGGCCCGGAGATCAACCTGCGCTTGCCGGCATTGATTCCCGAAGACTACCTGCCGGATGTGCATGCGCGGCTGATCCTCTACAAGCGCATCGCCTCGGCCACCGACGAAGAGGGCCTCAAGGACCTGCAAGTAGAGATGATCGACCGCTTCGGCCTGCTGCCCGAACCGACCAAGAACCTGGTGCGCCTGACCCTGCTCAAGTTGCAGGCCGAGCAGTTGGGGATCAAGAAGGTCGACGCCGGGCCGCAAGGTGGGCGTATCGAATTCGAAGCGCAGACGCCGGTCGACCCGTTGGTGCTGATCAAGCTGATCCAGGGCCAGCCCAACCGCTACAAGTTCGAAGGGGCTACGCTGTTCAAGTTCATGGTGCCGATGGAACGTGCCGAAGAACGCTTCAATACCCTGGAGGCGCTGTTTGAGCGCCTCATCCCGAAATCCGCTTGAAGGACGCCGCCATGCGCTTGTTCCGCATTCTGAGCCTGTTGTTGGTGGTACTCGCGCCTTCGGCATTTGCCGACAGCCCGTACCAGGTGGAAATGATCCTGGTGCGCCAGAATGCCGAGCCGGTGATCAACAGCCGCGCCGCGCCGGAAAACTGGGATGAAGGTGCACCGCGCCTGGGCGAGCGGCTGAGCCCGCCGCGCCTGGGCAACATCGTCGAAAAATTGCGCGCCGATTCCAACTACACCGTGCTCGCGCACAAGGCCTGGGAACAGAACCTGGGCGAGCAGCCGGTGAGGATCGCGATCACCGACGGCCAGGAGCAATTCGGCCAGTTCCCTATCGAAGGCGTGCTGAGCCTGCAACTGGGTCGTTTCACCGACATCGATGCCGACTTCTGGATCAACCAGTTCGACGGCAACGGCAGCGTGATCGCCAGTGAACACCTGGCGCAGAAAGACGTACGCACCAAGAACAACCAGCTTAATTACCTGGACGGCGGCCACCTGGCGTTGCTGATCAAGATCACCTCGCTGACCGCCAAGCCGCCCAGCGCACCGCCGCCCGACATGCAGGACTGATCCAGCGCCATGCCCCTCACTTCGCCTCTGACCAAACCCCTGGCCCCTTCGTGGGCCAATCGCTTCAAAGAGCAGAGCCTGGAGCGCGGGCGGCGTTACGCACTGGAAAATCGCGTGCGTATCGTCGAGTGCGGTGACAGCACCATTACCGCCAGTTGCGAAGGCTCCGGCGGTAACGTCTATCGGCAAACCATCTCGTTGCGTGAGTCGGCCAAGGGCCTGCTGATCCTGGTGGATAGCCGCTGTACCTGCCCGGTGCACACCAACTGCAAACACATCGCGGCGGTGCTGCTCAAGGTCCAGGAAACCCTGGCCTACCCGGCGGCGACCCAGGATGCGCAACTGCTGGAAAAACTCCAGGCCGTGCTGGATAACCGCGTGGTCCTGCCGCAGGTGGTCATGGAGGATGTGCGGCCCGTGCCACGCCTGTGGCTGGCGAGCGTCGAGTTCAGCGCGTTCGAACCGCGCAACGGCAAGATGCAGCGCTATATCCAGCACCGTGCGGCACTGTCGTTCAACTACCTGGGCAATTACGTCAGCGGGCAAAAGAACGCCGATATCATCGTGCGCCAGGACACCCAGAGCCTGCGCATCAAGCGCCATCCCGAGCAGGAACAAGCCTGTCGCGAACAGCTGCGTCTGCTGGGTTTCAAGATCGCTACGCGCCAAAGCAAGGCCTTGCCTGAAAGCGCCGGCGAGCTGTTCGAGATGGTCAATGACAGCGCCTGGCTGAACTTCACGCTCAACTCATCGCCCACGCTGCGGGCCGAGGGCTGGGAGCTGCAAATCGATGAAGACTTCGGTTTCGACCTGAGCCCGGTGGACGACTGGTACGCCAGCGTCGATGAAGCGCCGGAGCGTGACTGGTTCGACCTGGAGTTGGGCATCATCGTCAATGGCGAGCGGTTGAGCCTGCTGCCGATCCTGTTGAACCTGATGCGCTCCCACACCGAGATCCTCAACCCGGAAAAACTCGCAAGGCGCCGCGATGATGAACTGATCCTGGTGAATATCCCCGGGCTGCCCAACGGCCACGGCCCGCTGCAAGTGGCGCTGCCCTACGGGCGCTTGAAGCCGGTGCTGGCGACTCTCGGCGAGTTCTACCTGCAAGAAACCGGTACCACGACGTTGCGCCTGGCCAAGGCCGACGCGATTCGGCTCAATCCACTGGAAGACCTGCCGTTGCAATGGGAGGGTGGCGAGAAGATTCGCAACTTCGCCCAACGTCTGCGGGACATCAAGGACTTCACCTGCGTGGCGCCCGAGGGCCTGAACGCAACCTTGCGCCCCTATCAACTGGAAGGCTTGAGCTGGATGCAGTCACTGCGCCAGCTGGAAGTGGGCGGGATTCTCGCGGACGACATGGGCCTGGGCAAAACCCTGCAAACCCTGGCGCATATTCTCACCGAGAAAATCGCCGGGCGCCTTGATCGGCCCTGCATGGTCGTGATGCCCACCAGCCTGATTCCGAACTGGCTCGACGAAGCTGCGCACTTCACCCCGCAACTGCGGGTGCAGGCGCTGTACGGCGCAGGGCGCAAGAAACACTTCGCCAACCTGCACGACTACGACCTGCTGCTGACCACCTATGCCCTGCTGCCCAAGGACATCGACACGCTCGCCGCCCTGCCCTTGCATGTATTGATCCTGGATGAAGCGCAGTACATCAAGAACCCGTCCAGCAAGGCCGCCCAGGCCGCACGCGAGCTGAATGCCCGCCAGCGCCTGTGCCTGAGCGGCACGCCATTGGAAAACCACTTGGGCGAGCTGTGGTCGCTGTTCCACTTCCTGTTGCCGGGTTGGCTGGGCGATGTGAAGAGCTTCAACCGTGATTACCGCGTGCCGATTGAAAAGCGTGCCAGCGAGGTGCGATTGCAGCACCTCAACGGTCGGATCAAACCCTTCCTGCTACGCCGCACCAAGGAACAAGTGGCAACCGAACTGCCACCCAAGACCGAAATTATCCACTGGGTCGACCTCAACGAGGCCCAGCGCGACGTGTACGAAACCATGCGCCTGGCCATGGATAAAAAGGTCCGCGACGAGATCACCCGCAAGGGCGTGGCCCGCAGCCAGATCATCATCCTTGAAGCGCTGCTCAAACTGCGCCAGGTGTGCTGCGACCTGCGCCTGGTCAACGACGCCACTCTGCCCGCCCGTGGCAGCAGCTCGGGCAAGCTCGACAGCCTGATGGACATGCTCGACGAGCTGTTTGCCGAAGGTCGCAGGATTCTGCTGTTCTCGCAGTTCACTTCGATGCTGAGCCTGATCGAAATCGAACTGAAAAAACGCGGGATTGCCTACGCACTGCTGACCGGCCAGACCCGTGACCGACGTACACCGGTGAAGGATTTCCAGAGCGGCAAGTTGCAGATCTTTTTGATCAGCTTGAAGGCCGGTGGCGTGGGTTTGAACCTGACCGAAGCCGACACGGTGATTCACTACGACCCGTGGTGGAACCCGGCCACGGAAAACCAGGCCACCGACCGCGCGTATCGCATCGGGCAGGAAAAACCGGTGTTCGTGTACAAGATGATTGCCCGAGGCACGGTGGAGGAGAAAATCCAGCACCTGCAGAAGGAGAAATCCGACTTGGCGGCGGGCGTGCTGGATGGGCGGACCACGGGGGATTGGCAGTTGGGTAATGAGGATATCGAGGCGCTCTTCGCACCACTGCCTAATAAGCAAGAGAAGCGCTGACTGTTAGATCGCTATCGCAGGCAAGCCAGCTCCCACACTTGAATGTATTCACAAATCAAAATGTGGGAGCTGGCTTGCCTGCGATGGCCGCGCTTCGGTTTTCAGCCGATCAACTGCGCATCGCGCAACGCAGTAAGCGCTGTCAGCCAACGCGGGTCCTGCTTATAGTCCGCTGAGGCAACCGCCTGCCCACGCATACGCGCTATCCGCGCCGATGGCGTGACCTTCATCCGCTGTGCTGCACTCAGCGCCAACTCGGCCGCCGCACGGTCATTGCACACCAAGCCCATGTCACAACCAGCGGTCAACGCCGCTTCGATACGGCTGGCCGCATCACCGACCACGTGGGCGCCCGCCATGGACAGGTCATCGCTGAAGATCACCCCGTCGAACTGCAACTCACCGCGCAGGATGTCCTGCAACCAGCGACGCGAAAAACCAGCAGGCTGGGCATCAACCTGCGGGTAAATGACGTGCGCCGGCATCACGGCGGCCAATTGCTTACTCAGACGTGCGAAAGGCACCAGGTCGTTGGCGCGAATCTGTTCCAGGCTGCGCTCGTCATTGGGAATGGCGACATGGGAATCGGCCTCGGCCCAACCGTGGCCAGGGAAGTGCTTGCCGGTGGCAGCCATACCGGCGCTGTTCATGCCGCGAATAAAGGCACCGGCCAGTACGGCGGCGCGCTCGGGGTCGCCTTCGAAGGAGCGAGTGCCGACCACGGCGCTGCGTTGGTAATCCAGGTCCAGCACTGGGGCGAAACTCAGGTCGAGACCCACGGCCAGTACTTCGGTGGCCATGATCCAGCCGCACTGTTCTGCCAGGTATTCAGCGTTGGGGTTATCGGCCAGCGCGCGCATGGCTGGCAGGCGCACAAAGCCCTGGCGCAGGCGCTGTACGCGCCCGCCTTCCTGGTCGACCGCCAGCAGCAGGTCCGGGCGCACCGCACGGATCGCCGCACTCAGCTCGCGAACCTGGCGTGGATGCTCGATATTGCGCGCAAAAATAATCAGACCGCCCACTTCCGGTTGGCGCAACAGGTGACGATCCTCGGCCGTCAGCCAGGTACCGGCAACGTCGACCATCAAAGAACCTTGCAGGGCAGCAGTCATAAACCTTCCTTAAATAACGCACACAACCCGTCGGGCTGACCAGGCACGGTCAGCACGACGGGTTGCGGATAAATAGCTGAAATCGGCATGGCGGCTAGCTTAGCGGATGCTAGCGGCCACGCACACCCAGGGGCGATCAAACCTTGGCAGCGACCGGTGCAGTTTTGCTGCGTGGGCGCAATTGGGCGGCAGCCATGGTCGAGTCGGTGACGCCGGTCTCGGCGCGCATACCCGCAGCGAGGAACGGCACCATCAGGCGCATCACCTGTTCGATCGAGGTGTTCACGCCGAAATCGGTCTCGGCTATCGCTCGCAACGCCTTGATCCCGGACATGCTGAACGCCGCAGCGCCGAGCATGAAATGCACGCGCCAGAACAGTTCGATAGGCGGAATACGTGGGGCCGCCTCGTTGACCAGCAACATATAGCGGCGGAATACTTTGCCGTACATGTCTTCCAGGTAACGACGCAGGTGGCCTTGGCTCTGGCTGAACGCCAGGCCCAGCAGGCGCATGAAGATCGACAGGTCATTACCACTGCGAGGTTGCACGACCAACGCCTGCTCTACAAGAATTTCCAGCAGCTCTTCCAGGCTTGGCTTGTGATCAGCCTTGGCCTGGCGGCGCTCCAACTCACGGTCGAGGCTGGCACAGAATGGCCCCAGGAAGCGGGAAAACACCGCTTGGATCAGGGCTTTTTTCGAGCCGAAATGATAGTTCACGGCAGCGAGGTTGACCCCAGCCTTGCTGGTGATCAGCCGCAATGAGGTTTCAGCAAATCCTTTTTCCGCGAACAATTGCTCGGCAGCATCGAGAATGCGTTCAACGGTTTCCGACTGGGCCATGGCTACTCCGCCTGACAAACACTTGTTTGAAACATACGTTTCAGAGTGTGTCTTGTCAAGCCTGCGGGTTCGCTTTCCGGCCGGGCAGTCACCCCTTTCATCGCTATTTAATCACATCCCTTTCGCCGTGTAGGCAACACCCTATCTACGTTGTAGGAAGGGTGACGCATGACCGTCCAGCGGAGTCGCGCAAAAGGATGATTGCCAAGCGCAGTTCACTGTATATAATCCCAGTCACTGTATAAAAAGACAGAGCGATCAACATGCTAAAACTGACGCCACGCCAAGCCGAGATTCTGGCCTTCATCAAGCGCTGCCTCGATGACAACGGTTACCCGCCTACCCGTGCGGAGATTGCCCTGGAACTGGGGTTCAAGTCCCCGAATGCCGCGGAAGAACACCTCAAGGCGCTCGCTCGCAAAGGCGCGATCGAGATGACTCCAGGGGCTTCACGCGGTATCCGCATCCCTGGCTTTGAAGCCAAGGCCGACGAATCGACACTACCGATCATCGGCCGCGTCGCTGCCGGTGCGCCGATCCTGGCGCAGCAGCACGTCGAGGAATCCTGCAACATCAACCCGACCTTCTTCCATCCTCGCGCCGACTATCTGTTGCGTGTGCACGGCATGAGCATGAAAGACGTAGGCATCTTCGATGGCGACCTGCTCGCAGTGCATACCACCCGTGAAGCCCGCAATGGCCAGATCGTCGTCGCCCGTATCGGTGATGAGGTCACGGTCAAACGCTTCAAGCGTGAAGGCAGCAAGGTCTGGCTACTGGCCGAGAACCCTGAGTTCGCCCCGATTGAAGTCAACCTGAAAGATCAGGACCTGGTGATCGAAGGCTTGAGTGTCGGCGTCATTCGCCGCTAAAGGAGGCATCATGCAGCTCGTGCACACCCCACAACACACACAACTGTCGCTGTTCGAGGCCTTTATGGCCCAACCCCTTGCGCCCATCCTCAAGGAAACGGTCGAAGCCCCCTGGGGCGGTGAACCTGAGGCGTTCAGTGAATTGTCGTTGCGCGGTGCAGCCGAAAGCTGCCTGAACCTGCTGGCGCCAATTCTGCGCGAATTGAGCGAAGACCAGGACGCACGCTGGCTGACGCTGATCGCCCCGCCCGCCAGCCTGACCCAGGCCTGGCTGCGGGACGCCGGCCTCAACCGCGAGCGCATCCTGCTGTTGCAGCCACGGGGAGCGCAGAGCGCCCAGCAGTTGACCTGTGAGGCCTTGCGTCTAGGCCGCAGTCATACGGTGGTGAGCTGGTTGAATCCGTTGAATGCGAGCGCCAAGCAGCAACTCATCAGTGCCGCACGTACGGGCGACGCTCAGAGTTTGAATATTCGTTTGGGATAAAACTACAGCTTGGCTTGCAGTGATCGGGCTTGGAAGCCCCCTCACCACAAGACTCAGTGAAGTACGCGCGGGCCGTCGTCCTTCTCCGGTTCGCCTTCAGCCAGGCGACCTGCCATCTGCACGCCCACGCTCAACATGGCTTTAGCCACTTCCACGTGCTGGCCCTGCAGGAACACTTTGGCATCTTCGGAAAAATCCAGAATAACCAGAGAACCTTCGTCCTCAGCCCGGCGCAGTTCGATTCGGCCATCAGGCAGTTCAACAATTTCCAGAAAGGACGTTGGCATAAAAGTCTGTTCTCCACGAAAGGCCGAGATTATATCAGTCATCCACCCAGCCTCGCAGAGGAACCGGGCAGGTTTCTTTACGGCTTGATGAATGGTGCCCGGCGAGCGCCGACCTTCAGCACTCGTTCAACCCCTCACGAAAACGCAGCGCCATCTTTTTCAGCTCCTGGCGCCAGCCTTCCAACTCTTCGCGCCCCAAGGGCTTGGGCTCATCCTGTTCCAACGCCACGGCAACGATCAGCGGCTGGGTGACATCGCCCTTGGGCACATGGGGAATACGTGGTGGATGGAACATATCGGCATGGGCCTTGAGCAGCCGTGCCACCCAACTGTCAGGGCTCTGGGCCATTTCCACCAGCTCGGCCAACTCAGGGATCACCATCGAATCGAGCACTTCACGATTCATGATCATTTCTGCACGGGGGGCACCTGCCTGGGGCAAGCGGTAGAACCCTGCAATTTCATGGCATAGCCCCAGCAACGCGCCATAGAGATGAAACAAGGCCGCTTCGCGCCCCGCCTGCACCAGCGCGATGGCATTCACCTCCTTCCCTTCCTCTGCACGGCCAAGGGCGTCCAGGGATAAACCCGCGAAGTAAATTTTCTGATTGGTACGGGTATAGAGTTCGTTGGCCATGACGGCAATCTCCACAACGAATAGGCGTGATGCTGGCTGAACAGTGTCACGGATCAGCCGAACGTACTGCAAGTGCAAATGTGGGAGGGGGCTTGCTCCCGATGGCGGTGGGTCAGTTACAGATGTATCAACTGACACTCCCTCATCGGGGGCAAGCCCCCTCCCACATTTGGATCTTCAGCGCATCCGACGGATCAAGCGCCCTGGCGCTTGTCCTCGACCTTCCACTTGCCGCCGTCGTAGAACGCTTTCCAGCCGGTAGGCTTGCCGTCCACTTCGGTCTGCACGTACTGCTCCTTGGTCTTGCGGCTGTAGCGGATTACGGCTGGGCGACCATCCGGGTCCTTCTTCGGCGCTTCACACAGGAAGTGGTACTTCGGATCGATCTCGTCCTTGTGCGGCACGATCTCCAGCACCAGCGGCGCACGGGTCTCGCGGTTTTTCGGGAACTGGCTGGCAGCCAGGAACAGCCCCGAAGCACCGTCACGCAGGATGTAGGTGTCGTTGACCTTTTCGCACTTGAGCTCCGGCATCTTCACCGGATCCATCTTCGGCGGCGCCGCATCACCGCTTTTGAGCAGTTTGCGCGTGTTCTTGCAGGTAGGATTGGTGCAGCCGAAGAACTTGCCGAAACGGCCGGTCTTGAGCTGCATCTCGCTGCCGCACTTATCGCATTCCAGGCTCGGACCTTCATAGCCTTTGATGCGGTAGGTGCCCTCTTCGATCTCGTAGCCATTGCAATCGGGGTTGTTACCGCAGATGTGCAACTTGTGCTTCTCGTCCAGCAGGTAGGCGTCCATCGCCGTGCTGCAGATCGGGCAGCGGTGCTTGCCACGCAGCACCAGCGACTCGGACTCACCCTCGTCATCAGCCGCGATTTCATCACCCGGCACCAGATTGACGGTCGCCTTGCAGCGCTCTTTGGGCGGCAGGCTGTAGCCTGAGCAACCGAGGAACACGCCCGTGGAGGCGGTACGAATCTGCATTGGTCGACCGCAGGTGGTGCACGGAATATCCGTCATCACCGGCTGGTTGGCGCGCATACCGCTCTCAGGGTTCTCGGCTACTTCGAGTTTTTTCTTGAAGTCGCCGTAGAACTCATCCAGCACGTTTTTCCAGTCGCGTTCGCCCTGGGCCACGTCATCGAGATTCTCTTCCATGCCGGCGGTGAAGCCGTAGTCCATCAGGTTGGAGAAGCTCTCGGACAGGCGCTCGGTGACGATGTCACCCATCTTTTCCGAATAGAAACGACGGTTGTGCAGCGCAACGTAGCCACGGTCCTGGATGGTGGAGATGATCGCCGCGTAGGTCGACGGACGACCGATACCGCGCTTTTCCATCTCTTTCACCAGGCTGGCTTCGGAATAACGCGCCGGCGGCTTGGTGAAGTGCTGGGACGGGTCGAGCTTGATCAGCTTCAACGTGTCGCCCTGGGCCATGTCCGGCAGCACGTCGTCATCGCCAGGCTTGGCGATTTGCGGCATGACACGGGTGTAGCCGTCGAACTTGAGGATACGGCCCTTGGCGCGCAGCTCGAAGTCGCCAGCGCCCACACTGACAGTGGTAGACAGGTATTGCGCCGGCAGCATCTGGCAGGCCAGGAACTGGCGCCAGATCAGCTCGTAGAGGCGCTCAGCGTCACGCTCCATGCCGCTCAGCTTGGCGGGCGTGGTGTTGGCGTCGGAAGGACGAATCGCTTCGTGAGCCTCTTGTGCGCCTTCCTTGCTGCTGTAGACGTTCGGCTTCTCCGGCAGATAGGTCTTGCCGAACTCGCTTTCAATATACGTGCGCGCCATCGCCACTGCGTCTTGCGACAGGTTGGTGGAGTCGGTACGCATGTAGGTGATGTAACCGGCTTCATACAGACGCTGGGCCATCATCATGGTCTTCTTCACCCCGAAGCCCAGGCGGTTGCTCGCGGCCTGTTGCAGGGTAGAAGTGATAAACGGCGCCGACGGCTTGCTGCTGGTCGGTTTGTCTTCGCGCTTGACGATGCTGTAGCTGGAGGCCTTGAGCTTCTCCAGCGCGGCCATGGCCTGGGCTTCGTTCAGCGGCTTGAAGGCCTCGCCTTTCTCGCGGGCCACTTCAAAGCGCACGTTGGCGCCCTTGGCGGTGCCCAGGTCAGCGTGGACTTCCCAATACTCTTCGGGGTTGAACGCACGAATCTCACGCTCACGCTCCACCACCAGCTTCACCGCAACCGATTGCACACGGCCGGCGGACAAACCACGGGCAATTTTCGCCCACAGCAGTGGCGAGACCATGTAGCCCACGACGCGGTCGAGGAAGCGACGGGCCTGCTGGGCGTTGACGCGGTCAATATCCAGCTCGCCCGGCTTGGAGAAGGCTTCCTGGATGGCTTTCTTGGTGATTTCGTTGAACACCACACGCTTGTAGCGGCTGTCATCACCGCCGATGGCTTCGCGCAGGTGCCAGGCAATGGCTTCCCCTTCGCGGTCCAAGTCCGTCGCGAGATAGATGGTGTCAGCATCCTTGGCGAGCCGGCGCAGCTCTTCGATGACCTTTTCCTTGCCCGGAAGGATTTCGTACTTGGCCTTCCAGCCATGGTCCGGGTCCACACCCATGCGCGAGACCAGCTGCTTGCGCGCTTTCTCTTTAGGGCTGAGCACCGGACCTTCGCCCGCAGCCGCCTTGCCGCGCTTGGCGGCAGGCTCCTTGCTGGCGCTAGCCGAACCGCTGGTGGGCAGGTCTCGGATATGGCCGATACTCGACTTCACCACGTACTCGTTGCCCAAGTACTTGTTGATGGTCTTGGCCTTAGCCGGGGATTCCACAATGACCAGCGATTTGCCCATGGATCGGAAAATTCCTGAATTCGAGAAGTGAAAGGCAGTTGGCGCCTGTCGCGGCAACGCTATATATAGTGGCAACAAGGTGAGGTCAAGCGCAGCATTCTGCGCGACCTGCCGTTATTGCCCTTTAAAAAGACTGGGTTCGGCCTGGACCAAAGCAAAGCGCGGGACCTGCTCGCCGTCAACTTCAACGGTCTCCAGGAACATGCTCAAGGGACGCACCCAAAAGCCGTATTCGCCATACAGTGCTTGGTAAAACACCACTTCTTCTTCGGTTTCGGAGTGCCGTGCCACGCTGAAAACGCGGTACTGCGGCCCCTTATAATGTTGGTAGAGCCCTGGTTCGACTTTCATGCTCTGGCCCTCGTACAAAATTTGTTGAAAAAAAATATTAAAAAGTTCCAAAAAACAAAAACCGGGGCACTGGGCCCCGGCTTCCGTCAACCGAACGTTTAGACGCGTTCGAAGACGGTGGAGATGCCTTGGCCGAGACCAATGCACATGGTTGCAACCCCAAGGTTGCCGCCATTTTGCTTCATCACGTTAAGCAAAGTGCCGGAGATACGTGCACCGGAGCAACCGAATGGGTGGCCCAGGGCAATCGCACCGCCGTGCAGGTTAACCTTCTCGTTCATCTTGTCGAGTACTTTCAAATCTTTCAGCACTGGCAGGGCCTGTGCGGCGAAAGCTTCGTTGAGCTCGAAGAAGTCGATATCGGAGATGGAAAGACCTGCGCGCTTCAAGGCTTTTTGTGTGGCCGGTACTGGACCATAGCCCATGATCGCCGGGTCCACACCTGCTACCGCCATCGAACGGATCACGGCCAGCGGCTGGATACCCAGGTCCTGGGCACGCTGCGCCGACATCACGATCATGCACGAAGCACCGTCGGTGATCTGCGACGACGTACCGGCTGTCACGGTGCCGCCCTTTGGATTGAACGCAGGCTTCAACGCCGCGAGGCTTTCCAGGGTGGTGTCCGGACGAATGGTTTCGTCGTAGTCGAACAGTTTCAGGAAACCGTTCTCGTCGTAGCCGTTCATCGGGATGATCTCATCCTTGAACTTGCCTTCCACGGTCGCCTTGTGGGCGAGCTGGTGGGAACGCAGGCCGAACGCGTCTTGGGCTTCGCGAGTGATGCCGTGCATCTTGCCGAGCATTTCCGCGGTCAGACCCATCATGCCCGAGGCTTTTGCCGCGTACAGCGACATGTGCGGGTTGGGATCGACGCCGTGCATCATGCTAACGTGGCCCATGTGCTCCACGCCGCCGACCACGAATACATCACCGTTGCCGGTCATGATCGCTTGCGCAGCGGTGTGCAGCGCGCTCATCGACGAGCCACACAGGCGGCTGACGGTCTGGCCCGCTGCGGTGTGCGGGATCTGAGTCATCAACGACGCCATGCGCGCGATGTTCCAGCCCTGCTCCAGGGTCTGGTTGACGCAGCCCCAGATCACGTCTTCGACTTCGTTCGGGTCAACCTTGACGTTACGTTCCAGCAGCTTGCTGATCAGGTGCGCCGACATGTCTTCAGCGCGGGTGTTGCGGTGCATGCCGCCCTTGGAGCGGCCCATCGGAGTACGACCGAAGTCGACAATCACGACGTCTCTTGGATTCAAGCTCATAAATATTCTCGCTCTAGTCGATTGGGCGCTTAACCGAAGAAGCTCTGGCCATTCTTGGCCATTTCACGCAGCTTCGCGGTCGGGTGGTACAGCGGGCCCAAATCAGCGTATTTGTCAGCCAGGGCAACGAACTCGGCCACACCGATCGAATCGATGTAGCGCAGTGCACCACCACGGAATGGAGGGAAACCAATACCGTACACCAGGCCCATATCGGCTTCGGCGGCGGTTTCGACGATGCCGTCTTCCAGGCAACGCACGGTTTCCAGGCACAGGGCGATCATCATCCAGTTGATGATGTCCTCGTCCGACACCTCACGCTGTTCGTAGATGACCGGAGCGAGCACTTCGTGCACCGACGGGTCGGCGACTTTCTTCTGCTTGCCCTTCTTGTCGGCCTCGTAGGCGTAGAAGCCCTTGCCGTTCTTCTGGCCCAGGCGCTTGGCCTCGTACAGCGCGTCGATCGCCGAGCGGCGGTCGTCTTTCATGCGGTCCGGGAAGCCCTCAGCCATAACGTCGCGGCCGTGGTGGCCGGTGTCGATGCCGACCACGTCCATCAGGTACGCCGGGCCCATGGGCCAGCCGAATTTCTCCATGACCTTGTCGATGCGCACGAAGTCCACACCGGCACTGACCAACTTGGCGAAACCGCCGAAGTAGGGGAACAGCACGCGGTTGACCAAAAAGCCCGGGCAGTCGTTGACCACGATCGGGTTCTTGCCCATTTTCTTGGCGTAGGCAACGGTGGTGGCAACGGCCAGCTCGCTGGACTTCTCGCCACGGATCACTTCCACCAGCGGCATCATGTGCACCGGGTTGAAGAAGTGCATGCCGACGAAGTTTTCCGGACGCTTGAGGGCCTTGGCCAGCAGCGAAATGGAAATTGTCGAGGTGTTGGAGGCCAGGATGGTGTCATCTTTGACCTGGGCTTCCACTTCAGCCAATACCGCCTGCTTGACCTTCGGGTTCTCGACAACCGCTTCGACCACCAGGTCGACGTGGCCGAAATCGCCGTAGGACAGCGTAGGACGAATGCCATTGAGCACTTCGGCCATTTTTGCAGCGGTCATACGACCTTTATCAACGCGGCCCACCAGCAGCTTGGCGGCTTCGGCCAGGCCCTGCTCGATACCGTGCTCGTTGATATCTTTCATCAGGATCGGCGTGCCTTTGGACGCCGACTGATAGGCGATACCGCCGCCCATGATACCGGCGCCGAGTACGGCAGCCTGTTTCACGTCCTTGGCAATTTCGTCGTAGGCCTTGGCCTTTTTCTTCAGTTCCTGATCGTTCAGGAACAGGCCGATCAGGCTCTGGGCCGCCGAGGTTTTCGCCAGTTTGACGAAGCCTGCCGCTTCCACTTCCAGGGCTTTGTCACGACCGAAGTTCGCGGCCTTCTGGATGGTCTTGATCGCTTCAACCGGGGCCGGGTAGTTCGGACCGGCCTGGCCTGCCACGAAACCTTTGGCGGTTTCGAACGACATCATCTGTTCGATAGCGTTGAGCTTGAGTTTTTCCAGCTTCGGCTGACGCTTGGCCTTGTAGTCAAATTCGCCGCTGATGGCGCCCTTGATCAGGTTCAGCGCGGCTTCGGCCAGTTTGTCCGGAGCCACCACTGCGTCGACGGCACCGACCTTCAGTGCGTCCTCGGCCTTGTTTTCCTTACCGGCGGCGATCCATTCGATCGCATTGTCGGCACCGATCAGGCGCGGCAGGCGCACGGTACCGCCGAAGCCCGGGTAGATGCCCAGTTTGACTTCCGGCAGGCCGATCTTGGCGGTCGCGGACATGACACGGAAATCCGCTGCCAGGCACATTTCCAGGCCGCCACCCAACGCAATGCCATTGATCGCGGCAACGGTCGGCACGTTGAGGTCTTCGAAATCGCTGAAGATCTTGTTGGCTTCGAGGTTGCCAGCCACCAGCTCGGCATCGGGCAGCTTGAAGTTGTCGACGAATTCGGTGATGTCAGCGCCGACGATGAACACGTCCTTGCCGCTGGAGACGATCACGCCCTTGACCGAAGCATCTGCTTTGATGGTGTCTACGGCCTGACGCAGTTCGTTCAGGGTTAGACGGTTGAACTTGTTGACGGACTCACCCTTGAGGTCGAATTTCAATTCGACGATGCCACTTTCAAGAGCCTTAACCGTGATGGCTTTACCTTCGTAAATCATCAACTGATCTCCACGATATGGAAGCTGAACAGTACACACCGGACGCTGGCCTCTGGTTTGACGTTGACAGTCGCATCAATGCTCAAACCCATCCGCCAGGCACACCCGCCAGTGCGATAGTCGGGGTTATGTATGAGCTGCCTGTAGGACAAACGCTCAATTCATACGCCCGTTTGATTTGGGTACGCCACCTTCATCCAATTCCGAGCAATTGTCAATCGCTCCAAAGGCTAGGAAAAACGCGACTTTCCAGTCATTTCAGAACCCGGACCACAGGCAGGCAACCCGTCAATATTCAAATATTCACAAGATCAATAATAGAAAAGATGTGGGAAGCGGCTGTACAGAAAGGGACATACGGCTAGGCTAGCGGGAACTTGCAGATTTACCGGCCTGCCTGGCCACCTCCAGCCCGATGATGAAGTCGGGCTTTTTATTGCCCGGCCTCTGTAGGAGTGTCAGGCCAAGGCCCTGAGCAACGCATCAATATCCTTCAACACACTCATGTCGCCCTTCTCGCCCCAGTACAAGGCGATCATCTGCTTGTCGGCCTCGACCTTGTAGACGTTCGCCGGCAGCGTCGCAAAATACGGCAACAACTTTTCATCCACACACTCTTCGCGCCATTGATTGACCCACACACCCGGCTCCAACTGCCAGTAACTCCAGATGGCCGGCGTGCTCCCACGCCGCGGTCGACAGTACTGCGCACAAGGGCTCGGCGGCTCTTGCTTGAGCCAGTGCGGCCATTCCTGGGGCGCCAACTGCATGGCCAGGCCGATGCGGCGTGCCTCCATGCGCAGGGCCATGCGCCCGCTCTGCCCACGCGACGGGCGCAGCCAGGCCAGGGGGCTTAAAACCACCGCAAGGATTGACACCACTATCCACACCGTCATATGTGTACTCCCGAATTTCTAGATGAGCGGATTTGACCTGACGCAACCCCATCCGCTTGAAAGCAGCCATACTGAACTTATTGCAGTCCCTTGGAGGAACGCCTCATGCCCTACAAACATATTCTGGTCGCTGTCGATCTGACCGAAGAGTGCGATCCGGTGATCAAGCGCGCGCAGGAATCCGCATTGGCCAATGGCGCCATACTGTCGCTGGTGCATATCGTCGAGCCCATGGCCATGGCCTTTGGCGGTGACGTACCGATGGACCTTTCCCAGTTGCAGCAACAACAATTCGACCAGGCCAAGGAGCGCCTGGACCGTTTGATTCTCAAATACCCGCACCTGAAAAAGGAAGACTGCCACCTGACATACGGCCAACCGCGTCAGGAAATCCACCACTTGGCCAAGGAAAAGGCCTGTGACCTGATCGTGGTCGGCAGCCACGGCCGTCATGGCCTGGCACTGTTGCTGGGCTCCACCGCCAATGATGTATTGCACGGCGCGCCTTGCGATGTACTGGCCGTCAAACTGGCAAAGAGTTCGTAAGACCGATGAAGGTCTAATGTGGGAGCTGGCTTGCCTGCGATAGCAGCCTGTCAGTTGATGCATCAGGTGGCTGTTACACCGCTATCGCAGGCAAGCCAGCTCCCACAGTTGAATCGCATTTCATATTAAAAAGCCCGGCGCTCATAGAAGAGTGCCGGGCTTTTTTATTGCGGTGCGATTACTCAGGCATCCAGCTCGGCCCAACGCTCAACCAACGCTTCCAGCTCCTGGTTCAACGTCTCCAGGGAAGCGATGACCTTGGCGGTTTCAGCCGCGGGTCGCAGATAGAAACCGGCGTCAGCCATTTCAGCTTCGACCGCAGCAATCTGCTGTTCCTTGGCGTCGATCTCACCCGGCAAGGCTTCCAGCTCACGCTGCAGCTTGTAGCTGAGCTTCTTCTTGGCCGCGGGTGCAGCTTCCTGGGCCGGTGCAGCCTCTTGCACAGGAGTCACCACCGCCGAGGTCAGGTCGGCTTTGCCGGACTTGCTCTCGGTCACGCCCAGCAGACGTGGCGAACCACCCTGACGCAACCAGTCCTGGTAACCACCGACGTATTCGCGCACCTTGCCTTCGCCTTCGAAGACCAGAGTGCTGGTGACCACGTTGTCGAGGAATTCCCGGTCGTGGCTGACCATCAGCACAGTGCCGTTGAACGTCAGCAGCACTTCTTCGAGCAACTCGAGGGTTTCCACATCGAGGTCGTTGGTCGGTTCGTCGAGCACCAGCAGGTTGGCCGGTTTGCTGAACAGCTTGGCCAGCAGCAAACGCGCGCGCTCACCACCAGACAGGGCCTTGACCGGCGTACGCGCACGTTGCGGGCTGAACAGGAAGTCGCCCAGGTAGCTGAGTACGTGGCGGCTCTGGCCGTCGATGTCGATAAAGTCGCGACCTTCGGCGACGTTGTCGATCACGGTCTTTTCCAGGTCCAACTGGTGGCGCAACTGGTCAAAGTAGGCCACGTCGATGCGTGTGCCCTCTTCCACCTTGCCGCTGGTCGGCTGCAGACCGCTGAGCATCAGCTTGAGCAAGGTGGTCTTGCCGGTGCCGTTGGCGCCCAGCAGGCCGATACGGTCGCCGCGTTGCAGGACCATGGAGAAGTCCTTGATCAGGAACGGGCCGTCCGGGTGATGGAAGCTGACATTCTCCAGCACCATTACCTGCTTGCCCGACTTGTCGGCGGTGTCCAGCTGGATATTGGCCTTGCCGGTACGCTCGCGGCGCTCACTGCGCTCCACGCGCAAGGCTTTCAAGGCACGTACGCGGCCTTCGTTACGGGTGCGACGGGCCTTGATGCCCTGGCGGATCCAGACTTCTTCCTGGGCCAGCTTTTTGTCAAACAGCGCGTTGGCGGTTTCTTCGGCAGCCAAGGCGGCTTCCTTGTGCACCAGGAAGCTGGCGTAGTCGCCGTTCCAGTCGATCAGGCCGCCACGGTCCAGTTCGAGGATGCGCGTGGCCAGGCTCTGCAGGAAAGCACGGTCGTGCGTGATAAACAGCACGGCGCCCTGGAAGTCCTTGATGGCTTCTTCAAGCCAGGCGATGGCGCCGATGTCCAGGTGGTTGGTCGGTTCGTCGAGCAACAGCAGGTCCGGCTCGGACACCAGGGCCTGGGCCAGCAGCACACGGCGACGCCAGCCGCCGGACAATTCGGCGAGGGTCTTGTCGGCCGGCAGTTGCAGGCGGCTCAGGGTGCTGTCCACCAGTTGCTGCAAGCGCCAGCCGTCACGGGCTTCGAGGTCTTGCTGGACGTGCATCAGCTTGTCCAGGTCTTCCTCGGTGACGCAGTTCTGCGCCAGGTGATGGTATTGCGCGAGCAACTCGCCGACGCCGTCCAGGCCTTCGGCAACCACGTCGAACACTGTCCGTCCGTCGGCCACCGGCAATTCCTGCGGCAATTCGCCGATCTTGAGGCCCGGGGCACGCCAGACAGAGCCGTCATCAGGCTTCTGGTCGCCTTTTACCAGCTTCATCATGCTGGACTTGCCGGTGCCGTTGCGGCCGATGATGCACACCCGCTCACCACGGGCGATCTGCCAGGACACCTTGTCCAACAACGGCATGGCGCCGAAAGCAAGGGACACATCGCTGAATTTGAGCAGGGTCATACGCTTCTCCAAAAACTGGGCGCGCATTCTACCTGACTTGAGGGTGGGATGCGGTCGGCATTTTCTCTATTGACACGTTCTGTAGGACATTTCCGGCGAACTTGAACGAACCAGACGGCAAAGCTTTCGCGGGCCGCTGGCAAAAGGCTAAGCTAGGGGCAATCAGTGTCGGCAGTGCCGGTGCTAGTCGTGATTTCTCTGCACGGACGTCTCATGCGCAGTCGCCTTTTCAACTTTTTATCTTGTCTGCTTCTTTCCGCCACTGCCGTTCAAACCGCCCAGGCGGTGGACCTCACCACCCAACGTCAGTATTACGATCAAGCCAAACGCGCCCTGGCCAAGGGCGACAGCGGCCCGTACATGCAATACAGCCAGGCCCTGGCCGACTACCCGCTCACGCCGTACCTGGCGTATGACGAGCTGACTGCACGCCTGAAAACCGCGAGCAACGAGGAAATCGAACAGTTCCTCGCCAAACACGGCGACCTGCCCCAGGCCAACTGGATGAAACTGCGTTGGCTGCGCTGGCTGGCCGAGCGTGGCGATTGGCAGACCTTTGAAAAGTACTACGACACCAAGCTCAATTTCGTCGAGCTGGACTGCCTGCATGGCCAGTACCAGCTCAGCCACAATCTGAAGGCTGAAGGCTACAAGACCGCCGAAAAGTTGTGGATGACCGGCAAATCCCAGCCCGCCGCCTGTGACGCCACCTTCGGCCAATGGGCCGCTGCCGGCCAACTGACCGAACAGAAGATTTGGGACCGCACCAAGCTCGCCGCCGAAGCCCGCAATTACGCGCTGGCCAACAGCCTGGTGAAGACCCTGCCAACCCTCGGCGTCCAAGGCCGCCTGATGGTGGATGTGGCGCAAAAGCCTGACATGCTCAGCGATCCGTCACGCTTCCTGCCGGCCACCGAGGCGATGTCTGACGCCGTCGGCCTGGGCCTGCGCCGCCTGGCCCGCCAGGATCCGGACAAGGCCATGGCCCTGCTCGACGGCTACGCCAGCAGCATGCACTTCTCCCGTGACGAAAAGGTGTCGATTGCCCGCGAGATTGGCCTGACCCTGGCCAAGCGCTTCGACCCACGTGCGCTGGACGTGATGACCAAGTACGACCCGGAACTGCGCGACAACACCGTGTCCGAATGGCGCCTGCGCCTGCTGTTGCGCCTGGCACGCTGGGAAGATGCCTACCAGTTGACCCGCAAACTCCCGCAAGACCTGGCCACCACCAACCGCTGGCGCTACTGGCAGGCCCGCAGCCTGGAACTGGCCGAGCCGAAAAACCCGCAGGCCCTGGTGCTGTACAAAAACGTGGCCAAGGAACGGGACTTCTACGGTTTCCTTGCTGCTGACCGTTCCAAATCCCCTTACCAACTGAACAACAAGCCGCTGGTGATGAGCCAGGCATTGGTCAACAAGGTCCGCAATACCCCCGGGGTGCGCCGCGCCCTGGAGTTCTACGCCCGTGGCCAGATCGTGGACGGTCGCCGCGAGTGGTACCACGTCAGCCGGCACTTCAACCGTGACGAAATGGTCGCCCAGGCCAAGTTGGCCTACGACATGAAGTGGTACTTCCCGGCGATCCGTACCATCAGCCAGGCGCAGTACTGGGACGACCTGGACATCCGCTTCCCGATGGCGCACCGCGATACCCTGGTGCGCGAAGCCAAGGTGCGCGGCCTGCATTCAAGCTGGATATTTGCCATCACCCGTCAGGAAAGCGCGTTTATGGACGACGCCCGCTCCGGCGTGGGCGCCAGCGGCTTGATGCAACTGATGCCCGGCACCGCCAAGGAAACCGCACGCAAATTCAGCATCCCCCTGGCCTCCCCGGCCCAGGTGCTGGACCCGGATAAAAATATCCAGCTCGGCGCCGCCTACCTGAGCCAGGTGCACAGCCAGTTCAACGGCAACCGTGTGCTCGCTTCCGCCGCCTACAACGCCGGCCCCGGCCGCGTGCGCCAATGGCTGCGCGGTGCAGACCACCTGAGCTTCGATGTGTGGGTTGAAAGCATCCCGTTCGACGAAACCCGCCAGTATGTGCAGAACGTGCTGTCTTATTCGGTGATCTACGGGCAGAAGCTCAATTCACCGCAGCCGCTGGTGGATTGGCATGAGCGGTACTTCGACGACCAGTGAGGCACTGAACCTGCTTCCAATGTGGGAGGGGGCTTGCTCCCGATAGCGGTGGGTCAGCAACAAAACTGCTGATTGACACTCTGCTATCGGGAGCAAGCCCCCTCTCACATTGGCATTTCTGCAATGCTTATGGCGCTAGTGATCTGCGCTGAACTGCAGCGCCGCCAACCGCGCATACAGTGGATTGCTCGCAATCAACTCCTGGTGCGTGCCCACCGCCACCAGTTTGCCCTGATCCATCACCGCTATTCGATCGGCATTCTTGACGGTCGCCAGACGGTGAGCGATCACCAGCGTGGTTCTTCCTTGCATCAATTGCGGCAGCGCTTGCTGGATCAGGTGCTCACTCTGCGCGTCGAGGGCGCTGGTGGCTTCGTCCAGCAGCAGGATCGGCGCGTCGACCAACAAGGCGCGGGCGATGGCCAGGCGTTGGCGCTGGCCGCCAGAGAGGCCCATGCCACCGTCGCCGAGGTGGGTCTGGTAGCCGTCGGGCATCTGCAGGATGAAATCGTGGGCGTGGGCGATGCGCGCAGCGGCTTCGACCTGGGACATGGTGGCGGACGGGTTGCCGTAGCGAATGTTGTCCTCGACGCTGCCGAAAAACAGCGCCGGGCTCTGGGACACCAGTGCAAAGTGGCGACGCAGGTCCAGGGGGTCCAGCTCGGTCAGCGGGCGGCCTTCGAGCAGGATGCGCCCTTGCTGGGGATCGTAGAAGCGCAGCAGCAGGTCGAAGATTGTAGATTTACCCGCGCCTGATGGGCCTACCAGCGCCAGGGTTTCGCCGGGATTGATGGTCAGGTTCAAGCCATCAATGGCGTAACTGTCCGGCCGTGAGGGGTAGCAAAAGCGCAGATCTTGCAGCTCCATGCGGCCACTGACCCGCTGCGGCAAGCGTTCGCTGCCATCGGCCGGCGCCTGGATGTCGTTGCTCGACTGCAACAGCTCACCGATACGCTCGGCCGCACCGGCAGCGCGCTGCAACTCGCCGAGCACTTCGCTCAGAGTGCCAACCGCACTGCCGACTATCAGGCTATAGAACACAAACGCCGCCAGCTCACCGCCGGAAATGCGCCCGCTGATCACGTCCATGCCGCCTACCCATAGCATCACGCCCACGGCGCCGAGCACCAGCATGATCACCAGGGTTATCAGCCAGGAGCGTTGCAGGATGCGTTTACGTGCGGTGGTGAACGCGTCCTCCACGGTAACAGCGAAACGCTGTTCGTCCTGCACCTGGTGGTTGTAGGCCTGCACCGTTTTGATCTGGCCCAAGGTCTCGGCGACATAGCTGCCGACGTCGGCAATACGATCCTGGCTCAGACGCGACAGGCTGCGCACCCGGCGCCCGAAGATCAGGATCGGCGCCAGTACCAGCGGCAGCGCCACCACCACGATGCTGGTGAGCTTGGGGTTGGTGATGAACAGCAACACGATGCCGCCGATGACCATCAGGGCGTTGCGCAGGAACAGCGACAGCGATGAGCCGATCACCGATTGCAGCAACGTGGTATCGGTGGTCAGCCGCGACTGGATCTCCGAGCTGCGGTTGCTCTCATAGAAGCCTGGGTGCAGGTAGATCAGGTGATTGAACACTTGCCGGCGAATATCGGCCACCACGCGCTCGCCAATCCACGACACCAGGTAAAACCGCGTGAACGTACCCACAGCCAGGCCCAGTACCAGCACCATGAACAAGCCGATGGACTGGTTGAGCAAGTGCGGTGACTGGGTCATGAAACCCTGGTCGACCAGAAGGCGAATGCCCTGCCCCATGGACAAGGTGATGCCGGCGGTGACGATCAGCGCCAGCAAGGCGCCCAGGGCCTGCCAGCGGTAGGGCGCAATAAAGCGGCTGGCCAGGCGGATCGCACGGCGTTGACGGGTTGAGAGCATGGAAGGCACCACCAATGAGGAATCTGTACTTCAACATTGGGGGAACTTGCGCAAATAACAATGAGTCAGGTTAATTATGCCCGCCGATACAGGCCGCTAGAGGCTATCGGTCTAAGACTCATCTGGAAATATGTACCGGTTTCTGGTGGACTGGGTGTTCGAACCGATGAGCGTGCAAGGAGTTGTAACAGCGCGTTCATGCGGGGGATTTAAGATAGGTACACAACCTGATGAGGAGACAGGCCATGACCTTGCAAGATAGCAGCAACGCCAAGATTGAAGTGATCCGCCAGCAGCAGGTGTTGCCTTGCTCGTATATCGATGCCAAGGGCCACGAAGTGCAGATTACCGAAGAGATGATCCAGCAAGCCTGCAGCGAGCTGGAACAGCGACTGGTCAAACCTGCCCAGCAAGGCTGAAGTGCCCACGCTCTTTCAAACCCGGCCCAGGTGGCCGGGTTTTTTATGGGTGTTTACAGCGTTTCAGCGCCCAGAGCCGAAACGATAGCCGACAGCGCCGTCGACTCGCCCTTGATGCGCACTTTCAGGCCATCTATCTCACGGCGCTGCGGGTAGTGCTTGCGCAGCAAATCGAAGGACTGGCGCTGCTCCTGCACGGTCCCCACCAGGCTGCGACGAAAATCTGCATCATCACGGCGCGGGTCGTACACGCTGCGGCACAGGGCCGCCAGTGCCCAGGCCGGATCGGTTGAAGCGTTCAGGTGGACTTCGTCCAGCCACGGTGCCGGCAATAAATCACTGAGCTGAACAGTCGGCTCCTGGCCCAGGTGCGCGCAGAACGCCTGGTAGATCTGCGCGGTGCCGCGCTGCTTGCCATCGAGGCTGTAGCCGGCGATATGCGGCGTGGCCAGCACGCACAGGTCAGCCAGGTCGACGTCCACTTGCGGTTCGCCTTCCCACACATCCAGCACCGCTTGCAGGTCTTCGCGGGCCAGCAGCACCTCGCGCAGCGCGGCGTTGTCCACCACCGCGCCACGGCTGGCGTTGATCAGCCAGGTGCCGGGCTTGAGTTGCTCCAGGCGCTGGCGGTCGAATAAATGCCAGGTGGCGCCATTGCCGGACTTGATCAGCGGCGTGTGCAAGCTGATCACATCGCACTGCTCGATGATCTGTTGCAGGCTGACGAAGTCGCCGTCCTCGGCGAGCTGGCGCGGCGGGTCGCACACCAGCACGTTCCAACCCAGGCCCTTGAGGACCTTGACCAGTCGCCCGCCCACCTCACCGGCACCAACGACACCGTAGGTGCGCGAGCCCAACTCGACGCCTTCGATTTCGGCCAGGGTGTGCAAGCTGCCGAGTACGTAATCCACAACCCCCCGCGCATTGCAGCCAGGCGCGCTGGCCCACTGGATCGCTGCCCGCTTGAAAAAGTCCAGGTCCAGATGGTCGGTGCCGATGGTGCAGGTGCCGACAAAGCGTACGTTGCTGCCTTCGAGCAGGGCACGGTTGACGTTGGTCACCGAGCGCACCAGCAGCACGTCGGCCTGCTCGACGGTAGCGCGGTCGATGGACCGCCCAGGCACGCGGCGAATCTCGCCAAACCCCTGGAAAAAGTCATCAAGCAGCGGAATATTCTCGTCGGCAACAATCAGCATGGCAGGCTCCTTTGGCGGATCAGCAGTGTACAGGCATGGGATTCAACTAACACAACAGATCCCTGTGGGACTGCATTACAAATCAGCAACACAGGTTTTTTCCTGACCACTGCGTCAAAGCGTAGAATCCGCCGTCCTTGCGACTGCTTTTTTATTGGACACCTGTACGTGAACACTGCCACCGCTACCCTTTCCCGCCCCGCCCGCATCAGCCGGGAAGTGCGCGGCCTGCTGACGCTGGCCTTGCCGATCATGATCGGCCAATTGGCAACTACTGCGATGAGTTTTGTCGATGCGGTGATGGCCGGGCGTGTCAGCCCCCAGGACCTTGCGGCGGTCGGCCTGGGTAACTCGATCTGGATCCCGGTGTACCTGCTGATGACCGGCACCTTGCTGGCCACCACGCCGAAAGTGGCCGAGCGCTATGGCGCGGGCAAACTCACCGAGATCGGGCCGTTGGTGCGCCAATCGTTGTGGTTGGCCGTGGTGGTCGGCCTCTGCGGTGCGGTGCTGTTGCTGTGTGCCGAGCCCATCCTGCATGCGATGAAGGTCGAGCCAGACCTGATCGAGCCGTCCATGGGTTACCTGCATGGCATCGCCGCGGGGATGCCGGCAATTGCGCTGTATTACGTGCTGCGCTGCTTCAGTGATGGCCTGGGCCGTACGCGGCCGAGCATGGTCATGGGCCTGTGCGGTCTGGCGCTGAATATTCCGCTGAACTACATCTTCATCTACGGCCACTTCGGCGTACCGGCCATGGGCGGCGTGGGTTGCGGCTGGGCCACGGCCATTGCGATGTGGGTGATGATGCTCGGCCTGGCTGGCTGGACGCGCTGGGGCCCGATGTACCAGAGCAGCGAACTGTTCAAGCGCTTTGACTGGCCGAAATGGGCGGTGATCAAGCGCATCCTGGGCATCGGCCTGCCGATTGGCGTAGCGATCTTCGCCGAGTCGAGCATATTCGCGGTGATTGCCCTGTTGCTTGGCAGCCTGGGCGCCACCGTGGTTTCCGGCCATCAGATCGCGTTGAATGTCAGTTCTTTGGTATTCATGATCCCCTACTCCCTGAGCATGGCCGTGACCGTGCGCGTCGGCCAGGCCCTGGGGCGTGGCGAACCGCGTGAAGCGCGCTTCGCCGCCGGGGTCGGCATGGGCACTGCACTGGCCTATGCGTGCCTGTCGTGCAGCCTGATGCTGGTGTTTCGTGAGCAGATCGCGGCGATCTACACGCCCGACCCGGTGGTCATCCACCTGGCGTCGATGCTGATTGTGTTCTCGGCGCTGTTCCAGTTCTCCGACTCGATTCAGGTCACTGCCGCCGGTGCTTTGCGCGGCTACCAGGACACCCGGGTGACCATGGTGCTGACCTTGTTCGCCTATTGGGGCGTGGGGCTGCCGGTGGGTTATGCCCTAGGGCTGACCGACTGGCTCGGCGAACCCAGCGGCCCAAGCGGTTTATGGCAAGGGCTGATCGTGGGTTTGAGCTGTGCGGCGGGGATGTTGCTGGTGCGCCTGGCGCGCAGTGCACGCCGGCGCATTCGTGCCGAAAAGGCGCTGGCTTAATCGGCTTTCTTGCGGATCCAGTACAGGTAGGTGCCAGCATCTTCCTGTTGATCCACCAGTTCGTGGTCAAGAAACACGCAGAATTTGGGAATATCACGACGGGTCGACGGGTCGGTGGCGATCACCTTGAGCAAGCCGCCCGCCGGCAGGTCACGGATGTGCTGGTGCAGCATCATCACCGGCTCCGGGCAGTTGAGGCCGGTGGCGTCGAGGGTGCCGTCTACGGGTAAATCAACACTCATACTTCACTCCTGAAACAGGCCCGCTCTTATGTGGGAGTGGGCTTGCCCGCGATGACGTGGGCACATTCAACATAGATTTTGACTGTTATACCGCTTTCGCAGGCAAGCCAGCTCCCACAATTAATATCAGCGGCTTTTGGATTTCTTTACGTCCACCAGACGGCGCAGGTGACATGTCACTTCTTCGCGGTCGTGGTACAGCTGCTTGCAACCGATTTCCACCCGTATGCCACGCGCCTTGAAGCCCTCTTCGATGCGTTCGAGCAGGCGCTTCACTTCGGCGTAACGCTGCTTCATCGGCAACTTCAGGTTGACCACCGCCTCACGGCAATGCCCCTCGCCGATCCAGGTTTCCAGCAGCGCCGCGTTGCGCGCAGGCTTCTCAACGATATCGCAGACCATCCAGTCCACCGGCTGCTTGGGCACGAAGGTGAAGCCATCAGCCATCAAGTGCTGCACCAGGCCGGTGTCCATCAGGCTTTCGGCCATGGGGCCGTTGTCGATGGCGGTGACCAGCATGCCACGGTTGACCAGTTGCCAGGTCCAACCGCCCGGCGCTGCGCCGAGGTCGACGCCGGTCATATCACCGTGCAGGCGCTCGTCCCATTGGTCACGGGGGATAAAGTGATGCCAGGCCTCTTCCAGCTTCAAGGTCGAGCGGCTGGGCGCGTCACGCGGGAACTTGAGGCGCGGGATGCCCATCGGCCACATTGCCGAGTTGTTCGACTCGGCCAGCCCCATGAACACTTCGCGGCCGCTCTTGAAGGTCAGCAACAGGCGCTGCTTGCTCGGGTCGTCCACCAGCTTGCCGGCGCCCAGCAGGGCTTTGCGCAGGTGCACTTCGAATTTTTTGCAAAAGTTGGAGAGTTCCTTGCCGTCATTGGTGTCGACCATTTCCAACCACAGGCTGCCGCACACCGGGAAGTCGCGCAGGTGGGTAAGGATCACGCTGATGCGGTCGGTTTCCGGCAGGTCGATAAACACCCCGCGTGCCCACTGCCTTGGGAAGATCAGCTCGGCGAAGCGCTGGCCGTGCATCAAGCGCTGGGCGCCGTCTTCTTCCGTGCAGACAAATTCGGCGCAGGCGCTGCCGGTCTTGGCCTTGGCGTAGCCGGACACGTTCAGGCGCGCGGCGTGTTCCGCGATCTCGGAACAGACTTCGCCTTCAAAACCCGGGCGGCAGTGCATAAAAAGGGTGTTCATCTACTCTCCTGGTGAATCAACTGACCTTGCGCTATCGCAATGCCTGTCATGAAAACGCGCGCATGATAGCCGAGTTCGGAACCTTGGGCTCGGCGATAGAGTCCAGTTATTAGCCTGCTAATGAAAACAGCGCTAACGTGTTAGCTCTGTTCGTCCCGCCAGGTCCGTGGCCGTGCGGACCATAAGGAGTCATGTAATGTCATCCCTTGATAGCCTGAGAACCCTTAAGACACTGCAAATAGACAGCAAGACCTACCACTACTTCAGCCTGCCCGAAGCCGCCAAGAGCCTGGGTGATCTGGACAAGCTGCCGATGTCGCTCAAGGTACTGCTGGAAAACCTGCTGCGCTGGGAAGATGCCAAGACCGTTACCGGCACCGACCTCAAAGCCATCGCCGCCTGGCTCAAAGAGCGCCAGTCGGACCGCGAGATTCAGTATCGCCCCGCCCGCGTGCTGATGCAGGACTTTACCGGGGTGCCCGCGGTGGTCGACCTGGCCGCCATGCGCGCCGCCGTGGCCAAGGCCGGCGGTGACCCGCAGCGCATCAACCCGCTGTCGCCGGTGGACCTGGTGATCGACCACTCGGTGATGGTCGACAAGTTCGGTACCACCAGCGCCTTTGAGCAGAACGTTGACATCGAAATGCAGCGCAACGGCGAACGCTACGCCTTCCTGCGCTGGGGCCAGAGCGCCTTTGACAACTTCAGCGTCGTGCCACCTGGCACCGGCATCTGTCACCAGGTGAACCTGGAATACCTGGGCCGCACCGTGTGGACCAAGGACGAAGACGGCCGCACGTACGCCTTCCCCGACACCCTGGTCGGCACCGACTCCCATACCACCATGATCAACGGCCTCGGCGTACTCGGCTGGGGCGTGGGTGGGATCGAAGCCGAAGCGGCCATGCTCGGCCAGCCGGTGTCGATGCTGATTCCGGAGGTCATCGGCTTCAAGCTCACCGGCAAGCTCAAGGAAGGCATCACCGCCACCGACCTGGTGCTCACCGTTACACAAATGCTGCGCAAGAAAGGCGTAGTGGGCAAGTTCGTCGAGTTCTACGGCGACGGCCTGGCCGACCTGCCCCTGGCCGACCGCGCCACCATCGCCAACATGGCGCCGGAGTACGGCGCTACCTGTGGCTTTTTCCCAGTGGATGAGGTGACGCTGGACTACCTGCGCCTGTCCGGCCGCCCGGCTGAGACGGTCAAACTGGTGGAGGCCTACACCAAGGCCCAGGGCCTGTGGCGCAACGCCGGTCAGGAACCGGTGTTCACCGACACCCTGGCCCTGGACATGGGCAGCGTCGAAGCCAGCCTCGCCGGGCCCAAGCGCCCCCAAGACCGGGTATCCCTGCCGAATGTCGGCCAAGCGTTCAGCGACTTCCTCGACCTGCAATTCAAGCCCACCAGCAAGGAAGAAGGCCGCCTGGAAAGTGAAGGCGGTGGCGGCGTGGCCGTGGGCAACGCCGATCTGGTCGGCGAGGCCGATTATGAATACGAAGGCAACACCTATCGCCTGAAAAACGGCGCGGTGGTGATCGCCGCCATCACCTCCTGCACCAACACCTCCAACCCCAGCGTAATGATGGCGGCCGGGTTGGTGGCGAAAAAGGCCGTGGAAAAGGGCCTGACCCGCAAACCTTGGGTCAAGACCTCGCTGGCCCCAGGCTCCAAGGTGGTCACCGATTATTACAAAGCCGCGGGCCTCACCCAGTACCTCGACAAGCTCGGTTTTGACCTGGTGGGCTACGGCTGCACCACCTGTATCGGTAACTCCGGGCCGTTGCCCGAGCCTATCGAAAAAGCCATCCAGAAGGCCGACCTCGCCGTGGCCTCGGTGCTGTCCGGTAACCGCAACTTCGAAGGCCGCGTGCACCCGCTGGTGAAAACCAACTGGCTGGCTTCGCCGCCCCTGGTAGTCGCCTATGCGTTGGCCGGCACCGTGCGCATCGACATCAGCAGCGAACCGCTGGGTAACGATCAGAGCGGAAACCCGGTGTACCTGAAGGACATATGGCCCAGCAGCCAGGAAATCGCCGAGGCGGTGGCCCAGGTCAGCACCAGCATGTTCCACAAGGAATACGCCGAGGTGTTCGCCGGTGACGAGCAATGGCAGGCGATTGAAGTGCCGCAGGCAGCGACCTACGTGTGGCAAAAGGACTCCACCTACATCCAGCACCCACCGTTCTTCGATGACATTGCCGGCCCGCTGCCGGTGATCAAGGACGTCAAGGGCGCCAACATCCTGGCCCTGCTCGGTGATTCAGTGACCACCGACCACATCTCCCCTGCCGGCAATATCAAGACCGACAGCCCGGCCGGACGCTACCTGCGCGAGCAAGGGGTGGAACCGCGTGACTTCAACTCCTACGGCTCGCGCCGGGGCAACCATGAAGTGATGATGCGCGGCACCTTTGCCAACATCCGTATCCGCAATGAAATGCTGGGCGGCGAGGAAGGCGGCAATACGCTGTATATCCCCACCGGCGAGAAGATGGCGATCTACGATGCGTCGATGAAGTACCAGGCCTCAGGCACGCCGCTGGTGGTGATTGCCGGCCAGGAATACGGCACCGGTTCCAGCCGCGACTGGGCGGCCAAGGGTACCAACCTGCTGGGGGTCAAGGCGGTGATCGCCGAGAGTTTCGAGCGTATCCACCGCTCCAACCTGGTGGGCATGGGCGTATTGCCGTTACAGTTCAAGCTGGACCAGAACCGCAAGACGCTCAAGCTCACCGGCAAGGAGAAGATCGACATCCTCGGGCTGACCGATGCCGAGGTCGAACCGCGCATGAACCTGACGTTGGTGATCACTCGGGAAGATGGCAGCAGCGAGAAGGTTGAGGTGCTGTGCCGGATTGATACCTTGAATGAAGTGGAGTACTTCAAAGCGGGTGGGATCTTGCACTACGTATTGCGGCAGTTGATCGCGTCATAAGCAACACTGCAAACCAATGTGGGAGGGGGCTTGCTCCCGATGGCGGTATGTCAGGTTAAATATCTATACCTGATCCACCGCTATCGGGAGCAAGCCCCCTCCCACATTTGGCTGCATTTCAAGTCAAGAAATCACAATCAGCCGAACAACCACTTCCACAACAGCACCAACACCACCACCGCCAGCACCGGCCGCGCAATGCGGTACGCCTTGGGATGCTTGCGCTTCCACTGCTTGACCTGGCCACTGAACTTGTCGCTGAAGGTCTTGCTCCAGGCATAGGCCTGGTTGATGCCGCCCACGCGTTCGTCGTCAAGGTTCTGCGGCGCAGTAGCACGGCCCAGTTGCTTGCTGACCCAGCGGTTGATGCGGGTCATCACACGGTTGCTCAACGGCCGTTCGATGTCGCAGAACAGGATCACGCGGGTCTGCTCGGTTTCGTTCTTCACCCAGTGCACGTAGGTTTCGTCGAACATCACGTCTTCACCGTCGCGCCAGGCGTAGACCTGGCCGTCGACGAAGATGCGGCAGTCGTCAGAGTTCGGCGTGGACAGCCCCAGGTGATAACGCAACGAACCGGCGAAGGGGTCACGGTGCGGGTTCAGGTGGCTGCCGCCTGGCAACAGCGCGAACATGGCGCCCTTGACGTTGGGGATGCTGCTGACCAGGGCCACGGTTTTGGGGCACAGGGCCTCGGCCGATGGCAGGGGTTTGTCGTACCACTTGAGGTAGAAGCGCTTCCAGCCTTTCTTGAAGAACGAACCGAAACCGGCGTCGTTGTTCTTTTCGGCGGCGCGGATGTAGCCCTCGTCGAACAGGTGCATGGCCTCTTCGCGAATCACTTCCCAGTTGTCCTTGAGCACGTCCAGTTCCGGGAACTTGCTGCGGTCCAGGTACGGCTTGGACGGCACCGCGGAAAACAGGTACATCAAGGCGTTATACGGGGCGAACAGCGCCGAATGGTTGACGAACTGGCGCAGCATCGGCAAACGGGCCTTGCCACGCAGGTGCACATACAGCGTGCTGCCGATAAACAGCAGCAACACCGACAGTTTGGCGGCCAAAGAAAAGGTCATGCAGCAACTCCTGGAAATAAGCGCCTGGCCGGCAAACTTGCGTCAACGGGAAACCAGACGTAACAGCCGGCCATGATAAACACTTGAGCCATTATGCAGAAGGCCCACGCCGACCGGATGACTTACATCAACCTTGTGGGACCGCTTTGAAGATCAGGCCTGGTTTTCCTGGTCGGTAAACACATCGCTGAACAACATGCTCGACAGGTAGCGCTCGCCGGAGTCCGGCAAAATCACCACGATGGTCTTGCCTTGCATTTCCGGCTTCTCGGCCAGGCGTACTGCCACAGCCATGGCGGCACCGCAGGAGATACCGCACAAGATACCCTCTTCCTGCATCAGCCGCAGGGCCATGGCCTTGGACTCTTCGTCGGTCGCCAACTCCACGCGGTCGACCATCGACAGATCAAGGTTTTTTGGCACAAACCCGGCGCCGATACCCTGGATCTTGTGGGGACTGGGCTTGATTTCTTCCCCCGCCAAGGCCTGGGTGATCACCGGGGAAACCATGGGTTCCACGGCCACCGACAGGATCGGCTTGCCCGCAGTGTTCTTGATATAGCGTGACACCCCGGTGATGGTGCCGCCGGTCCCCACGCCCGCCACCAGCACATCCACGGCGCCGTCGGTGTCGTTCCAGATTTCCGGGCCGGTGGTTTTCTCGTGGATCGCAGGGTTGGCCGGGTTTTCGAACTGGGCCGGCATAAAGTAGGTGCTCGGGTCGCCGGCGAGGATTTCACCGGCCTTTTCGATGGCGCCCTTCATGCCCTTGGCCGGCTCGGTCAGCACCAGCTCGGCGCCCAGGGCCTTGAGCACTTTGCGGCGCTCAAGGCTCATGGACGCCGGCATGGTCAGCAGCAATTTATAGCCACGGGCCGCCGCGACAAACGCCAGGCCGATACCGGTATTGCCGGAAGTCGGCTCGACAATGGTCATGCCTGGCTTGAGCTTGCCGCTGCTTTCGGCATCCCAGATCATGCTTGCGCCAATGCGGCACTTCACTGAATAACTCGGGTTACGCCCTTCGATCTTGGCCAGAATCGTCACGCCACGCGGTGCGATGCGGTTGATCTGAACCAGGGGCGTGTTACCGATGGAATGCGCGTTGTCTGCAAAGATACGGCTCATGAGGGATCCTGTTGGCGACTTTGAAGAAGGTCCCAAGGGTATGCCTCGTTCTCCAGGGCGTCCAGACGGGGGAACGTTGCGTTCATCAGAACAGTCAATCTCCTACAAGCAAGGAGAACTGCCCCATGAAACGTCGTTACAGTTGGCCGTTAGGGACAATCGCCGCTCTGGTGCTGGTCCTGATTGCCTTGAATATCGCGCTGCCCTACCTGGTGCGCAATTACCTGAACGAGAAACTCGCCAACATGGGCGATTACCGCGGCGAAATCGCCGATGTGGACCTGGCCCTGTGGCGCGGCGCCTACCGGATCAACGGCTTGCAAATCGTCAAGGTGGACGGCAAGGTCCCGGTGCCGTTCGTGAAGGCGCCGCTGATCGAGTTCGCCGTGAGCTGGCATTCACTCTGGTACGACCACGCCGTCGTGGCCGAGGGGCATTTTGTGCGTCCGCAGATCAACTTCGTCGATGGCGGTGCCAACAAGCAGGCGTCCCAGACGGGTAAAGGCACCGACTGGCAGGAACAACTGCGCAAGTTGCTGCCGATCACCCTCAATGAAGTGCGCATCGAAGACGGCGAGATTGCCTTCCATAACTTCAGCTCCAAGCCCCGGGTCAATATCAACGCCACTGGGGTCAACGCCAGCTTCTACAACCTGACCAATGTGGTGGATGTCAAAGGCAAGCGCGACGCCCGCTTCGAAGGCAAGGCACTGCTGCAAGGCCAGGCGCCGCTGGAGGCCAATGCCACCTTTGATCCGCTGAGCGATTTCGAAGAATTCGAGTTCCGCTTCCGCGCCCGCGACCTGCAACTCAAGCGCATGAACGACTTTGCATCGGCCTATGGCAAGTTCGACTTCAAGGCCGGCACGGGCGACGTGGTGATCGAAGCCCAGGCTGAAAATGGCCGACTCACCGGCTACATCAAGCCGCTGCTGCGTGACGTAGAGGTGTTTGACTGGCAACAAGATGTTGAAAACAAGGACAAGAATATCTTCCGCTCAATCTGGGAGGCCGTGGTCGGAGCCAGCGAGACGGTGCTGAAAAACCAGCGCAAAAACCAGTTCGCCACCCGTGTGGAGCTCAGCGGTAGCGTGCACCAGCAGAATGTCAGTGCGTTTTCTGCGGTGATCGCAATTCTGCGCAATGGGTTTATCCAGGCGTTCAATGCCCGGTATGAACAACCCAAGCCATCGGCGGATTGAGCCTGACCCGCCATTCAGAGACTGAATGCCCCGTCTGCGTTCACAGTCGCCGGGGCTGCGGGGTATAGTCGGGGCATTGATGAATCCGAGGAATGACCGATGAAGTTCGAAGGCACCCAGGCCTATGTGGCTACCGATGACCTGAAACTGGCCGTCAACGCCGCCATCACCCTGGAGCGGCCATTGCTGGTCAAGGGCGAACCGGGCACTGGCAAGACCATGCTTGCCGAGCAACTGGCCGAATCCTTCGGTGCCAAGTTGATCACCTGGCACATCAAGTCCACCACCAAGGCGCATCAGGGCCTCTACGAGTACGACGCAGTGAGCCGCCTGCGCGACTCGCAGCTGGGCGTGGACAAGGTCCACGATGTGCGCAATTACCTGAAAAAGGGCAAGCTCTGGGAAGCCTTCGAGTCCGAGGAGCGGGTGATCCTGCTGATCGACGAAATCGACAAGGCCGACATCGAGTTCCCCAACGACCTGTTGCAGGAACTCGACAAAATGGAGTTCTACGTCTACGAAATCGACGAGACCATCAAGGCCAGGAAGCGCCCGATCATCATCATTACCTCCAACAACGAAAAAGAGCTGCCGGATGCATTCCTGCGCCGCTGCTTCTTCCACTACATCGCCTTCCCCGACCGCACCACCCTGCAAAAAATCGTGGATGTGCACTACCCGGACATCAAGAAAGACCTAGTCAGCGAAGCGCTGGACGTGTTCTTCGATGTGCGTAAGGTTCCGGGCCTGAAGAAGAAGCCTTCCACGTCCGAACTGGTCGACTGGCTCAAGCTGCTGATGGCCGACAATATTGGCGAAGCGGTACTGCGCGAGCGTGACCCGACCAAGGCCATCCCACCGCTGGCCGGCGCTTTGGTGAAAAACGAGCAGGATGTGCAATTGCTGGAACGGCTGGCGTTCATGAGCCGCCGCGGTAATCGCTGATGCTGCTCAACCTGTTCAATGAAATGCGTGCGGCCAAGGTGCCGGTGTCGGTGCGCGAGCTGCTGGACCTGATCAACGCGCTGAAACAGCGCGTGACCTTCGCTGACATGGACGAGTTCTACTACTTGGCCCGAGCGATACTGGTCAAGGACGAGCGGCATTTCGACAAGTTCGACCGTGCCTTCGGTGCCTATTTCAATGGCCTGGAAAAACTCGATGACCATTTGCAGGCGCTGATCCCCGAAGAGTGGCTGCGCAAGGAATTCGAACGTTCCCTGAGCGATGAAGAACGCGCGCAGATCCAGTCCCTCGGCGGCCTCGACAAGCTGATCGAGGAATTCAAGAAGCGCCTGGAAGAACAGAAAGAACGCCATGCCGGCGGCAACAAATGGATCGGCACCGGCGGCACCAGCCCGTTCGGTTCCGGTGGCTACAACCCCGAAGGCATTCGTGTCGGTGACGCCGGCAAGCGCCAGGGCAAGGCGGTGAAAGTCTGGGATCAGCGCGAGTACAAAAACCTCGACGATCAGGTGGAACTGGGCACGCGCAACATCAAGATCGCCCTGCGCCGCCTGCGCAAGTTTGCACGTCAGGGTGCGGCCGAAGAGCTGGATATCGACGGCACCATCGACCACACCGCACGCGATGCCGGGCTGCTGAATATCCAGATGCGCCCCGAGCGGCGCAACACCATCAAGCTGTTGTTGCTGTTCGACATTGGTGGTTCGATGGATGCCCACGTGAAAATCTGCGAAGAGCTGTTCTCGGCGTGCAAGACCGAGTTCAAGCACCTGGAGTACTTCTACTTCCATAACTTTGTGTACGAGTCAGTGTGGAAGAACAACCAGCGTCGCACTTCGGAGCGCACGTCCACCCAGGACCTGCTGCACAAGTACGGCGCCGACTACAAAGTGATCTTCATCGGCGATGCGGCCATGGCGCCCTATGAAATCACCCAGGCCGGCGGCAGCGTCGAGCACTGGAACGAGGAGCCGGGGTATGTGTGGATGCAGCGCTTCATGGCCAAGTACAAGAAGCTGATCTGGATTAACCCCTACCCGAAAGATACCTGGGGCTATACGGCCTCGACGGGGATTGTGCGGGAGTTGGTGGAGGACCAGATGTACCCGCTGACGCTGCGCGGGCTGGAAGAAGGTATGCGTTTTCTCTCGAAATAGGCGGTGTTTTGACCGGCCTCATCGCAGGCAAGCCAGCTCCCACATGTTGACTGCATTTCAAGGTTGGAATGCATTCCTCTGTGGGAGCTGGCTTGCCTGCGATGCTTTTAGCGATCGGCAAACCGCTGCAAAAACTTGGTGTGCTGCCGATGCGCCGCCTCCTGCACCGCCGGTGCCAACCGCACCTTCTCCCCCGGCAAACACTGCGCCAGCCGCGCCAAGGATAGAGGCGTCAACGCGCCCAACCGCGGATAACCGCCGATAGTCTGCCGGTCATTGAGCAACACAATCGGCTGCCCATCCGGGGGCACCTGGATCGCGCCCAACGGAATCCCTTCGGAAATCAACGACGGCCCCTGGTACTGCAACGGCGTGCCGAGCAAGCGCATACCCATGCGGTCGGCGCGGCTGTCCAGCGCCCATTCGGTGTTGAAGGCGTCGAATAAACTCTGCCCGCTGAACTGGCCGATCTGCGCACCGATAATCACGTCCAGTGAGGCACCGGATTGCAACTCCGGCTTGGCCAGCACCTTCATTGCACCGCCCGTTCCGGAATACGCCAAGTGCCCGCCTTCAGCCAATGCCTTGCCGAAACCGTCCACCCCGCCCAACGCTTCGCGCACGACCGTGGCACAACTGCCAAGTACAGCCGGGGCATCGAACCCACCGGGCGCCGCCAGATAAGCGCGTGCCCCATTGAACGGCTGGGTGAAGCGCAGTCGCTGGCCCTTTTGCAGGATAAAACTGCGACCGGGGCTTATGGCGCGCTCATCGATATAGGCGCCCAGGTCTGCACCGGCCAGTGCCAGCAGGCAATAATCCTCGGCCTGCACGGTGAAACCACCCAGGGTGATCTCCACCACCGGCGCATCCAGGGCATTGCCCAAGAGCCAGTTAGCCCAGGACATCGACACCCAGTCCAGTGCGCCGCCCTGGGTTACACCCAGGTGGCGCACGCCAAAACGCCCGGCGTCCTGCAACAGGCACAGCGGCGTGCTGGCCTCGATCATCAAGCGGCTCATGCCAGCGCCTCCAACGGCGTGTCATCGCCACCCAGGTTGACGAATTCGGTGTGGCTGACCGGGGCGAAGCGCACCGTGTCGCCGGGCTGCATCAGGCTGTAGCCGTCGCGCTCACGGTCGAAGAGTTTGGCCGGGGTGCGGCCGATCAGGTTCCAGCCGCCCGGGGACACCACCGGGTACGCAGCAGTTTGCCGTTCGGCAATGCCGACGCTGCCAGCGGCCACGCGTTTGCGCGGCGTGTTGAGGCGCGGTGTGGCGAGGCTTTCATCCACCAGGCCCATAAAGGCAAAACCCGGCGCGAAACCAAGGGCGAACACCTGGTATTCATGGGCGCTGTGGCGGCGGATCACGTCCTCTACCGTCAGCCCGCCGCGCTGGGACAACAGGGTCAACTCCGGGCCGACACTCAGGTCATACCACACCGGCAGCACATGGCACTGGCCGCTGCCCTGGGCCTGGGGTTGCAGGTCCGTGAGCGCAAGGTCGATCAGCTCCCGAGCCTGTGTCGGGGTCAGCTCCCTGAGGTCGTAATGCACCATCAAGGTGGTGTAGGACGGCACCAGATCCACCAGCGCCGTGCCGAACTCTGCGCGCAAACGCTGCGTGGCAGCGAGCATCCACTGCATGTTGGCCTCGGCAATCACCTCAAACAGACGCACCATCAGGCAGTCGATGGCCACCACTTCAATGCGTGGCTTCATGCTGTATGCAACGCTTGGCGGATACGCTGCACCGCGGCCACCGAGCTGGTGTTGTCGCCATGCACGCACAAGGTATCGGCCTGCAAGGCCAACGGGCTGCCGTCGCTGGCGACCAATGCCGCGCCACGGGAAATGGTCAGGGCCTGCTGCACGATAGTGTCGCTGTCGTGGTGCACCGCGCCGGGCAACTGGCGGGAAACCAGATGGCCCTTGTTGTCGTAGGCGCGATCGGCAAAGGCTTCGAACCACAGGGTCACACCGTATTCGTCACCCACAGCTTGGGCGGCGCTGTTGTCACGGGTAGCCAGCAGCATCAGCGGCAGGTCGCCGTAGGCGGCCACGGCCTGGATCACCGCACGCAACTGCGCGGGGTTGGCCATCATGTCGTTGTACATCGCACCGTGGGGTTTCACGTAGCTGACGCGTCCGCCCTGGACCCGGCAGATGCCGTCCAGCGCACCGATCTGGTAATGCAACAGATCCTGGATTTCCTGCGGCGTGTAGTTCATTGAGCGTCGGCCAAAGCCTTGCAGGTCTTGATAGGCCGGGTGAGCGCCCACTTGCACGCCATGCTTGAACGCCAGGCTGACGGTCTTGCGCATGATGCTCGGGTCGCCAGCATGGAAACCGCAGGCCACGTTGGCGCAATCAATGAACGGCATGACTTCGGCGTCCAGACCCATGGTCCAGTTGCCAAAGCTTTCGCCAATGTCGCAGTTCAGTAGCAGGCGGCTCACGGTGGTCGCTCCTGTAGGTTTTGTTTTTTTGTAGTGTGGGATTTATTACACAGAACTCGCAACTTGTCCTGGCACCCCAACGACGCTTATCGTGGAACGGCTCGATTTTTGGCGCTTGCCCGGTGCGACGTCCAACTAATAAAAACCGATCCATGCATAAGAAAAAGTTGATCCCATGAATTTGAAGTTCCTCGAAACCTTCGTCTGGGTGGCCAAGCTCAAGAGCTTTCGCCTGACTGCCGAGAAGCTGTTCACCACCCAGGCCTCTATTTCCAGCCGCATCGCCGTGCTCGAAAGCGAGCTGGGGGTGAAGCTGTTCCTGCGTGACTCCCGGGGCGTGAGCCTGACCCCGGAAGGCTTGAAGGTGCTCGATTATGCCGAGCAAATGATGGTGACCATGCAGGGTTTGAAACAGTCCCTGGAGACCACCAGCAGCAAGGTCGGACGCATTCGGATCGGCGCGATGGACACGGTGATCCACACCTGGCTCAGCCCGCTGGTGGCAGAACTGATGAAGCTGTTCCCGCTGGTGGAAATCGAGCTGGTCGCCGATACCGCGCTGAACCTCAGCGATCAGTTGCAAAAAGGTTTTCTCGACCTGATCCTGCAAACTGACCTGCTGCGCCTGGAAACCGTGCGCAGCCTGGAACTGGCCAGCCATCCCATGGCCTGGATCGTCGCCAGCCACTCGATTTACAACCGTGACTACGCCTCCCTCGCCGAACTGGCTCAGGAGCGCATCATCACCTACTCGAAAAACTCCCACCCGCATCAGGACGTGCTGAGTCTGATGCAGGCCAACGGCGTGGCCGCGCCCAGAATGAACTGTGTGAACTCGGTGTCGGCGATTACGCGATTATTGCGTGACGGCTTCGGCATCGGTGCCCTGCCGCCGGTGCTGGTCAGTGAAGAGCTGGCGCGGGGGGAATTAGTGATGCTGCCGATGGCACAGCGCCTGCCGAACTTGCAGGTGGTGGTGTCATGGCGTGTGGGGGTGGAGTTGGTGGAGGAGATTGTGGGGTTGTGCCAGAAGGTGGTGGCAAGGTATGCCGAGGAAGTCGGTGCAGAACGCATGCAACTGCATAAACCCGATTAAAACTGTGGGAGCTGGCTTGCCTGCGATAGCGGTGGGCCAACGTGCACATCTGTGACTGGACCACCGCTATCGCAGGCAAGCCAGCTCCCACATTGGACCGAGGCGGCCCTGACTTATAGGCCCTTCAAGTCCCGCTCTTCGATCGGCCGGCTCTGGCGCAAGCGCCGGCCACCCAGCACTACCCAGTCGATCAGGCGATACAGGCACTCGATGCCGAACGACAACAGCATCGCCCCGCCCAGGCCCCAGCCCATGGCTTCGGGCGTCAGCAGAATCTGGTAGCTGTAGCCATTCCAGGTTTCCAGGCGGATATCCGGGTCGGCGGCTACGGCCACTTGCAGGGCGCGGATGTACCACGGGCCTTGCATGGCCTGGAATTGCTTGTCCAACTCAAGCTGGCGATCAAGCATCGCGCCCAGGCTGCTGGCGTCGCTCTGGAACACCGGGTCATCGCTGGCGCGGTAATGCGCCACCAGCGCTTGCATGTCCCCGTTGAAGAACTGCTGCGCGGTGGACTCAAAGCCGCGCAAGCCAGTCTGCGCCTCGATCAGGTGGGCTTCGACGCGCTTGGCGTAATCGTTGATAAACCCCGGCACTTGCACGCCGACCAACAAGCCAATGGCAAACAGCACCAACCGCAGATAGCTGAGCAACATGGTCGATTCCTTATTCGGTAACGCCCTGGCTGACGCATTCACCGCGTCGCCACAGGCTCCATTGGCCCGGTTCGTAGCGGGTCCAGTTTTCGTTGTCGGTCAAAGGTTCAGTGGCGATGACGGTTACCACGTCATTGGGCGTCGTTTCGGCCTGAAAGTCGACGATCACGTCGACATCTTTCAAGCGCGCCGGGCCAAACGGCGCGCGCCGGGTAATCTGCGCCAGTTTGGTCGAGCAGTAGCAAAACAACCAGTCGCCGTCGCTGAGCAAGCAGTTGAACACGCCCTTGCTGCGGTATTCGGCGCAGGCGGCGATCAGGTCCGGCAGCACGTGCTCGATGTGCACAGGTTCAGGGAAGGCTTCGCGCACGCGGTTGAGCAGGTCACAGAAGGCCGCTTCGCTGTCGGTATCGCCGACCGGGCGGTAGAACGTGGCGCGCGGGTGGAAGTCGGCCAACTGGCCGTTATGGGCAAAACACCAGTTGCGGCCCCACAGCTCACGCACGAACGGATGGGTATTGGCCAGGCTGACCTTGCCCACATTGGCCTGGCGGATATGGCCGATCACCACTTCGCTCTTGATCGGATAGCGCTGCACCAACAGCGCCACTTCAGACTCACTGCTCGCGGCCGGGTCCTGGAACAGGCGCAGGCCACGGCCTTCATAGAAGGCGATGCCCCAACCGTCGCGGTGCGGGCCGGTACGCCCACCGCGCTGCATCAGCCCGGTAAAGCTGAACACGATATCGGTGGGGACGTTGGCACTCATGCCCAATAATTCACACATGCCAGGGCTCTCGCTGCAGGGGCAGTCTACGTTTAAAGGCGCGGCTCGACCCGCATACCACCAGCAGGCGCCGGGCGACGGAACGGTTCGTCGTCTTCCGGCTCGGCGGCCAAGGCGGCATCTGCAGCAGCCTTGCGCTCACGGCGAGCGCTGGCCGCGCGTTCGATGGGCCAGCGGATCAGCACAAACACGATGTACAGGGCAAACACGATCATCGTGTACATGAACAGATCGGAGATCGCCCGCCAGGCGTTGTTGCCGACCTTGAGCACCAGGTCCAGGGCGGTAATGGCCACGGCCGGCGCAAACTGGGTCTTGACCGGGTCGACGATGGTCGGGCTCAGTAACAGCACCGCCATCAGCAATTGCAGCGGCTCGCGCAGCCAGCGCCAGACCCAGCGGGTCATGCGCCACCACACTAACAGGCAGCCCAAAGCGGCGAAGGCGTAGAGGCCCCAAGCGGTCAGATAGTCGTTCTCGGTCATGGTGTCCATGGCAAGGCTGGCAAAGAGGCGGCTATGATAACGGCTTTTGCGTGTCGCGGCTGCAATGCCGGCCACCGTCCGCCAGATAGGGAATTATCCATGCCTATTTCCACCGCTCCGATTGCCCGCAAGGCCCCAGGCGCAGACCCCTACGCCTGGCTGCAGGAGCGCGACACCCCTGAAGTGCTCGATTACCTCAAGGCGGAAAACGCCTGGCAGGAAGCCCAACTCGCCGACCAGCAGGCTTTGCGCGAAACGCTGTTCGAAGAGATCAAGGGCCGCATCCTCGAAACCGATCTGTCCCTGCCCTCCCCCTGGGGCCCGTACCTGTACTACACCCGCACCACCGCCGGTGACGAATACGCACGCCACTATCGCTGCCGCCGCCCGGCCGATGACAGCAACCAGGTGGACGAGAGCAGCGAAGAACTGCTGCTGGACCCGAACGTCTTGGCCAATGGCGGCTTTTTCTCCCTCGGCGCGTTCAGCATCAGTCCCGACCATCAGCGCCTGGCCTACAGCCTCGACACCAGCGGTGAAGAGATCTACACCCTGTACGTGAAGGAATTGGCCACCGACAAGGTCAGCGAACTGGCGTTCGACAACTGCGACGGCAGCATGACCTGGGCCAATGACAGCCTGACGCTGTTCTTCGGCGAACTCGACGACACCCATCGCCCGCACAAGCTGTATCGCTACCGTCTGGACGGTACGGCGGCGCAGGAAGTGTTCCACGAGCCCGATGGCCGTTTCTTCCTGCATTGCTACCGTTCCAGCTCCGAGCGCCAACTGCTGCTGGCTCTGGGCAGCAAGACCACCAGTGAGATCTGGGCACTGGATGCCGATCAGCCGCACCTGGCCTTCACCTGCCTGGCGCCGCGGGTCGAGGACCATGAATACGATGTCGACCACGGCAAGCGTAACGGCGAGTGGGCCTGGTTTATTCGCAGCAACCGCGACGGCATCAACTACGCGCTCTACCTCGCCGCCGATACCGGTACGCCGCCTACCGAGGCCGACTGGCAGAACCTGATCCCTCACAGCGACGAAGTCATGCTCGACGGCGTGAGCCTGAACGCCAGCGCCATGACATTGAGCCTGCGCATCGGCGGCCTGCCGGTCATCGAGGTGCACCCCGAGGGTGTACCGGCTTATCGCGTGGAATTACCCGACGCCGCCTACAGCCTCTACGTACAAAACAGCCTGGAATTTCCAAGCGACAACATCCGCCTACGCTATGAGGCCCTGAACCGTCCCGCCCAGGTGCGTCAGCTAGAGCTGGCAAGCGGCGCGCAGGTGGTGCTCAAGGAAACCCCGGTACTCGGCACATTCAACGCCGACGACTACGTCAGCCAGCGCCTGTGGGCCACCTCTGCCGACGGCACCCAAGTGCCCATCAGCCTGGTGGTCAAGCGTGATCAACTGGGTAAACCCACCCCGCTGTATCTGTACGGCTACGGTGCCTACGGCTCAAGCCTGGACCCATGGTTCTCCCACGCACGCCTGAGCTTGCTGGACCGAGGGGTCGCGTTTGCCATCGCCCATGTGCGCGGCGGCGGTGAGCTGGGTGAAGCCTGGTACCGCAACGGCAAGCAGGAACACAAACAGAATACCTTCAGCGATTTTATCGCCTGCGCCGAACACCTGATCACCGAGGGGCTGACCACTTCCAGGCAACTGGCGATCAGCGGCGGAAGTGCCGGCGGCCTGTTGATTGGCGCGGTGCTCAACCAGCGCCCGGAACTGTTCCAGGCGGCGATTGCCGAAGTGCCGTTTGTCGATGTGCTCAACACCATGCTCGATCCGGAGCTACCGCTGACCATCACCGAGTACGACGAATGGGGCAACCCCGAGGAACCCGAAGTGTATGCGCGCATCAAGGCTTACGCGCCATACGAAAACGTCAGCGCCCAGGCGTACCCGGCCATGCTGGTGATTGCCGGCTACAACGACAGCCGCGTGCAGTATTGGGAGGCCGCCAAGTGGGTGGCCAAGCTGCGCGATACCGCCACTTCAGACAACCTGTTACTGCTCAAGACCGAGCTGGGCGCCGGCCATGGCGGCATGAGCGGGCGCTACCAGGGATTGCGTGACGTAGCGCTCGAATATGCGTTTGTGTTCAAGGCGCTCGGGCTGATCTAAGCACTTGATGGAGCGGTCCTGTCTGAACGCAGGACCGCCTTGACTGTTTTAACCGCCGGGCGTCTTCGGCTTGCTGTCGTTCTGCTGCAAGCCGGGGACAGTCTGGTCCTTGGGCGGCGTGGGCAACACGATGGGCACCAACGGTGGCGTACCGTTCGTCTTGGGCGTGGCGGGCGGGCTGACTTGAGGGTACAACGTCGGGGTCGGCGTGCCCGGCGCGCCTGGGGTTGGTGCGGGCGCGACCGGTACGGTTTGCAACTCCTGAGCCTGCGCCGCAGCGGATATGAGCGCGCTCAATACAATGACCGTTAGAATGCTGCACTTCATCGATGGCTCCATGGCCTGACCGGAATGCCTTAAGGCTACTCCCAACTGCGCAAGAATGCCCTTCCCAATGAGATTTCCATGAAACGTTTCGTTCTGCTGGACACTACTCCGATCCCCGACAACGGCGGCGCCTTGTGCCTGTTCGAGTATGGCGAGGATTTCGTCATCAAGATCCAGGGCGGTGACGGCGGCCAGTTGATGAACACGCGCATGCACGGTTCCGAAGACGCCCTGGCGGAGATTCCCTGCCGCAAGGTCGCCGGTCGCCCGAACTCACGCGTGCTGATCGGCGGCTTGGGCATGGGCTTTACCTTGGCCGCAGCACTCAAGCATTTGGGCAAGACTGCCGAAGTGGTGGTGGCCGAACTGGTGCCGGGCGTCGTGGAATGGAACCGTGGGCCACTGGGAGAAAAATCCGGGTGCCCCTTGCAGGACCCGCGCACGGTGATTCGTCTGGAAGATGTGGCCAAGGTGCTACAGGCCGAGCCCCAGGGCTTCGACGCGATCATGCTTGACGTCGACAACGGTCCCGAGGGGCTTACGCAAAAGGCCAACAGCTGGCTGTATTCCGCCGGTGGCCTGGCCGCCTGCGCCAAAGCCCTGCGGCCCAAGGGCGTGCTCGCCGTGTGGTCGGCCAGTGCCGATAAGCTGTTCAGCGACAAACTGCGCAAGGCCGGCTTCAAGGCTGAAGAGGTTCAGGTGTTCGCCCATGGCAATAAAGGCACGCGGCATACCATCTGGATTGCAGAAAAGCTCAAGGGCTGAATCACCATCGGTCAAATGTGGGAGGGGGCTTGCTCCCGATAGTGGTGTGTCAGCTTGCCTATCCTTAACAGACACACTGCTATCGGGAGCAAGCCCCCTCCCACATTTGGTACTGCTTCAGTCTCTGGATTTGCGGTAATCGATCACGTACGGCACTTTCTTGTCGAAGGTCTTTTCCAACTCCTTTTGATCCAGCTGGGTCATACCACCCAACTGCCCGGCAGTGAAACCGCTGTCGCCGACCATTGCCCCCGGCGCCAGGCTGACCATGCGCTTGGCGACAGCCTCGATGGCACCCTTGTAGCCGCCCTTCTTGTTCAGGTTGTACTGGCCCAGATCAATCTGCGTGCGCAGCCAGTTGCCCCAGTAGAACTCGAGAAATTCCGGCGCAATCGCACCCTCGTTTGGCTTGCCGTACGCGGCCTTGCGGGTGAAATACACCAGGCTGCGGAACGTGTCGTCCTGCAGGTTCTTGAAGCCCAGGTGCGCCGGCAGTTGCTCCGCTGGTAACGCCTGGCCCCGGTTGTCCTTGAGCCAGACCTTGCGGGCCGCTTCCATCCGCTGCCAGAACGTGGCGAGGTTGGGGCTGGCACTGAAGTCGTCGGTGACCTTGACCCACATTTTCAAGCGCGGGCCAGCGCCGGGTGTTTCCCACAAGGTAGTGAAACTGTGATGACCATCGGTCAGGTAAAGCTGGCCGCCGGGGCCCACCACCACGGTTTTCATATCCTGCGGGTAGGTGCCGACCGGGTGCTTGCAGGTAAAGCTGTCGGGCCTTAGCAGCTCGGCGTTTTTCGGCACCTGGTCAGCCTCGCCCTGGCCGTTGGTTTCGCAGTATTCATCGAAAGCCTTGGCCGGCTTGTCGGCGAACAGCCCGAGGCTGTAGTAGATCTGGTCGAAACCCACCACGGCCTGGGTGGGGTGCAATTGCTCCAGGGCCACCTCGATCACCTGCCCGGGCTGCGGCGTAGAGAACGCCTGGGCCTGAGCGGTAACCACACAGAGCACAAGCCCGATAGTCCATGAATACAGACGCATAAATTTCAAATCCTTATCAGTCAGTGAAGCAATCCCTAGGGGTGATTTTCAGCGTAAGCGGCTAGAATCAACCTTATCCGTGACCCACCAAATAGCCAGGAGCCATGATGAGCTCGACCAACCCGCCCTCCCACACCGCCAAGCTGGACCGCATCCTCGCCGATGCCCAGCGCGACCGCGAAATGGGCTACCGCGACAAAGCCTTGAAGATGTACCCCCACGTGTGCGGCCGCTGCGCCCGTGAATTCGCCGGCAAGCGTTTGAGTGAACTGACCGTACACCACCGCAACCATAATCATGATGACAATCCCCAGGACGGCTCCAACTGGGAATTGCTGTGCCTGTACTGCCACGACAACGAACACTCGCGCTACACCGACCAGCAGTATTTCGGCGAAGGCTCCACCAGCAGCCCGAGCATTGCCAAGGCGACGCACAACCCGTTTGCGGCGCTGGCGGGGTTGATGAAGAAAGACGACTGAAGATCGTCCTTGTCTGTACTGGCCTCATCGCAGGCAAGCCAGCTCCCACATTTGGAATGCATTCCCCTGTGGGAGCCGGGCTTGCCCGCGATGACGATCGCCCAAGCACTGCATACCCCCAGGCCGTATAATCGCCGTTTTTCTCCAAGGCACCCTTCCCCGTGGGCAATAAACGCTACAGCTGCATCGGTCTGTATAACCCAAAATCCCCCGAAAACGTCGGCTCGGTGATGCGTGCCGCCGGTTGCTACGGCGTGGCCTCGGTGTTCTACACCGGCGTGCGCTACGAGCGCGCCCGGGATTTCATCACCGACACCAAGAAGGTCCACCACGACATTCCGCTGATCGGCATCGACGACCTGAAGAAGATCCTGCCCCTGGGCTGCATCCCGGTTGCCGTGGAACTGGTGGAAGGCGCCCGCCCGCTGCCTGAATACACCCACCCCGACCGCGCGCTGTATATCTTCGGCCCCGAGGACGGTTCCCTGGACAAGGAGATCCGCGACTGGTGCGAAGATGTGGTGTACATCCCCACCACGGGCTGCATGAACCTGGCAGCCACCGTCAATGTGGTGCTCTACGACCGCCTGGCCAAGGGCAACAACACCCGTTCGGGCCCCAAGTACTGATTCTGCGGGAACATCCGGCACCTGCGCGCAGTCAGCTAGTAACACTAGCCCTTGTTGGAGACAGATCATGAGCGACAGCAAAATCTTGCAACCTATCATCGAAGCCACACCGTTGAAGCCTCAGCCTACCCAGAACGTGCATGGCTGGGAGCGCATCGGCTCAGTGGCGGGCGGCGTGATGATGGTCGGCAAAGGCCTGCGCCGCGGCGGGATTTTCGGGCTGATCCAGGTGGCGATTGGCGGCGTGGCACTGGCCCGTGGCTTTACCGGGCACAGTTCGCTCAAAGACAAGCTGGAGCAGGGTCGCCAGGAAATGAACAGCGTGCGCACGAAGATCGAGCGGGCCGGGGAAGAATTGAAGAATTTGAAGACCAAGGCGGAAGTGGCGGCTGAGAAGGCTGTAAAACCCAAAGCCTGACCTAAGTAATTGGACATGCTGGAGATTCAAATGTGGAAGGGGGCTTGCCCCCTCCCACATTTTGAATTGCACAGGGCTTGGGATCAGCGCAGCAGCTTGCTATCCAGTACCACCGACGATTCGCCGATTACGCTTTCAGCCAACTGAACGAACTCTTTGGTGTTGATGCTGTTCACCCGCATCACCGCCTGCGCCAGATCATCCAGGGAGCGCTTGTTGTGGGTTTTCACGCGGATCTCGCGGTCCAGGTCCTGCAACACCAGTACTGCCCGCGCTACACCAGCGCTGCCGATTTGCTCGCCTCTCAGCGTGGTGACCGCCTTGCTTTCTTTGGCCAGGCGCGCCTGGATCGCCGCATAACGCTCATCGGTGAGGCCCCCCGCACGTCGCACCAGTTCAATCGCGTAATACTCCCCCAGGCCCTCGCTGATCCAGTCACTGCTGTCGTGGTCGTTGAAGCGCCCGATGGCCTGCACCACCTCGCGCAGCAACGGGCTGCCGCCATTTTCGCTGACCAGTGGCGTACGGCTGTTAAGGTAGATCGAATCGTGCGACGCCCAGGCTCCGCGGCGCATCGGGTCACTCGCGCCGACGATCAACAATTTGGCGGGATGGCGTGGGAACGCAGCGTCCACCTGCGGCCAGACGAACGTCAGCAGCGTCAGCACGTCCATGCGGCGCATGCCCTGCCCCTTTGGCGAGGCCACGGTGACCTCGGTTTCACCCAGGCGCAGGCGACGGCTGCCGAGGTTACCGGCGAGCATCCAGCCGGTGGGGCGATCGAACAGGCGGGACACGTTGTCGATGCGAAATTTGTTTTTGCCAATGCGCGGCCAGGCAGTTTCGACGCTCCTCCAGCCCGCGGGCAGTTCGAACATCAGGCGCGAGACCAATTCAATGCCATCTTGCTGGTCCAGGCGCGCAGCCGGCACCAGGTCTTCACCGCGCAATAATGCCCAATTGGGCGTGGCCCGTGTGTCAAAGGTGCCCGGCTTGCGCGCGTGGGTCAGACGCACGCGGTAGGTCAGGCTGGCCTTGTCGGCGCTGGGCTGCCACACACCACGGCTGCCCGTGACTTGCCATTGGCCGTCGGCCTTGAAGTCGCTGTAATCACCACTGCGGCCCAGGTCAAAGTCCAGGCTGCGCACCGCCGAGCCTTGGGACAGGCTGACGTGCACCTCGGCCTGCTCGCTCTGGGGCAGCAGCTTGACGTGATAATCCAGGTCAACCTTCTTAGCGCACCAGCCCGGCCCGCTCAGGGCCAGCAATACCAGGGCCGCTGCCAACTTGGCTGCCACCTTCATACACACTCCTTTGTTCAGCCTGCACGGAAGATCAGGTAATCCTCCCAGTCGTCCTCTGGCACGCTGCCTTCGCTGAGCATGCGCCCGGACTGGGAAATGCGTTCATGGTGCACGGCGTCGCGGTCGCCGCAGACCAGGTGGTGCCAGAGCGGCAAATCCTTGCGCTCGCTGACCAGACGATAGCCGCAGGTTGGCGGCAGCCATTTGAACTGGTCGGCCTGGCCGGGCGTGAGCTGGATACAGTCCGGCACCGAAGCGCGGCGATTGGGGTAATCGGTGCACTGGCAGGTTTTCAGGTCGAGCAGTTTGCAGGCGATACGCGTGTAATAGACGCTGTTGTCGTCTTCATCCTCAAGCTTTTGCAGACAGCACAGGCCGCAGCCGTCGCACAACGACTCCCACTCCTCCTGGTCGAGGTGCTCAAGGGTTTTGCGTATCCAGAAAGGTTCGACTTTGGCGGCCATGGCTCTACATCAGTATCAGAAGGTGAAAAGGCCGCCAGTCTAGTGCCCAAGCCCGTTACGGCCAAGCGCTTACGACTGACGGTGTTGCAAGACTTGTCAGGCCTGGGTTGGCGCAGTAGTTTTGAACCCCGGCTTTTTTCATCAGGATCTGTCCATGAGCGATAACCCACGCGTTGCCGATTACCCGATCCATACCCAATTCACCGAACGCTGGTCGCCCCGCGCCTTTACTGGCGAAAGCATCCCGCAAGAGACGTTGCTGAGTTTCTTCGAAGCCGCACGCTGGGCACCCTCGGCGTACAACTCGCAGCCGTGGCGGTTTCTCTACGCCCGCCGGGACACGCCGGACTGGGAGCGTTTCCTGGGCCTGCTGAATGAGTTCAACCGCAATTGGGCGCAGCATGCGTCGGCCCTGGTCATCATCGCGTCGAAAACCGACTTCATCGCCCCCGGCGCTACAGAAGAAACCCCGGCGCTGTGGCACACCTTCGACACCGGCTCGGCCTGGGGCCACCTGGCGCTGCAAGCCAGCCTCAGCGGCTGGCACACCCACGGCATGGCCGGTTTCGATCAGGAGCTGACCCGCAAAGAGCTGAAGATTCCACAAGGCTATGCGCTGCACGCGGCCGTAGCGGTGGGTAAGCTGGGTGACAAGTCGAACCTGCCGCAATACCTGCAAGGCCGTGAAGCGCCGAGCCCGCGCAAGCCGTTGACTGAACTGGTGTCCGAGGGCGACTTCAGCCTGTAAGCCTAGTGCAACTCCAATGTGGGAGGGAGCAAGCCCCCTCTCACATTTTAGATTGATGCATGGCCAAGGATCAGTAGCCCCGGTCGAAGTCCACTTCGCCGCGCAGCGCTTGCTTGGCCTGGTAGGCGCGCACGTTTTGCACAAACAACGCCACCATCATCGACGGCGAGGTCGGTGCCGAGCTGTGCCCAGTCAACAGCAAACCCCACGCGGTCCAGAACGGGTGGCGTTGCGGCAACGGCTCCTGACGGCACACGTCGATCACCGCGCCGGCCAGATGCCCTTCTTTCAGGGCCTCGACCAGGTCGGCATCCACCACCGCCACGCCGCGCCCGACGTTGATAAACAGCGCCGTCGACTTGAATTGCTTGAACAACGCCGCGTTGTACACGTCATGGGTGTCCGGGGTATTGGGCAGCAGGTTGATCACGTAATCGACCTCGCCCACCAAGCGGCCCAACTGATCGAGCCCGGCCACTTCGATAAAGGGTGCCTGTTCCCGCGCCGTACTGGCGATGCCGTACAACTTGACGCCAAAGGGCACCAGGAAATCAGCCACGCTTTTGCCAATATCACCCGTGCCGACAATCAGCGCCTTGCGCCCCGCCAGGCTCTGGCCCATGCGGTTGTCCCACTTGCGCTCGACCTGGCTGACCAGGCGCGCCAGCACTTCGCGCTCATGGCCCAGCATATAGGTGAGGACAAACTCGGCCATGACCTGGCCAAAGATGCCGACTGCACGGGTGAGGCGATAGTCGCGGGGCAAGCCATCGGCCAGCAGCGGCGTGATACCGGCCCAGGTCGATTGCAACCACTGCGGGTGATGGCCCTGGCGCAGCAGCGTCGCCAGCAGATCGGGCTGGCCCAGCCACACCGGGCAATCGGCGGCCAGGCGCGAGAGTTCGGCCGAGTCACCGCTGGTCAGCACGTCAAGGTCCGGGGCGGCCTCCTTGAGCAGTTGGGCGTAGAGCGGGTGATCCTGTTCAGCAATCAGAACACGCATGGTTCAAACCTTTCAAAAACAATGCAGACGGCCGCCCGCATCCTTACGGCCACCGTCGTCTAATACGATTCCATTTAAAGCCTGTGCCCTGACACGGGCACTGATCGATCACATCGGGTCGTTGCGGCGCAGCAACTCTTCGGGCAAGTGCTCGATGTACTCGTCTTCGGCCGGCGGCATTTGCAGGTGGTAGCCCTGTTTGTCGAGGTTTTCCAGCACCACGGTGATGTCTTCGCGCGACAGCTTGCGCTCCGGCGTCAGCACCATGTCAAACGCGTGATGCGCCTTGCCGAAGGCCTCCATCAACGGCTCGGGCACGCGCTCGAGGGCATCGCTTTTGAGCACGTAGAGGTACATGCCGTCTTTTTTCTTGCTGCGGTAGATGGAACAAATACGTTTCAAGGCTGTTCTCCGGCATTGGCCAGGCTGTCGAGCAGCGCCTGGCCCATCAACTCGCGGCGCCAGCCACGCAGCGAGTCTGGCAATTGGTAAGGCCCATCGGGGTAGCCACTTTTGACCAGGGCTTCGAGGGTTTTCTTGCGCAGCATCAGTTCCGGCGCCATCTCCAGGCGCTCGGCGAACGTCTGGCCCAGGGCGCGCAGTTGCTTGATCAGCGCGGCGGCGTCCACCGGCAACGGTTCGGCCACGGCGGGAGGCCATTGGTCCATCGGCACGCTACCGGCACGTTTGATCAGGTCCAGCAGGAACTGGCCGTCCTGACGCACGGTACGCGGGTGCATGTCTTCGATCTTGCCCAGCGCGGCCAGGTTATCCGGCTGGGATTTGGCCAACGGCCAGAGCGAATGCTCGCGGATGATGCGGTTGCGCGGCAGGTCCCGGGCGCGGGCCTGCTGTTCGCGCCAGGCGCACAATTCACGCAGCACGGCAAGTTGGGCACGGGACAGTTTCCACGCCAGCTTGGCATCGCGGTACACCTCGAAAGGGTCGATTTCGCGGCGCAGGTTGGCCACCAGTTCGGCACCGTCTTCCAGGACCCAGGCGTACTTGTCATCCGATAGCTGCGGGCGCAGGCGAATATAGACCTCGGCCAGGTGCACCGCGTCTTCAGCGGCGTAGCTGACCTGCGTCTCGGACAATGGCCGCTGCAGCCAGTCCGAACGGGTTTCGCCCTTGGGCAGCTCGATATCCAGCACGGCTTGCACCAGGCGCGAATAGCCCATGGAAAAGCCGAGGTTGAGGTAAGCCGCGGCCAACTGGGTGTCGAACAACGGTGCCGGCAGGCTGCCGGTCAGGCGCAACAGCACTTCCAGGTCTTCGCTGCAGGCGTGCACCACCTTGATCACCGCCGGGTTCTCCAGCAAAGCGGCCAAGGGTTGCCAGTTGTCGATGGTCAGGGGGTCGATCAGGTAAGCGCGTACGCCATCACCGATCTGGATCAGCCCGGCAATAGGGTAAAAGGTGTCGACCCGCATGAATTCGGTGTCGAGGGCGACGAATGGCAACTGCTGCCATTGGGCGCAATGCTGGCCGAGGCTATCGTTGTCGCAGATCCAGTGAATATCGATGGCCACACGGCTCTCCCTTGAAGAATGGCGCGCAGTATATATCGCGAAAGGGGCTTGCGAGCATCCGTAGTGCACACACCATCATGAAAACTCCGACAGGAGATGAAGAATAGTCCGACATATGGGAGTTATCCTCTCTTACGCAGGACGTACACACACCACAGTTTGGAGCCCGGCAGGAACTCCTGGTAATTCAGAACCTTGAAGCCCGCCTGACGAAACTCATCCTCTACCGGTGTACCCGCGCTTACGGAAACAATCACCGTGTCGCGGCTGACGCGGTGAAACTCGCGCAACAACATTAATCGCACATCGCTGCTGGGCACATGGCGAAACAACTCCAGGCAGAAAATACAGTCCACCGCGTTCGCCGAAAGGCCAATCGAAAACGCCGAGCCCTGGAAGGTTTTGACACGTTTTAGCAACGTGCCCGGGTGATGGGTGCGCGCGTGGTCGAGCATGGCCTGGGAGTTGTCAGAGGCGAGGATCACCCGGTTGACGTGCTCGGCCAGCACCGGCCAGAAGCGCCCCGAACCACAGGCCAGGTCAAGGATAAGCCCTGGCTCACCCGCGACCTTCAGCGCATGGCGTACCAGCCGCGCATCCCGCCACGCGGCCAAGCGCTGCAACAGCCTTGGCGGACGCGGATCACCGCACACCCTGGCATGCTCACGGTCACAGCGCTCGGTGAATTCAGTCTCGATGGGGGATGGAGGTTGTGGCGACATCACGGGCTCATGTGGGTAAAACGGTAGTGAACGACCTTGATTCCCAGCTTAACCACTGCAACGTGAAAAAAAGGTCGAAAGCCGCCACCGTAAACTCCGTCACGCCTGATGCAGGTACCAACGCCAATCCTGCTCGCCGACCTCGCCCATGAACTGGCGATATTCGGCACGTTTGACTGCCAGGTAAACACCAAGGAATTCACTGCCAAACGCATCCTTTGCCCATCGTGAAGCCTCAAGCGCACGCAGGGTGGTCAGCCAGTCAGTGGGCAACAGCTCCTTGGCCTGGGCATAACCGTTTCCTTCCACCGGGGCGCCAGGGTCGCGTTGCTCGCGAATGCCGCGATGGATGCCGGCCAGGATCGCGGCGGCCGCCAGATAAGGGTTGGCATCGGCGCCGCAGATGCGGTGCTCGATATGCCGGGAACTGGCCGGGCCACCGGGCACGCGCAGGCTGACGGTGCGGTTGTCCACGCCCCAGGTGGCAGCCAGCGGGGCATAGCTGTTGGTTTGGAAACGCCGATAGGAGTTGGCGTTGGGGCAGAACATCAGCAGCGAATCGAGCAACGTACTCAGCATCCCGCCCACCGCCTGGCGCAGCAGTGGCGTGCCATCAGCCGCCTCGCTGGCGAACAGGTTATTGCCCTGGGCATCGGCCAGGCTGACGTGCATATGCATACCGGTGCCGGCCAGGTCGTCGAACGGCTTGGCCATAAAACATGCGGCCATTCCATGCTTGTGGGCCACGCCCTTGACCAGGCGTTTGTAGCGCACCGCTTCGTCCATCGCCTGTAAAGCATCAGTGCGATGTTCAAGGGTAATTTCCACTTGGCCCGGGGCGTACTCGGAGATGGCCGTTCGCGCCGGGATACCTTGCAGCTTGCAGGCGCTATAAAGGTCGGCGAGAAACGGCTCGATCTGCTCCAGTTCGCGCAGGCCGTAGACCTGGGTCGAACGCGGGCGATTGCCGTCCATATCCCGCGCCGGTTGCGGACGACCGTTGCCGTCGGGCTTCTGGTCGAGCAGGTAGAACTCCAGCTCTGCCGCCATCACTGGGTAATAGCCATCGGCTTTGAGTGCATCGATGACCTTGGCGAGCAAATGCCGAGGGTCGGCCACGGTAGCGGGCAAGCCTTGTGTGGGGTGCATGCTGACTTGCACCGCCGCGGTGGGGATCAAACGCCAGGGCATACGCTGCAAACTGCCACTGATCGGGTAGGCGCGGCAGTCGATATCGCCGACTTCCCACACCAGCCCTGAGTTTTCTACGTCATCGCCATTGATGGTCAGGCCGAGAATGGTGCTGGGCAGTGGCCGACCGGTTTCGTACACCGCCAGCAGTTCGTCGCGGTGCAGCAGCTTGCCGCGGGGTACGCCGTTGTTGTCGAGGATAAACAGCTCGAACATCTCAATGTCGGGGTTCTGCTCAAGGAAGGTTCGGGCTTCGTGCAGGCGGGCAAAGACACTCATGGCAATTCTCATACGTTTGGGTCGGGCAGATGCAGATGGGCACAGGTGCACGTCATCCGTGGGGGTGGATCAACGTAGAAAAGAGGTGTCTGGCGGGCGCGCGTGTCGACAATGGAACAAGGCCCAGAACGCAAGTGCAGAAGGCAGTGTCGCGGCGTGAGTGTCGGGGCAACCGTCCATGCGCGGATCACAGAAATAGAGAACCCCGAGCGTCACACGCCTGGATAGGCGGTTAAATTCAGGCTTGATGGAGTTTGGGTGCAGTTTGGCTAAACATTCCCCGCACCTTGCCACCCTGCCCGGCGCTGGAAATAATGGGTGCCCCGACCGTGCCCCAAGGACTCGCCCCCATGAAAGCTCCTCTGGCCCTCTGTGTGCTGGCAAGCCTGGTAAACATCGCCCAGGCCGACACTGTCCCGTCACGTCTTGACGAGGTGATCCAGCGCGGCACCCTGACCGTTTGCACAACGGGCGACTACAAGCCCTACACCTCATTGCGCGCCGATGGCCGTTATGAAGGTATCGACATCGCCATGGCCGAGTCCCTGGCCAAGAGCCTCAACACCACGATCAAGTGGGTGCCCACCACCTGGAAAACCCTGATGCCGGACTTCCTCGCCCAACGGTGCGACATCGCCGTGGGTGGGATTTCGGTGTCGTTGGAGCGGCAGAAAAAGGCGTTCTTCAGCCAATCGCTAGGGGTTGACGGCAAGATCCCACTGGTGCGCTGCGCCGATGTGCAGCGCTACCAAACGGTTGAGCAGATCAACCAGCCACAGGTGCGGGTGATCGAGCCGGCAGGTGGCACCAATGAAGTGTTTGCCCGTGCCCACCTGGGCCAGACGCAGATTCGCCTGCATGACAATGTGACGATTTTTGATGAGCTGCTGGCGGGCAAGGCCGATGTGATGATTACCGATGCCAGCGAGGCGCGGTATCAGCAGAAGCTCAAGCCGGGGTTGTGTGCGGTCAATCCTGAGCGGCCGATGCAGTACAGTGAAAAAGCCTTCCTGTTACCTCGCGATGATGTGGCCTGGAAGAGTTATGTTGATCAGTGGTTGCACTTGAGCGTGGCGACCGGGGGGTATGCGGGGATTGTCAGCCAGTGGTTGGCTGCGCCTTGAATTTGCTGCCATGACGGCCTGTCTGGCGCACCGAGATCCAAATGTGGGAGGGGGCTTGCTCCCGATATAGGTGGATCAGCCAAAAAATTGTTAACTGACACTCCGCTATCGGGAGCAAGCCCCCTCCCACATCAGCTCGACGAACGCCCTGCAGGCGGCGCTGCGGTAGGCGCCCTTGCGGCTCAATAGTGCGGCAGTACGCTGCGGCAGCGGTGGGTCGATGGTCACGGCGTGCAGCCCCGTCTGCGCCTCGGCCAGTGCTTGGGGCAGGACGGTTGCCAGTGACGTGTTGCGGACGATTTCGATGATTGCGCTGATGGAGTTGGCTTCCATGGCGATAAATGGTTTCACACCTTGCCCGCGGCAGTAGTCATCTATATGGCGGCGGGTAGCGAAGCTCGTGTTCAGCAGCACCAGGGGTTGTTCCAGCCAAACGAGTCGGCTCAATTGGGGATGGCTGGCACTGACCACTACGCTCAGTTGTTCGACGAACAGCCCCTTGCACTCAATGTCCGGCCCATGTTCGCCGGTAAATCCGATACCGATATCCAGCAGGTCTTCGCCCAGTGCAGCTTCGATACGGTCCTGGGTCAACTCCTCGACGCTGAGGGTGATGCCCGGGTACAGCGTATTGAATCGCGCCAGCAACGGGCCGATCAGGTAGGCGGTGAAGGTCGGCGTCATGGCCAGTCGCAAATGCCCGCGGCTGAGGTCCTGCACATCGTGTATGGCGCGGCTGCCGGCCTGCAGGTCCTGCAAGGCCAGCCGGGCAAAGCGCACATAGGCTTGCCCCGCATCGGTCAGGCTGATACTGCGCCCGGAGCGGTCGAGCAGCGGCGCGCCGAGGCTTTCTTCCAGCTGTTTGATCTGTTGTGAGAGGGTCGGCTGCGATACATGCAGCGCTTCGGCGGCGCGAGTGAAGTTGCGATGCTCGGCAACGGCGAGCAAGTAACGGATATGACGCAGCAGCATCGACAGCGCTCCAGCTATAGGCATGACTTATGGACAGCATCATAAACCGGTCTTGGACGCTATAGCCGAAAACTTCCATCCTTGCCCCATCAGCGACGCAAGGAGAACCACCATGCAGCATCTCATCGATGGCTTCCGCAAATTCCAACGTGAAGCCTTTTCCCAACGCAGCGACTTGTTCAAGCACCTGGCGACCACACAGAACCCCGGCACCTTGTTCGTGTCCTGCTCCGACAGCCGTGTCGTACCGGAGCTTCTGACCCAGCAGGAACCCGGCGATCTGTTCGTGATCCGCAATGCCGGCAATATCGTGCCGTCCTACGGCCCCGAGCCGGGTGGTGTGTCGGCCACGGTTGAATATGCGGTGGCGGTACTCGGGGTCAGCGACATTGTGATTTGCGGGCATTCGGACTGCGGCGCCATGACTGCCATTTCCACCTGCAAGTGCCTGGACCATCTGCCGGCCGTGGCCAACTGGTTGCGTCATGCCGAGTCAGCCAAGGTGATCAATGCATCCCGTACGCATGTCTCGGACGCTGCGCGCCTGGATTCATTGGTGCGCGAAAACGTGGTCGCCCAACTGGCTAATCTCAAGACTCACCCCAGCGTTGCGCTGGCCCTGGAACAAGGCCGGATGAACCTGCATGGCTGGGTGTATGACATCGAAACCGGTGGCATCGACGCGCTGGACGGTCGCACCGGACGCTTCGTCTCTTTGCTCGACCATCCAACCACCCGCGCCCACGCTGCCTGAACCTTAACCACCCAAGAGGACATCACCATGTTGCAATCCCAATTCGCCCAAACCCCACGCCTGGCCCTGGCCGATACCGTTATCGACCTCAAGGCACGCAAGAATCTGTCATGGCAGGACCTCACCGATGGCACCGGCCTGAGCCTGGCGTTCGTCACCGCCGCCCTGCTCGGCCAGCACCCACTGCCCAAGGAGGCGGCCGACATCGTGTGCGACAAACTCGGCCTCGACCAGGACGCCAGCCGCCTGCTGCAAAGCGTCCCACTGCGCGGCAGTTTCCCCAGCGGTGTGCCGACCGATCCGACGATGTACCGCTTCTACGAAATGCTGCAGGTCTACGGCTCTACCTTGAAGGCCTTGGTGCATGAGCAATTCGGCGACGGCATCATCAGCGCCATCAACTTCAAGCTGGACATCAAGAAAGTCGAAGACCCGGACGGCGGCTCCCGTGCGGTCATCACCCTGGACGGCAAATACCTGCCCACTAAACCCTTCTGATTTGCCGCCAACCGTCTACGCTCTTGGCACACCAACAAGAACGAGGGACGGTAAATGAAGAGACTGCTCCGATTCACCTGGCTGCTGCTGTTGTGTTGCAGCCAGGTGCATGCCGCCACGGCACAGGAAGCGGATGCCCAAGCCGCCAAGGCCCTGCTGGAAAAGGCCTTGGCGTACTACCACAAGCAAGGTGACAAGGCGTTCGCCGCCTTCAGCCGTCAGGGCGAATTCATCGACCAGGACCGTTATGTGTTTGTGGTCAATACCCAAGGCGTACTGTTGGCCAGTGGCGGGCCCTCCTCCGCGCTGATCGGTCGCGACGTGTCCGAGGTACTCGGGCCCGACCTGCAAGCCTCGTTCAAACAAGCCTTGAGCGTGCCGGAAAGCCAGGGTATCCAGCAGGCTGACTATCGCTGGCAGAACTGGAACGACGGCAAGGTCGAACATAAGCATGTGTTTTATCAGCGGGTGGGCGAACGCATCCTGGCGGTCGGTTATTACTTGCCGCGCGCCACGCCAGAACAGGCACGGGCGCTGCGCAACAAGGCGGTGGAAGCGCTGGTCAAGGATGAAACCGGCACGCTCAAGGCGATCAACTCCTTGCAGGGCGGCTTCTTGCAAGATGACCTGTATGTGTTCGTGGTAGACCTGAACACGCGACGCTACGTCGCCCACGGCACCAACCTGCGCCTGATCAACACCGACTTTGCCAAGATCAAGGACCCGGATGGCAAACCGGTGGGTGTGCCGATCCTCAAGATGATGGCCGAGCAGGACCAGGGCGAATACAAATACCGCTGGAAAAACCCAGTGACGGGTAAGGTCGAGAACAAGCACGCTTATGTGCGCAAAAGCGGGCACTTCATGGTTGCGGTGGGATATTACAGCCCCTGACCTGACTTGAAACGCAATCAAACTGTGGGAGCAAGTCGAATCGTCGCGCCGCCCCTCCCACATTTGGTTTCCTACATTCAGTTGGACCTAGCGGGCTTTGTCTTCCCGACCACGCAGCACCCGATTCGGCATCACGATCGCAGCCGCCAACCCCAGCAACGACACTGCCGCACTCACCATCAGCAAATGCCGGAACGTCACCGCCAACTCCCCGCGCAACGCATCCTGCGCCGGGCCGGGTGCGGCGTTGAGGCCGTCAAGCAGCACGTTGCCAGAACTGCCTTCGGCCACCAGTGCGGCGCTCGTCAAATGGGCGAAACTGGAGTCGTGCAACAGCGCCAGCAGCAACGCCGACATGCAAGCCACCCCCACTGCCCCGCCCAGGGAGCGGAACAGGTTGGTGGTGCTGGTGGCCACACCGATATCCCGTTGCTCTACCGAGTTCTGCGTACCCACCAACGAGGTCGGGAACTGCATACCGGCGGCAATGCCGCACAACAGCATGAATACGCTGGTGAGCACCACCGCCTGGGGCGCGCTGTAGGCCATGCCGAGAATCGCCAGCGGGCTCAACACTGCGCCACTGAGGATCATCGGTTTATAGCGGCCAGTCACCGACGTCATGCGCCCGGCAAAATACGCGCCCATCGGCAAGCCCATCGCCAAGGGCAGCAAGTGCAGGGCCGCACTGTCGGCACCGGCGCCGGTCACGGTCTGGTAACGCAGGGGCATCAGCACGGTCAGGGAAATTGCCTGGAAGCTGGTGACAAAAATCGTGCACCAACACAACACCGCATTGCGGTTGGCAAACAAGTGCATGGGCAGCAGCGGTTCGCGCGCGCGGCGTTCGTGCCACACAAACACGCTCAACGCCAACAGTGCGCAGGCCAACAACCCCAGCACTTGATCGTCACGCCACGAATGGCCCTGGCCGATTTCGGTGATGCCCAGCAACAAGGCGGTGAGGCCGATGATCATCAGCACCGTGCCGAGGTAATCGATGATCGGCTTGCGCTGCGGCACCGGCAGCCCCACCAGAGTGCGATGGGCCACGTACCAGGCGCCGGCACCCAGCGGCAGGTTGATCAAAAACACCCAGCGCCACGACAGGTACTCGGTCATATAACCGCCCAGCACCGGCCCCGCCACGCTGGCCACCGCGTACATGCTGCTGAAATACCCCTGATAACGTCCCCGTTCGCGGGGAGGAATAATGTCGCCAATGATTGCCTGGCTCACTGAAATCATCCCGCCGGCACCGATGCCCTGGAGAATCCGCGCCAGCACCAATTGCTCCATGCTTTGCGCCATGCCACAAAACAGCGACGCCAGGGTAAACACGCCCATGCCGATCAGCATCATGGGCCGACGCCCATACAGATCGCCAAGCTTGCCGTAGATCGGCACCGCCACGGTCATCGCCACCATATAGCCGGAAATCACCCAGGCCAGCAGGTTGACGTCATGAAACTGCGCGGAAATGGCCGGCATGGACACCGCCACAATGGTCTGGTCCAGGGCGCCGAGGAAGATCGCCATCATCAGCGCAGCGAGAATACTGCGCACGGCGGGAACGGTTGGGGCGGGCTGATTGAGGTGAGTCACGGCAGAACCTTCGAACAAGGCCCGCAGGACAAGATCGCCCGCGGGAATGCTCAATACGATAGCAGGCTATTCGATAGGCTCGTAAGCAAGCCCGACGTAATTTTCTGCAATGGTTTTGCGCCCGGCATCCGAGTGGATGAAATAGTCCAGCTCACTCTCGGCAATGCGCTGGCTGAAGGCGTCCGCCTGGGGAAACTCATGCAGCATCGAGGTCATCCACCAGGAAAACCGCTCGGCTTTCCATACCCGGCGCAGGCAGATAGCCGAGTACTTTTGCAGCAAGTCCAGGCGTCCTTCGCGGTACACCTTGAGCAAGATCCGGAACAACGTGCTCACGTCACTGGCCGCCAGGTTCAACCCCTTGGCGCCGGTGGGCGGGACAATATGTGCGGCATCGCCAAGCAGGAACAGGCGCCCGTACTGCATGGGTTCCACCACGAAGCTGCGCAGCGGCGCGATACTTTTTTCAATCGATGGGCCGGTCACCAACTGCTGCGCCAATGAACCGGGCAAGCGGGTTTTCAGTTCATCCCAGAAACGCTCATCCGACCAATCCTCCACAGCCTCGTCCTGCGGCACTTGCAGGTAATAACGGCTGCGCGTCGGTGAGCGCATGCTGCACAGGGCAAAACCCCGTGGGTGTTTGGCATACACCAGCTCGGCGTGTACCGGCGGCGTATCGGCGAGCACCCCCAGCCAACCGAAGGGATAGACCCGCTCGAATACCTTCAACGCCTGCGCCGGAATCGACTGGCGGGCGACGCCATGGAAGCCATCGCAACCGGCGATGTAATCGCACTCCAGGCGATAGGCTTGGCCTTGGTGATTGAACGTCAGCCAGGGTCGATCACTTTTCAGATCATGGGGCTGTACGTCGCACGCCTCGTACAGCGTGGTAGCGCCGGCGGCTGCGCGGGCGGCCATCAGGTCGCGGGTGACTTCGGTCTGGCCGTAGATCATCACCGATTGGCCACCGGTCAATGCCTTGAGATCGATTGGGATAAGTTGGTCATTAAGGGCAATGTCAAAACCTGTGTGCACCAACCCTTCAACATCCATGCGTTGGCTCACCCCGGCTTCGCGCAACAGGTCAACCATGCCCTGCTCCAACACTCCGGCACGGATGCGCCCCTGCACGTAATCGGAGCTCTGGCGCTCTAGAACAAGGGTTTGAATACCAGCGTTGTGCAGCAGCTGGCCGAGCAGCAATCCAGACGGACCGGCGCCAATAATGGCGACTTGGGTTTTCAGGGTTTTCATTATTTTTATGGCCTTCACGCTTTACCCGAACGTATCGAGTGAAAGAGTTGTCAGTGGAATTGTGGCTGACATTTTTCACTTGAGCGAACCGCATAAGAAGGTGAAAACTGCGTCAAAGCCTGCGCTTTTCGCCAATCGGGGCGATTACCGAACCATTATCCTGAGTATCGGATTGAAACCATGACCAAAACCGCGATTCCGGTCTTCAAGCTTTACGGGGAAAGCCAGCAGTGGCCGACGCCCGATTTGTTGCACTGCGAAACCATTTCCCGGCGCAGTCGGGAATACCAGTGGGAAATCCAGCCCCACCGGCACGCGGATCTGTGCCAACTGCTGTATGTGCACAAAGGCCAGGCACAACTGGAAATCGAAGGCCAGCGCACCACCCTCAATGAAGCGAGCCTGCAAGTGTTGCCGCCACTGTGCGTGCATGGCTTTCGTTTTTCCGAAGATGTGCAGGGTTATGTGGTGACCCTTTCGGCGCCGCTGGTCAGCCATTTGCAGGCGCAATTGGGCGACACCGTCGATGGCCTGCAAACCCTCGGCAGTTATCCTGCGGGCAAGGACAGCGACTACTTGAACAACCTGTTCGTGCGCTTGCAGGACGAATACGCCGATGATCAACCGGCACGGGACATGATGTTGCACGCCTTGGTCAGCGTGCTGCTGGTGTGGGTCAGCCGCCAGGCGATCCAGCGCCGTCATCCACGCGCCCCACGTGGTCGTGAGTATTTTCGGCGTTTCACCCAACTGGTCGAACAGCATTACCGTGAGCACCCCAAGATTGAAGATTTGGCCCACAAGCTGGGCATCTCGGTCTCACACTTGAACGGGACTTGTCGGGAGTTGGGCGGGCAACCGGCATTGCAGATCATGCATGACCGCCAATTGCTGGAAGCCAAGCGCTTGTTGACCTACACCAGCATGACCATCAATGAGATGTCCGAGGTGCTGGGCTTTTCCGACCCGACCAACTTCTCGCGACTGTTTCGCCGCAGGGTCGGGTTTTCACCCAAGGCGTTTCGCGAGCAATTAAAGGCCGAGCAGCCTACCTGAGCGCGCTGAAGCTGCCGGTGCGCGGCACGCATTGGTCCTGATGGCAACTGATGGCGAACGCCGCCGGTTGCATGCGCGTTTGCTCAACGCGATAGGCGGCTGTCCCGTACAACGCAGTCGCCAATGCGCAGAGGGTGAAAATCGTCAGGTATTTTCTGGTTTTGATACTCATGGCACAGACCTCTGAACGGATCTACACGGTGCTGTTTAAAGCATAGGTCAGTCAGCGCAAGTTGCCATGATTGGCTGCCATTCAGCGCGTTTATATCGCCTCAGAGGCCGACGTCCCACGCAGGCGCCTCCGGAAACCGCAGCACCAGAAAATCCAGCAGGCTGCGCAGTGCCGAGGGCATGTGCTTGCGCGAGGCGTACACCGCATAGATGTTCATCTGCCGTGGCTCTGCTGCAGGCAGCAAGCGCACCAGTTCACCACTGCGGATCAGGTCACCGGCCTGATAACTGGGGAGCATCGCCACCCCTGCCCCGGCCAGGGTTATACGCAATAACGTGCTGGCCTCGTTGGCGGTGATATTGCCGTGCACCGGCACCGACACGTGTTCGCCCTGCTCTTCGAAATGCCACAGGCTCTTGCCGAAATAGGAGTGGGTCAGGCAGTTGTGCCGGGCCAGGTCTTCGACTTTCTGCGGCGCCGGATGCTCACGCAGATAGGCCGGTGTGGCACACACCACCGAGCGGCACACGGTCAAGCGCCGGGCGATCAGGTTCGGGTCCAGGTCATTGCTGGTGCGGATCGCCAGGTCGATGCGCTCGTCCACCAGGTTCACCGTGCGGTCGAGCATCTGCAAGTCCACCGTCACCAGCGGGTAGCGCTTGACGTACTCGGCAATGGCCGCGCCCAACTGCGCCTGGCCGAACGAGGTACTGACGCTCAGGCGCAACAAGCCCCGAGGCGCGTCATCGGGCTCGCTGACGGCGGCCTGCATATCAGCGCACAGCTCCAGCAATTGCCGGCAGCGCGGCAGGGTTTCGCTCCCGGCAGCAGTGAGGCTGAGCTTGCGCGTGGTGCGGTGCAGCAGGCGCGCACCGACCCAATCCTCCAGCTCAGCCAGGTAACGCGAGACCACCGGGCGCGACAGGTCCAGATGATCGGCGGCGGCAGACTGGCTGCCCAGGTCCACCACGGTGACAAACACGCGCATTGCTTGAAGACGATCCATGATCTGTCCGATTTCAGAAACAAACTATGTCCAAGCATCGCATTTTTTGTGGTGTTTTATGCAACTAAGCTCTACCCACCCCTTACCAATGGCAGGAGCTGCCCGATGTTCTCGACCTTCAAACGCTTGACCCTGGCCACTGCCGCCCTGGCGTTCGCCGCCCACGCCGCAGCCGCTGAGCTGAAACTGGACGTGTACAACCCAGGCGAAGCGGCGATCTTCCCCGTCAGCTCGGTGCTGGTCAGCGGTGCCAAAGACGCGATCCTGGTGGACGCCCAATTCGGCAAAGGCCAGGCCGAGCAATTGGTGCAGAAGATCCGCGCCAGCGGCAAGCACCTGACCACCATCTACATCAGCCATGGCGACCCGGACTACTACTTCGGCCTCGACACCCTGACCGCCGCGTTCCCCGACGCCAAGGTGCTGGCGCCACAACCGGTGGTCGACCATATCAACGCCACCGTCGCCGGCAAGCTGGCATTCTGGGGCCCGAAAATGGGCGCCGACAAACCGACCAAAACGATCGTGCCGCAAGTGTTGCAAGGCCACAGCCTGACCCTTGAAGGGCAACAGCTTGAAGTGGTCGGCCTGGACGGTCCGCAGCCGGATCGCAGCTTTGTGTGGATCCCGTCGATCAAGGCTGTAGTCGGTGGCGTGGTTGTCGCCGAAAACATTCACCTGTGGATGGCTGACACTCAGGGCGCGCAATCTCATAAAGACTGGTTGAGCACCCTTGAGCGTATTGAAGGCTTGAAGCCAAAAACAGTGATCCCTGGTCACTACCTGGGCACCCCATCGCTGGCCTCGGTGAAATTCACCGCCGACTACATCCAGGCCTTCGACATCGAAACCGCCAAGGCCAAGGATTCCGCCGCCCTGATTGCGGCCATGAAACAGCGTTACCCCACCCTCGCCGACGAAAGCTCGCTGGAATTGAGCGCCAAAGTCGCCAAGGGCGAAATGAAGTGGTGATCGGCTTTAAACCCTAACCCTGATGGAGAACGTCATGAGCAAAATCGCAATCATTGGTGCCACCGGCCGTGCCGGTAGCCAACTGCTGGAAGAAGCCCTGCGCCGCGGGCATACCGTCACCGCCATCGCTCGCAACACCGACAAGCTGGGCGTACGCCCGGGCGTCACGGTCAAGCAGGTGGATGCCCTGGACGCCGATGCCCTGCAACACGCTATCAGCGGCAGCGACGTGGTGATCAGCGCCGCGCACTTTGCCACCTTGCCCGCCAGCGCCGTGATCGGCCCGGTGAAAAAGGCCGGGGTCAAACGCCTGCTGGTGGTGGGGGGTGCAGGTTCGTTGCTGCTACCGGACGGCAGTCGCGTCATCGATAGCCCGGGGTTCCCGGCGGAGTACAAGGCCGAAGCCAGTGCCGGGGCTGATTTTCTGGAAACGCTGCGCCAGGAAACGGAATTGGATTGGACGTTCCTCTCGCCATCGGCGCTGTTCGACGGGACCGAGCGCACCGGCAAATTCCGCCTGGGCCAGGATGACCTGTTGGTGAGCAGTGACGGTAACAGCTCGATCAGCTTTGCCGACTACGCCATCGCCATGATCGACGAGGTTGAAACACCCAAGCACTCGCGTAAGCGCTTCACCGTTGGCTACTGACACCACGCGGTAAAAAATGTGGGAGGGGGCAAGCCCCCGATAGCAGTGGATCAGGCAGATTATTTGTGACTGACACACCGCTATCGGGGCATGGGTATCTACACAACTTCTGGTACGCCGCCGGCCCCTGTGGGAGGGGGCTTGCCCCCGATGGCGGCCTCACAGCCGACCAGGATGTTCGGTTGGATCGAGTACATATCCATTGTTTAGGTGACGATCACTATTGGTTCCGCCCTTATGTGAACTGCCCCCCGAATGTTGGACACCTGACCCCCTCGGGAGGGTGTTCCATGACGAAATACAACCTAGCACTCAAGCAATCACTGATTGAAGAGTGTCTGTCTGCCAGTAGTGTTCATGAGGTGGCCCTCAAGCATGGCTTGAGTCCATCGCTGCTTCGTCGCTGGGTCAAGGGTTTTGAAAAGCACGGCGCCTCTGGCTTGATTGCCAAGTACAGCCATTACGATGCCCAGTTTAAATTGAAGGTTTTGCAGTGCATCAAACAAGACGGGCTGTCGGACCAACAGGCCTGTATACGGTTTGATATCCGTGGTCCAAGTAGTATCAGGCAGTGGCGAAAGCTGTACGATGAAGGCGGTGTAGAAGCACTACAACCGCATCGTCTTAAAGAGTCCAGCATGCCCCGCAAACCTTCCAGGCAACCCAAAGCAAGTCCCGCTCTTCCTGCGGACGCAGAACTGACCCCTGCACAAATGCTCGCAGAACTGGCTTATCTGCGCGCGGAGAATGCCTATCTAAAAAAGCTCGATGCCTTAATCCAAGCGGATCCCCTTACTGCGCAGCCAAAAAAACGCAGGCCGTCCAAGGATTGAGGCATGAGCATCCACTTGCTCTGTTGCTACGTGCTGCGGCACTTGCACGCAGCACCTTCTATTACCAAAGTAAAACACTGCTAACCGACAAGCATGCCGGCCTTAAAGATCGCATCCGCAGCGTCTATCACAGGCATAAGGGGCGTTACGGCTACCGCCGCATCGCCGCGACTCTTGGAAACAGTGGTGAGTTGATCAATCACAAAAAGGTGTATCGGCTGATGCAGATGATAGGCCTCAAGTCGCTGGTCAAAGTGAAGAAATATCGCTCTTACCGAGGTGCTGAAGGGCTTGTTGCGCCTGATCTACTAAAGCGCGAATTTAAGGCACAAGCCCCTAACCAGAAATGGGCAACCGACGTGACGGAGTTCAAGGTGAAGGGGCAAAAGCTGTTTCTCTCGCCTCTCATGGATTTGTACAACGGCGAGATCCTGGCTTACCAGGTCAACCGACGTCCCGAATTCAGGATGGTTTCGACGATGCTGGAAAAAACCTTCGGGCGACTGAATCAAGGTGACAAGCCGATACTGCACTCTGACCAGGGTTGGCAGTACAGGCAGCCTACCTACCGACACATGCTGGCCGAAAAGAGCATCGAGCAGAGCATGTCGCGCAAGGGTAATTGCTTGGACAATGCCGTCATGGAGAGCTTTTTCGGCACGCTCAAGAGCGAGTTTTTCTATCTGGAATCATTTGAGAGTGTGGAGCAACTGGCATCAGGCTTAGAGGATTACATCACCTACTACAACCAAGACCGCATAAGCCTCAGACTGAATGGCTTGAGTCCGGTACAGTTTCGGACCCAGGCACTAAATCAATAGCGTCTCCTGTCCAACTTTTGGGGGGCAGTTCAATGGCGGGTCACTTTCGAAAAGCGCGAAAGTAACCAGCGCTCTTGCCCCACCACTCGGCACCTCGCCTGGGCTCGGTGTGCCCGTAATCCGCCATGGATTTGGGGGGCCGCCGCCATGCGCCATCCATGGCGCGGGGCGGCTAAACCGGCATCCCTGCCGGTTTACCCCCCAAATCCCCGTCGAATTCCGGCCAGCGTGGTTTAACGGGGCGCCTGAGACCAAAAGCAGAGCAAGATCAAGAGCGGCTCGCTTCGCATCGTGGTTACTGACGGTCGCATGTCAGAGTTGCGTAGATACCCATGCCCATCGGGGGCAAGCCCCCTCCCACATTTGAATCTTCAGTGCTGTGACTGCTGTGCCTGGCTCACTAGCCAGTCCATCAGGGCCAACAACCCGGCAGAAGGCACTTTCCCCGGCGGATACACCAAGTAATAGCCCATCCCCGTCGGCACCCGCAATTCAAACGGCATCGCCAGGCGTCCGGCCTTCAAGTCCTCGCCAATCAACGCACGATCACCGATCGCCACGCCATTTCCCTGTGACGCCACCGTCATCGCCAAGTCCAGGGTTTCGAAATGAGGCCCCTGGTTCAGGTGACTCAAGTGCGTACCCGCCGCCTTCAACCACAACGCCCAATCCCGCTCGTCCCGCGTGGGATGCAACAGCACTTGTTGCTGCAGATCAGCCGGCGTGTGCAAGCCTGCCAGCAACGCCGGCGCGCACACCGGGGTCAGTTGTTCGTCGAACAAATGCCGTGCCTCGGCGGCCTGCTCGGCGATGGGTGCGTAGATCACCGCCGCGTCGAATCGTTCGCAGCGAAAGTCCACGGTAAAGGCCACGGTGGTGGTGAGTTCCACCGGCACATCCGGACGCTCCTTCTGCCATTGCAACACGCGCGGCAGCAGCCAGCGTATGACGCAGGTGGGCGCCTTGAGTTGCAGGACCTCGCGACGGCCGCCGATGTGCTCCACGGCCTCACCGATCAAGCCGAACACCTGCTGCGCCCGTAACGCCCACTCGCGGCCTTCCTCGGTCAAGCTCAAGCCCCGCGCCTGGCGCAGGAACAAGGCATAGCCCAACTGGTGTTCCAACCCGGCGATCTGCCGGCTCACCGCCCCCTGGGTAATGTGCAGCTGCTCGGCGGCACGGGTGAAGTTGCAGCACTGGGCCGTGACCCAGAAAGTGTGCAACGCGGGCAAGGGCGGAAGACGTTTCATCGGGGCGCAGCCATGACGTGAGGACATGGCGAGTATGACTTTTTATCGTTTGTTGCCGCTACCGGCCTGCCGCTCCAATAGCGTCTCGAATCCATCACAAGAGCGACCTCTATGGCGACCTGCGGCGAAGTATTGGTCAACCTCCTGGAAAACTACGGCGTGGACCAGGTGTTCGGCATTCCCGGCGTGCACACCGTGGAGCTGTACCGTGGCCTGGCGCGTTCCAGCATCCGTCACGTCACCCCGCGCCATGAACAGGGCGCCGGTTTCATGGCCGACGGTTATGCGCACACCAGTGGCAAGCCCGGCGTGTGCTTCATCATCACGGGCCCCGGCATGACCAACATCACCACGGCCATGGGTCAGGCCTATGCCGACTCGATCCCGATGCTGGTGATTTCCAGTGTGCAGGCGCGCAGCCAATTGGGGGGCGGGCGCGGCAAGTTACATGAGCTGCCCAGCCAGAGCGCGCTGGTGGCAGGCGTGGCGGCGTTCTCCCATACTCTGATGTCGGCGGCAGAATTGCCCGGTGTGCTGGCGCGGGCGTTTGCGCTGTTCCAGGCCGGTCGGCCGCGCCCGGTGCATATAGAGATCCCGCTGGATGTGTTGGTGGAGAACGCCGACGCCCTGATGGGCAGTGCACCGGTCAACGTGGCCCGCGCCGGGGCGGCACCGGCGGCGGTCAGGCAGATGAGCCGCTTGCTCGCCGCCGCCAAGCGCCCGCTGATCCTGGCCGGTGGCGGTGCTATCGATGCAGCGCCAGAACTGACCCGCCTGGCCGAAACCCTCGGCGCCCCCATGGCCCTGACTATCAATGCCAAAGGCCTGCTGCCTGCCGCACATCCTTTGTTGCTCGGCTCGACCCAAAGCCTGGCAGCCACCCGCGCCTTGGTCGCCGAGGCCGATGTGGTGCTGGCCATCGGCACGGAACTGGCGGAGACCGACTATGACGTGACCTTCGCCGGCGGTTTCGAAATTCCCGGCGCGCTGCTGCGGGTCGATATCGACCCGGACCAGACCGTACGCAACTACCCGCCCCAGGTGGCGCTGGTGGCCGACGCGACAATCGCCGCCGAGGCCTTGCTCACCGAGCTGAACCGCCAGCCACTGCCACCGCGCCACGCCGAGTGGGGCGCAGCACGCGTCGCCCGTTTGTGGGCCGAACTGGCGCCCACCTGGGATGCCGCCACCCGCGCACAAACGCTGTTACTCCACACCATCCTGGAAGCACTGCCCGGCGCCGTACTGGTGGGCGACTCTACCCAACCGGTGTACAGCGGCAACCTGACCCTGAACCTCGACCACCCACGCCGTTGGTTCAACTCATCCACCGGCTACGGCACCCTGGGATATGCCCTGCCCGCCGCTATCGGTGCCTGGTTGGGGCGCGGCGACGGGCAACCGGTGGTGTGCCTGATCGGCGATGGCGGCCTGCAATTCACCCTGCCGGAACTGGCCAGCGCCGTGGAAGCCCGCATACCGGTGATCGTGCTGTTGTGGAATAACCAGGGTTATGAAGAGATCAAGAAGTACATGCTCAACCGCGCCATCGAGCCGGTGGGCGTGGACATCTACACCCCGGATTTCATCGGCATCGCCAAGGCAATGGGGTGCGCGGCAGAAAGCATCGATGGCATCGAACAACTGCGTGCGGCATTGCGTGCGGCTGCTGAGCGCCCGGGGCCGACGCTGATTGAAATCGATCAGGGGCGGTGGCAGCAGGCGAACATTTGAGCCGTGGATCACGCCAACCACCCTGTCGATTCTGACAGTAGACGCACGAGTACGACGCCGTAATATTCAAGCCATGCACAACGTTGATGCACAAGGAGGCTGCATGGCTAAGGCATCGATATTTTCCGGCAACCTGGTAGTGATTGGCTTTGGCTCGATCGCCAGGGCCACACTGCCGCTGTTGCTGCAACAGGACACGCTGATCCTGCGCACCATCACCGTGATCGCGCCCGTACTTGACCAGACATCATGGTTCGAAGCCCACGGCATCACCTTTATCAAGGCGCACTTGGACGAGGACAACTACGAAGCCTTGCTGGATCGGTATATCGACCCCGGCGACTTCCTGCTCAATTTATCCGTGGACGTCAGTTCCATCGCCCTGATGACCTATGCCGCCAATGCCGGTGTGTTGTACCTCGACACCTGTATCGAACCCTGGGCCGGTGGTTACACCGACCCGACACTGTCGAGCGAGCAACGCACCAACTACGCCTTGCGCCAGCAAATGCTCAAGTTGCGCAAGAAACTCGGCAAGGGGCCCACGGCGGTGGTGGCCCATGGCGCCAACCCCGGGCTGATCTCACACTTGCTCAAGGCGGGGCTCATGGGGCTGGCAGACGAACTGAAGCACCCAGTACCCGTCGCCAACGCTCACGTGGAGTGGGCACGGCTGTCGATGCAAATGGGGGTCAAGGTGATTCATATCGCCGAGCACGACACGCAACGCTCCACCCAGCCCAAGCAAACCGGAGAGTTCGTCAATACTTGGTCGGTCGACGGTTTTATCAGCGAAGGCGGACAGCCGGCAGAGTTGGCGTGGGGGACCCATGAGAGACACTGGCCGCCAAATGCGCGACGTCATCGTAATGGTGAAAAAAATGCTATTTTTCTGGATCGCCCCAGCGCGACGGTGCCGGTCAAGACCTGGACACCTGTAGAGGGTAGCTGCCTGGGCCTGTTGATTACCCACCATGAAACCTGTTCATTGGCCGATTGCCTGACGCTGCGCGAAAACGGCCATGTGATATATCGGCCCACGCTGCACTACGCCTACCGCTGTTGCGACGACGCATTATTGTCGATCCACGAATTGATCGGCAACAACTGGCAGCATCCGCGCAGCAAACGGGTAATGGGTCATGAAGTGGCCGACGGCGGCATTGATGCGCTCGGAGTATTGCTCATGGGGCATGCATTGAATGCCTATTGGTTTGGCTCAATGCTGTCGGTTGACCAGGCGCGGGCCCTGCTGCCGTTCAATACGGCCACCAGCCTGCAAGTCGTCGCGGGGGTGTTCGCGGGAATGGTCTGGGCGGTGCGCAACCCCGACCAGGGCATTGTCGAAGCCGAGGATATGGACCATACGTATGTCCTCGACGCGGCGTACCCGTACCTGGGCCTCGTGCTTGCCCGGCAGACCGACTGGCGGCCGGCCATTACGGCCCTGCCGGAACAACGCGACGACATTGAATACCCGTGGCAATTTGCACAGTTCACAGAGGCATGAATCGTTTTTTTCAATAGCCCCTGCAACTTTCTGATTTGCCCTGCTTCCCCATCCGTGGCCTGATTCGCCCTCGTTCACTCAAGGCAGGCCCATGGAAAACGTTCACGCAAAACCCACCACCGCCGTATGGCTGATGATCAGCGTGGTGCTGGTCGCCCTTAACCTGCGCCCGTCGATGGCGGCTGTGGGGCCGTTGCTGTCGTCGATTCGCGTGGATGTGCCGTTGAGTTTCAGCAGCGCCGCCTTACTGACCATGTTGCCGGTCATGGCCATGGGCCTGGCGATGTTTGTTGGCATGGGCCTGGCCAAGCGCCTGGGCGAACATCGCAGCATTATGCTGTCGCTGCTGGTGATTGGGCTGGCGACCTTATCGCGGCTGTTGCTGGATTCGGCGCTGGAGCTGATCGTCAGCGCGATTGCCGCAGGGGTCGGCATCGCGCTGATTCAGGCGTTGATGCCGACGCTGATCAAGTCGCGATTCAGCGCTGACGTTTCGCTGTTCATGGGCCTGTATGTGACTGCGATCATGGGCGGCGCTGCGCTGGCGGCATCACTCTCACCCTTGGTACAAGTGCGCACCGGCAGTTGGCGCATCGGCCTGGCGATCTGGGCGGTACTGGCGCTGTTGGCGCTGGTGTTCTGGTATACCCAGCGTTCGGCTCTGCCACCCTTGCCTCAAGCAGCTTCGAGCACTCGGGAATCATTTTTCAGCAATCGCCGCGCCTGGTTGCTGGCGATCTTTTTTGGCCTGGGCACGGCGTCCTATACCTGTGTATTGGCGTGGCTGGCGCCGTACTACGTCGAACAGGGCTGGAGCGAACAGAATGCCGGCTTGCTGCTGGGCTTGCTGACCGCCATGGAGGTGATCTCCGGCCTGGTCACCCCGGCCATCGCCAACCGACGCCAGGATAAACGCGGCGTGATCGCGGTGCTGCTGGCGCTGATCATCCTCGGGTTCTGCGGCCTGATCCTCAGCCCGCAACACTGGAGCCTGCTATGGCCTTGCCTGCTCGGCCTGGGTATCGGCGGATTGTTTCCCATGAGCCTGATTGTGTCCCTCGACCACCTCGACAACCCACGGCGCGCCGGTAGCCTTACCGCATTTGTACAGGGCATCGGTTACCTGATTGCCGGCGTGTCACCCTTGATTGCCGGAGTGATCCGCGATCAATTGGGCAGCTTTGAAGGGGCCTGGTGGTCGCTGACCGCGGTGACTGTGGTGATGCTGCTGATGGTCCTGCGCTTCAACCCCCGGCATTACGTACGACATATCCGCTGACGTCGTATTACAAACAGTATTTGTCCCACACGAAACATTGAATAGTCCTACAGAGCTTTCTATTGGTACGAGCGTTCCGTTAACATTTTGCCCAGTCTTGTACTGAGTTCGGTACAAAGGGTTTACGGACGAAACCGATGCTAAACAGTAACTCGCTCAGAAAGCTCGATATGCAGGATTTGATGGTGTTTATCGCCGTCTACGACCAGAGCAGCGTTACTGATGTGTCCGAAACGCTGTTCGTCAGCCAGTCCACGGTGAGCTACAGCCTGAAGAAGTTGCGCACCAGCTTTGAGGATGAGCTGTTTATCAACACACGGGCCGGTATGCGTCCGACGTACAAGGCCACCACCATGTACGGGCATGTGCAGAAGATCCTGGAAAGCATCAACCTGTGTCACGCCGGTGGCCAGGCCTTTGACCCGACCCAACAGGCGGTGACCTTCAATGTGTGCGCCCCGGAATACTTCGAGCAACTGATCCTGCCACGGCTGTTGAAGCACTTCGACCATGCCGACCTGCCGGTGATCGTCAATGTGCAGAAGCTGGAAACCGACATTCCCGTCGATGACCTGCGTGAAGGCCGCCTCGACCTGGTGATCTGCTTCGGCCCGCACTTTCATCGCACCCATAAAGACTTCAAAACCCAGATGCTGTTGGAGGATGACCTGGTTTGCGTTTTCGACCAGCGCTCGGCACCCAGGGAGCCGGCGTTCAGCCTGCAATCTTTCGTCGAGCGGCGTCACATATTCCCCACGCCATGGTCCTCCGACACCAACATGATCGACGGCTGGCTCGCACGTCAGGCGCGCAAGCGCCAGGTGATCGCGCGGGCCAATAGCTACAGCGCAGCGTTGAAGATGATTACCGGCACCGACTTCATCGTCACCCTGCCGCGTCGCGTGCAAAAGTTGCTGGCGCCGGGGTTCGGTGTGTGCGAAGCACCCAACGGTTTGCCGGGGTTCACCCTGGATATGCACTGGAAGGAAACCAATGGGCAAGACAGCGCCAATAGCTGGTTTCGTGAGCAAGTGGTGAGGGTGTGTGAGGAACAGCTGCAAGCGGCAAGTTGAAGGCGCCAAGCAGTCTTTATAGTTGCTTTGAGCTTGGAGCCGGGAGCTTGTCACTCATGAACGCCTCCAGCCGCGAACGCATCCAGCGCTCCGCCGGGTCGGTGTCGACGTGGCTGAGCCAGACCATCGACAAATCCAGGGTCGGGGTTTGGAAGGGAAACGGCTCGCAGTACAGATTGCCGCTGGCGGCCATGGCTTGGGCAGTGTAATCCGGCAGGCTGGCGATCATATCGGTGCCGGCGAGCAACGCCGGCAGCGAACTGTATTGCGGCACCGACAGCACCACATGGCGCTTGCGGCCCACCTCCGCCAGCCACTCATCGGCAAACCCGGCCACGTTGGCAGTGTGGGACACCAGCACATGGGGCCGTGCGCAATATTCGTCGAGGGTCAGCGGCGTGTCCGAGGCATCGGCGCGCAGCAGGCAGGGGCGGATATGCCGCAACAGCTTGCGCTTGGCATTTGCCGGCAGGCCGCGGGTCTGGGTGATGCCGACGGTGATATCGCCCGACGCCAGCAAGTCGGGAATGCGCCAGTAATCCACGTGCTGCACCACGAACACCACCTGCGGCGCCTCCTGGCGCAAGGCGCGCAGCAACGGCGGCAGCAGGCCGAACTCGACGTCATCCGACAGGCCGATGCGAAAGGTCATGGTACTGATGGACGGATCAAAGTCATGGGTCAGGCTCAGGGCCGATGACAAGGAATCCAGGGCCGGCGACAGGTGCTGGATGATTTCCTCGGCACGGGCCGTGGGCTCCATGCGATGGCCGACACGAATGAACAACGGGTCGTTGAACAGGGTGCGCAGGCGGTTGAGGGCCGAACTGATGGTGGGCTGGCCGAGAAACAGCTTCTCCGCCACCCGCGTCACATTGCGCTCAAGCATCAGCGCTTCGAAGACCACCATCAGGTTGATGTCGGCCTTGCGTAATTCATTGCGATTCATCGGCGCCCGCCCCTTTCCCCAAGACAAGCCGCAGTTTAGAAAGGCCACGGGGCTGCGTCTATGTGCGCGCTGTTCATCAGGCGGTTTGGAGACGATAAATCAGCGCTTGAAGTTTATGTAAGCCTCACAAAACAACTGTGGGAACGGCCTATCCCACTCCCACAGTTGGATTGTATTGGACTTGAAGTCAGGGTTTCAGCGGGCGCTCCTGGTCCCGTTCGGAAAGCTCCGTGCCGTCGTCGGGGTGCTTCCAGGTTTGCGGTTTTTCTTCCTCTGGCTGCCGCCGATGATGATCACGTTCTGGCTCATTGTGCTGCTGGTGTTCGTTGCCCATAGCCACCTCCCATCCGTAAGAATTGGACACAAGCTCAAGCATAGAACAGGTCTGAAAAATCGGATGGCCGTTTTGACTAATAACCAAAACACATCAATGCATCCATATTTGTCACTTATCATTTCTAAATGTGTCAGCCACTATCCCCAGTCTTAAGCGAAACAAGCACTTTAAAAAGAACGCTGGAGACACAAAATCATGACTAGCCCTTCCCGGCCCGCCCCTGCCAGCTCGAAAGTAGGCGCTGTACTGCGCGTTACTTCGGGCAACTTCCTTGAACAGTTCGACTTCTTTCTGTTCGGGTTCTACGCGACCTATATCGCCGCCGCGTTCTTCCCGGCCGCTAATGAGTTTGCGTCATTAATGATGACCTTCGCCGTATTCGGCGCGGGCTTCCTGATGCGACCACTGGGTGCAATCATTCTGGGTGCCTATATCGATGACGTGGGCCGTCGCAAAGGCTTGATCGTGACCTTGTCGATCATGGCCAGCGGCACGCTGTTGATCGTGCTGGTGCCCAGTTATCACACCATTGGCCTATGGGCGCCGCTGCTGGTGCTGCTGGGCCGCCTGCTGCAAGGTTTCTCGGCCGGTGCGGAATTGGGCGGTGTCTCGGTTTACCTGTCTGAAATGGCTACGCCGGGCCGCAAAGGGTTCTACACCAGCTGGCAGTCGGGCAGCCAGCAGATCTCCATCGTGGTCGCCGCAGCGCTGGGCTATGGCTTGAACGTGTGGATGGAACCGGCAGTGGTGGCCGATTGGGGCTGGCGTATTCCATTTGCCGTAGGTTGCGTGATCATTCCGTTTATCTTTGTGCTGCGTCGCAACCTGCAGGAAACCGAAGAGTTCGCCAACCGCAAGCATCGCCCGACCATGCGTGAAGTGATGGCGACCCTGGTGAAGAACTGGACCGTAGTCATCGGCGGCATGTTGATGGTGGCCATGACCACCACCGCGTTCTACCTGATCACCGTGTACGCACCGACCTTCGGCAAGACCGTGCTGCAACTGAGCACTTCCGATGCCCTGCTGGTGACCTTGCTGGTGGCGGTGTCGAACTTTTTCTGGCTGCCGATCGGCGGCATCCTCAGTGATCGCTTCGGCCGCAAACCGGTACTGATCGCCATGACCGTGCTGACTGTTCTTACTGCTTATCCAGCGCTGTCCTACGTGGTCAACGCGCCAAGCTTTGCGCACATGCTGGAAACCCTGTTGTGGTTCTCCTTCCTCTACGGCCTGTACAACGGCGCGATGATCCCGGCGCTGACCGAAATCATGCCGGTGGAAGTGCGCGTGGCGGGTTTCTCCCTGGCTTACAGCCTGGCGACTGCGGTCTTCGGTGGCTTCACGCCGGCGATTTCCACCTGGTTCATCCACATCACTGAAGACAAGGCATCTCCCGCCTATTGGATGATGTTCGCCGCACTGTGTGCGCTGTGTTCAACCCTGGCGTTGTATCGCCACGCCAATACCCGTGGCCAAGTCATGCAGGAGGCGGTGCAATGAAGCCTTTATTCAAATCCCTCACTGCCGTCGTCCTCGGCGCCCTGGCGCTGACGGCCCAGGCCGAAGAGCTCAAGGTGATGACCTCTGGTGGTTTCACCGCCGCCTATAAACTGCTTGGCCCGCAATACGCCAAGCAAAGCGGTGACACCCTCGACACCATTCTCGGCCCGTCCATGGGCAAGGCGCCGGAAGCGATTCCCAACCGCCTGGCCCGCGGCGAGCACGCCGACGTGGTGATCATGGTTGGCTACGCTCTGGATGAGCTGATCAAGCAAGGCAAGGTCGACCCCGCGTCCCGCGTGGAATTGGCCGATTCGCGCATTGGCCTGGTGGTGAAGGAAGTCGCGCAAAAACCTGCGATCAATACCGACGCCGAACTCAAGGCCGTGCTGAGCAAAGCCAAATCCGTGGCGTACTCGGACAGCGCCAGCGGTGTGTACGTCGAGAAAGAGTTGTTCAAGAAACTCGGTATGCCGGCCAAAGGCACCATGATCGAACGCGTGCCGGTGGGCGAGCAGGTGGCCAAGGGCGACTACGAAGTCGGCTTGCAGCAGGTGGCTGAATTGTTGCCGGTCAAGGGTGTGACGTTTGTCGGCAAGATCCCGGAAAACGTGCAATCGGTGACACGCTTTGCGGCGGGCATTCCGGTCAACGCCGAACACCCGGACGAAGCCAAGGCGCTGCTGGAGTTCATGGCCTCGCCCGAAGCTCAACCGGCGGTGCAATCCACCGGCCTGGACTCGGTGTCACGCTGACCGAAACGGCATCTCCCGCACCAATCGCTCCAACTCCAGCGCCGCAGGCGGCAGTGTCCGCCCGCGGCGCTTGATCAAGCCCACATTGCGCATCACCTGCGGCTCTACCAGCGGCACACTCACCAGAATCGGGTGCTCGCACGCCGGCATCGCAATCGACGGCACCATCGCCACGCCCAGCCCCGCCTCCACCAGCCCGATCATGGTGGTCACGTGATGGGTCTCGCAGATACTCGGCTTTTTCACCCGCACGCCACGCAGCGCCTGGTCGAGCAGGAAGCGGTTGCCCGAGGTTTTGTCCACGCTGATGTAGTCGTGTTCATAGGCCTCGGTCCAGGTCACGCTCTCACGCGTGGCCAACGGATGGTCACGCCGACAGGCAAGCACATAGCGTTCCTGCAACAACAGCTCGAACTCGACCTCGTCGGCCAGGCTACCGCTGAAGCTCACGCCGAAATCCGCTTCACCGCTTGCCACCGCATTGCTCACCTCACCAGCACTGGCATCGAGCACCCGCAGGCGAATCTTCGGATACAGCTTGTGGAATTCGGAGATCACGTGGGGCATGAAGTAATACGCGGTAGACGGCACACAGGCGATGGTGACGTTGCCCATGCGTGTGGACGCGACGTTGCTGATGCCCATCAAGGCGATGTCGAGATCGTCGAGCATTCGCTCCACCTGGGGCAAGAAGGCACGACCGACCATGGTCAGACTGACCCGCCGTGTGGTGCGTTCGAACAGCTTTACATCCAGGGCGGATTCAAGCTTCTCGATGCGTCGGCTGAGGGCCGGCTGCGAGATACGGATGGCCTCGGCGGCGCCACGGAAACTGCCCTTGTCTACCACGGCGCGGAAGGCTTGGAGGTCGTTGAGGTCGAAATTGATGATCACGGGAGGCGGGCCAAAGTGGTCGGGGTGACGAGCATTATCGTATGGGAGCCGATGGGATGCCATGCGAGCCGGGGCGGCTTTATCGAGATAATCCTGTTACAGATATCAAGTCATACATTTCAGCAGCTTATCGGCCATCTACGGCCACGCGATCGCCAAAACGGGTCAATACTTGCGGCCTGACCTACACAACTGGAGACGCGACACCCCATGCAAACCTACCCCTTCTGGATGGACGACGAGACGCCGGATATCGGCATTGATCAGTTGCTTCTTGCATCGCGCCAATGGTCAAGTAGGATTTAATCCTACTCACTTCTGGCGGACATCCCAATGCGCTCAACCCAGCAAATGAGCATCACCTTGCCCCTTGAAATGGCGGCCCTGGTCAAAGCCAAGGTGGCTGCAGGCGAATATGCCAGCGAAAGCGAAGTGATTCGCGACGGATTGCGGGTGCTGCTGGCACGTGACCGTGCCATGGAAGATTGGCTGAGGGACGAAGTCATCCCGGCAGCGACCGCTCTTGAGGCACAGCCTGAGCTCGGGTTATCTGCAGAACAGGTTCGCGAGCATATGGCAGCCAGGCGTCAGCGCAAAGGCATCGGGAACGCGTGAGCTACTCGGTGGTTTTTTCGCCTGAAGTCCTGACGCAACTCAATGCCCTTGAGGATTACATCTGCGATGCCGGCTCCCCCTTGGTAGCGACGCGCTTTATCGACAATCTCGTCAGCTACTGTGAAAACCTCGCCCTGTTCCCCTTGCGTGGCACGCGCCGTGACGACCTGCTTACAGGCTTACGCATCACGCACTATCGTCGCAGCACCATCATCGCGTTCAGGGTGAGGCCTGATTGCGAAACGGTGTCGATAGTGGGGGTATTTTATGGCGGGCAAAACTACGCGGCGCTGTTCCAGGGTGAGGGGAACGACTGCTCATTGATAGACGAAAAGCCTGCTGAAAACTGATCGGCAGGCTTTTAGCGCTTAATCGACTGATAATTTCTTCCACGCCGCTGGCGCACTGAAAAACGCCTGCGCGTTACTGTCCAGCGTCTCCAAGTGATAACCCCCTTCCTGCACGATCAAGCATGGCAACCCCAGCCCTCGAATGCACTCGCCCAGCCGCGCAAAGCCTTCCCGCGTCACCGCGACTTTGCTTTGCGGGTCCAACTCGTAAATATCAAAGCCCAGTGACAACACCAGCACATCCGCCGAGAAATCCTTCACCGCTGCCAGGGCCAGCTCCAGCTTTTCGAAAAACAGCGCTTCGCTGGCACCGTGGGGCATGGGCAGGTTGAGGTTGAATCCTGAGCCTGCACCATCGCCTCTTTCTTCGGCAAAGCCCGCCACCCCGGGATAGAAGTTGGTCGGATCGCCATGGATCGACGTGTAGAGCACGTCATCGCGCTGGTAGAAAATCTCCTGGATGCCTTGGCCGTGGTGCATGTCGGTATCGAGCACCGCGACGCGCTGGAAGCCTTGGCGTAACGCTTGTGCAGCCACCGCCGCATTATTGATGTAACAGAAGCCGCCCGCCGCATCGAAGCGGGCGTGATGACCCGGCGGGCGGCACAAGGCGTAGGCGGCAGGTGCGCCATCGAGGATCGCCTTGGCAGCGGCAACGGCGCTTTGGGCTGACCAATACGCCGAGCGCCAGGTCAGTTCACCGATCGGGCAACTGCCATCAGCCAGGTAACGTGCCGCCTGGGCCAGAATGCCGCGCAGGGCGTTGGGCTCGCGCACGAAGATGTTGGACATGACTTCGTCGCCCCAGTCTTCGGGGATTTCCTTCCAGCGCTGGTGAGCTTCTTGGAGAAAATCCAGATATGCAGCGCCGTGCACGGCGAGCAGCGGCTCCATACCGTAGTCGCTCGGTTGCTGGATATCAAAGCCCAGGGATTGCGCAGCCAGCAGCAGGTTGCGCGCACGCTCGGGGACCTCCTGTGGTGTGCGCATCTGGCCACGAGAATAGTAACTGCGTGGATGATGCAGCAGTTGTTCGGGATGGAAAAACGTATTCATAGGATGCTCCTGGATAAACACAGAACCTGTGGGAGCTGGCTTGCCTGCGATTGCGCACGGTCAGAGCACAATGTACTGCCTGCTTCACCGCTATCGCAGGCAAGCCAGCTCCCACATGGGCACGGCGTCAGCCGTTAGAAATGAAACTGGCCGGCGCGTTTCAACACGGCGTTGAGCAATACATCGGTGCCCTGGCGCACGTCTTCAGGCAAGACGTCTTCGGCTTCGTTGTGGCTCAGGCCACCGACACAGGGGATGAAGATCATCGCAGTCGGGCAATAGCGCGCCAGGTGGATAGCATCGTGGCCGGCACCGCTGATGATGGTCTGCTGGCTGTAGCCCAGAGCATCCACCGACGCTTGCACACAGGCCACGCACTCAGCATCGAACGGCGTGGCCGGGCTGATCCAGTGCGGTGTGATAGTCACGCTGAGGCCACGGTTTTCGGCAATCGCCTGCAGGCGTGCGCGCACTTGTTGCTCCATGGCGTCGATATCGGCGTCGCGGTGATGGCGCAGATCGACAGTGAAGTCGAGCACACCGGGAATGGTGTTGCGCGACGACTTGGCGATGCTCAATTCACCCACAGTGGTCAGGCCATGCGGGGCAAAATCGGCAGCGAGGTTTTCCAGGGCCTGGATCATTTTTGCGGCGCCATACAACGCATCTTTGCGCAGCGCCATCGGCGTGGTGCCAGCATGGGCAGCCATGCCTTCGACCCGCACGTCGAGCCAGCGAATCGCCTGGCCGCCGGTCACCACGCCGATACTGTTGGCGTTGTCTTCCAGGATCGGGCCTTGCTCGATATGCGCTTCAAAATACGCGTCCACCGCCCCACCCAATGACCGCTCACCGTTATAGCCGGTGGTGCGCAACGCCTCGGCCACGCTGATGCCATCGACGTCGGTGGTCGCCAATGCCTTGTCCAGCGTCAGCGCACCAGTGAACACCGCCGAGCCCAGCATCGCCGGGGTGAAACGCGCGCCTTCTTCGTTGGTCCACACTGCGATTTCCAGGGGCTTGCGCGTCTGGATGCCGTGGTCGTCGAGGCTGCGGATCACCTCCAGGCCGGCCAATACGCCGTACACGCCATCGAAGCGCCCGCCTTCGGGCTGGGTATCGAGATGGCTGCCGATCATCACCGCAGCGGCGTCATTGTCGGTACCCGCACGACGGGCGAACAGATTGCCAATGGCATCCACGCTCAACGTCAGGCCAGCCGCTGTACACCAGTGACTGAACAGCTCGCGACCGGCCTTGTCTTCGGCGCTCAACGCCAGGCGGCAGCTGCCACCGCGTGCAGTCGCGCCGATCTCGGCCATGGCCATCAAGCTATGCCACAGGCGCTCGCCATTGATCTTCAACATTGCTGACTCCCTCAACTGTGTGCCATTTCCAGGCGGTGAGCCGTGGCGTGGCGGCGGGACAAGGCCAGCACGCACACCAACGAGACCGCCGCGATCACGCTGTAAAACACTGCCATCGGCCACCATTGGCCCAGGTATTGATGGGCCAGCCAGGTGCCGATCAACGGTGTCAGGCCGCCGGCCAATGCGCCGCATACCTGGTAAGCCAGAGAGATCGCGGTGTAACGCACGCGGGTTTCAAACAGGCCGCTGACAAAGCCTGCGATGACGGCATAGAACGACGCCATGCACACCACCGCGAGGGCTATGCCGAGGATGATCAACGGCGCCTGGCCGCTGCTGACCAGAACGAACATCGGATACGGCGAGGCCATTGCCAGTACGCACATGGCGCACAGGAACCGTGTAGCGCCGACCTTCTCTGCCACCCAGGCGGCCAGTGGCTGAACGCAGAACTGGATAATGGCGACGAAGAACAGGCATTCCAGAATCAGCGAGCGCGGCAGGTTCAGTTGCTGAGTGCTGTAGGCAATCATGAAGGTGTTGGTGAAATACACGCCGGCAATCCCCAATGTGTTGGCGCCAATGCACAACAACAGTGGACGCCAAGCGGTCTTCAGCACTTCCAGCACGGGGGCTTGGTCCTTCTTGATCGCCCGAGCTTTTTCCGCCAGGGCCTTGTCTTCGAGGAACTCCGGCGACTCATTTACACCCAGGCGAATCGCCAGGCCGACGACCAACAGCAAGGCACTGGCCAGGAACGGCAGGCGCCAGCCCCAACTGAGCAGGTCTTCTTCCGGTAAGCGGGTCACCGCGCTGAACGCCAGCAGAGAAAGAATCAAACCGGCCGGGCTGCCCAACTGGGCGAAGGATGCAAAGAAGTTACGGCGCCCCTTTGGCGCATGTTCTCCGGCCATCAACACCGCCCCGCCCCACTCACCGCCGACCGCAATGCCTTGCACCACTCGCAGCAGTACAAGCAGCACCGGTGCCGCGGCGCCGATCTGCGCATAGGTCGGCAACAGGCCGATGCATACCGTGACCACGCCCATCATCACGAGGGTAATCACCAGGGATTTCTTGCGGCCGATGCGGTCGCCGATATGGCCAAACACGATGCCGCCCAACGGCCGCGCAAAGAAGCCCACGGCGAAGGTGCCGAACGCAGCCATGGTGCTGAACAATTTATCGTCGGAGGGGAAAAACAGCTGACCGAACACCAGCGCCGCAGCGGTGGCATAGATGTAAAAGTCGTACCACTCGATCATGGTGCCGATAAAAGCGGCGGCCGCGGCACGGCGAGGCTGCGGCGAAGCGGAAGGCTTCATGGGGCTGGCTCCTTTGGTTATTTTTTTGGCAGGAGATGGTCGAACCGGTGCGCTCTGATGGCGCTTGTTGAGCCCGATTTTTCGGCCTGGGGCTATGATTAGTCAATTTTCTATTTATTATCTTGATTATAAATACTGCTTATTATCGAGCCACACCATGCCCGAATCCCGCCGCGATATTCACCCCCTGCTCAACGACCGCCTGGACTGGAACCTGCTGCGTACCTTCCGCGTGATCGGCCAGGAACTGAGCATCAGCCGCGCTGCTGCTCGCCTGCACCTGACGCAACCGGCCATCAGCCAGGCGCTCAAGCGCCTGGAGGAACAGCTGGATTGCCAGCTCATCGTGCGTCGCGGCCCGCGCTTCGTGCTCACCGAGGCAGGCGAACAGATTTTCGCGATTGCCGGCGAGATGTACGGCCAGGTTTCGCAAATGAGCAACGCCCTGCAAAAGCCCGGCGATGAAGTGATCGGCAAAGTGCGCTTGCTGATGATCAGCCGGATTAATTCCGACACTTTCGATGACTTTCTCGCCAGCTTTCATCGCGAACATCCGCGGGTCGATCTGGAAGTCGAAGTGATGCGCAGCTCCGACATCGTCGCCGCCCTGCTGGAAAAAACCGCGACCCTGGGGTTGAGCCTCAATCGTCGGCCTCAGCCGCGCCTGGAACAGCACCTGTTTCTGCGTCAGCGCTACGCGTTCTTTTGCGGAAAACATCACCCATTGTTCGGGCGCACAAACCTGGCCGAGGGGGATTTGCAGTCGGAAAACTTCGTGAGTTTTACCAGCGACCAGATTGGCGGGATGCTCTCGCCGCTGACGATTTTCCGTGATCAGCAAGGCTTCGGTGGGCGGATCGTGGCGTCATCCTCCAGCCTGGAAGAAGTGCGGCGTTTGGTGATTGCCGGGTTTGGTTTGGGTTGCTTACCGACTCATGTGGTGGCGGACGATGTGAAAAACGGGCTGCTGTGGCGGTTGCCGCCGGATGAGGGGATTGCGGATGTGGATATTCACCTGTTGTGGAATCGCGAGCAGAAGATGAGTCGGGCGGAGGGGGTGTTTATTGAGTGTCTTATGGGGCGGTTGGCCGACGTATAATTGGCCACATCCTGCGTGTCAAAAAGCAGTTACAACTCACTGGATACACGTCGAAGCACGCACGGCTAGGATTGCAGTCAACTAAGCCAATGGCGTACATTAGCGATGATTTTCATAGAGACGTCAGTCTTCACCCGTCGCGTTAAAGAATTGATCGACGAGGATGCCTACACGGCTCTTCAGAACGTGTTGGTAGTCAACCCTTCTGCTGGCGATGTAATCGAGGGTACGGGTGGAGTTCGCAAGATACGAGTAGCAGCCAAGGGCCATGGCAAACGAGGCGGGGCGCGGGTGATCTATTACCACTTCGTCTCGGCATCACAGATTGTTCTACTGATGGTCTATCCCAAAAATGAACAGCAGGACTTGACTGCCGACGAGCGCAAGTCACTGAAGGCTGCGATTGAGCACTGGAGATAGCTATGAGCAGATTTTTTGATGAATTGATGGAAAGCGTTCAAGAGATGAACGAGATCCTGCGCGGAGAACGCGAACCTTCTCGTGAATTCCATGTTGATTCAATGCGAGTCAAAGAGATCCGTAAGGCGACAGGGCTGACCCAGGCTAAATTCGCAGCGCTGATTGATGTGCAACTTGGCACATTACGTAACTGGGAGCAGGGTCGTCGTGAACCTACCGGACCAGCAAAGGCATTGTTGAAAGCTATCCATAATGACCCAGTCCATGTACTGAATGCGTTGGCTAGCTAAAATAAGACTCCACTGCTGCGCCTTAAACATCGTCATAACCGGAAAAGCTCGGAGCTGACTCAGCGACGGGCTTTTTCGTTTGTACGGCAGATTTAAGGCTCTTTAAAATCTCACATCGATACCACTGATGATTACTATCGAAACGAGCGCCTGAACGATTGCCGCCACTGATTCCTATAATCGCTCCAAATTCCCTCCTCGCCTGGCTTCAGGCGACATTCCTCCCGGAACCCAATCCCATGCCAAGCGCGAGCCAGGCCCCTAGCGGGCTTCCCGAACATGATCAACAAAGCGTCAAACAGCAGTGGCTGGCGATTCTTTCGGTCGCCGTGGGTGCCTTCGCCCTGGTGACCAGTGAATTCCTGCCGGTGGGCGTACTCAACGACGTCGCCAGCGACCTGGGCATCAGTGCCGGTCACGCCGGATTGATGGTCACATTGCCCGGCATCATGGCCGCCCTCGCCGCGCCGTTTCTGTCGGTCAGCATTGGCGCCATGGACCGTCGCTATCTGCTGATTGGCCTGACACTGGTGATGATCATCGCCAACTCGGTGGTGGCCTTCGCCACCGATTTCAGCCTGCTGCTGTTCGGCCGCGTATTGCTCGGCATCAGCATCGGCGGCTTCTGGGCCACGGCCATTGCCCTCAGCGGGCGGCTGGCACCCAAAGGCGTTGGGGTTGCGAAAGCCACCTCGATCATCATGATGGGCGTAACGCTCGCCACCGTACTGGGCGTGCCTGTGGGTACCTGGCTCAGCGGCCTGATGGGCTGGCGCATGACCTTCCTCGTCACGGCGTTGGTGGGCATTCCGGTGCTGCTGGCGCAGATCTTCCTGCTACCGCGACTGACCCCGGAAAAGGCCATTGAGATTCGTGACTTGCCCGCGTTGTTTATCAACCCACAGGCGCGAGTCGGCTTGATCGCTGTATTGCTGATCGGCCTGGCGCACTTTGCTGCGTATACCTATGTCGCGCCCTTCTTCAAAAACAGCTCCGGCTTTGACGGCCCGACAATTGGTTCATTGCTGCTGCTCTATGGCGTAGCCGGGGTAATGGGCAATGTTTTTGCCGGTTTCGCCGCTAACCGCAGTGTGCGTCACACCCTGCTGCTGGTTGCACTGATGATTGGCACCAGCACAGCACTGTTCCCCTACTTCGCCACCGGCCTTTCCGGCGCCTCGATGCTGATCGCACTCTGGGGTTTCGCCTTCGGCGCCTTCCCAGCCTGCGCCAGTATCTGGATGTTTGTGGTGGCGCCCAAGGATGTAGAGCGCGGCATGCCACTGTTTGTGGCGCTGTTTCAGGTCATCATCGCCCTGGGTTCGTTCTTTGGCGGACGCATCGTCGACCAGCTGGGCAGCTCGGTGTTGTTGAGCCTGGCCACGGTGTTGGTAGGGTTCGGGTTTGCGACCGTGCTGGTGTTGGGGCGCAAGGTCAGTAATAACCTGGTGGCACAGCCTGCCTGACCGGGTTGTATGCGCAAAAAAGCCTGCTGAGCGTTGAGTTCAGCAGGCTTTTTTCGTTTCAGGGAGCAGGTATTTATTTGGCCGTGGGGAAATCACGCTCGAGTACGGCGTCCACCAAGGCTTGCGCGTTCTCGATCAATTGAGCCAGGGCCATGATCACGGGCGACTGCGTGCTGTGTGGATCTTCGGCGCATTGGTAGGCGGTTTGAAGGGCGGATGAGAGGATTTCGGTGGCGTTGGTGAGGGCTTCTTCGGTGCCGACATCAGTGCCTACATGGAATATTTTACGCGGGGAAAACTCGGAATCAGAATCGAGATTGCTCATTGTGTAGCTCCTGTATGCAATAGGAACTGCCACATCCCGCTGTCAAACAGGATCAGGTGGCAGCTGTGCGCGGGTTGACAGACCGGTATACAGGACCCGGCGCACCCGAAGATGCCCCACGCACAGCCGCCATAAAACGACATCACAGCAGAAAAGCCTGTAATCGCATGGAGGTCGTACACCTGTAAATCAGTCTGTCAAAACCGGTCGCCATGAGGACGACGGCGGAAGGTTAGCGCCCTGCCCGAGCCAACGCAACCCTGCTGGAAAACTGTCGAACCTGCACAACGTAAGCACCTGTTTCAGAAAAGCTTGGTAACCAGTATCCCCACCGGGAACCTTGTGTGCATAAGCCTGCGAGCTAGTCTCAAAAAGTCGCCGCCGTGGCGACATACTGTCAAGGGTGCTGATATGCCAACGAGATATCGCGATGCGGTCACAGGTGAATACGTAACCGAGCAAGAGGCGAAGAAAAGACCAAGGGAAACGGTAAAAGAATCGGATAGAAAGCGCCCGGCAAAAGAGGATGAAGCGTTGATAGCGACCGTACGTGAGCGCCAGGCGTCTGCTCAGCGAGTGAAGGTTTCTCTAGACGACCTATAGCCTAGATTTTACCGCGGGCCATTTGAATAGGCTTACTGGCCCGCGTCCTTAGTCAAGACATGTGCACTGAATGCCAGGAAATCGCCCAGATGTTTGGTGATGATCGCAACGGCAATAGGCAACTGAAGCGTCTGATACTCATGCACCGCGATATTGCGGAAACCGACCATGTTTTTCAGGTTAGTCAGTAAGGAAGGATTCACCCATCCTCCCTGCGCCAGCAGCTCAAACACGTCACGAGCACTTTGGGGGACACCGAGGCGCTCACGACGAATCAGATGTTGCCCCATGTCCAGAGCCGCCTCGCAGGCACGCTGAATATTGAGAATGGCCGCATCTTGACGGGTGAAGTCAGTGGCAAAACTGGCTGGATCCTTTTCGTACTCCTCCCGAGCACGAGCAACGCAACGCTCAATACTGGCAGCCTTGTTGATGAGTACATCATCGGCCATATACCGTTCCATCCTTTTGAATGTCGACTAGCAGCTCTGCCCTGGCGCAATCCAATGCAGTTTTCTCGCTGAGTATGTAGCTCTCGAAGATACCCGCCTGACTGTCCTTGCTCCAGAGGCGGCGCCCTGTGGTTATGACTTGGTATTGCATGACCGTCGAGGCCGCGCGTAAGTCCAGCAAATCAACGGGGACCTTGACGATATCCGCTAACTCCCCGGATAAGCGCCACAGTTGCAGTGGGTCAATGCTTCCCTCAATCAGCACAGCCACGTCAAGATCGCTGTCGGCATGTGCCTCGCCCGTCGCCTGGCTGCCAAAGACGTACACTGCCAAAAGACCTGGAAGGTTAGCCTGCAAATGCGTGAGCACTTTTTCAAAATTCATGATTGACCCGCATTGTCATCAGGTAATCACGACCGTAGCAGAATTCACCTGAGCATTTCTGCTACAAAAACAAAAACCCCCAACAACCTTTAAGTTATTGGGGGTTTCTGTTTATAAATAATGGCGGAGAGATAGGGATTCGAACCCTAGGTACCGGTGAAGGTACAACGGATTTCGAATCCGTCCCATTCGGCCACTCTGGCATCTCTCCAACGGCGCGCATCATAACAGTGTGTTTCGCGGAAGCAAACCCCAAAGGTGATTTTTTTCCGTGCTATCAGATGCTTGCGTCGATTACAGCGGTACGCCGAGACGATTGGCGACTTCTTCGTAGGCTTCGATCACGTCACCGAGGCCCTGGCGGAAGCGGTCTTTGTCCATCTTCTTCTTGGTGTCCTTGTCCCACAGGCGGCAGCCGTCCGGGCTGAATTCGTCGCCCAGGACGATTGAGCCGTCGTGGAATACGCCGAACTCCAGCTTGAAGTCCACCAGCAACAGGCCAGCGTCGTCGAACAGCTTGCTCAGCACGTCGTTGACCTTGAGGGACAACTCTTTCATGCGCGCCAGTTGTTCAGCGGTGCCCCAGCCGAACGCCACAACGTGGGATTCGTTGATGAACGGGTCGCCCTTGGCGTCGTCCTTCAGGAACAGTTCAAACGTGTAAGGGTTGAGCTTGAGGCCCTCTTCCACGCCCAGGCGCTTGACCAGGCTGCCGGCGGCGTAGTTACGCACGACGCATTCCACCGGGATCATGTCGAGCTTCTTGACCAGGCACTCGTTGTCGCCCAGCAGTTTGTCGAATTGGGTCGGGATACCGGCCGCTTCGAGCTTCTGCATGATGAAGGCGTTGAACTTGTTGTTCACCATGCCCTTGCGATCAAGCTGTTCGATGCGCTTGCCGTCGAACGCCGAGGTGTCGTTGCGAAACAGCAGGATCAGGCGGTTGGCGTCGTCGGTCTTGTACACCGACTTGGCTTTGCCGCGGTAGAGTTCTTCACGTTTTTCCATGATGGGCTCCGCTTTGAGTAAGGTGGGCTAGGCGATGTGTCGCCAGTCGAGCCCTGAATCTTGATCGGCCAGTTGCAGCCAGTCCGGGTCGCACCCGAGGGTGTCGACAAAACATTGCCGGGCAAGCGTCGGCAGGTTGTTCTTGCTGCTGAGGTGAGCCAGGACCAGGTGTTGCAGGTCTTGCCAGCCCAACTCATACACCAGGTACGCCGCCTGGTGATTGTTCAAATGTCCCAGCTCGCCGCCCACCCGCTGCTTGAGAAAGTAAGGGTAGTGACCGCGCGCCAGCAGATCCCTGCAGTGGTTGGACTCGATCATCAAGGCATCGAGGTCCCGGTAACCGTCCAGCACCCTGGCGCAGTAGGAACCCAGGTCGGTCAGCACGCCAAAACGCCGCTGGCCGTCACTGAATACGTATTGCGTAGGCTCCTGGGCATCGTGGGCAACCGCGATGACATTGATGCTCAAGGCACCGATTTGCAGTTGCTCGCCACCGGCCAGAAAACCTGCCGGCTCGATGGGTTTGCGCATCCCGCGCAGCGTGCCGCGACTCAAGTACACCGGCAGATTGTAGCGCCGAGACAGTAAACCCACGCCATGCACGTGGTCGGCATGTTCGTGGGTGACCAGAATTGCGCTCAACTGCGTGGGGTGAACCCCGAGGCGCAGCAGGCGTCGCTCGGTTTCTCTTAACGAGAAACCACAATCGACCAGCACATACGTGTCATCGTGAGCGACCAGCGTACCGTTCCCTTGGCTACCGCTGCCGAGAACGGCAAAACGCACCGAATCAGCCCAAATTGTCTTGAATCACGCCCAACACTTTGCGCGCTGTTTCAGCTGGCGCGACGGTGTTGATGTTCTTCTCGACGGTGACTTGCACGCTTTCGCCAACCTTGCTCAAACGAACCTGATAACGCTCGGCACGGGTTTCGATCTCTTCCTTGGTCGGCGCGCTGCCGAACAGTTTGCCGAAGAAACCTGGCTCGTCGTCTTTCTTCTCGGCCTTTTCAGCCACGTTGATGTAGTACAGGCCCAGGCTGCGGTTGATGTCTTCAACGCGCCAAGGGCCTTGCTCCAACGCACGGCCAACACTGGCCCAGGCACGGTCGAGGTCTTCACCCAGGTTGAGCACCACGTTACCGCTGCCGTCTTCGGTGAGGCTGACGCGGTTAGGGGTGTCGTAGTCACGGGCCGCGAGCAGGGAAACGGAACCGCCCTTCTCGGAGATACGGCTCATGCTGGCGAGCATCTCGTCGACCAGCGCGGCATCGACGCCGGTGTTGACCGAACGCGGGGTGAAATCGACGTTGGCCGTGCTGCCGGCAGGGCGCTCGGCGCTGACCACATAGACTTCACTGGTATTGCGCTGCACGCCTGGCTCGATGCGCACACGCACACGGGCCTCGCTGTCGGCGGCTACACCACCGGCCAGCAGGCGCTGAGCCATGTTGGCGGACAACTCGCGGCCTTGCTGCCACGCCGTGGTGAACTCACCGGTTTGCGGGCGTTGCTGGTCGAGACGGAAACCGTTGTCCTGGAAGAACTGCACTGCCACCGGCCAGACTTCGGCAGGTGGGCGCTGAGCCACGATCCAGCGGTTGTCGCCACTTTTCTGCAGGCTGTAGTCGCTGGCATCGGCCACTGCCGTGATCGGCTGCGGGCGTGGTACTACGTACTCGCCCTTGACGGTGTCGTCGGCGACGTTGCGTGGGATCGGCAACAAGGGGTCAAGACGCTTGGCGACATTGACATCAGGCGGCAACTGCATCGGTTTGGTTGCTTGCGCTTCCAGGTAATCGCTGCCGCGGTCACGGAAGTAGCCTTCCGGGCCCCATACCCAACCGCAGCCACTGGTGCTGGAGATAATCAAGGCAAGTGCGGAAAGTCCGGCCAATCGCTTCATGCGTAGTGCTTCCTCAATTAAACCAGGACGCCGGACTGGCGCAGGGCCTGTCGCAGCGGTTCGTGACAGGCTTCACTGAGCCGGGTGAGCGGCAGACGGATACCGTCCGGCATCAGGCCCATCTCAGTCAGCGCCCATTTCACGGGAATAGGATTGGATTCGATAAACAGTGTCTTGTTAAGCGGCATCAGCTTCTCGTGGATCGCACGGGCCGTCGCGGCATCGCCGGCGATGGCGGCGGCGCACATCTGGCTCATGGCACGCGGAGCCACGTTGGCGGTCACGGAGATGTTGCCCTTGCCACCCAGCAGGATCAATTCGACAGCGGTGGCGTCGTCACCGGAATACACCAGGAAGTCACTGCTCACGCCGGCCAGGATGTCCTTGGCGCGCTGCAGGTCGCCAGTGGCTTCCTTGATACCGATGATGTTCGGCACGGTGGACAGGCGGATCACGGTCTCGGCCTTCATATCGCACGCGGTACGACCCGGTACGTTATAGAGGATCTGCGGGATCTGGACGGCTTCGGCGATGGCTTTGAAGTGCTGGTACAAGCCTTCCTGGGTCGGCTTGTTGTAGTACGGGGTCACCAGCAGGCACGCATCGGCGCCGGCTTTCTTGGCGTTGCGGGTCAGCTCGATCGCTTCGCGCGTGGAGTTGGCACCCGTTCCGGCGATCACGGCGATGCGGCCCGCAACGCGCTTGACCACGAACTCGATCACCTGGATGTGTTCTTCCACATCGAGGGTGGCCGATTCACCTGTGGTGCCGACCGCCACGATGGCGTTGGTGCCCTCTTGCAGGTGGAAGTCCACCAGTTTGCCCAGGCTGTCCCAGTCGAGACGACCTTGTGCATCCATGGGTGTGACCAGTGCCACCATACTGCCCGCAATCATGCAACCGCTCCTGCCGGAAAAAGAGAGCCGTAATGGTACTGGCGCCAAGATGCTTGTACAAGCGAAGTACCGCGTGAGGATGCGTTCTGGAGCAACTAAACGTCGGGCAATGCCATCATTGGGCCAAAGCACCGCTTCAAGCCGGCCGATCACGCAATGAAAACGCCACCTCCTAGCCCTTGGCGACGCTTTTCGCTACCCTTGATCCTTTGATCGATACGGCCCACACAGTATTGACCGCTCATCGCTTTAGGAAGGCTGCATGTCCACCCCCACAGTTCGCGAACAATTCCTTGTTATCAGTGCCCTCGGCGCCAACCCCATGGAGCTGACCAACGTCCTGTGCCGCGCCAGCCATGAGAACCGCTGCGCGGTCGTGACCTCGCGCCTGACTCGCCACGGCGAGTGCAGCGCGCTGGTCTTGCAGATTTCCGGCTCCTGGGACGCATTGGCGCGCCTGGAAACCGGCCTGCCGGGCCTGGCCAAAAAGCACGACTTCACCGTCAATGTGGTGCGCAGCGCCGCCCTGGAAAATCGCCCACAGGCCTTGCCTTATGTGGCGTACGTCAGCTCGGCCTACCGCTCGGACATCGTCAACGAGTTGTGCCAGTTCTTCATCGACCACAACGTCGAGCTGGAAAACCTGACCTGCGACACCTATCAGGCACCTCAAACCGGCGGCACCATGCTCAACGCCACGTTCACCGTTACCCTGCCGGCCGGCGTACAGATCAGCTGGTTGCGCGACCAGTTCCTGGATTTTGCCGATGCCCTGAACCTCGACGCGCTGATCGAGCCATGGCGCCCACAGAACCCAATGTAAGGAAAGACTCATGCCGGTAGCCATCGACAAACCCGTCGCAGACTTCGAAGCCCAGGCCACCAGCGGCCAGACTTTCAGCCTCGCAGCTCTCAAGGGCAAGCAAGTGGTGATCTACTTCTACCCCAAGGACAGCACCCCGGGCTGCACCACTGAAGGCCAGGGCTTTCGTGACCAGTACGCAGCTTTCCAGGCCGCCAACACTGAAGTGTTTGGTGTGTCGCGTGACAGCGTGAAGTCCCACGAGAACTTCAAGGCCAAGCAGGAGTTTCCTTTCGAGCTGATCAGCGACAAGGACGAAGCGGTCTGCCAGCTGTTTGATGTGATCAAGCTCAAGAAGCTGTACGGCAAGGAATACCTGGGCGTGGATCGCAGCACCTTTCTGATCGACAGCGAAGGCGTGCTGCGTCGGGAATGGCGCGGCGTGAAAGTGCCGGGGCATGTGGATGCCGTGTTGGCGGCAGCGCAGGCGCTGAACAAGGCCTGATTGTGCGTCGATAAAGCCGTCAGGCCTTGCGCAACCAATACCGGTACACACCCTCGGCGTCTTCTTCATGCTCCAGGGTGTGGCCGGCGAGTTTGGCAAAGGTGCGGAAGTCACGCTGGGAGCCAGCGTCGGTGGCGGTCACCTTGAGCACCGCACCGCAGGCCATTTTATTGAGTTCCAGCTTGGCCTTGAGCAGGGGCAACGGGCAGTTGAGGCCGCTGGCATCGAGTTCGGCGTCAAAGGCTACAGCGTCGGTCATGGTGTTACTCCAGGCAAACATTCGGGCTGCTTAGAATATCTGGTCCCAGGCGCAGTGTCCGGCTACAGTAAGCTCTTTGTCGAAAGGCTTTGTGCATGACTTTTTTGCGCCCTACCCTGCTGACGCTGGCCTGCCTGCTGGCCTCCCCGGCCTTCGCTGATGAGCTGCCGTCACTTGGTGACGCCAGTTCTGCCATTGTCTCGCCCCAACAGGAATATCAACTGGGCCGCGCCTGGCTGGCCTATTTGCGCGGTCAGGTGTCGCAGCTTAACGACCCGCAACTCAAGGACTACGTAGAAACCAGCGTGTACAAGCTGGTGGAAACCAGCCAGGTCAACGATCGGCGCCTGGAATTCATCCTGATCAACAGCCCGCAGCTCAACGCCTTTGCGGCACCCGGCGGGATCATTGGGGTGAACGGCGGCTTGTTCCTCAACGCCCAGACCGAAGGTGAATACGCGTCGGTACTGGCCCACGAACTGGCGCACTTGTCCCAGCGTCACTTTGCCAGGGGCGTGGAAGCCCAGTCACGCATGCAACTGCCAATGATGGCGGCGCTGCTTGGCGGCATTATTGCCGCCGCCGCGGGTGCCGGCGATGCGGGTATCGCAGCAATTGCCGGCTCACAAGCGGCTGCGATCCAGGAGCAGCGTCGGTTCTCCCGGCAGAACGAACAAGAGGCAGACCGCATCGGCATCCTCAACCTGGAGAAAGCCGGCTACGACCCGCGGTCGATGCCCACCATGTTCGAACGCCTGATGCGTCAGTACCGCTTCGATGCCAAGCCACCGGAGTTCCTGTTGACGCACCCAGTGACCGAATCGCGTATTGCCGACACCCGCAACCGCGCCGAGCAGGCCAAACTCGGCGGCAAGGAAGACAGCCTGCGCTATCAACTGATTCGCGCACGCGTGCAATTGAAATACGAAGACACGCCTGGCCTGGCTGCCAAGCGCTTCCAGGCGCAGTTGGACGACAACCCCAAAAACGATGTAGCGCGTTATGGCCTCGCCATTGCGCAGATCAAGGGAGTCCAACTCAAGGAAGCACGGGAGAGCCTGGCACCGCTGCTGGCCAAGGCACCCAATGACATCACCTACAACCTGGCGCAGATCGAACTGGACATCACCAGCAACCGCATGGCGGATGCCCAGCAACGGACTGACCGTATGCTCACCCAGTACCCCAGCAACTATCCGCTGAACCAGGTGCGGGTAGACCTGCTGCTTAAGCAGAACCGCACCGCCGATGCCGAAAAGGCGCTGGATGGCTTGCTCAAGTCACGCCCCGACGATCCGGACGTGTGGTATCAGGTGGCCGAAACACGCGGCCTGTCCGGCAACATCATCGGCTTGCATCAGGCCCGCGCCGAATACTTCGCACTGGTGGGGGACTTCCAGCAGGCCATCCAGCAACTGGACTTTGCCAAGCGCCGCGCCGGCAGTAATTTCCCACTGTCCTCACGTATCGACGCACGTCAGCGTGAGCTGATCGAACAGGAACGCCTGGTGAAAGGGATGATGAGCTAAACCCGTCACCCACAAAAAAGCCCCGCTGCCGTTAACCGGCAGCGGGGCTTTTTGTTTCTATTGCAATGCAGGCTTGACGATTACTCGGCCAACTTGAAGGTAATGAAGCTGGCACGACCTTGACGCAGTACGCGCATCGACACCGAACGGTTCTTCGGCAACGCCTTGGCGATGTCGGTGAACTCCTTGGTGGTGTTGATCGCCTGATTGTTCAGGTGAGTGATCACGTCGCCCGGCTGCAGGCCGATCAAGGCGGCTGGGCCATCCTGGACTTCCTTGATCACCACACCGCTTTGCAGGTCAAACGTCTTCTTCTGCTCGGCGGTCAGTTCAACCACGGCGATGCCCAGGCGGTTACTGCTGCGCTCTGCACCCGGCTTGGCATTACCCAGGGCATCCAGCGTCGCACCTTCTTCCGGGATCGCACCGACGGTCAGCTCCACGTTCTGGCGCTTGCCGTCACGAATCACTTCCAGTTTGGCTTTGCCGCCAGCCTTGAGCGCGCCGACCAGATGAGGCAGGTCCGCCGACATGACGATGGGTTGGCCGTTCATGCTCAGAATCACGTCGCCGACTTTAAGGCCGCCTTTGGCCGCTGGACCATTGTCCTGGATTTGCGCAACCAGAGCACCGGCCGGCTTGTCGAGGCCGAAGGATTCAGCCAGGTCTTTGTTAACTTCCTGGATCACTACGCCCAACCAGCCACGGCTGACTTTGCCACCGCTTTTGAGCTGATTGGAGACGTCCATGGCCACGTCGATCGGGATCGCGAAAGACACGCCCATGAAACCACCGGAACGGGTGTAGATCTGTGAGTTGATGCCTACCACTTCGCCAGCCAGGTTGAACAATGGCCCCCCAGAGTTGCCCGGGTTGATCGGCACGTCGGTCTGGATAAACGGTACGTAGTTTTCATTCGGCAGGCTGCGGCCAATAGCACTGACGATACCCTGGGTGACGGTATGGTCAAAGCCGAACGGCGAACCGATCGCGACGACCCATTGGCCGGCCTTCAAGTCCTGGGATTTGCCCAGTTTGAGAACCGGCAGGTCCTTGCCATCGATTTTAAGCAAGGCTACGTCGGAACGCGGGTCGGTACCGATCAGCTTGGCCTTGAGCTCACTGCGATCAGCCAGGCGCACGAGGATTTCGTCGGCATCGGCAATCACGTGGTTGTTGGTCAGAATATAGCCGTCAGGCGAAATGATGAAGCCGGACCCCAGGGATTGGGCTTCGCGCTGACCACCGCCACCACGAGGGGTGCGCGGTTGCGGCATACCGCGCTCGAAGAACTCGCGCAGCATGGGCGGCAAGCCTTCCAGGTCGGGCATCTGCTGGTTCGAAACTTTGCGATCCGGCAGTTTCTGGGTGGTACTGATATTCACCACCGCCGGTGAGGCTTGCTCTACCAGTTGGGTGAAGTCAGGCAGCTCAACTGCTTGCGCAGGTAAGGCCTGACCCAGTACCAGCACTGTGGCGACTATGGATAGGTAAGACTTCAAACGTGGTATCGACATACAGCTCCCGTTACGACGAGCAGGGTTAAGCGACAGGGTCCAATAAACGCCGAATGCGGCAAACGACATTTTTGTTCCGCGAACAAAACAAGGCCAGAGCCAACAAACCCTGACCTATAAAAAACATGGGAAGTTTTTGCAAGTGAAAATGCTGATCCAGAAATTTCATACGATCGGCCCTCAACCTAACTTGAGCACAGATTGAAAGGTCAGGATGAACATAGAATTAACAATCTCACGGCCTGACAGCGGTATTTTCACCGCGTACCGACAGCGCGATACGCTCAGCAGTGCCGACGGGGATCTCCCCTACTACGGTGACCATCATCTCACCGTCAACCGTATTCAAACGCCGAGAAACCGCCACCGTCGGGCCGAGTTGAGCGCGGGTTTCATTCATGTCGGCGCCCTTGGCGGACTCAAGAAATACAGAAAAGCGTGCGAGCCCATCATCATACATCAGGCTATCGACGGTCGATTTCGTTTGGCTGTCTTTGCGCGTGGTGCTGCTGACCTGCTGGAAACCAGGCGGCAGCCAATCCAGATGCCACGCCTGGGAGGCAGGCATGTCAGAGGCTTTGTCGGTGGAAGCAGCAACAGGCTTGCATTCGCTGCCAGGCTGTAAGTCATGCTCGGCAGGAATGACCGAGGTATCCAGGCGCGCATACTGAAAGCGCTCCAGCAACTGCCCCTGATCATTGAGCAGCAGGGATTTGAGCGGCAGAGCCGTCTCACGATCCAGGTGCAATTCAAAGCCGTAGCGGTAGTGATCTCGCGGGCTGATTGACACAATCACAGCATGACGACCGGCCACGCGGGATTTGCCAATGACGGCAAGTTCATAGAATTGAGTGAGTTTTTTTGAATCGGGAGCACGCGAAGGTGCATCAGAAGAGGTAACCAACCCAGCACTCAGATCGCCACTGACGCAGTGCGTCCGGCCATCCAACCGTACAGTTTCCTGAGGCGAGCCGTCCAGTTGCAGCAACCGCTCACGGACATGACCGTCCTGCACACGGTGCCAGATAGCGTGGGTAGAAAAACTGCCATTACGTTCGTAAACAAACGTACCTTCAAAGCTTTGCTGCTGCTCTGCACGCCCAAGTCGAGTCAGCCAGTCTTGGGCTTCATCGGCATGGGCGGACTGTGCAATCCAACTACTGAGCAAAAGCGCAAGGAGCGGTATGGCGCGCATAGAGCTCCCTAACGGATCAGCGATTTTCCTGACTGGCTGCGCGAGCGTATGGCAGAGCGCTTTCGGTGCCTTTGGCGGCCGATTCCTGTGCGTGCTGACGCAGGTAGCCTGGTAGACGCTGATCTTGCCAGCCGGATTGCCCTTGAAGCACACCATTGGCCATCGGGCCTGTGGTATCAGAGCTTTCCTTGTAGCCTGCCAGTACAGCCGGGCCTTTGACTTGCGGACCCGCCATGACGGGCTGCTGAGTTTGCTGGGCCAGTTCGGCACCGGCAATTTCGTCCTGGTTGTACAGGCGAACACCAGCCAGTACGGCGACGGTCACCGAGGCAGCCACTGCCAGTCGACCCAGGCTACGCCACGGGCCACGAGCAGCTTTGGCCGGAACGGCTTCATCAGCCAGCGCGGCAGAAACGGCCGCAGCAATATCCAGACGAGGGATTAAAAGATCCTTGTGCATCACCGCCCGAGCGACTTGGTAACGAGACCAGGTATCACGGGTTTCGGCATCATCAAATGCGTTAAGCACTCGACGAAGTTCCAGTTCATCCGCTTCGTTATCCATCACTGCGGACAGCGATTCCTGCAGGGCATCACGACTCATGGCGGTTCCTCTCTTGGCTGTCGCCGCTGTCTTTAGTTTTCCTGCAACAATGGTTGCAAGGCTTTGTCGATGGCTTCCCGGGCCCGGAAAATCCGTGACCTTACAGTCCCCACCGGACATTGCATGACGCTCGCAATGTCTTCGTAACTCAGACCATCGAATTCACGTAAAGTTAATGCCGTACGCAAATCTTCTGGCAGTTGCTGAATTGTTCGATGGACGGTGCCTTCGATCTCGTCGCGCAGCAATGCACGCTCCGGCGACTCGAGATCTTTGAGGCCGTGATCACCATCGTAAAATTCAGCATCTTCTGAACTGACATCACTGTCTGGTGGGCGGCGGCCGCGAGACACCAGATAGTTCTTCGCCGTGTTAATGGCGATGCGATATAGCCACGTATAAAACGCACTATCACCGCGGAAATTTCCAAGTGCACGGTACGCCTTGATAAAGGCTTCCTGTGCAACGTCCTGCGCTTCATGGGTGTCGTGCACAAACCGCACGATCAACCCGAGAATTTTGTGCTGGTATTTCAGCACTAGCAGATCAAATGCTCGCTTGTCGCCGCGTTGTACGCGCTCGACCAGCTGCTGATCCTCTTCCTGGGTTAGCATGAACACTCCTCGTTGTACTTGAAGGAGGCTTGCATAACTAAACGATCAGGCTTGCAAACATAGACTCGGGCTTTTCGCAAAAGTTCTCCCCCTTCAAGCAAGTTTCCGGCATGCACTGATTTGGCACACACGAAAAACGCAGCCCGGGCGGGGCCGGCTGCGCGAATAATCTTGTCGCCGGTTTCGTGACGCGTCCAATGCTCCCGACGGGCCAATAAACTCAACGTTTTCCCAGCTTTCGGGCAACCTGCTATTGAGTCGGGGCCCATGCAAAAAGTTCCCGTCCCGCCAACCGGCTGTTTCCCAAAGCTGCGCAGCATAATCTCACAATGCCACGAATGCGTGGCTATTGTGCCGCTCCACCCCTCTATATACTAGTGGCCCGTGTGACCCTTTGATTCGCCGATCCAGGCGTCCTGTTTGCGCCGCTCCTTCGGATCGCTTTTTGCGGAATCCTTCCAATGAGCCAACAGTTTCAACACGATGTGCTGGTGATCGGCAGCGGCGCAGCCGGATTGAGCCTTGCCCTGACCCTACCCAGCCACCTGCGCATTGCGGTTTTGAGCAAAGGCGACCTGGCCAACGGCTCGACATTCTGGGCCCAGGGCGGTGTCGCGGCGGTACTGGACGACACCGACACGGTGCAATCGCATGTCGAAGACACCCTTAACGCTGGCGGCGGCCTGTGCAATGAGGAGGCCGTGCGCTTCACCGTCGAGCACAGCCGGGAAGCCATCCAATGGCTGATCGACCAAGGTGTGCCCTTCACCCGTGATGAACATGCCGGCAGCGACGACGGCGGCTTTGAGTTCCACCTGACACGCGAAGGCGGCCACAGCCATCGCCGTATCATTCACGCCGCCGACGCCACGGGTGCCGCGATTTTCAAGACCCTGCTCGACCAGGCTCGCCAACGGCCCAACATCCAATTGCTGGAGCAACGCGTCGCCGTCGACCTGATCACCGAAAAACGCCTGGGCCTTGCGGGCGAGCGCTGCCTCGGCGCCTACGTACTCAATCGTACCAGCGGCGAAGTCGATACCTACGGGGCGCGCTTCACTATTCTTGCTTCGGGCGGGGCCGCGAAGGTCTATCTCTATACCAGCAACCCCGACGGTGCTTGTGGCGACGGCATTGCCATGGCCTGGCGCTCGGGCTGCCGGGTGGCCAACCTGGAGTTCAATCAGTTCCACCCCACCTGCCTGTACCACCCGCAAGCCAAGAGTTTCCTGATCACCGAAGCCCTGCGCGGCGAAGGTGCGCACTTGAAGCTGCCCAATGGCGAGCGCTTCATGCAGCGCTTCGACCCACGCGCCGAGCTGGCACCGCGCGACATTGTCGCCCGCGCCATCGACCACGAGATGAAGCGCCTGGGTATCGATTGCGTCTACCTGGATATCAGCCACAAGCCCGAAGCGTTTATCAAGACCCACTTCCCGACCGTCTATGAACGCTGCCTGACGTTCAATATCGATATCACCAAAGGCCCGATCCCGGTAGTGCCGGCTGCGCACTACACCTGCGGCGGCGTGATGGTTGACCAGCACGGGCGCACCGACGTGCCCGGCCTCTACGCCATCGGTGAAACCAGCTTTACCGGTCTGCACGGCGCCAATCGCATGGCCAGCAATTCGCTGCTCGAGTGCTTCGTGTACGCTCGCTCGGCAGCAGCGGATATCCTTGAACAACTGCCGCGCATCAAGGTCCCAGCCGCCCTGCCCCGCTGGGACGCCAGCCAGGTCACCGATTCGGACGAAGACGTGATCATCGCGCACAACTGGGACGAGTTGCGGCGTTTCATGTGGGACTACGTGGGCATTGTGCGCACCAACAAGCGCCTGCAACGGGCGCAGCACCGGGTACGTTTGCTGTTGGACGAGATCGACGAGTTCTACAGCAACTATAAAGTCAGCCGCGACCTGATCGAATTACGCAACCTGGCGCAAGTGGCCGAGTTGATGATCCGCTCAGCCATGGAGCGCAAGGAAAGCCGGGGCCTGCATTACACCCTCGATTATCCGCAGATGTTGCCCGAAGCCCGCGACACTATTCTGGTGCCAACCACCTACGGCGGCTGAACTTCAGGCGTACCCGCAGGCGCCGATGCACATCGGCGGCCTGCGCGTCCTTGGGCACACAGACCGCGCGTACTCGCCGCTCACCCTGCACGCGATAACGCAACACCACGATCAACGGTAACGCCAGGCTGTCGGGGCGAAGTTGCACGGCGTGCCAGCCGCGCGCAGAGCTCCATAACTGCCAGCCATCTTCGTCGCGGCGCAGGCCACGAATCGACGAACGGTGAGTAAGCAGAACATGGCGCGGTAGCACCCACGCACAGTGTGCCAGGCATAACAGGATGCCGAGGCTCGAATAAGGCAGGTTCAAAACCAGCAGGCTGCCCATTGCGATCAGCAGGGCAAGCAGATACGCCGCCAGCAACCGCCGCGAGGTCTGCCAGCGGCATTCAAAACGATTACTTGGGCTGGACACGATCCAGGATCATCCGAACCATGCGCTGCAGCTCTGGATCTTCAGATTCAGCACGCTCCATGAACCAGCCGAACATGTCCTGATCTTCACAGGTCAGCAACCTGACGTAGAGGTCGCGGTCCACCTGATCGAGCGTCGCGTACACCTCTTTGGTGAAAGGCACCAGCAATACATCCAGCTCCAGCATGCCACGACGGCTGTGCCAGTAGAGGCGATTGATTTCTACATCTTCGACCATGGAGCCCTCCTCAAATAGAGCGCAAGTATACAGGCCCGGCGACACCGGAACAGTCGGCTTTGGTCGCCCGCGACGAAACTATGCATTTGCCGGACGCCCCTCTATGATGCACCCATGACTTTTTAACCTGCGATGACCCATGGCTGACTCTGCTTTCTTCTGCCCCCTGTCCCACGAAGGCGTTCTCGCCGTCCGCGGTTCTGATGCTGCCAAATTCCTGCAAGGCCAGCTGACCTGCAACCTCAATTACCTGAGTGATACCCAGGCCAGCCTGGGCGCGCGCTGTACGCAAAAAGGCCGGATGCAGTCCAGCTTCCGCATCCTGCTGCAAGGTGACGGCGTACTCCTGGCCATGGCCACGGAGCTGCTCGAACCGCAGTTGGCAGACCTGAAGAAATACGCGGTGTTCTCCAAATCCAAACTTACCGACGAAAGCGCCGCTTGGGTGCGCTTCGGATTGGCGAACGCAGACGCGTCCCTGGCCGCCCTTGGCCTGACGCTACCCGCCGAAACCGACAGCGTGGTGCGCACCGACACCTTGATCGCTATTCGCGTGTCCCCTGGCCGTGCCGAACTCTGGGTGCCCACCGAACAAGCCGACACCGTGCGCAACCAACTGGCCGCACAATTGCCACAGGCTGAGTTGAATGCCTGGCTACTTGGCCAGATTCGCGCGGGTATCGGCCAGGTAATGGCGCAGACCCGCGAACTGTTCATCCCGCAGATGCTCAACCTGCAAGCCGTGGGCGGCGTCAGTTTCAAGAAAGGCTGCTACACCGGCCAGGAAATCGTCGCGCGCATGCAATACCTGGGCAAACTCAAGCGGCGCCTGTATCGACTGAGCCTTGAAGCCACGCAATTACCCGAGCCCGGCACGCCGTTGTTTTCCCCAGACCATAACAGCGCGGTTGGCGAGGTCGTGATCGCGGCAAAAGCTGACCAGTCGATTGAACTTCTCGCTGTGCTGCAAGCCGAAGCAGCCGAGAGTGGCGACGTGCGTACAGGCAGCCTGGAAGGGCCCGGCCTGCAGCTGCTTGATCTGCCTTACCAACTGGACCGTGATCGCGAGATCCAGCGTTAATCGCCATACCTTTTTGCAGCACCCTAGAGAGCATGAATGAACAAGCTGGCGGAAAAAGTCCAACAGGCGTTGGTGACGGCCATCGACAACGATGACCTGGTTCTGCCGACATTGCCGGAGGTGGCCCTGAAAATTCGCCAGGCCGCCGAAGACCCTGAGATCAGCATCAGTCATTTGAGCAAGGTGATCAGTCGCGACACCGCCCTGTCGGCGCGCCTGATCAAGGTGGTCAACAGCCCGCTGTTACGGGCGAGCCAGGAAGTCACCGACCTGCACACGGCCATCACGCGGCTGGGCACCAACTACAGCAGCAACCTGGCCATCGGCCTGGTGATGGAGCAGATTTTTCACGCCCGCTCCGAAGTGGTCGCACAGAAAATGCGCGATGTGTGGTGCCGTAGCCTGGAAGTCGCCGGCGTCAGCTATGCCTTGTGTCGCCGGCATAGTCACCTCAAGGCCGACCAGGCGGCCCTCGGCGGGTTGGTGCATCAGATCGGCGTGCTGCCGATCCTCACCTACGCCGAAGACCACTACGAGCTGCTTTCCGACCCGGTCAGCCTCAACCACGTCATCGAAAGTATTCATCCGTTACTGGGCGACAAACTGCTGAGTGGCTGGGACTTCCCCGAAATGCTGGCGAAACTGCCGGGCCAGTACCTGAACCTGGAACGCAACTCTGCCACACTCGACTATGTGGATCTGGTGCAGATCGCCGTGCTCTACTGCCATCACAACACCGATCATCCGCTGGCGAAAGTCGACATTACCAGCGTACCTGCGATGAAAAAGCTGCGAATTGATCTCTACAGCGAGAAATCGCGCACCGAACTGGATGAAGCACGGTCGATGTTCTACTGATCAACCGGCGATAAAACTCACGCGCACTTTCAACCCAGCCAACTCGCCATCATGCAGGCTGATCTGCGCCAGGTGCGCACGGCAGATCTCCCCGACAATTGCCAGCCCCAAGCCCGACCCCATACCCTGCTGGCTACGGCGATAAAAGCGCTCGAATACCCGGTCCCGCTCATCCAATGGGATGCCCGGGCCATCATCCTCAACCTCCAGCACCGCCGGCGCGGTCACGCGCAAAATCACATTGCCGCCAGGTGGCGTATGGGCCATAGCGTTGTCCACCAGATTGCTCAGCAGCTCATTCAACAGCGTCGGTTCACCGCGCAACCAGACCGGCTCGTCCGCCTCCAGTGCCAGGGCCACCCCGCGTGCGTGAGCCAGCGGCGCCATGGCCATGCCCAGTTCGCGCGCCAACTGGCTGAGGTCGAGCAACTGCGCGCCTCCTTCAGCAATGGCTCGGGCACCGTTTTCGATACGGGCCAGGGACAACAATTGATTAGCCAGATGGGTCAGGCGGTCGGTGCCCTGGGCAGCGCTTTCCAGGGTGCTGTGCCAGGTGGACGGCTCCTGGGCACGCAAGCCCAGTTCCAGGCGAGCCTTGAGCGCCGCCAAGGGCGTACGCAGTTCGTGGGCTGCATCGGCAATAAACTGGGCCTGGCGCTCGAACTGGCCGCGCAGACGTTCGGTGAAATGGTTGAGGGAGCGCACCAGCGGGCCGAACTCATCCTGAACTTCCACCAATGGCAGCGGCCGCAAATCATCGGGTTGGCGTTCTTCCACCGCTGTACGCAGGCGTTCGAGCGGACGCAGTGCAGCGCTCACCGCAAACCACACCAGCAGCAACGCGCCGATGGCCAGCATCCCCAGGCGCAGCAACGTGTCGGCCATCAAGCTGCGGGCCATGGCAACGCGTGCTTCGTCGGTCTCCGCGACACGAATCTCGGCCATCCCATTCATGTTCGGCTCGGAAACGGCCTTGAGCAGGCTCACCACTCGCACGTGCTGGCCCTGGTACATGGCGTTGTAGAAGCGCGCCAAGGCCGGGTAATCGTCGGTGCGGGGAGTGCCGGGCGGCGGGCCTGGGAGGTTTTCGTAACCGGAAATCAGCTTCTGATGGATATCGTTGACCTGATAATAGATGCGCCCGGCACTGTCGTAGGCGAAAGTGTCGAGGGCCACATACGGCACATTGGCGCTGAGGGTGCCGTCCACCTGGGTCAAGCCTGCGGCAATGGTGCGCGCCGAAGCCAACAGCGTGCGGTCATAGGCCGTGTCGGCGGCTTCGCGCCCGTTCCAGTAGGCGCTCATGCCGCTGGCGAGCATCAACAGCACCAGCAACAGCGCCAGGTTCCACAGCAAGCGCCAGCGCAGACTGCTGGGCTTATGCATCGCGGGCTTCCAGCAAGTAGCCCAGGCCGCGGAACGTCACGATGGCGATGGGCTGGCCGTCGAGCTTCTTGCGCAGGCGGTGCACGTAGATTTCGATGGCATCGGGGCTGGCCTCCTCGTCCAGGCCGAAAACCTGAGAGGCCAATTGCTCTTTGCTCATCACGCGGCCCGGTCGGGCGATCAAGGCTTCGAGCACGGCTTGCTCGCGGGAGGTCAACGTCATCAATTCACCGCCAACCGTGAAGCGTCGTGTGTCCAGATCGTATACCAGCACCCCGCACGTCTGCTGGCGCTCCCCACCCAGTACACTGCGGCGCAGCAGCGCCTTGACCCGCGCTTCCAGCTCCGTCAGTTCGAACGGCTTGGCGAGGTAGTCATCGGCGCCCAGGTTCAGGCCGTGCACGCGGTCTTTGACATCACTGCGTGCCGTCAGCATCAGCACCGGCAGGTTTTTCCCTCGGGCCCGCAAGCGCGCCAGCACCTCGAAACCATCCATGCGCGGCAGGCCCACATCGAGGATCGCCGCCGCGTATTCCTCGCTGCCCAAGGCCAGGTCCGCGGCCACACCATCGTGCAGCACGTCGACGGTCAGACCCATGCCCTTGAGCGCTTGCGCAACACTTTCGGCAAGTTGCAGATGGTCTTCAACCAGGAGGACACGCATGGATTTCTACCTCATGAGGAGTGGTCGGCGCGGCGTTTTATTGGCCCGCTGGCCGGCGAGTTTACAGGCGCAACCTGCCCTGTGAAGCCCGAAAACATTGAAAGACAATTGAAAGGTTAGTGAAAGCTTCGCCCTTTAGCATCCAGCTACGGTGGTTTCTGCCCGCCGAGCTGCCTCATCCGTAGCGCCCGAAAAACGCCTCGAAGCGTTTTCGCCAAAAATAAGAACAATAACGGAGTCCATCACGATGCTGTCGACACAGCCCCAGGCTTGCACGCCTGTTCGTTCTTGCCGTCTGAGCCACACCGCTCTCGCCAGTGCTTGCGCCCTCGCCGGCTTTTCGCCGCTAAGCCAGGCTGCCTTCTTCGAAGACAGTAGCGCGACCCTGGAAACCCGCAACATGTACTTCAACCGCGACTTTCGCGACGGTACCCGTGCACAGCAATCCAAACGCGATGAATGGGCCCAGGGTTTCATGCTCAACCTGCAATCGGGCTACACCGACGGCACTGTCGGTTTTGGCGTGGATGCGCTGGGTATGCTCGGCATCAAGCTCGACTCCAGCCCCGACCGCACCGGCACCGGCCTGCTGCCGACCCACGACGACGGCCGTGCCGCCAATGAGTACTCCAAGCTGGGCCTGACCGGCAAAGTGAAAATCTCCGCCACCGAGCTGAAGATCGGCGCGCTGATACCCGAATTGCCAATCCTCAAGCCCAACGACGGTCGCATCCTGCCGCAGACCTTCAACGGTGGCCTGCTGACGTCCAAGGAATTCAAGAACCTTGTGTTCACTGGTGGCCGCCTGGATAAGGCCAAGGACCGCGACGACACCAATTACGAAGATATTGCGCTCAATAACAAGAACAGCCGCTTCCTCAGTGGCGCCACCGGCAAGCACTTCAACTTCGGCGGCGTGGACTACAGGTTCGCCGACAAAATCACCGGCAGCTATCACTTCGCCCAACTCGATGACGTGTACCGCCAGCATTTCCTCGGCCTGGTCGCCGCGCGGCCGATGGGCCCCGGCATCTTTGCCGCCGACCTGCGCATGGCCATCAGTGACGACACTGGCAGCGCCCGCGGCGGCAATATCGACAACACATCCCTCAACGGCCTGTTCAGCTATGCCCTCAATGGCCATAAGCTCAGCGCCGGCTACCAGCACATGTCCGGCGACAGCGCCTTTCCGTATGTGGATGGCAGCGACCCGTACCTGGTCAACTTCGTACAGATCAACGACTTTGCCGGCGCCGAAGAACGCTCCTGGCAGGCACGCTACGACTACGACTTCGCCAAGCTGGGGATTCCAGGCCTGAGTTTCATGAGCCGTTACCTGTCGGGCGACAACATCAAGCTCAAGAACGGCCAAACGGGCAAAGAGTGGGAGCGCAACAGCGAGATCAAGTACGTGCTGCAAAGCGGCACGTTCAAGGATGTGGCTGTGCGCCTGCGTAACGCGACCTACCGCTCCAACTATTCAGCCCGCGATGCGGATGAAATGCGCTTGCTGGTCAGCTATAGCATTGCCCTTTGGTAAATGTGCGTTGGTACTAAAACCTTATAACAACAACGATGGAGATAACCATGAACCCTTCAGTGCGTAAATTTGCCCTCGTCGCCGGCTGCCTGCTGTTCGCCGGCCAACTGCTGGCCGCTGACGAACCCAAGCGCCCGGAATGCATCGCCCCGGCCTCACCTGGCGGCGGTTTCGACCTGACCTGCAAGCTGGCGCAAAGCGCGCTGGTCAACCAGAAGCTGCTGAGCAAGCCGATGCGTGTGACCTACATGCCCGGCGGCGTTGGCGCGGTGGCCTACAACGCAGTGGTTGCCCAGCGCCCTGCGGACGCAGGCACTTTGGTGGCCTGGTCCAGTGGTTCGCTGTTGAACCTGGCCCAAGGCAAGTTCGGTCGCTTCGACGAAACCAACGTGCGCTGGCTGGCGGCGGTGGGCACCAGCTACGGCGCCATCGCGGTGAAAAGCGACTCGCCCTACAAGACCCTCGACGATCTGGTCCAGGCGTTGAAGAAAGATCCGAGCAAGGTGGTGATTGGTTCCGGTGGCACCGTCGGCAGCCAGGACTGGATGCAAACCGCACTGATCGCCAAGGCCGCCGGCATCAACCCGCGTGAACTGCGTTATGTGGCCCTTGAAGGCGGCGGTGAAATCGCTACCGCCCTGCTCGGCGGTCATATCCAGGTGGGTAGTACCGACATCTCCGACTCCATGCCGCACATCCTCAGCGGTGACATGCGCCTGTTGGCGGTGTTCTCCGAGAAACGCCTGGACGAGCCGGAAATGAAAGACATCCCCACTGCCAAGGAGCAAGGCTACGACATCGTCTGGCCGGTGGTGCGCGGTTTCTACCTTGGGCCAAAAGTCAGCGATGCCGACTACGCCTGGTGGAAAGACGCCTTCGACAAGCTGCTGGCCTCCGACGAGTTCGCCAAGCTGCGTGACCAGCGCGAGCTGTTCCCGTTTGCCATGACCGGCCCGGAGCTGGACACCTACGTGAAGAAACAGGTGGCTGACTACAAAGTGCTGGCCAAAGAGTTCGGCCTGATCCAGTAAACGCCCGTCATTTGTGTAATGCCCCTGTAGGAGCGAGCTTGCTCGCGAAGAACCCAAGGACATCCACGTGCGTCCAGACAGCACGCGTTATCGTTGAAGTTTTTCGCGAGCAAGCTCGCTTCTACAAGAGGGGCCTTGGAGTTTTCTATGCTCTTACAACGCATTTTCGCTGCAGCGCTGTTGATGGCCTGCGCCGGCCTGGCCCTGATGGCCTGGCCGTATCAGGCGGCGTTTTCCTACGAGCCGGTCGGCCCACGTGCCTACCCGCTGCTGATGCTCGGGCTGATGAGCCTGGCGCTGATCTACATGCTGTTTCGCCCGCAACCGACCAGGCACACCGAAGAAGAACCGGCGCTGGACCGCGAAACCCTGATCAAGATCGGCCTTTGCGTCGCGCTGTTGCTCGTGTTCGCCGCCACCTTCGAATCCCTGGGGTTCATTCTCAGCAGCATGTTGATCGGCATTCCAATGGCGCGCCTGTATGGCGGCCGCTGGATGCCCAGCGTGGTGATCGTCGGCCTGATGGCTATCGGCTTGTACCTGCTGTTCGATAAAGCCATGGATGTGCCGTTGCCCCTCGGCCTGCTCGACGTTCTGGAGAACTGATATGGATACTTTTGGCTATTTGGGCCAGGGTTTCGGCGTCGCGCTGAGCCCGTACAACCTGGTGACCGCGCTGTGCGGCACTTTGATCGGCACCGTGGTGGGCCTGCTGCCGGGCCTGGGCCCGATCAACGGCGTGGCGCTGTTGATCCCCATCGCATTCGCCCTGGGCCTGCCGCCGGAGTCAGCGTTGATCCTGCTCGCAGCGGTGTACCTGGGTTGCGAATACGGCGGCCGCATCAGCTCGATCCTGCTCAACATCCCGGGCGAAGCGTCCACCGTGATGACTACCCTCGACGGTTACCCGATGGCCCGCAAAGGCCTGGCTGGCGTAGCACTGTCGTTGTCGGCATGGAGTTCGTTCATCGGTGCGTTTATCGCTACCTGCGGCATGGTGCTGTTTGCCCCGCTGCTGGCCAAATGGGCGATTGCCTTCGGCCCGGCGGAATATTTCGTACTGATGGTGTTCGCGATTGTGTGCCTGGGCGGCATGGCCGGTGACAAGCCGCTGAAGACCTTCGTGGCGGCGCTGATCGGGCTGTTCCTCTCGGCAGTGGGCATCGACGCCAACAGCGGCGTGTATCGCTTTACCGGAGATAACATCCACCTCACCGATGGCATCCAGTTTGTGGTGCTGGTGCTGGGCCTGTTCTCCATCAGCGAGATCCTGTTGCTGCTGGAAAAAACTCACCGTGGTCAGGAAGCGGTCAAGGCCACCGGACGCATGATGTTCAACCTGAAGGAAGCGGGTGCGGTGTTCGTGGTTAACATCCGCTGCGGCTTGCTCGGTTTCATCATGGGCGTGTTGCCGGGTGCCGGTGCAACACTGGCTTCGGCCGTTGCCTACATGACCGAAAAACGCATGGCCGGTGCCAGCGGCAAGTTCGGCCAGGGCGATATGCGCGGCCTGGCGGCACCGGAAACCGCCATTGGGGCGTCCGCCTGTGGCGCGTTGGTGCCGATGCTAACGCTCGGCGTGCCAGGTTCGGGCACCACTGCGGTGATGATCGGCGCCCTGTCGCTGTACAACATCACCCCAGGCCCGCTGCTGTTTCAACAGCAACCCGACATCGTCTGGGGCCTGATCGCATCGTTGTTCATTGCCAACATCATGCTGGTGATCCTCAACATCCCGATGATCCGTATCTTCACCCGTATCCTCGCCGTGCCGAACTGGGCACTGGTGCCGGTGATCGCGATCATTACCGCGATTGGTGTGTATGCGGTGCATGCCACCACCTTCGACCTGTTCCTGATGGTCGGCATCGGCATCTTCGGCTACATCCTGCGCAAGCTGGATTTCCCGCTGTCGCCGGTATTGCTCGGTTTTATCCTCGGCGGCCTGATGGAGCAGAACCTGCGCCGTGCGTTGTCGATTTCCAACGGTGCGCTGGAGATCCTGTGGTCGAGCCCGATCACCTTCGGTGTATGGGTACTGACCGCCATCATGCTGCTCGTGCCATTGCTGCGTATCTGGCGCAAGCGCTCCTTGCAGCGCCGTGCCGTAGCCGATGTCTGAAGTCACCTTCAAACATTGGTGGGGAACACCGCTGGTCGGCCTGGCCGGCGGTTACCTGGCCAGCCTCGTCGGCTGGCCTTTGCCGTATATGGTCGGCGCGTTGCTGGCGATCATCCTGGTGCGCTGCCTCACGCCGTGGCAGTTGGCAGAGATTCCCGGCGGGCGCAAATGCGGCCAATGGGTGGTGGGCATCGGCATCGGCCTGCACTTCACGCCCGTGGTGATCGAACAGGTGATGAGCCACTTCGGCCTGATCTTCTTCGGGGCGCTGGTCACCAGTTTGTCGAGCGTGGTGGGTGTGTGGCTGATGCGCCGCAGCGGTGAAGACCGCGCCACGGCGTTTTTCTCCAGTATGCCGGGCGGCTCCGGGGAGATGGTCAACCTGGGCGCCCGCAATGGTGCGGTACTCAGCCGGGTGGCGGCAGGGCAAAGCCTGCGTGTGCTGGTGGTGGTGTTGTGTGTGCCGGCGATCTTCAAGTATTTGCTGGGCGGCGGTGCACCGCAGTTTCACCCGGCACCTGTGGACTGGGCCTGGCTGGCCCTGCTGTTCCCGGTAGGTGCGCTGGTGGCCTGGGGCTGGCAGCGTTTGCGCCAACCCAATCCCTGGCTGTTCGGGCCGTTGCTGGTGAGCGCCATCGCCAGTGTGACGTGGGACTTGCACATCGGCCTACCCGACGGCGGCAGCCAGATCGGCCAATGGTTGATCGGCAGCGGTTTGGGCTGCCACTTCAATCGGCAGTTCTTCCGCAGCGCTCCGGCGTTCATGGGCCGCACCTTGATTGGCACGGCCTTGACCATGGCGCTCGCCACGTTGGCAGCGGTAGGGTTGAGTGCGCTGACCCACCTGGACCTGCGCTCACTGACGTTGGGCATGATGCCTGGCGGCATTGCCGAGATGAGCCTGACGGCAGAGACCCTGCAATTGTCGGTACCGTTGGTGACCGCGATGCAGGTGATGCGTCTGCTGTTTGTGCTGTTTTTGGCAGAGCCGTTGTTCAGGCACTGGAACCGCCAATCTTAACTCTGGAAGTGGCCCCTCAGGGGCCACGACCGTTTGTCTGAACTGGCACTCTTCACAGCTAGCCAAGCTCACCTTATCAAGTGTTCCATGGCGCGACTTGCCTTTGAGGAGCGCAATCGTGGTGACCCCAACCGAAACAACGCTCGAAAACGAGAATGAAGAGCCCGCCGCAATCGTCAATACGATTACCGTCCATGGTTCCCCCAATCGCCTTGTACTCAATGGGGATGGAACGCGTCTGTATGTCGCAAGCTCCACATTGCCACAAGGCATTACTGTCATCGACACAGCGAACTTTAGCGTCGTCAGGACCATCACCAATGTGGGATCCCCCATTTGGCTGGCCATGCACCCCACGGCCCCGCGCCTTTACGCCAGCGATAACAGCCAGGCCAGCAATACGCCGATCACAGTGATAGACACCTTGACCGATACCGTCAGTGACCAGATCAGGGGGTTTACTGCCATCAATGGGTTGGCCTTGAATTCTACCGGAGCACGCTTGTACGTCGCCGACCACGCCGCATCGGAAGTGGTGGTGATCGATACCGCCAATCATCAGCGAATCGCCACCACCCCAGTGCGTTACCCTCGAGAGATAGCGATAGCACCCGGCAACGCCCGTTTACACCTTGCCTCGGATTTGGATGGGTGGACCAGCATCCACCTGGGGACCAACAGGGTTGTGACCCAAACCAATACCGTTGCCGGTCAACCTACCTCCATTGCTCATGCTCGCTTCAACGCACGTGTCTACATCACCTACCAGGACCGTGGTGAGGTCTATATCGGCAATACCTCCGCCGCACAGGTCAGTACCATACTGGACGGTTTGCTAGGCCCCTATCAGGTGGCATTTCATACGATGCTCGAATTCGCCTACATCACGGAAACCGATGGCGATCGCGTGAGTATCCTCCACACCCGCACACAAACCGTAACGGACACCCTCACAGGCTTCAACAAACCGCGGGGTATCGTCGTGACACCCAACGGCCGAACCGCCTACGTGGCCAATATTGGCAATAGCACAGTGTCGCAAGTCCGTCTGTAGCCATGGTCGTCCGGTTCAGAGTGGCGGCAGCCGCCACTCGATCGGTGCCTCGCCATTCTGTTCAAGAAACTTGTTAGCCCGGCTGAAATGCCCGCAGCCCAGAAACCCGCGATACGCCGACAACGGCGACGGATGCACCGACGTCAGCACCAGATGCTTGGTGGCATCGATGAGCTTCTGCTTGCTTTGAGCATGGGCGCCCCACAGCAGGAACACCAGGTGCGGCTGATGCTCGCTGACCACTTCGATAATTCGGTCGGTAAAGAACTGCCAGCCCTTGCCCGCGTGGGCATTGGCATTGGCGCGCTCCACGGTCATGGTGGTGTTGAGCATCAGCACGCCCTGATCGGCCCAGCTTTGCAGGTAGCCGTGGTTGGGGATGTCGATGTTCAGGTCGCGCTTGAGCTCTTTATAGATATTGACCAGCGACGGCGGCGCCGGCACCCCCGGTTGTACCGAAAAGCACAGGCCATGGGCCTGGCCGGGACCGTGGTAGGGGTCCTGGCCGAGGATCACGACCTTGACCTTGTCCAGGGGCGTTGAATTGAGAGCGTTGAAAATCAACGGACCGGGCGGGTAGATCTCTTTGCCGGCGGCATGTTCCTGGCGCAGGAATTCGCGCAACTGGGCCATGTAGGACTTCTCGAACTCATCGCGCAAGGCGTGTTTCCAGCTGGGTTCGAGTTTGATACGGTCGCCATCGGTCATAGTTGAATTGTCTTGTAAAAAAGAATGAGGCGAACCCTAGGAAAGCCGACCCCGCTTGTCAATTGATCTGACACACCACCGGCACTTTCCCACGAAGGGATCATACTCATCCTTCACCTTCTCGATTGAGGTCACAATGAACCTGCACTTCGAAGAACTGGCCGGCAACGGCGGTGCGCGCATAGGCATCGCCAGCCTGGACGCTCAAAAATCCCTCAACGCCCTCTCCCTGCCCATGATTCTGGCGTTGGCAGAACGCCTGGATGCCTGGGCCAACGACCCGCAAATCGCCTGTGTGTTGTTGCGCGGCAACGGGCCAAAAGCCTTTTGCGCTGGGGGTGAAGTGCGCAGCCTGGCTCAGGAGTGCCGTGAACAACCCGGCGAAGTACCGGCCCTGGCCGCGCAGTTTTTTGCTGCCGAATATCGCCTCGACTACCGCTTGCATACCTACCCCAAGCCGCTGATTTGCTGGGGCCACGGCTATGTATTGGGCGGTGGTATGGGTCTGTTGCAAAGTGCCTCGGTACGTATTGTTACGCCGAGCAGTCGCCTGGCCATGCCCGAGATCAGCATCGGGTTGTACCCGGATGTAGGTGCCAGCTGGTTTCTGTCTCGCCTGCCGGGCAAGCTCGGTTTGTTCCTGGGCCTTACCGGCGCTCATGTCAACGGCCGCGATGCCCTGGAACTGGGCCTGGCTGACCGCTTCCTGCGTGATGACCAGCAAGACGAGCTGCTTGACGGTTTGCTGCAACTGAACTGGCAGGAACAGGCCGCAATGCAGCTCAACAGTTTGCTCAAGGCCCTTGCCCAGGAAGCGGTCGGCCACCAACCCGAAGCGCAATGGTTGCCGCGCCGTGGGCTGATCGACGAATGGCTGGATGTGGGTGATATACGGTGTGCCTGGCGTGCATTGAGCCTGTTGCGTGATCACAGCGATCCGCTCTTGGCCCGCGCGGGTAAAACCCTCAGTGAAGGCTGCCCGCTGACGGCACACCTGGTGTGGGAGCAGATTCAGCGTGCCCGTCATCTATCCCTGGCACAGGTGTTTCAGATGGAGTACACCATGAGCCTCAATTGCTGCCGTCATCCAGAGTTCGCCGAAGGTGTTCGAGCACGCCTGATCGACAAGGACCAGACACCTCATTGGCATTGGCCGGATATCAATACCCTTCCGGAAGCGGTGGTGCACGCGCATTTCAGCAAGGCATGGGAAGGTAGGAATCCTCTGGCGGATTTATCTGACTACTGACAGGTCCGTTCGCTTGTCGTTGACGTTGAAAGCGCAGTTGTCCGGCTGGCTGTCCGTGCAGGTATATACCGGCAGTGTGAACGCGCCGGGCCGCAGTTCCCAATACAAGGTGCTGGTCAATGACATGTTGATAATTTTACTGTCCTTGTAGGGCCTCAGTGCTACCACACCGTCCCAACCGGTGCGGTAGATGCACTTATCCATGTAGCCGTTTTCCCTCTGCTCGTCCTCACCCGGTATGAAGACCGCGCCGATGAATCCGTCGATAAGGCCCCGATACTTGACCTTCGGGCTTTGCCACCGCAGGCCGTTGTCCTCGGCTCGATAATGCCCGTCGACATACGAGACCTGCGCCGGGTAAGGACAGCCTTGCTCCGCTCTGGCCGATGCAACGATGCAGCTCGTCAGCAGGAGCACGCAAATAAGTTGTTTGAACATAGGGATTCCATCTGCTCAGTTTCACCACGCAAAGCGCAGGGCTTTTCGCTAGTGAAATACAGCTATCGCCTCAAAGATAGCTGTTAAATCTGACAGTACGGACATACGGTACCTATAAAAAACGGCGCTTGATGCGCCGCTTGTTTTTCAAGATATTTAACGATGACCGCCGCGGCCACCTCCGTGATCGGAACCACGCCCATGCCCGCCGTTGCCCCAGCGATTACCCCACCCTTGATTGGAGTAAGGTCGGTAACCCGCCCTTGGGTAATAACGCGGTGCCGGCTGGTAATAACGCGGCGCCGAGTAATAGCGAGGTTGTGGTGCATAGTAGCGAGGCGCTGGGGTGTAATAACTGCGCCCATAGGGAGAATAACGCGGGCCGCCGTAATAATAGGCGGGCGCCGGTGCGGTATAGACTTCGGAGCGATAGTAAGTGGCGCCTCCATCGTAGTAGGGCACACAAGCTGACAAGGTCAGGCCGAGCAAAGCGATAAGCAGCAGTCGTCTATACATGGCGGCCTCCTGGACCGCGGAAGAGCTCCTCCAGCGACGCTGGAGAGCGGCATTCAGCCTTCACTGAATGACGAAATATCTGACATCAAAAACCGAATCTGGTGCGCCTACGACATAAGTCGAAACATCTGTTTCAGACGAAGTGAATGCTCGCCTTCAGGACGCGGCGATGGAACCGGACTCAGCGGCGCTGTATCGTGCAAGGACTTGTGCGCCCCTGCCCGATTCCTGCCTGAACCGACCGATGACCACACCCACCCTTTGCCCTGCCTGCGGCGCTCGCAACGACTGCACCCTGGCCGATCCGCGTACCGCCGAGCAGCCCTGCTGGTGCTTCAGCGTAACCATCGATCCGGCGGTGCTTGAAGCCTTGTCCGATGAACTGCGCAATAAAGCCTGCCTGTGCCCGCGCTGTGCCCAGGCGGACGAACAGTTGCGTAACCGCAATGCGCGTTGATCGTTTCCTCAGCAACCTGGCGCAGTTCAATCGCCAGCAAGTGCGCCTGCTGCTGGCGGGGCGCCGGGTGACCGTCGACGGGGTCGAGATCAGCGACCCTCATCATCCAGTGCGCGAATTCAGCCATGTCTGCGTTGACGGTGAAGTACTGCAGGCAGGCAAACCGGCGCGCTATTTCATGCTGCACAAACCCCAGGGCTGCGTGAGTGCCACATCGGACCCGCAACACCCCACTGTCCTGGACTTGCTGGATGTACCAGACAAGGCCGAGCTGCATATCGCCGGTCGCCTGGATTTCAATACCACCGGCCTGATGCTGATTACCAACGACGGCCAGTGGTCGCGGCGCCTGACGCAACCACAGACCAAGTTGCCCAAGGTTTACCGCGTGGAAACCGAGCAGGACATCGGTGCACAGTACGCGGTGACTTTTGCCGAGGGTGTGTATTTCGCTTTCGAAGATCTCACCACCCAACCTGCCGAACTTGAGTTGCTGGGCCCAAGGACGGCGCGCTTGAGCATCATCGAAGGCCGCTATCACCAAGTGAAGCGGATGTTTGGCCATTTCGACAATAAGGTGACCGGCCTGCATCGCGAGCGGATGGGCCCCTTGGCTCTGGATACAAGCCTTGCGCCGGGCCAATACCGGCCATTGACCGACGACGAAATCCGACAGGTCTGACGACCGTTCGGCCAGCGCCGGCAAAAATCCGGCCGTTCAACTTGCGGCCTGCCGGTTGTGCTGCTTGACTCAGGGCTTGCGCCACATCATGACTGATGAGTCGCCCTATAATCTCCAAGAAACACCTTGCCTCGTCCGCGCTTGATCTGCGGGCCATCCCGGCAAACCGCCCTTCATAACAATACCCGCCGGCCAGCCGTCATCGGACCGACATGGGCCCTCATTTCAAGGCGTATGCCTACCTGTCACAAAGCTCGTGCAGAGTGATCTGCGCGCACTACCCGCTTGCCAGGAGTCTTACGACATGAGGCCAGAAATCGCTGTGCTGGATATACAGGGTCAGTATCGGGTGTACACGGAGTTCTATCGCGCGGACGCGGCTGAAAAGACCATCGTCCTGGTCAATGGCTCCATGGCGACCACGGCGTCCTTTGCTCAAACCGTGAAAAGCCTGTACCCGCAATTCAATGTGGTTTTGTACGACCAGCCTTACGCCGGCCGTTCCAAAATCCATAACCGCCATGAGCAGATGCTGACAAAGGAAGTTGAGGGTCAGATTCTCCTGGAACTGCTCGATCACTTCGCCGCAGAGCATGTGCTGTCCTTTTCGTGGGGCGGTGCCGCCACGCTGGTCGCGCTTGCACACCGGCCTCGACGTGTGGAAAAAGCCGTGATCAGCTCATTCTCGCCAGTGATCAACGCACCGATGCGCGATTACCTTGAACGCGGTGTCGACTACCTCGGCAACCTCGACCGCGACCGCATCGGCCACCTGGTCAACAGCACCATCGGCAAGCATCTGCCGTCGCTGTTCAAGCGCTTCAACTACCGCCACGTCAGCAACCTGGCCGAGCACGAATATGGGCAGATGCACTTTCACATCAGCCACGTACTCAACAGCGACCGGCTGTGCTACCTCAGGGCGGCCAAACAGATCGACATTCCGGTGTTGTTCTTGAACGGCGAATGGGACGAATACACCAGCGCCGAGGATGCCAGGCTGTTTGGCCAGCATGTGGCCAAGAGCAGCTTCAGCACCATCCAGGCCACGGGGCACTTTCTGGATATGGAGCACAAAGCGGCGTGCCGGGATAGCCGTGAGGCAGTGGTGGGCTTCTTGAAACCAGAGCGACAGGTGAGCCGGCTGCGATATCACCAGGGGCAGACGCAGCATGCAGCTACCCTTTGAAATGGAGACTGGCGACGGCGAACAAGCGCCCTCGCCACACGCAACCCACACATTTTTCAAAGAAAAACTTCAAATTGCGGCGAACATCTGGTACAAAGTCAGCCGCTCTGAGCGGGTATAGTTTAGTGGCAAAACGAAAGCTTCCCAAGCTTTAGTTGAGGGTTCGATTCCCTCTACCCGCTCCACTTGAAAGTGGCACCTGCGTCAGGATGAATCTGGCGAAGGATGCATAGAAACCGGTCCTGGTGACCGGTTTTTTTATGCCTGGGATTTGAGGTTCAAGAGCGTTGTGCACCAACCCGTTCGGGTTCGACAGGCTTCCAGCCCACCAACGCGATCAACAGGCTCAGCAGTTGCAAACCGATGATCAGCCCCACACACCCGGCCCAGCCCCAGCGCTCCCAAATCAGCGCCGGCACGATAGCTCCGCAGCTACCGCCCAGGTAGTAACAGGTCAGGTAGACCCCCACTGCTCTTGCTTTGCTGTCGCCAGCGTTGGCGGTGATGAAGGCATTGGCAGCGGCTTGGGCGAGGAACACGCCGGTGGAGCTGAAGGCCAGGCCTACCACGATGCACCCCAGGGAAGGCACCAGGGTCAGGGCCGAACCACAAACGCCCAGCACCGCGGCGATACTCAGCAATTGGGCCTGTGGGCGGGCTTTGCTGAGGCGGCCGGCGATGGGTATCACGATCAACGCCAACAGAAATACGGTGTACAGCGCTCCCAAGGCCGCAGGCCCGAGGTTGAAAGGCGGTAGGCCAAGGTACAAACCTGCGTAGGTGAAGGCGGCGACCTGTGAAAATAACACGCAAAAACCTACGGCATACGCAGCCATCAGCGGCGTGCGTAAAACACCTGACCAAGCCGCCTTGGCCAGCTTCGCCCGCGGGCGATTGGCGGGCAGCAGAAACTGGATAAAACCGCCGACCATCAAGCTCAACACGGCCAGCCACTCAAACGCTTCGCGCCAGCCCACGTACTCGGTCACCACTCCGGTGACGAACCGCCCGGCGAACCCACCCAGCACGGTACCCGCCACATACAGGCTGGTGACTTCAGTCACCGTGCCACCGCTCCAGCGATCGCCGATGTAAGCCACGCTCGTGGCAAACACTATGGGGATCAGCATGCCCTCGACAAAGCGCCAGACCAACACTCCGGCGAAGCTGTCAGCATAAGCCGTCATCAACGCCGGCCCCGCCAGCAACAGCGCCGCCAGGCTTATCACCGTGCGTTGCTCGAAGCGTCGGGTCAGGTGGCTGACAAATGGCGCAGTGATCGCCACCGCCAGCGTGGTCACGGTAATGCTCCAGCCAGCGGCCTTGGCGCTGATGTCGAACTGCGCCGCAAACACCTGCAGGATGCTCTGGGTGGCGTAGAGGTTGAGGAATGCGGCGCAGCCACACAGGAACAAGGCAAGGCGGGCACAATGCAGGCGCAGTTTCATGAAACCTCTCGTTTTATTTTGTGCGGCCTTTATAGAATGGCCGGCGTGCCTTTAACCAATACCGAATTCCGACCGATTGATACCCAAGGATCAGGATGCTCGACCTACGCAAGCTGCGTTACTTTCTGACGGTCGCTGAAGAACTGCACTTCGGCCGTGCTGCACTTCGCCTGCATCTGGCCCAACCGCCGCTGACTCGGCAGATTTCTGCGCTGGAGGCAGAGTTGGGGTTCAAGCTGTTTGACCGCACCAGCCGCACGGTCACCCTCACCGCTCAGGGGTGTTCGTTCCTGCCCTATGCCCGCGGTGTGTTGGAGCAAGTAGAACTGGCGCAAGTGATCGCGCGTAAATTGGCCGCCGGCACTGCAGGCCAACTGGCACTGGGATATGCCAGCTCAATCGCGCTGTCGGACCTGTTCAGCCAGGCGATCCAGGCATTCGCCCAGCGCTTTCCCGATGTGCAGTTGACCCTGGTGGAATGCGCCTCCGGCAGCCTGGGCGCCCAGGTGGCGGACGGACGCCTGGATATCGGCTTGAGCCGCCTGATGCCGCAAAGCGCCGATGTCCAGGCGTTATCGCTGGGTGAGGAGCGGTTGGTGGCCGCCGTCTCCAGCGACAGCCCATTGGCCAGCCAAACGATGCTCGGCGTGGCGCAACTCAGCACTTATCCGCTGATTCTGTTTCCGGCCGATTACGGGTCTGGCTTGAACCAGTCCATCGAGCAACTTTACCGACACCACGGCCAGCCCCTGCGCCCTGGGCCGACCGGGCGACAGATCACTTCGATCATTGCCTTGGTGGCGGCCGGGCAAGGCGTTGCGCTGGTCCCGGAATGTACCCAGAGCTTGATGAACAAAGGCGTGACGTATCGACCGCTGCAGGAAGTGGACGCATGTGCGCAGTTATTGGTACTTACCCCGACATCAGGAAGAGGCGTATTGGTGGACGCATTTATTGGTGTACTTGAACAGGCATTACACATCCCGTAATACCGCGAAAAATCCCGCAATACGTCTCGGCGGCGCCATTCCAGCGCCGCCATACACTTCCTTCAACCGCTACCGAAATACCGGACATCGACCATCGGTAGGTAGAGTGTTGATAATTTTTTTTCAGTAGTTATAGTCACCACCAACACACACCACACGGAGGTGATGTGGATAGCCGCTATTTGATAGGTCACATCGTTGCAGACGGTTGGTATCTGGTGCGCATCAGGGGCAGTCATCATCACTTCAAGCACCCGACAAAGCCCGGTCTGGTCACGATTCCTCATCCAAAAAAGGACCTGCTGGATAAAACCGCCAAGAGCATTTTGAAACAGGCTCTGCTGAGTTAACCGTCCCTGGAGGGCAACACACATGCTTTATCCCATCGCAATTTCAACGGGCGACGAGGACCACGCCTGGGGCGTGGAAGTCCCGGATATTCCCGGGTGCTATTCCGCCGGCGATGACCTGGACGACGCCATGGCCATGGCCCGCGAAGCCATCGAGGGGCACTTCGAGATCCTTGCAGAAGATGGCGCGCCGATTCCCAGCGCGCAGAAAGTCACCTTGCACGCCGCCAACCCACAGTACGCAGGCTGCACCTGGGCGGTGGTAGACATCGACGTCACCAAGTACCTGGGCAAGGCGCAAAAACTCAACATCACCCTGCCGGGGTATCTGTTGAATCGCATCGATGACTATGTACTGAATCACCCGGAAGAAAAAAGCCGTTCGGGGTTTCTGGCGTCCGCGGCACTCAAGGTATTGCAACAGGATCGATAATCGCGGCGAAGCAACACCGAAGGGTTTACCGCAACGTTCAACTGACAAGAATTTGACCGCAAGAAACGTAGTTTCCAGGCCCGCTGGCGGAACTAGAGTAGCGTCATCCCCATTAAACGCCTGTTCGAGGAGCACGCTCATCACTTACCAATTCAAGCTCATGCCTTCCCCTGTCGGTGAACTGACCCTGGTGGCGCGCAACGGCAAACTGAGCGCCATTTTATGGGAAGTGGAACGCGCGAACCGTGTGCGCCTGGGTGAATTGGTCGAGGCCAATGACAGCCCGGTATTGCTGGAAACCCAACGCCAGTTAACGGAATACTTTGCCGGATCGCGCAATCGGTTTGAGCTGGAGCTGGATTTCGCCGGTACCGATTTTCAGAAACAGGTTTGGCGGGCTCTGCTGACAATTCCCTTCGGCGAAACGCGCAGCTACAGCCAGATTGCCCAACAGATCGGCAACCCCAAGGCTGTACGCGCAGTCGGTGCGGCGAATGGGCGTAATCCGATCTCGATTGTCGCCCCCTGCCACCGGGTGATTGGCGCATCAGGCGGGCTGACCGGATTTGCCGGGGGGTTGCAGGCCAAGCAGTATTTGCTGGCGCTGGAAGGCGCAGGTCAGGCAGAGCTGGCGCTCTGACTTTGGCGGCGACTGAACTGCTTGCCGAGATATTTGTTAAAAGAAATTTCAGAGAACTGCTGTGGTCAATTGTTCATCACCTCTTCACACAGGAAACGGTAATGAAATTCTCCACGGTCTCGCAAACCCTGTCCCGCTGGGCAGGCAGCCCCCGAACCTTCTACACAGCCGTCGCACTGATCCTGATATGGAGCCTGAGCGGACCCTATTTCCACTACAACGACACCTGGCAACTGATCATCAATACCTCGACGACCATTATCACGTTCCTTATGGTGTTCCTGATCCAGAACACGCAAAACCGCGACAACGATATCCTGCATATCAAGATTGATGAGCTGCTGCGCGTATCCAAGGATGCCCAGAATGCCGTGCTCAGCCTCGACGGCCTGGACCGCAAGGAACTGGAAAAGCTGCGCCAGGAATACCGCAACATTGGCAACACCAGCAGCCTGAGTTTGAACAACGGTTGCGCTGACAACACTGCGCCGACCAAGACAGACCTGAACCAGGCATAAAAAAACGGCGGATGGGTAGGCCCCAACCGCCGATTTCATTTCACGCTACGGTCTCAACCGTCGCCTTGATGACCCTTGCCATAGGTCGACGCCAGGGCACGGGCTTTTTGCAGACGCTCTTCGAGCTTGGGCAGCGTCTCATCCACCAGCGCTTTTATCTCCGGCACATCCGACGCGGCACCTTCTTTCTTGAACAGGGCGATGGCGTCTTCGTTTTCCTTGACCTGCTGTGCGGTATAGGCAGCGTCAAAGGAGTCGCCATCCTTGAGTTCAGGCATCAGGGTTTCGGCTTTATCGACGATCTTTTCCCGTGGCGCGACCGGCAAATCGAGCTTCTTGGCAATGGCTGCCAAGTGCTGGTTGGCCAGGGTGCGCTCGTTGATGACCTCAATGGTGTAGTCCTTGATCTCTTGGGACGAGGTCTTGGCGTGGGCCATGCGACTGGTTTCGATATCGGCCATACCTTTGGCCGAAGCCTGCTCGATAAATTCAGCAGGCGACTGGGCGAAAGCATTGCTGGCGCCGAGGCCCAGCAGCATCGCGAAACTGGCGGTGCGTAACCGGATAGCCATGCGGCTCATGATGGGTTCCTCCAGAGCAAAAATAGGTACGGGGATCTACACCCGCCCTGGATTCGAATTTTCAGAGCCGCAAAGGTTTAGAAAAAACTTGTCAGTGCGACGAACGGTTGTCGTCATTTCATGCAGGCTTGCTTGCGAACAAGCCCGGCAATGCATGCGCCAGGGCATTAATGGCAAAGCCGATGAACATCACGCCGCAGAGCTTGGTGATCAGGATTTCATGGCGTTGATACACCGTACGTACTCGTTGGGCGCCGACCACGCCGATCAAAATCCCATAGGCCAACAGGCCGCCCACAAAGCTCAGGAAGATCAGCGACGGCAGCATCGACCACGTCAACAACTCGGCACGGCTGGACAGCAACGCGGTGAAGGTCGCCACGGCAACCGGATAGGCTTTGGGGTTGGTCAAGCCGAACACAATGCCATGCCAGAACGGGTGCCGCGCGGCGCCCTGGGGAGCATCGCCGTTGCGGCGCTGGGTACGGATCGCCCGCCAGCCGAGCCAGAACAGATACACACCGCTGAGTACGCCCAATACATCAAACGCACTGCTGCCCACTTCTCGCGCACCGACGATGGCAATCAGCGCAGTACTGCACCACACCACATCGCCGAGCAAATGCCCGCACAAAAAACCCGCTCCGGCACGCCGGCCACGCGCAGCACCGATGCCGAACACGGCCAAAACACCTGGGCCTGGCGTAATACCGTAGATAAAACCCGAAGCAAGGACGGCGAGCAGCAAGGATGGGGTCATGAATAGACGCTCTGAGGGACTCTTAAAGGTGATTGATTCTGCATGTTTCACTGCGGTGGGTAAAACTTCATTCCTGCGCAAGGCTTGGCGCGACAAGCTTGCAGGCGCGAGGCCAGATCGCCGACATGAACCTCCAGCTTGTGGCCGTCGGGATCGAGGAAATAAAACGACGCGCCTTCGCTGCGGTTGTCACGCCACTCCTGCACGCCGGCGGCCCGCAGGCGTTCGACCAATGCGGTGAAATCAGCGGCATCGACGGTGAAGGCATAGTGGGTGTAATCCATTGCCGCAGTGGTCGAGCGCACCGGATCCAGCGACAGGCACAGCCAAAGCCCGGGCAAGGAAAGGTAAGCACCATTGTCCCAAGTGGCATCGAGTTGAACACGCAGCAGATCGTGATAAAAACTGACGCTGCGCGGCACGTCGGTGACGGCCAGGGTCAGGTGGTTGAAGCCGGTTAGCATTTAGGTTTTCTCTTATTATCGGTGACCATCGGACAATACACCGCACACCCGCCCAATCAACCACTGCAACCCAGAATCACCACCCCGCCGCACATGCCAGGCGAGCTCAAAAGCAAACGAGGGAATATGAAACGGCGGTGGCACGGTCAGCAAATGTTGATGGTCGATATTCAGTAAACCCCGGGACGACACCGTCAAAATCAGATCCGTGCCCTCGATCAACTGAGGCGCCACGCCCCAGTGTGGCAGGCTGATTGCCACATGCCGCCGTTCACGTATCGCAGCCAGTGCCCGTTCGATTTCCGGCGTACCGCTGCCGCGCATCTCCAACAGTACATGTGGGCGTGACAGGTAAGTCGGCAGGTCCAGCGCACCGCTGGGTGCAAGGCTGTGGCGGTCGACCAGGCAGGTGTAATGCTCTTCGAACAATGGCGTCGTACACAGTTCGGCGGGCATGTCGGGGAATACGCCCGCCGCCAGGTCGAGATCGCCATTGAGCACGCCGTCAACCATACCTTCGCGGCTGGCCTGGATGATCTGCAGGTCGATGCCCGGCGCTTCGCTGCGCAGGACGCGGACCAATCCAGGTAGGAGGATCGCTGCGCTGTAGTCTGACATCGCCACGCGAAAGCGGCGCTTGGCCGAGGTGGGGTCAAAACGATTCGGCGCCAATAATGCCTGCACCTGGCCCAGCGCTTCGGCCAATGGCGCTGCCAACTCCAGAGCCCGAGCCGTGGGCACCAGCGCGCCGCCCTGACGCACCAACAGCGGGTCGCCAAGCATATCGCGCAGCCGGGCCAACGCGTGGCTCACCGCCGGCTGACTCAGGTGCAGGCGCTCGGCGGCGCGGGTCACGTGTTGCTCGCTGAGCAAGGCGTCGAGGATCACCAGCAGGTTAAGGTCGATGCGGCGTAGATCATTCATCAGCTGCATGGTCTGTATAAGAACTTGGAATTTAAATCTGCGCGACGAATAGCCTAGAGTCCAGCGAAACTTCTGGGAGCATGGAGATGAGCGTGTTGCATTGGATGGGTTTGTTAGCGCTGGCGGTGATCGCCGGAGCCGTGGTGCCGTTTCAAAGTGCAATCAACGCTAATCTTGGGCGCGGCCTCGGCCATCCATTGTGGGCCACCTTGGCGTCGTTGCTGGTAAGTATCATCGTGCTGCTGCCAGTGATTATCGCTTTGCGTCTGCCCTTGCCGAGCCTGACGTTTATCACCAAGGCTCCGTTGTGGATGTGGGCCGGTGGCGCCTTCGGCGTCTGTTTTATTTCACTGGCGTTGATGCTGCTGCCCAAACTCGGCGCGTCAGGGTTTATTGCGTTGGCGATGGCCGGGCAGATTCTCGCCTCGTTGCTGCTCGACCATTTCGGCCTGTTCGGCCTGGTACAACGCCAACTGACAACGCCGCGGGTGTTGGGCGCGTTGCTGCTGATCGGCGGCGTGGCATTGATCCAGTTCAGTGGCGCTCAGCCGCCAGGCGATTGATCTGGGCCTGCTCTACCACCGGCTGCGGCGCGCCCAGGCTCGCGGCCTGTAACATTGCCCGGCCGACAGTCTCGGTGCTCACCACCCAAGCCGGTTTTACCCGCCGCACAAACGAAAGCACCGGCCCCAGCACGCTATAAAAAGCTTGATACACGGGGGTATTCGAGCGCACGCCGTGCAACGGCTGAATGATCCCCGGACGGAACAGGTACACCGCCTTGAACGGCAGGCGCAGCAAGGCGTTTTCCGTCTTGCCCTTGACCCGCGCCCACATCAATTGGCCCGTCTCGGAACTGTCCGTGCCGGCGCCGGAAACGTAGATAAAGGTCATCTGCGGATTAAGCCGCGCCAGGGTACTGGCAGCTACCAGGGTGAGGTCATAGGTGAGGTGGGTATACCGGGCTTCGTTCATGCCCGCCGACGAGACACCGAGGCAGAAGAAACACGCATCAAACCCTTGCAGCAGGTTCTCCAGGGGCTGTAAGTCGAGCATGTCGCTGTGCAGCACCTGGTGCAGCTTGCTGTGTTGCTGGGTCAGGGGCGTACGGCCGACGGCCACCACTTCCTGCACATCCGCCGCCAGCAGGCACTCGCGCAGCACGCCTTGGCCGACCATGCCAGTGGCGCCGAATAACAGAACTCTCATTAGGTAACCTCAGCGGCACGCCGCAAGCTTGCTCAAGTAGAACGCGTTGAGCGTGTAGCTTAACGCCTGCCGCCTGAGGCTGCCCTATCAAAACGCGCTACGAAATATCTCCTCAATCTGACGCTGATCCGCCCGACGTGGGTTGGTCAGCCCGCACGCGTCCTTCAGCGCGTTGGCGGCCAGCACTGGGATGTCCTGCAACTTGGCACCCAGCTCACGCAGGCCGGTGGGGATTTCCACGTCCTGGGACAACCGACGGATTGCCGCAATGGCGGCCTGGGCGCCCTCCTCCACGGTGATGCCCTTGATGTCCGCGCCGAGGGCGCGGGCCACGTCGCTCAGGCGCTTGGCACTGACGCTGGCATTGAAGCTTTGTACGTGGGGCAGGAGCACGGCGTTGCAGACGCCATGGGGCAAGTCGTACAGACCGCCCAGTTGGTGAGCCATGGCATGCACAAATCCCAGGGACGCGTTGTTGAATGCCATGCCGGCGAGGAACTGCGCGTAAGCCATGTTTTCCCGTGCGGCCATGTCGTTGCCGTCGCGCACCGCCAGGCGCAGGTTGGCACTGATCAGCTCGATGGCCTTGATCGCACAGGCGTCGGTGATCGGTGTGGCGGCGGTGGACACGTAGGCTTCGATGGCGTGGGTCAGCGCATCCATCCCCGTGGCGGCGGTGAGGCCCTTGGGCATACCGACCATCAGCGCCGGGTCGTTGACCGATAGCAGCGGCGTGACGTTGCGATCGACGATGGCCATTTTCACGTGACGGGTTTCGTCGGTGATGATGCAAAACCGCGTCATCTCGCTGGCGGTGCCGGCGGTGGTGTTGATGGCGACCAGTGGCAGTTGCGGCTTGCTCGACTGGTCAACGCCTTCATAGTCGCCGATGCGTCCACCGTTGGTGGCGCACAAGGCGATGCCCTTGGCGCAGTCATGGGGCGAGCCGCCGCCCAGGGACACCACGAAATCGCAGGCCGTCTGTTGCAACAGCGCCAGCCCCTTCTCGACGTTTTCCACCGTGGGGTTGGGCTTGGCGCCGTCGTAGATCACCGAGTCGATATCCTGCATCGCCAGCTTCTCGGCGATCATGCTGGCCACGCCAGCCTTGGCCAGGCCGGTGTCGGTAACGATCAAGGCTTTACGAAAGCCGTAGGCGCGAATGGCGGTCATGGCTTCGTCGAGGCAGTCGCTGCCCATGATGTTGACGGCGGGGATGAAGAATGTGCTGCTCATGGTCGATCCTCAGAGGCTTTATGCCGACAGAATCCACCGGTACCGCATGGCGCATCTTGATCAGGATCAACTTCAGCTCGTGATAAAGTCACCCTCCAGCCGATTTCGAGTAGACCCGCCGCAATGAAGGATTTCCAGGATATTGACGCCCACCTTGAAGACTGGAGCGCCCTGCGCGACGCCATCGACTTCAACGGGATTCTGATCGGCAACGGCGCCAGCCGCACGATCTGGGAAGACTTTGCCTACGACTCGCTGTTTGAAAACGCTCGCACCGTTGAAGAAAAACCCCTGAGCCAATCCGAACTCAGCGTGTTCGATGCCCTGCAAACCCGCAGTTTCGAGCAAGCCCTGGGCGCCTTGAAAACCACCAGCCGGGTCAACAAGGCCCTGGCGGTCAGTTCGGCGGCGCCGCGTAATCGCTATTACGCGATCAAGGAAGCGTTGATCAACACCATTCACACCGTACACATCCCCTGGCGCCTGGTGCAGCCATCGACCCTGGCAACGATCAACAATGAGTTGGCACGCTACGCCACCGTCTTCACCAGCAACTACGATTTGCTCAACTACTGGGCAATCCTGCACACGCCCGGGATCGACGACCTGTTCCGCAGCGCCGATTCAAGCTTCGACCTGCGCAATACCCACACCGACACCACGCGCATTCTCTACCTGCACGGCGGCCTGCATCTGGTGCGCAACCTTGACGGCACAGCGCGCAAACTGCCGTCCACCGACAACACCTTGCTCAGCAGTTTCGCGATCAACAACACGATCAAGACGCTGGACGATGTGCCGCTGTTCGTCAGTGAAGGCAAGGTGGAAGAAAAGCTCAAGAGCATTCGCAGTTCGGATTATCTGTCGTTCTGTTATGAGCAGTTGCTGAGCCATGAAGGCGCGTTGTGCATTTTCGGCCATGACTTGGGGCCGCAGGATAAACACTTGGTGGATGCGATTCGCCAGGCCGGTATCACCACCCTGGCGATCTCGGTGTCGGGGCGCACTGATGGCTTTATTCGTCAGCAGAAGCAGCGGTATTCAGAGTTGTTTGAGGGCAGTGGCGCAACGCTGAGATTCTTTGCAGCGCGCACGCATGCGTTGGGTAATCCAGTGCTGTCAGTACCGGTCGAACGCTGAGCAAAATGTGGGAGCGGGCTTGCTCGCGAATGCGGTGGGTCAGTCAACATTTTCAGTGACTGACACTGCGCTTTCGCGAGCAAGCCCGCTCCCACATTTGATTGCATTTCAAATCGGGATCAGCGTCATTCCTCAGCGCTGTGCACCACCACCAGCAACTGCGCCTGCACCTCTCCCACAGAGCGAATCCGGTGGGGTTTCTGCGCATTGAAATGCAGCGCATCGCCGCGCTCCAACAGCACCCGCTCGCTCATGAAATCCACTTCCACCTGGCCTTCATGCACGAACAAAAACTCTTCCCCCAAATGCTCCTTGAAGGTCTTGTCGGTAAACTCCGCCGGCGGGTAGATGATGAACGGCAACAGGCTGCGCTCGCTCACCTGATGGGCAAGTACCGCATAACCCGGTGACGTGTCGGGCCGTTCATGGCTGCGCACCAGGCTGTAGCTGTCGAGGCTGACGTTGCCTTCGCTGAACAGCTCTTCGACTTTCACGTTCAGCGCCTTGGCCAGTTTCAGCGCAGCAGCAATGGACGGTGTGTTGAGCCCACGCTCCACTTTCGACAGGTAACTCTTGGTCATCCCGGATTTTTCGGCCAGGGCCTCCAGGGTTACGCCAAGTTTTTTTCTCAGTAATTTCAAACGGATAGACATTTGCTGCGGTTAATCCATGCAGAAAGCGATGAGCCGTGCTTGCTAATGACACAAGGTGTCATATAGCATCTTTAGTGTCATTTGCAGTCACCCAACGACCTTGCGAGCAGCGGGCGAGCAGCAAATCCGACGTCCATTGAACTACCCAAAGGACACCGATATGGCCAAGACATTAGCACTCCCAAAAGACCAACTGGTCAAGCAAGCCCTGAGCCAGATGCAAAACAGCCTGGCAGATAATACGTGGACCGAGCGCCAAAAGCTGGCGCTGACTTGCCGAATTCTGTTCGAACACGGCCACGACTCCGGCCTGGCCGGGCAAATTACCGCACGCGGGCCTGCGCCTGGCACCTACTACACTCAGCAACTGGGCCTGGGTTTTGACGAAATCACCGCCAGCAACCTGCTGCTGGTCAACGAAGACCTGGAAGTGCTCGAAGGTCATGGCATCCCCAACCCGGCCAACCGCTTTCACACCTGGGTGTACCGCGGGCGCCCGGATGTAAACTGCATCATCCATACACACCCCACGCACATTGCTGCGCTGTCGATGCTGGAAGTGCCGTTGCAGGTGTCGCATATGGACCTCTGCCCGCTGTATGAAGATTGCGCGTTCCTGGAGGCCTGGCCCGGCGTGCCGGTGGGCAATGAAGAGGGGGAAATAATCACCACGGCGCTGGGCGACAAGCGCGCCATCCTGCTCTCGCACCACGGCCAGTTGTCCACCGGGGCCAGCATCGAAGAAGCCTGTGTCATTGCGCAGTTGATCGAGCGGGCGGCCAAGTTGCAGTTGCTGGCGATGTCCGCGGGCACCGTCAAGCCGATCCTGCCAGAGCTGGGGCGCGAGGCCCACGACTGGATTTCCAAGCCCAAGCGCCACGGCGCTGCGTTCAATTACTACGCGCGGCAGAATCTGCGTAAACATGCCGATTGCCTGAACTGATCGCCCCCCTTTTTTCGACCGGAGTTTTCCCATGTCCAATCCAACTATTCACGGCATCATCGGCTACACCATCACCCCGTTCAGTGCTGATGGCCAGCGTGTTGACTTCGACGCACTCGGGCGTTCTATCGAGCGCTTGATCGACAGCGGCATCCACGCTATCGCGCCGTTGGGCAGCACCGGCGAAGGCGCTTACCTGAGCGATGCCGAGTGGGACGAAGTCAGTGCCTACAGCATCGAGAAAGTCGCCAAACGCGTACCGACCATTGTCAGCGTGTCCGACCTGACCACCGCCAAGGCCGTTCGCCGTGCGCGCTATGCCGAGGCGCACGGTGCCGATGTGGTCATGGTGCTGCCCGCCTCATACTGGAAACTCAGCGAAGCGCAAATCCTCGCCCACTACGCCGCAATCGGCGACAGCATCGGCGTGCCGATCATGCTCTACAACAACCCGGCCACCAGCGGTACCGACATGTCGGTGGAGTTGATCCTGCGCATCCTCAAGCAGGTCGACAACGTGACCATGGTCAAGGAGAGCACGGGCGACATCCAGCGCATGCACCAGTTAAAACTGGAGAGTGACGTGCCGTTCTACAACGGCTGCAACCCGCTGGCCCTGGAAGCCTTCGCGGCCGGTGCCAAAGGCTGGTGCACCGCGGCGCCGAACTTGATCCCCCAACTCAATCTGGACCTGTATCAGGCAGTGCTGGCCAATGACTTGAATAAAGCGCGAGAGCTGTTCTACCGACAGTTGCCGTTGCTGCAATTTATCCTCAAGGGCGGGTTGCCGACGACGATCAAGGCCGGGTTACGCCTGACTGGATTGGAGGTGGGGGATCCCAGGTTGCCGGTGTTCCCGCTGGGTGAGGCGGGGATCGAGCAACTCAAAACACTTCTGAAATAAACCCAGGGCCTGTGTGGGAGGGGGCTTGCTCCCTCCCACAGTTGAATTGAGTACAGCCTTTAAATAGAGACAAATAGCAATAATTCTCGATATCATTCACGACCTTTCCACCTCGTGCTTCGTCAAGAAGGATATCCATGTCTCGTCCCAAGCCCGACCCGTCGTCGGCCGATGCCTGTCGCGGGTTTTATGCAGATATTCTGTATTTCCTGCGTAAACGCACGGACAACGCCAGCGACGCGGCGGACATGACTCAGGATGTCTTTACCCAGTGGCTGGGCTACCGCGACCGAGCCAAGGTCGAGCAGCCCCGGGCGTTTCTGTTCCAGATGGCGCGCAATCTGTTGCGCGATCACTGGCGCAAACAGAAGGTACGGCACACCGCCCATCCCGATCACGCCGAAATGGATACCGAGCCGGTCACCGACGAACAGCACGACCCCATGGCCGCCGCCCTGCGCCTGCAACGCCTGGAACAGTTGAAAGAAGTCCTCGCCGAACTCTCGCCCCGCCGGCGAGAAGCCCTTATGCTGCACCGCTTCGAAGGCTTGAGCCAGGCACAGATCGCCGAACGCATGGGCATTTCGACCAGCATGGTAGAAAAGCACATTGCCTTGGCCCTGCTGCATTGCAAGCGACGCCTTCAATCCGACCCCGGCACGGAGCAGCCAGAATGAACCGCCTGAGCGACATCGACGCCCTGGACAGCCAAGCGAGCGACTCCATCGACGCCCAGGCCGCCAGTTGGTTTGCACGCAACCGCAACGCTGCCAGCCGTGCCGACCGCAAAGCCTTTGCCGCCTGGCAGGCGGTGCCAGCCCATGCGCGTGCCTATGCCGAATTCGAACAGCTGTGGGCCGACCTGGCCCAGTTGCAACAACTGAACAAACCGCTGCCGCTGGCCAAACGCAAACGCCCCCTCTGGCGCCCAGCCCTTGCGGTGGCCGCTGCCGTGCTGTGCGCCGTGTTGGCGACCCACATCGGCGCGCCCCGCGAGCTGTATCACACCCAGGTCGCCGCTCATGCCAAAGGTATGCGTACCTTGAACCTGCCCGATGGCAGCACCCTGTACGTGAATGCCAACACCCGCATCCGCGTGGACTTCAGCGCCCATCAACGTGTCGTGCATCTGGACAAAGGCCAGCTGTATATCGAAGTGGCGGCCGACAAGGAGCGGCCACTCTACGTGCAAGCCGGCGAGTCGATCATACGGGTGGTGGGCACTGGTTTTGACGTGCGTCGCGGCCAGCAGCAACTGGTGGTGAGCGTTGCCCATGGCCAGGTGGCGTTCGAGCCGGACAGCAAAAGCCCCACCACCCTGCTCGGCGCCCGGCAACGTGCCGCTTACAGCTACGCCAAAGGCACCCTGCAACAACAAACCCTCAGCGCTGAAGAAGTGGCCGATTGGCGCAGCGGGCATTTATCGTTTCGCAATCGCGAACTGGCCAGCCTGATCGACGAGCTGAGCCTGTACCGTCCCCAGGCGCCGTTGCAGGTCAGCAAGGCCGTGGCGCAACTCAAGGTGTCGGGCAACCTGGATGTGAATGACCCCGATGCCCTGCTCAACGCCTTGCCCGCCCTGTTGCCGGTAAAAACCGTGGTCTTGGCCGATGGCAGTGTGAAAATCGAGCCGAGCAAATAGCCTGCATAGTGCCACATGAGAATATTTTGCATTCGCATGTGTGGTTTTTTTGGTCTGCCCCGTCTTCCTCCTGTCCGTGTTTGATACGCACACCTTTTTGGCTATTTAGCCGCTCCGGGGGATTTCATGTTTCGCGCGCCTCGCCACGCTTCGCACCTGTTTCTTCGACCCACGCTCCTGGCCACGTGCCTGGCCTTCAGCCTCAACGCCCAGGCCGAGTCGTTCACCCTGCACCTGCCGGCCCAGTCACTGGCCACGTCCCTGAGCCTGGTGGCACAGCAGGCGAAAATCCAGCTGCTGTTCGATGAAAGCCTGCTCAAAAACCTGAAAGCGCCGGCGCTCGACGGTGACTACACCGCGGAAGTAGCGATTCGCTCCCTGCTGAAAAACGGCGAGTTCACCCTGATCAAGGTCGGCAGCACCTACGTAGTGCGCCCCGATGAGGGCAAGGCCACCAGCAGCGCCGCGATCCAGCTGGACACGCTGAGCGTGATCGGCACCGGCAACGAAGTGAACGCCAGCACCGTCAGCCGCTCCACCCTGACCCAGGCCGATATCGACCGCTACCAGTCCAATAACATTCCGAGCCTGTTGCAGACCCTGCCCGGTGTCAGCCAGGGCGGCTCGCTCAAACCTGGCGGGCAGACCATCAACATCCGTGGTTTCGGCGATGCCGAAGACGTGCCGTTGACCGTGGACGGCGCCACCAAGACCGGCTTTGAGCGCTACCAGCAAGGCACAGTGTTTATCGAACCCGAGCTGATCAAGCGCATCGAAGTGGAAAAAGGCCCCAACTCGCCGTTCACCGGCAATGGCGGCTTCGGCGGCACCGTCAACATGATCACCAAGGACGCCCCGGACCTGCTCCAGGACGGTCGCAACAGCGGCGCGATGCTCAAATACGGCTACTCCAGCAATGATCATGAACAGGTCTACAGCGGTGCCGTGTATGGCCGCACCGACGATGGCCGTTTCGACGCCCTGGCCTACCTGACCCAACGCGACGGCGGCGATATGAAGGTGGCCGCCAAGTTGCCCAACGACAACAACGAGTACCCGATCAACCCCCAGCGCTTGCCCAACAGCGCGCAGGATGTGGACGGCAAGTTGTTCAAGGTCAACGCGTACTTCACCGATGAGCAGAGTGTCGGCCTGTCGTACTCGCGTTCTCACAGCAACCGCTGGACACCGTTTTCCGCCGCGAGCTACCCGACGCCGCCTACCCAGTTCAACATCGACCGCTACGGCTACGAAGGGGCCTTGAAGCGCTTCCTCGCGCACCGCGATACGGTCGATACCACGTGGTCGGGCAAGTATCACTACCAGCCGCTGGATAACCCGCTGGTGGACCTCACCGTCAAATATTCCCAGTCCAATACCGAACAGACCGACGAGCGTGACGCCACCGCGTTTTTCCAACTGGCTACCGGCGGGCGCAAGATGGACACCGCCTACACCGACAAAAACCTCGACATCCGCAACGTCAGCTTGTTCGACACCGGGCCCTTGCAGCATGCGGTGACCGTCGGCGGGCAGATCCGCAAGCACATCCGCGAAACCGAAATGTGGATGCCCGGCACCACCTACAACACGCCGCGCTACAACTATGGGCACTTCCAGCCGGGCTTCATGCCCCAAGGCAAGGTCGATACCAACAGCTTCTTTATCCAGGACGCGGTAACCCTCGGCGATGTGACGATCACGCCGTCGCTGCGCTATGACCACGTGCGCAATCGCGGCGAGGGCAACGATGCGCCCTACTACAACAACCCCGACCCCGCGGTTGGCCACGATTACAGCGACCGCACCTACACCGGCTGGTCGCCACGCCTGGCGCTGTTCTGGACCGTGACGCCGAATGTGGGGTTGTTCGCCAACTGGAGCCAGACCTGGCGCGCCCCGGTGATCGACGAACAATATGAAGTACAGGGCCTGGGCAGCCGCACCGCGACCAGCGTGGACCTGGACCCGGAGCGCATCACCTCGATCACCCTGGGCAACATCACCAACTTCGACAACCTGTTGGTCCAGGACGATAACCTGCAACTGCGCACTACCCTGTTCCACAACAAGATCGAAGACGAAATCTTCAAGGCCACCGGCGTGGGCTGCCAGAACCAGGCCATCAACGGCGGCAGCATCTCCTCAGCGTGCCCGCCGGGACCGATGTCCAACTATCGCAATATCGGTGGCATGACCATCAAGGGTGTCGAACTCGAATCGATCTATAACTCCACCTACCTGTTTGGTTCGGTATCGTTTGCCTATGCCAAGGGCCAGCACCAGGGCGCCTACACCAACCCCTGGGGCCCGGATGTGGCGGCGCGGGATATCCCGCCGACCAAATGGGTGCTGGTACTGGGCACCAACATCCCGGCCTGGGATGCCCAGGTGGGCTGGATGGGTCAATTCATCGGCGCTACCGACCGCTTGCCCAGCGACAAATACTCCGGTGGCCCGGGCTCCGGCGTGGGCGACCGGTTCTTCGACCAGTACGGCAACAAGCGTTACAACACCCAGGGCCTGTTCGCCAAATGGAAACCGCAGCAGGCTTACCTCAAAGGCACCGAGGTGAACTTCACGGTGGACAACCTGTTCAACGAAAACTTCCGCCCGGCGTTGAGCGGCGACCGCGCCTATACCAAGGGGCGCGATGCGAAGATCAGCGTGACGCGATTCTTCTGACCACACACGCATTCCAAATGTGGGAGCTGGCTTGCCTGCGATAGCCGTGGTACAGCCACCATCGTCATCGCAGGCAAGCCAGCGCCCACAGGGAACGCGCTCACTTCAGGCCAGGTAGCCATCCCCGCTCAACAGGGTTTCCAGGCAGTGCTCAGTGATGTGGTAGAACGCCTTGAGCTCCTGGATTTTCACCAGCAACTGCGCGTTGTCCAAAGGCTGCGCACGCTTGACCGCAAGAATCATCTTGTTCTTGTTGGTGTGCTCCAGCGAGATGAACTCGAACACCTTGGTCTCGTAGCCACAGGCTTCCAGGAACAACGCACGCAAGCTGTCGGTGACCATTTCTGCCTGCTGGCCCAGGTGCAGGCCGTATTGCAGCATCGGCTTGAGCAGCGCCGGGCTCTGGATCTGCAGGCGGATCTGCTTGTGGCAGCATGGCGAGCACATGATGATCGACGCGCCGGAGCGGATGCCGGTATGGATCGCGTAATCGGTGGCGATGTCGCAGGCATGCAGGGCGATCATCACGTCCAGCTCGCTCGGCGCCACACTGCGTACGTCCCCGCACTTGAACACCAGCCCCGGGTGCTCCAGGCGCGCGGCAGCACTGTTGCACAGGGTGACCATGTCTTGGCGCAATTCAACACCGGTAACCTCGCCCTCGGCCTTGAGGGTATTGCGCAGGTAATCATGGATGGCGAAGGTCAGGTAGCCCTTGCCCGAGCCAAAATCGGCAACGCGCACCGGTTGGTCGAGTTTCAACGGCGACGACGTCAGCGCATGGCTGAACACTTCGATGAACTTGTTGATCTGCTTCCACTTGCGCGACATCGATGGAATCAGTGCCTGCCTGGCATCGGTCACCCCAAGATCGGCGAGAAACGGCCGGCTCAGGTCGAGGTAGCGGTTCTTCTCACGGTTATGCTCGGCCGACGGTGCTTCGCGCAGTTGTTGCGGTTTGCTTTTGAACAGCGAGCTTTTGTTCTTCTTGCTGTATTCCAGCTGGGCTTCGTCAGTCAGCGACAGCAAGTGCGCGTTCTTGAATGACGCAGGCAACAGCTCGGCAATCACCGCCACGCCGTCGGCCGAGGGGAAATTCTTGGTGATGTCGCGGGTCTTGTAGCGGTACACGAAGGACAGGCACGGCTGGTCTTTGACGGTGACCGGCTTGATGATCAGCCGTTGCAGCTCGGCTTCCTCACCGACGTACTTGGCCAGCACCAGCTTGATAAAGGCGTTTTGCGCAAGGCTTGCGCTCAGCAATTGGATGAACTGGGCGTGATGATCCGGCGCAGGGTTGGCGGGTTGAGCGGTGACGGACATGAACAAAAACGCCTCGGGCAAAGAATGCCGGGCATTTTAGGGGGGATAGGGGTTCAGGGCACGGGGTTATTTGATCAACGGTCAGTTCCAGCAGCCACAGTAGATCCAAATGTGGGAGGGGGCTTGCCCCCGATATAGGTGGATCAGCCAACAGATTCATTGACTGGTGCACCGCCATCGGGAGCAAGCCCCCTCCCACATTTGCAACTGAGTTGGCCGGGTTATTCGAGTACCACCAGGCGATTGGGTAGCTCATTGCGCGTTTGCGTCACTGGCACATGCACCTTGAGCAACTCGCCGCACGCCTCGATGCACGCAATAAACCCGGCCAGCGTCTGCCCCTGTTTCACCTGCTGGGTGAACGTCTTGACGATGGCGTCCCAACTGCTGTCATCCAGGCGTTTGGAAATGCCGTCATCGACGAGGATCTCCACGTAGCGTTCCGCCTCGCTGACAAATATCAGCACGCCAGTGCTGCCCAACGTGTGATGCAGGTTCTGCTCCAGAAACTGCCGACGCGCCAGGTTAGAGGCGCGCCAGTGGCGTACGGAGCGAGGAATCAGGCGGGTGGTGACCTTGGGCAAGCGAAACACCAGGCACAACACAATAAACGTCGCCCATTGCGCCAACAGCAAGGTGTACATGGTCAGGTAGCCCGACAAATAATGCACCACGCCCGGCACCACCAACGCGATCAGGCTGGCCCACAGCAACGGGATGTAGGCGTAGTCGTCGGCACGCGCCGCCAGCACGGTCACCAGCTCTGCGTCGGTGTTTTTTTCGACCCGGGCAATTGCTTCGGCGACTTGGCGCTGCTCATGTTCAGTCAGTAATGCCATGGTTGTAGATGCTCTTTTCTCGTTATTGTCATTACCAGCCGCCCGAAGCCCCGCCACCGCCGAAGCCACCACCGCCGCCACGGAAACCACCGCCACCGCCGCCCCCACCACCACCGCGGCCGCTGCTGCTGAGAATGGCCAGCAGGATAGCGCCTACCGGCAAGCCCATGCGATTGCACAGCCACAACACGCCGATCAGCAGGATAAACAGGCCGATGGAAAATCCGGGATTATCCTTGGCGAAATTCGCATCCGCCACATGGGCGGGCACCGCCAGGGGTTCACCGCCCACCACCTGGATCATCGCCGCCACGCCGTCGCTGATGCCCTGGCTGAAATTGCCGGTCTTGAACTTGGGCAGGATCACCTGGTTGATGATCACCCAGGACTGCGCATCCGTCAGCACGCCTTCCAGGCCGTAACCGACTTCGATGCGCAATTGGCGCTCATCACGGGCAACGATCAACAGCGCGCCGTTGTCCTTGCCCTTCTGGCCGATGCCCCATGCGCGCCCCAATTGATAACCGTAGTCTTCAATCGGAACGCCCTGCAGGTCGGGCACGGTGACCACCACAAGCTGGTCACCGGAGGTCTGCTCCAGCGCCTGCAGCTGTTGAGTGAGCTGCTGGCGCGTTGCCGGGTCGATCATCTGGGCGTTGTCCACCACCCGCCCGGTCAGTGCCGGGAAGGTCAGGGCCGCCTGGGCCATGCCCATGCAGGCCAGTAGCCAGAATGCCAGGCCTATCCGTAATAAACGCATCGACACCTCAAGGCAGCGTTATTTGAATTTCACCTGCGGCGCCTTGTCGGCATCGGCGCTGGTGGCTTCAAACGTGGCGCGGATCGGCAAGTCGCTGTACATCACGCTATGCCACAGACGGCCCGGGAAAGTACGGATTTCGGTGTTGTACGCCTGCACGGTCTGGATGAAATCACGACGGGCCACGGCGATACGGTTCTCGGTGCCTTCAAGCTGGGATTGCAAGGCCAGGAAGTTCTGGTTGGCCTTGAGGTCCGGGTAACGCTCGGACACTACCATCAAACGGCTGAGTGCGCCGCTCAAGCCATCCTGGGCTTGCTGGAACTGCTTGAGTTTTTCCGGGTTGTCGAGGGTGCTGGCGTCCACCTGGATCGAGGTGGCCTTGGCCCGCGCTTCGATCACGGCGGTGAGGGTCTCCTGTTCGTGGGCGGCATAGGCCTTCACCGTTTCCACCAGGTTGGGGATCAGGTCGGCGCGGCGTTGATACTGGTTCTGCACCTGGCCCCAGGCCGCCTTGGCCTGTTCGTCCAGGGTCGGGATGTTATTGATGCCGCAACCGCTCAGTACGGTGCTGATCAATAGCAAAGCCGCGGCCTTGAAGCCCCAACGGTAAGTCTGTGCTGCTTGCATGGTGTTTCTCCTGCCCAATCTTGATGGAATTTGACGACTAACCCTATAAACCACGCGCTTGGGGCATAATCCGCCACCACTGGAATGCATCGAGCCAATCAGCTACAAAGATGCCCAGCGCGAAAAAGAGTTCAGAGTGTGCTGCATTTATCTGAACAACACCCGAACAACAATAGACGTTCCCCACATTTTGGCCGACAGCATGCGTTTAATGCTGCGCAGTAGCCGAAAAAGGATATTCATGAAAAAGCTGTGTTTGCTCGGCCTTGTTGCCACGCTGGCCACCCACCCCGTCTGGGCAGAAACAAAGCCTGCTGCGCTTAAAGACAAGGACGCCTTCGTCAGCGACCTGCTCAAGCAAATGACCCTGGACGAAAAGATCGGCCAATTGCGCCTGATCAGCATCGGCCCGGAAATGCCCCGCGAGATGATCCGCAAGGAAATCGCCGCTGGCCGCATCGGTGGCACCTTCAACTCCATCACTCGCCCGGAAAACCGTCCGATGCAGGACGCGGCCATGCGCAGTCGCTTGAAGATCCCGATGTTCTTCGCCTATGACGTGATCCACGGCCACCGCACCATTTTCCCGATCAGCCTGGCCCTGGCCTCCAGCTGGGACATGGACGCCATCGGCCGCTCCGGGCGCATCGCCGCCCAGGAAGCCGCTGCCGACAGCCTCGACATCACCTTCGCGCCGATGGTCGATATCTCCCGCGACCCGCGCTGGGGCCGTACCTCCGAAGGTTTCGGCGAAGACACCTACCTGGTCTCGCGGATTGCCGAAGTCATGGTCAAGGCGTTCCAGGGCGCAAGCCCGGCGAATGCCGACAGCCTGATGGCCAGCGTCAAGCACTTCGCCCTGTATGGCGCGGTGGAAGGCGGGCGCGACTACAACGTGGTCGACATGAGCCCGGTCAAGATGTACCAGGACTACCTGCCGCCCTACCACGCGGCGATCAAGGCCGGTTCCGGCGGCGTGATGGTCGCGTTGAACTCGATCAACGGCGTGCCCGCCACCGCCAACACCTGGCTGATGAACGACCTGCTGCGCAAGGACTGGGGCTTCAAGGGCCTGACCGTCAGCGACCACGGCGCGATCTTCGAGTTGATCAAGCACGGCGTGGCCAAGGACGGGCGCGAAGCCGCCAAGCTGGCGATCAAGGCCGGCATCGACATGAGCATGAACGACTCGCTGTACGGCAAGGAATTGCCCGGCCTGCTCAAGTCCGGCGAGATCGAACAGAGCGACATCGACAATGCCGTGCGCGAAGTGCTCGGCGCCAAGTACGACATGGGCCTGTTCAAGGACCCGTACCTGCGCATCGGCAAGGCCGAGGATGACCCGGTCGACACCTACGCCGACAGCCGCCTGCACCGCGCCGAGGCCCGCGACATTGCGCGCCGTAGCCTGGTGTTGCTGAAAAACCACAACGACACCCTGCCGCTGAAAAAATCCGCGACCATCGCGCTGGTCGGCCCGCTGGCCAAGGCGCCGATCGACATGATGGGCAGTTGGGCGGCTGCCGGCCGACCTGCGCAATCAGTGACCCTGCTCGACGGCATGAACGCCGTGATCGGCGAAAAGGGCAAAGTGATCTATGCCCGCGGTGCCAACATCACCGGCGACAAGGCGGTGCTCGACTACCTCAACTTCCTCAACTTCGATGCTCCGGAAGTGGTGGATGACCCACGCCCTGCCCAGGTATTGATCGACGAAGCGGTGAAAGCGGCGAAGAACGCCGACGTCATCGTCGCGGCCGTGGGCGAATCCCGTGGCATGTCCCACGAGTCGTCGAGCCGTACCGACCTGAACATCCCGCAAAGCCAGCGCGACCTGATCAAGGCCCTCAAGGCGACCGGCAAGCCGTTGGTGCTGGTGCTGATGAACGGCCGCCCGCTGTCGATTCTCGAAGAGAACCAACAGGCTGACGCGATCCTGGAAACCTGGTTCGCAGGTACCGAAGGCGGCAACGCCATCGCCGACGTGCTGTTCGGGGACTACAACCCGTCGGGCAAGCTGCCGATCACCTTCCCGCGTTCGGTAGGGCAGATTCCCACCTACTACAACCACCTGACCATTGGCCGGCCGTTCACCCCAGGCAAGCCGGGCAACTACACCTCGCAGTACTTCGATGACACCACAGGTCCCCTGTTTCCCTTTGGCTATGGCCTGAGCTACACCCAGTTCAGCCTGTCGGACATGGCACTGTCGTCCACCACCCTGAACAAGACCGGCAAGCTCGACGCCAGCGTCACCGTGAAGAACACCGGCAAGGTCGATGGCGAAACCGTGGTGCAGTTGTATATCCAGGATGTGGCCGGCTCGATGATCCGCCCGATCAAGGAGCTGAAGAACTTCCAGAAGGTCATGCTCAAGGCCGGCGAAGCGCGCACGCTGCATTTCACCATCACCGAGGACGACTTGAAGTTCTACAACGCCCAGCTCAAGTTCGCGGCGGAACCGGGTGAGTTCAATGTGCAGATCGGGCTGGATTCCCAGGATGTGCAGCAGCAGACCTTTGAACTGCTCTAACGCCTGACGCGGTCAAAAATGTGGGAGGGGGCTTGCTCCCGATAGCAGTGGGTCAGTCAATGAATCTGTTAACTGAAACACCGCCATCGGGAGCAAGCCCCCTCCCACATTTGACCTCATTGTTCTTGTTAGCCGCGCCGGTCGAGCAGATTGACCACCAACCGATCAATCCACCCCCACACCCGCTGCTTCACCCGCTTCCACAACGGCCGCGCCTTCCAGGCCTCCAGGCTCACCACCTGGCTTTGGGCAAAATCCGCTTCGAAACTGCCCACCACCGCCGCCGTCAATCCCGGGTCCAACGCTTCGAGGTTGGCTTCCAGGTTGAAGCGCAAATTCCAGTGGTCGAAATTGCACGAGCCAATGCTGACCCAATCGTCCACCAGCACCATCTTCAGGTGCAAAAAGCACGGCTGGTATTCAAAAATCTGCACGCCTGCACGCAGCAGACGCGGGTAATAACGATGGCCGGCGTAGCGTACTGACGGGTGATCGGTACGGGGCCCGGTGAGCAGCAAACGCACATCCACCCCGCGCCCTGCCGCCCGGCGCAAGGCACGACGCACGCTCCAGGTCGGCAGAAAATAGGGAGTCGCCAGCCAGATACGCCCTTTGCTGCTGTTCAACGCGCGAATCAACGACTGCAGGATATCGCGGTGCTGACGAGCGTCGGCGTACGCCACGCGACCAAGCCCAGGGCCCGTCGCTGGCACTTTCGGCAAGCGCGGCAAACCGAAATGGGTCGCCGGTTTCCATTCACGGCGCGCGGCGTTAGCGTGCCATTGCCGGTCGAACAGGGCCTGCCAGTCCAGTACCAGCGGGCCGCTGATCTGCACCATCACTTCATGCCAATCGGCGCTGTCTTGCCCCGGCGTCCAGAACTCATCGGTGACGCCCGTACCACCGACCACGGCAACGCGCTGGTCGATCAGCAGCAGCTTGCGGTGGTCGCGATACAGGTTGCGCATCCAGCGCCGCCAATTCAGGCGGTTGTAAAAACGCAGCTCCACGCCGGCGTCGGTCAAGCGCTTGCGCAGCCCAAGGGTAAACGCCAGGCTGCCGTAGTCATCGAACAAGCAGCGCACCTGCACCCCACGTTCGGCGGCCAGCACCAGCGCCTGCACCATCGCGTCGGCACAGGCGCCGGCTTCGACCAGATACAGCTCAAGATCCACCTGCTGCTCGGCCCGGGCGATGCCCACCAGCATCTGCGGGAAGAAACTCGGCCCGTCGATCAGCAGTTCGAATTGATTGGCGCTGCGCCACGGGAACACTGCGCCACTCATGTCAGCGCGCCGTGAAGATCAGTACCGCACCCACCGGCACCGACAAACTGATCGACTTGAGCCCCGCCGCCTTGCGCAACGCCGCCACACCCGGCGCCAGATCGAAGTCCTCGGCGTGCAACACCACAGGCTCCAGGGTCACCACCTGGAAACGTCGCTCATCCAGGCGCGTGGCAAGCAATTCGGCGCTGTAGGTCTGGGTCTTGCCGTGCAGGGTGACGCTCAGCGGCAGGCGCAACTCCAGTTGCGCGCCGGACGCCAGGTCGTTGATCGGTTGCAGATTGATCTGTGCGCTGATCAATGCGTCGGGAAAGGCCTTGATCTGGAACAGCTCTTTGCGCATGCGCTCATCGCGCAGCGGGATGCCGCTGTTGATCGACTCCATCTCCACTTGCAACTGCGCCGCGCCTTTGGCATCGACTTTGCCGTGCAGCACCAGGAAGCGGTGGACTTCAGCAACCTCTGTGTTTTTGGTGGTGACGAAAGACAGGCGCGAGGATTCGTTATCCAGGTACCAATCGGCGTGGGCAGGCACGGTGGCGCAGGTCAGCAGGGCGAAGACCAGAGGTTTGACATTGAACATAAAGACTCATGGGGCAAAAAACCTGGGCGAACATTAAGCGCAATCTCACGAACGGCGCAAATCCATTGTGGGAGCTGGCTTGCCTGCGATGGCGGTGTGCCAGGCGAGAAATGGTTGACTGATACATCGCCATCGCAGGCAAGCCAGCTCCCACAGGGTTTTGCGGTGTTTTTAATCCAGCGTTCGCTGAACTTCGCACACCGCCTGTTCAAGGCTGGCCATATGCAAATTCAACACCCGCTCCACCGGCGCCTGATGCATGGGCCAATGCAACGCCATGCTCCCCACCAACCGGCCATTGGCGTGCACCGGCAACGCCACCGCCCGAATCAGGAAGGGCAAACGCACCGGGTATTCCCAATAGCCCTCGGTACGCTGGCCGAACCCCTGGTGCTGGGTTTGCTCGCAAGCATGGCTTTGCTCATCGGCGGCCACACGATCGCGACACGCCAGCCGCTGCACTTCATCAAGGGGCAACTGCGTCAGGCATGCCTTGCCCATCGCCGAGTGAAACAGGCTGGCGTACTGACCGACGATCTGGCAGTTGTTCGGGTAGAGCTTGCGCAACACGCTGGGAATCGCGCTTTCCATGACTTCCAGGCGCTCGCCGTCGAAACACGACAAGTCCACCACCAACCCCGTGCGCTCGCTGAGCTCCAATAACCAGGGCGCCGCGCTTTCCACCACCTGGCGCTTGAAGCGTTGCTGGGTATCACCGAACAAACGCCGAGCGCGCAGGCGGTAACGCCGATCGCTCAGGCCGCGGTAGACCCAGCCCTGATCCTGCAAGGTCAGTAACATGCGCGACACCGTGGCCTTGGGCAGCCGCGTAAGGTAGTGCAGTTCTTCCAGCCCAAGGGCCTGGTGCTCGCCCAGCAACTCGACGATTGCCAGTGCGCGCTCAACCGAGCGTACCGTGCCTGTCTCCATGTTCGATCTCCCTGTTGCCGGTGGATGATCTGTTTTACACAGCAAGATACAGGCCCGGTCGCAGGTCAGGTGGTGGTGGCAATGCACGCCGGCGGCCGGCGCTGCACCCATTGAGTCAGCTGTTCATGGGCAAATGCCAGTTGCAGCACGGCTCGGTCGGCCTGGGCCGGGCCGATGACTTGCAGGCCCATGGGCAGCCCTTGGGGGTTGAAGCCCACCGGGATGCTCATGCTCGGCAAACCGGCGAGTGTCGGGCCGATCACCACTTCCATCCAGCGGTGATAGGTGTCCATTTCGCGCCCGCCAACGAGGCGTGGCCAAGGCTGTTGTGCATCGAAAGGGAACACTTGGGCGGTGGGCAACAGCAGAAAATCGTAACGTTCAAACAACTTGGCCAGGGCCCGATACCACTCGCTGCGATCCACCGACGCCTGGTACACCTGCTGGGCACTCAGGCCCTGGCCGCCCTCCACTTCCCATTGCGCTTCGGGCTTGAGCAATGCGCGTTTTCGCGGGTTGGCGTAGGCCGCGCCGAGGTTGCCGTGCACCAGCCAATGGCGGTGTACCAGCCAGCAACGCCACAGGCGCGCCAGGGAAAAGTCCGGCTGGCAGCTTTGCACCTCGCAGCCCAGCGTGGCGAAATCATCGAGTGCCGCCTCGCACAGGCTCAGCACGCCGTCTTGCATCGGCAGATAACCGTTGTAGTCACCCAGCCAACCCAGGCGCGTGCCTTTGAAGTCGCGCTGTAACGACTGGCCCAGCATCGCGGGATCGTCCTGGGATGACAAGGGCACACGGGGGTCGTAACCGGCCTGGATGCTCAGCAGCCGCGCTACATCCGTGACACTGCGCCCCATCGGGCCTTCGGTGCCCAGTTGCTGCACAAACAGCTCCGGCATCGGCCCGTGGGGCACGCGGCCCTGGGACGGGCGCAAGCCGAACACGTTATTGAACGCCGCCGGGTTGCGCAGCGAGCCCATCATGTCGCTGCCATCGGCCACCGGCAACATCCGCAACGCGAGGGCCACCGCTGCCCCGCCGCTGCTGCCGCCGGCCGTCAGGCGTGGGTCATAGGCATTGCCGGTGGTGCCGAACAGCGTGTTGTAGGTGTGGGACCCCAGGCCAAACTCCGGCACGTTGGTCTTGCCGATGATGATCGCGCCACTGGCGCGCACCCGCGCCACGCTGATGGCGTCTTCGCTGGGCACGTGCTCGGCAAACAACGGTGAGCCCAAGGTGGTACGCAAACCTTGGGTCGCCGCCAGATCTTTGATGGCCTGGGGCATGCCATGCATCCAACCGCGGGATTGACCCTGGTACAGCTCACGGTCGCAGGCCCTAGCCTCGGCCAGCACAACCTCGCTGTCGCGCAACGACACCAGCGCATTCACACGGGGGTTGAAACGCTGGATCTGCGCCAGGTACGCCTGCATCACCTCTTCGCACGATACCTGCCGCCCATGGATCGCCTGCGACAGTTGCGTGGCATCCCAATCGACAATACTCAAGGCTTCACCTCTCTGGAAAACGGCAGCGGTTTGCTCGCTCGTGGTGCCTCGCGCATGCAATAAGTGCCGAGCAGCGTCAGCACGCACGCGAACAATACGTAGAACGACGGCGCCACCGGCGTGCCCAGCACCTTACTCAACCAGGTCACGATCAACGGCGCAAAACCGCCGAACACCATCACCGCCACGTTATAGGCCACCGACACGCCGGTCGAGCGCACCTCGATGGGAAACTGTTCAGCCAACGCCGTCGGCGCCGGGCCGAAGAACCCGCCAATGGCCGTGCACAGCATTACCTGCATCACCAGCAAGCGCTCGATGGACGGCGCGGCAGCCACCCATACATACAACGGGTAGACCATCACGAAGAACGCCAGAGTGAAGGCCATCAACACCGGTCGCCGCCCCAAGCGATCCGAGAGCAGGCCGGACAAGGGAATCACCACGGTCATCAGCGCCACCGCAAACATCTGCACCATCAGCACCTGGTCCAACGGCAGGCCGAGATTCTTGTGGGCGAAGGTCGGCATGTTCACCAACACCACATAGAACGACACCGTCGCCCCGCACGCCAGGCCCATGGACACCAGGATGCTGCGCCGATGTTCACGCAGCACCTGCATCAGGCTCGGCGCCGGGCCGGTAGCGTTTTTGCGCGCCTGGATAAACTCTTCCGGGTCCTCCATGTGCCGCCGGATCCACAACCCCACCGGGCCGATCAGCAAGCCCAGCACAAACGGCAGGCGCCAGCCCCACAGGTCGAGGGTTTCGGGGGAGAAGAGGTGCGTGACCAGCGCCACCATCGCCGCACCACCAAACACCGCCAGGCACTGTCCCACCAATTGCCAGGAACCATACAAGCCCTTGCGATGGGCCGGTGCGCTCTCCACCAGAAACGCCGTGGCACTCGCGTATTCACCGCCGGTGGCAAACCCCTGAAGCATCCGCGCCACCACAATCAGCAACGGCGCGCCCATACCGATGGCGGCGTAATTGGGGGCGAAGGCGATCAGCGCGATGGACACGGTCATCAGCCGGATAATCAACTGCATCGCGGCTTTGCGGCCTTTGCGGTCGGCGTAGATGCCCAACAGGATCCCGCCCACCGGGCGCATGAAAAAGCCCACGCCAAAGGTGGCCAGGGCCATCAGCAGCGAAGCGTATTCATCCTCCGACGGGAAAAACTGCCGGGCGATAATGCTGGCCAGAAAGCCATAGACGATGAAGTCATACCATTCCAGCGCGTTGCCGATCACGGCGGCCACCACTTGGCGGGTGCGCGAGACGCCGGGTTTTGAAGTCTGCATGAGGAACACTCCATTCAACCGATAAGGGAAAGGGTCCAGCGGCAGAAAAAAGTGCGGTCGTCAGGCAGGCTTGAGCCAGCTCTCGGCCAACGCGCCCCAATAGGCGGCGCCGGTCAGCAGGATGTCGTCGTTGAAGTCATAGGCGGGGTTATGCACCATCGGCCGCGACACGCCGTTGCCGATAAACAGGTAACTGCCGGGGCAGCGTTGCAGCATCCAGGCGAAGTCTTCACTGCCCATCAGCGTGCGAGTGTTGCCATCCACCGCATCGGCGCCGAGCAAGGCCACACCGACCTGGCGAGCGAATTCGGTTTCTTCGCCATGGTTGACCAGCACCGGGTAGGCCGGGCGGTGCTCGATCTGCACGGTGCAGCCGAAGCTGGCGGCCTGGGTGTTGATGATCGCGTTGACCCGCTCCAGCATCTGTTCGCGCACCTTGGGGTTGAGTGCACGCAGGCTCAGGCGCAGCAAGGCTTGCTGGGGAATCACGTTGGCGGCCTGGCCGGCTTGCAGCGCACCGACCGTAACCACGGCGGCTTCCTGGGTATCGATATTGCGCGCTACTACCGTCTGCAAGGCCATGACCATACTCGCCGCCGCCACCAGCGGATCCACCGTCAGATGCGGCATGGAACCGTGGCCGCCGACACCTTCCAACGTCACCGTGAGCAAGTCTTGCGAGGCCATCATCGGCCCGACTCGCAAGCCCAGATGCCCAGCCGGCAAGCCCGGCATATTGTGCATGCCGAACAGGCCGTCACACGGGAAGCGCTCCAGCAAACCATCCGCCAACATCGCCTCGGCACCGCCCTGGCCTTCTTCGGCGGGTTGGAAAATCAGATTCAGGGTGCCGTCGAATTGCCGGGTCGCCGCCAGGTAGCGGGCAGCGCCGAGCAGCATGGTGGTGTGGCCGTCATGCCCGCAGGCGTGCATGCAACCGGCGTGCTGGCTGGTGTAGGCCGCACCGGTGTTTTCGATGATGGGCAAGGCGTCCATATCGGCACGAATACCCAGCGTGCGCGAACTGCTGCCATTGCGCAGCACCCCGACCACACCGGTCTTGCCGATGCCGGTATGCACCTCATACCCCCAATCCCGCAGGGACTGCGCGACCAGCGCTGAGGTGCGGTTCTCTTCAAAGCCGAGTTCGGGATGGGCGTGGATATCGTGGCGCACAGCGTGCAAGTCGCTGGCGACATCGCTGAGCCAATCCAGAATGTGCTGGTGTGGGCGCATGGTGATTCTCCTCACAGGCGGGTGGTCCCGTTCTTGTTGGCGACACATCTACAGCTAAGCGCGATGTGGGGCTGAGGACAATCAAAGGTGGTTCCACCCTGTGGAACCTCAGGGCCGGTTCTTTTTCCGAGAACCCACGCAGATAATCTAAATGTGGGAGCTGGCTTGCCTGCGATGACGGCGGCACAGGCACCAGTGATGTTGGCTGACCTGACGCTATCGCAGGCAAGCCAGCTCCCACAGGGGAATTTGGGTGTGTCAGGGGTTGAGGCGGCAGCCTTGGCGGTTGCCCAACCACCGTGCCGTATGCGTACGCCCCAACCCACTCGCCGTCACTTCACTGCGCTCCGGCGTGTCGATCAACGCACTGGTCGGCACGTACTGCTTCACATACCCACGGCAATACTGCGCCGGGTTGTTCTCTACATACCGACACGAGCAATACTCCTTGGCCGTGTACGCCGCGATGATGTCGGGGAAGGCTTGCAGGTTGACGCGCTCGTGCCATACCCAACCCAATAGGGCCAGCAACAGCAGTAGCAGCAGGCTGGTAAATGGCCGACGACGAATCATGACCGCACCGCCGCCAGCACGCGCTTGAGCAGTTCGTTGTGGCGGTAGCTGCCATCGCGGTCATCGCCGTAGCGCACGATCACCAAGTGCTCGTCGGGCAGTACAAACAGTGCCTGGCCCCAGTGCCCCAGCGCAGCGAAGGTGTCGGTCGGGGCGTCGGGCCAGGGTTGGGGCGTACCCTTGTTGAGCCACCAGTGGCCGCCCGGTACCGCTTCATCCTGGCCGGCTTTGTATTTGTCGAAAGGCCGCCGATTGAAAGCCACCCACTCTTTGGGCAGCAACTGTTGCTCACCCCAGCGCCCTTCCCGTGCCATCAGCAGCCCGACCCGCGCCAGATCGCGAGCAGTGAGGTAGGCGTAGGACGAGGCAACAAAGGTTTCGTCGGCATCGGTTTCCCACGTCGCGTTGCGAATGCCCAATGGCTTGAACAGCGCATCCCACGGATAGCTCATGTACGCCTGGTGGCCGAGCATCCCTTTAAGCGCAGCGGACAGAATATTGCTGTCGCCACTGGAATAACGGAACGTCTGGCCGGGCTCGGCGGCGGCTTCGGTATCGGCGGCAAATTGCGCCATATCGTCACGCCCACGGGTATAGAGCATCGCCACAACAGAAGATTTCAACGGGGCGTATTCATAGTCTTCCTGCCAATCCAGCCCCGAAGCCCAATGGAGCAAGTCGGCCATGCTCACCTTGGGGTGTTGCTTCATTGGCGGGTAAAAACGTGCGGCCGGGTCGGTGAGCTTGAAACGGTTTTCGCCGTAGGCCACGCCGAGCACAGTGGCCATCAGGCTTTTGCTCACCGACCAGGTCAGGTGCGGCGTGCTGGCGGTGGTTGGCGCGGCGTAGCGTTCGTAGATGATTTCGCCGTCACGAATGACCAGCAGCGCGTCGGTACGAATGCCTTTGCGGGTGGTGTCGTCCCGGGTTGGGAAAGCATAGGCGTTCAGGGCATCGACAGCGGGACCTTCAAGTGACGTGCCCGTAGCCCATTCTTTTTCGGGCCAGGTTTCAGCGCGGACTATAGCGGTAACTAAAAGCACAACAACGCACAGCAGGCCTCGGACCATGGGCACGAACTCAAGGGGGCATTCAAGCCCGCGAGCCTAGCGCAGGCCAATGACAGATTTGCTACACGGGGGCTGTCACCCAACCGTCACCGTAAGTTCATGGAGATGACACCGAGGCTACATAGCCTGACTTTGGACAACAAAGTCGACTGGCCGCAACCTGGCCGGCACCCGGAGACTCGCTATGACTCAGATCGCCCGCATCAGCGACAAAGGCAATGAACGCCGTCTGCAAGCCGAACGCCTGGTGGGCGCCAAGGCCTTGCAGGAAGCCCAGGCCCTGCGGTTCAACGTGTTCAGCGGCGAGTTCAACGCCAAGCTGAAAGGCGCGGAACTGGGCCTGGACATGGATGACTATGATGTTCACTGCAGCCACATCGGCGTGCGGGACTTGAACAGCGGTCGACTCGTCGCCACCACCCGTCTGCTCGACCACCAGGCCGCCAGCACTCTGGGCCGGTTCTACAGCGAAGAAGAATTCAGCCTGCATGGCTTGCTGCACTTGCAAGGCCCGATCCTGGAAATCGGTCGCACCTGCGTCGACCCGGCTTACCGCAACGGCGGCACCATCGCGGTGCTCTGGGGCGAACTGGCCGAAGTGCTCAACCAGGGCAGCTACAGCTACCTGATGGGCTGCGCGAGCATCCCGATGCACGATGGCGGCATTCAGGCCCACGCAATCATGCAGCGCTTGCGCGAGCGCTACCTGTGCAACGAACACCTGCGCGCCGAGCCGAAAAAGCCACTGCCGGCCCTGGACTTGCCGTCCAATGTCATCGCCGAAATGCCACCGCTGCTCAAAGCTTATATGCGCCTGGGCGCGAAGATCTGCGGCGAGCCGTGCTGGGATGAAGACTTCCAGGTGGCCGATGTGTTCATCCTGCTCAAGCGCGATGAGTTGTGCCCGCGCTACGCGCGCCACTTCAAGGCGGCGATGTGATGAACCGCCTGCGCATCTACGGGCGCATCGCCCGCGTGCTGTTGGTGGTGGCGCTGGGCTTGAGCATGGCCAGCGTGTTTGGCCTGTTCGAGCGTCTGGGCGTGGCCAATTCAATGGTGCGGCGCCAGCGTTGGTCGCGGTTCTTTATGGCGCGATTGAGCAACGCCCTGCCCTTTCGCGTAACGGTGCACGGCGAGTTGCCGCAAGCGCCGATGCTGTGGGTGAGCAATCACGTGTCCTGGACCGACATCCCACTGCTGGGCATGGTCACGCCGCTGTCGTTTTTGTCCAAGGCCGAAGTCCGCACCTGGCCGGTAGCCGGCTGGCTGGCGGCCAAGGCCGGCAGTCTGTTCATTCGTCGTGGCGCGGGTGACAGCCAGTTGATCCGCAAACAGATGACCCGCCATCTGGAGCAACAGCACCCGCTGCTGATGTTCCCCGAGGGCACCACCACTGACGGACGCAGCTTGCGTACGTTTCACGGGCGTTTGCTGGCCAGTGCAATCGATGCGGATGTGTCGCTGCAACCGGTGGCGATTCGTTATCTGCGTGACGGTGGGGTTGATCCGCTGGCGCCGTTCATTGGCGATGACGATTTGCTCTCGCACTTGATGCGCTTGTTTTCCAACGACCAGGGCGATGTGCAGATTCATCTGCTCAAGCCGATTGCCTGCGCCGGGCAGGAACGCGCGGCACTGGCGTATCAGGCGCAGCAGGCGGTGCAAAAGGCGTTGTTTGGCCCGGTGCCGGAAGCTGAGCAAGTGGCTGCTCGACCTGCGTTCGCGGCATAAAGCGGGCACAGTCATATGTGGGAGGGGGCTTGCTCCCGATAGCAGTTGTTCAGTCAACATAGACAGTGACTGACACACCGCAATCGGGAGCAAGCCCCCTCCCACATTTAGACATCGGTGGTCAGTTGGATCTGCGCAAATCTCTGCAATTGGGGATAGAACACCCGGAAATCTTCACTTAACGGCTTATAAAGCTCGCGCAACTCGTGCATCGCAAATCCGAGTGCCTGCGGGTCAGTCAGCCGCCGCGAAATTCCACGCAACACCTGCTCCATCACCGCGAACTCGCGATACGAACCCAGCCAGTCATCCGCCGCCATATACGGCGCAATCTGCGCCAGCCGCCCCGGTAACTCAGGTTCTGCCGCCAGCACGCGATACACCTGCGAGGTAAAACGCTCCAGGGGCTGCTCGGCATACAACGCCCAATCCCGCGCCAGGCAATGGTCAAAAAACACATCGAGCACGATCCCGGCATAGCGCCTGCGGGTCAGGCTGAAGCGCGACAACGCCTCGCCCACCAACGGGTGGCTATCGGTAAACCGGTCAATCGAACGGTGCAACTGGATCGCTGCTTCGATTTGCGGGCTGAACTGGCCCTGCAGGCGGCCTTTGACGAAGTCGCCATACAGGCTGCCCAGCAGTTGCGCAGGAAGTTGGCCGCCCAGGTGCAGATGTGCGAGATAATTCATGGCGCGCAGTCTATCACTGCCGCACTCATATCGTTATAACCCGATATACCGATTCGCTTTGGCCTCAGATCAAAATCATATTGGTATATCGAGATATGACGATTTAAAGTTCGCCTCATCGCGATATAACGCTTTACGACACCGAGCACCCTGCCATGTCCATCGACCTCGACGAAATAATAAAAGCCCTGGCGCACCCAGTACGACGAGACATCCTCACCTGGCTCAAAGACCCGAAAGTGCAATTCCCCGAGCAACTGCACAACCACGAATACGGCATCTGCGCCGGGCAGATCGATCAGCGCTGCGGCCTGTCCCAGTCGACCGTGTCGGCGCACCTGGCAACCTTGCAACGGGCGGGATTGATCAGCAGCCAGAAGGCCGGGCAATGGCACTTTTTCAAACGCAATGAGGAGACGATCCAAGCCTTTCTCACGGCGCTCATAACCGAACTCAGCGCACCGCAATAACCAAGGAAACGCAAATGCCCCTCTCGCTCCTCATACTGGCCCTGAGTGCCTTCGCCATCGGCACCACCGAGTTCGTCATCATGGGGCTGCTGCCCGATGTCGCGGCGGACCTGGGTGTGTCGATTCCCGGCGCCGGCTGGCTGGTCACCGGCTACGCCTTGGGCGTGGCCATCGGCGCGCCCTTCATGGCACTGGCCACCGCCAGGCTGCCACGCAAGGCCGCTCTGGTAGCGTTGATGGGCATCTTTATTGTCGGCAACCTCCTCTGCGCCCTGGCCAGTGACTACAACGTGCTGATGTTTGCCCGCGTCGTCACGGCGCTTTGCCACGGAGCCTTCTTCGGGATCGGTTCCGTGGTGGCGGCCAACCTGGTGCCGGCCAATAAACGCGCTTCTGCGGTGGCCTTGATGTTCACCGGTTTGACCCTGGCCAACGTGCTCGGCGTGCCGTTGGGCACTGCACTGGGTCAGGAAACTGGCTGGCGCTCGACCTTTTGGGCAGTGACCGTGATTGGCGTGATCGCCTTGATTGGCCTGATCCGCTTCCTGCCGGCCACGCGTGACGAAGAAAAACTCGACATGCGCGCCGAACTCGCTGCCCTCAAAGGCGCGGGTATCTGGTTGTCGCTGAGCATGACGGCGCTGTTCGCCGCCTCCATGTTCACCCTCTTTACCTACGTAGCCCCGCTGCTGGGCGATGTGACCGGCGTGTCGCCCAAAGGCGTGACCTGGACCCTGCTGTTGATCGGCCTGGGCCTCACGGTGGGCAACATCATCGGCGGCAAGCTGGCCGACAAACGCCTGGCGGCCACCCTGATCGGCGTGTTCATCAGCATGGCGGTGGTTTCCACGGTGTTGAGCTGGACCAGCGTTGCACTGATACCGACCGAAATCACCCTGTTCCTGTGGGCCACCGCCTCGTTTGCCGCCGTACCAGCGCTGCAGATCAACGTGGTGACCTTCGGCAAGGCCGCCCCCAACCTGGTGTCCACCCTGAACATCGGTGCCTTCAACATCGGTAACGCCCTCGGCGCCTGGGTCGGTGGCAGCGTGATTGCCCACGGCTTCGGCCTGACCAGCGTGCCCCTGGCCGCAGCAGCACTGGCGATTCTCGCGCTGCTGGTGACCCTGATTACCTTCCGCCAGAGCGGCGATGCCGACTTGGCCCCCGCGACCAACTGATCAACTTAAAGACAAAGGTGTTTTCCCATGACGACTATTTTCGATCCGATCACACTGGGCGACCTGGAACTGTCGAACCGCATCATCATGGCGCCACTGACCCGCTGCCGTGCCGATGCCGGCCGCGTGCCCAACGCGCTGATGGCCGAGTATTACGTGCAGCGCGCATCCGCCGGGCTGATCCTCAGCGAAGCCACCTCCGTGACGCCCATGGGCGTGGGCTACCCGGACACGCCGGGCATCTGGTCCAACGACCAGGTGCGCGGCTGGGCCAACATCACCAAGGCTGTGCATGGCGCGGGCGGCAAGATCTTCCTGCAACTGTGGCATGTGGGTCGCATCTCCCATGAGTCCTACCTGAACGGCGAAACCCCGGTGGCGCCAAGCGCGATCCAGCCTAAAGGCCACGTCAGCCTGGTGCGCCCACTGGCCGACTACCCTACCCCGCGCGCCCTGGAAACCGCTGAAATCGCCGACGTCGTCGACGCTTACCGCGTGGGCGCCGAAAACGCCAAGGCCGCAGGCTTTGACGGCGTGGAAATCCACGGCGCCAACGGCTACCTGCTCGACCAGTTCCTGCAAAGCAGCACCAACCAGCGCACCGACCAATACGGCGGTTCCCTGGAAAACCGTGCGCGCCTGCTGCTGGAAGTCACCGACGCCGCCATTGAAGTCTGGGGCGCCGGCCGCGTGGGCGTGCACCTGGCACCGCGTGGCGATGCGCACGACATGGGCGACGCCAACCTGGCCGAAACCTTCACCTACGTCGCCAGCGAACTGGGCAAGCGTGGCATCGCCTTCATCTGCTCCCGTGAAAAAGAAGGCGCGGACAGCCTCGGCCCACAACTGAAAAAAGCCTTCGGCGGCGTCTACATCGCCAACGAACGTTTCACCAAAGACAGCGCCAACGCCTGGCTGGCGGCGGGCAAAGCGGATGCGGTGGCCTTCGGTATTCCTTTCATCGCCAACCCGGACCTGCCGGCGCGCTTGAAGGCTGATGCGCCGTTGAACGAGCCGCACCCAGAAACCTTCTATGGCAAAGGCCCGGTGGGTTACATCGACTACCCGACGCTGCCGATCTAACCTGATCCGCAAAACCAATGTGGGAGGGGGCTTGCCCCCGATAGCAGTGCTTCAGTCAACACATCAGTGACTGATACACCGCAATCGGGGGCAAGCCCCCTCCCACATTTGCCTGTTTGTAGCGCCTGCGGAAACATTGCTTCACAGAACGGCAACAATATCGCTACAAAATACTTAGCCGGCTACCTATCAACGGCCCGCCAGCCCGTATATAAAGTCACCCCACAAATCAGGCAGAAGGACGATTGACGATCCTTAGGCTTTACTGTTGACACAACTGGTCGCAATTACGCATTTTGTCTCAATTGCGCAGGCTGGGGCTCAGGCGCAGCATGTCCAGCCCTATATCAGCCCAGCGCTCGGCGTCCTGATGCAATTGAAAACTGTCAGGCACCAGCAGCCACTGGCCGATCAAGCCGTGGATAAAGGCATGAATACACACAGCACCGCGGGTGGTATCCAGCGTGGCTGGAAGTTGCCCGCGATGGACCGCGTTACGCAACGTCAAGCCGATGCGCAGGTTGCACTCAAGGGTGTGGGTCTGGCGTTGGCGGCGCATGTCACACATTTCATCGGTGAACTCGCACTTATGAAACAGAATCTCGTTGATGCGCCGGGTTTTCGGGTCCAGGGCCACTTCATGGTAGAGATGAATCAGCAGCTTGCGCATACAGCCCAGCGGGTCGGCTTCGTCCTCGCTTTCACTGGCCCGCGCCAGTTCGTCCAGGGGCTCGTGCAACGTGTCGAGCAGTGCCTGAAGCAAGTCGGACTTGTTGCTGAAGTGCCAGTAGATAGCCCCGCGCGTCACCCCTGCCAGCGTGGCGATGTCCGCCAGGGTGGTCCGCGCGACGCCGCGCTCATAAAAGGCTTGCTCGGCGGCTTGGAGAATCTGGCTGCGCGTTTCCTGAGCTTCCTCTTTGGTGCGACGAACCATGGCAGTAAAACCTCAATCGGGACACTGTGGATGGTACTTGACCATCATCTGAATAATTATGGGACGACGCCGTCATGGGCACCGAACGTACTAGAATCGAGGCTTGCGGCAGTGCTTTGTCAACAATGCGCCAAGCCTGTCAAGAGTTTACAAACAACCATGAACGTAAGTATATTGCGTAGCAAGCTACTTATCCACTCACGGCTTGTTTTTTACCCTTCCACACTTCTTGTGCGCACTCTGCGCGCCTGACCCGAGGATCTTCATGCAACTTAAGCCAGCTGTTACCGCTCTGGTCACTGCCGTCGCCCTGGCATCGCTGCTCAGCGGATGTAAAAAGGAAGAAGCGGCACCGCCCGCTCAAACCCCTCAGGTCGGCGTGGTCACCATTCAACCGCAAGCCTATACCCTGACCACCGAGCTGCCAGGCCGCACCACGGCCTTTCGCATCGCGGAAGTGCGGCCTCAGGTCAACGGCATCATTCTCAAGCGCCTGTTCAAGGAAGGCGCCGACGTGAAGGAAGGGCAACAGCTCTACCAGATCGACCCGTCGGTGTATGAGGCCACGCTGAAAAGCGCACAAGCCAGCCTGTCCCAGACCAAGTCCATCAGCGACCGCTACAAGCAGTTGGTCGATGAACAGGCCGTCAGCCGTCAGGAATACGACACCGCCGTCGCCAACCGCATGACCGCCGAAGCAAACGTTCAAACCGCCCAGATCAACGTGCGCTACACCAAAGTGTTTGCACCGATCTCCGGGCGCATTGGTCGTTCTTCGGTGACCGAAGGCGCGCTGGTCAGCAATGGCCAGGCCGATGCCATGGCCGTGATTCAGCAACTGGACCCGATCTACGTCGACGTTACGCAGTCCTCGGCTGAAATGCTGAAACTGCGCCGCGACCTGGAAAGCGGCCAGCTGGAGAAGGCCGGCGAAAACGCCGCCAAGGTCAAGCTGACCCTGGAAGACGGCACGCCTTACGCCCAGGACGGCAAGCTGGAATTCTCCGAAGTGTCGGTCGACCAGACCACCGGTTCCGTGACCCTGCGTGCCGTGTTCCCCAACCCTGACCACGTGCTGCTGCCGGGCATGTTCGTGCACGCCCAGTTGCTGGCCGGTGTGAACAGCAAGGCCATCCTGGCTCCGCAGCAAGGCGTGACCCGTGACCTGCGCGGCATTCCGACGGCGCTGATCGTGAACAAGGACAACAAGGTCGAGCAACGCGAACTGGTTGCCAACCGTACCGCGGGTGCCTACTGGCTGGTGGAAAAAGGCCTCAATGCCGGTGACCGCGTCATCACCGAAGGCTTGCAATACGTCAAGCCGGGCGCCGAGGTGAAGGTCACGGAAGCTGCCAACGCTAAACCCGCCGGTACTGCTGCAGCGCCTGCTGACGCCGCTGGTCAAGGGGAGTAATCCATGTCGAAATTTTTTATCGACCGCCCCATTTTCGCCTGGGTAATTGCCCTGGTGATCATGCTGGTCGGGGCACTCTCGATCCTGAAGTTGCCCATCAACCAATACCCGGCCATTGCGCCAACGGCCATTGATATCCAGGTGACCTACCCAGGCGCTTCCGCACAAACCGTGCAGGACACCGTGGTGCAGGTCATCGAGCAACAGCTCAACGGTATCGACAACCTGCGTTATGTCTCCTCGGACAGTAACTCCGACGGCAGCATGACCATCACCGTGACGTTCAATCAGGGTACCAACCCGGATATCGCTCAGGTTCAGGTACAGAACAAGCTAAACCTGGCCACCCCGCTGCTGCCGCAAGAAGTGCAGCAACAGGGTATCCGCGTGACCAAGTCGGTGAAGAACTTCCTGATGGTGATCGGTCTGGTGTCGGAAGACGGCAGCATGACCAAGGACGACCTCTCCAACTACATCGTGTCCAACATCCAGGACCCGATCTCCCGTACCGCGGGGGTGGGTGACTTCCAGGTGTTCGGTTCGCAGTACGCCATGCGTATCTGGCTCGACCCGGCCAAACTGAACAATTACCAGCTCACGCCAGTGGACGTCAGCAATGCCATCAAGGCCCAGAACGTGCAGGTGGCCACCGGCCAACTGGGCGGCCTGCCTGCGCTGCCCGGCACCCAACTGAACGCCACCATCATCGGCAAGACGCGCCTGCAAAGCACAGAGGAATTCGCCAAGATCCTGATGAAGGTGAACACCGACGGCTCCCAGGTTCGCCTAGGTGACGTCGCGCGTATCGAACTGGGCGGCCAGAACTACAGCATCAGTGCACAGTTCAACGGCAAGCCGGCTTCGGGTATGGCGATCAAGCTGGCGGCCGGTGCCAACGCACTGGACACCGGCAAGGCCATCCGCGAAACAGTGAAGTCTCTGGAACCATTCTTCCCGCCTGGCATGAAGGCGGTAGTGCCCTATGACACCACCCCGGTCGTGACCGAGTCGATTTCCGGCGTGGTTCACACCCTGGTCGAAGCGATCGTGCTGGTGTTCCTGGTGATGTTCCTGTTCCTGCAGAACTTCCGCGCCACCATCATCACCACCATGACCGTACCGGTGGTATTGCTGGGTACCTTCGGGATCCTGGCCGCGTGCGGCTTCACCATCAATACCCTGACCATGTTCGGCATGATCCTGGCCATCGGCTTGCTGGTGGACGATGCCATCGTCGTGGTGGAAAACGTCGAACGGGTCATGGCCGAGGAGCACCTGTCGCCCAAGGAAGCGACGATCAAGTCCATGGGCCAGATCCAGGGCGCCCTGGTGGGTATTGCCCTGGTACTGTCGGCGGTATTGCTGCCGATGGCGTTCTTCGGTGGCTCCACCGGTGTGATCTACCGCCAGTTCTCCATCACCATTGTTTCGGCGATGGCGTTGTCGGTACTGGTTGCCCTGATCTTCACCCCGGCCTTGTGCGCCACCATGCTCAAGCCGATCGATCCGGAAAAGCACGGCCAGCCCAAGCGCGGCTTCTTTGGCTGGTTCAACCGCACCTTCGACAGCGGCGTACTCAAGTACGAGCGCGGCGTGGGCAACATGATCAAGCACAAGATCCCGGCGTTTCTGGTGTATGTGCTGATCCTGGCCGGCATGATCTGGATGTTCACCCGTATTCCAAGCGCGTTCCTGCCAGAGGAAGACCAGGGTGTGATCTTCGCCCAGGTGCAGACACCAGTCGGTGCTTCGGCTGAGCGTACGCAAAAAGTCGTCGACGATATGCGTGCCTTCCTGCTGAACGACAAGGAAGGCGAGCCTGGCGAAGGCAAGTCGGTGAACTCGGTGTTTACCGTAAACGGCTTCAACTTCGCCGGCCGTGGCCAGAGCTCGGGCCTTGCGTTCGTGATGCTCAAGCCGTGGGACGAGCGTGACTCGACCCAATCGGTATTCGAAGTGGCCAAGCGTGCCCAGGGTTACTTCTTCGGGGCCTTCAAGGACGCCATGGTATTTGCCATCGTGCCGCCTTCGGTTCTGGAATTGGGTAACGCCACCGGTTTCGACGTGTTCCTGCAAGACCAGGGTGGCGTGGGCCACGACAAGCTGATGGCTGCCCGTAACCAGTTCCTCGGTGCGGCGGCGCAAAGCAAGGTGCTGGCGGGCGTACGCCCCAACGGCGTGAACGATGAACCGCAGTACGAGCTGACCGTCGACGACGAGAAAGCCAGTGCCCAGGGCATCAGCCTTGCCGATATCCAGCAGACCCTGGCCATTGCCTTGGGTGGCAGCTACATCAACGACTTCATCGACCGTGGTCGTGTGAAGAAGGTGTATGTGCAAGGTGACGCCGCCAGCCGCATGTCGCCGGAAGACCTGGACAAATGGTACGTACGCAGCGGCGACGGAAAAATGGTGCCGCTGTCGGCCATCTCGTCGGGCCAGTGGATCTACGGTTCGCCCAAGCTTTCGCGATACAACGGTGTAGCGGCGATGGAAATCCTCGGTACCCCGGCACCAGGCTACAGTACCGGTGACGCGATGGCCGAAGTCGAACGCATTGCCAAAGAACTGCCGGCCGGTGTCGGCTATGCCTGGACCGGCCTGTCGTACGAAGAACGCCTGTCCGGCTCCCAGGCGCCAGCCCTGTACGCATTGTCGCTGCTGGTGGTGTTCCTGTGCCTGGCGGCACTGTACGAAAGCTGGTCGATCCCGATCGCGGTGATTCTGGTTGTGCCACTGGGTGTGATCGGTGCACTGATCGCTACCAGTATGCGGGGCTTGTCCAACGACGTGTTCTTCCAGGTGGGCTTGCTGGTGACGGTGGGCCTGGCGGCGAAAAACGCCATCCTGATCGTGGAATTCGCCAAAGAGCTGCACGAGCAAGGCAAAGGCATCGTCGAGGCGGCTATCGAAGCGTCCCGTATGCGTCTGCGCCCGATCATCATGACGTCCATGGCGTTCGTGCTCGGCGTACTGCCGCTGGCGATTTCCACCGGTGCCGGCTCAGGCAGCCAGCACGCGATCGGTACCGGCGTGATCGGCGGTATGATCACCGCCACCGTGCTAGCCATTTTCTGGGTGCCACTGTTCTACGCAACCGTGTCCTCGGCCGGCGAACGCAAAAAGAAAGACACTACTGAAACTCCTAAAGAGGCTGGCCAATGAGCAAGTCGCTACTTTCCCTAGCCGTCACGGCATTCGTGCTCAGTGGCTGCTCGCTGATACCTGACTATCAGCGCCCCGATGCGCCGGTGGCTGCACAGTTCCCGCAGGGGCCGGCGTATTCGTCGGCCCAGGCGCCGAACCAGGCCGCTGCCGAGCAGGGCTGGAAGCAGTTTTTCCATGACCCTGCCCTGCAACAGCTGATCCAGACCGCATTGGTGAACAACCGTGACCTGCGTGTCGCGGCCCTGAACATCGACGCCTATGCAGCGCAGTACCAGATCCAGCGTGCCGACCTGTTCCCGGCGGTATCGGCCACCGGTAACGGCAGCCGTTCGCGCACCCCGGCCAAGCTGTCACAGACCGGCGAATCGTCTATCGCCAGCCAGTACTCGGCGGGCCTGGGGATCAGCTCTTATGAGCTGGACCTGTTCGGTCGCGTGCGCAGCCTGAGTGAAGAAGCGCTGCAGAAGTACTTCGCCACTGAAGAAGCGCGGCGCAGTACCCAGATCAGCCTGGTGGCCAGCGTGGCCAATGCCTACCTGACCTGGCAGGCCGACAAGGAACTGCTCAAGCTGACCCAGGACACCCTGGGTGCGTTCGAGCAGAGCTTCAAGCTCACCTCGCGCAGCAACGAAGTCGGCGTGGCGTCGGCGCTGGACCTCAGCCAGGCACGCACCTCGGTGGAAAACGCCCGGGTGCAACTGGCACGTTATACGCGCCAGGTGGCTCAGGACGAAAACAGCCTGACCCTGTTGCTGGGCACCGGCCTGCCGGCGAATATCGCCAGCAAGCCGCTGTCCGATGACCTGCTCAGCGAAGTGCCTGCCGGCTTGCCGTCAGACCTGCTGCAACGTCGTCCCGACATTGTGCAGGCCGAGTACAACCTCAAGGCTGCCAATGCCAATATCGGCGCGGCCCGTGCGGCGTTCTTCCCGAGCATCAGCCTGACGGCCAGTGCCGGTACCGCCAGCCCAACACTGGGCGGCCTGTTCAAAGGCGGTTCGGGTACCTGGGCGTTTGCCCCGCAGATCAACATCCCGATCTTCAACGCCGGTAGCCTGCGCGCAAGCCTGGACTACTCGAAGATCCAGAAAGAGATCAACGTGGCCAACTACGAGAAAGCCATCCAGACCGGCTTCCAGGAAGTCTCCGACGGCCTCGCTGCGCGTCAGACCTACAAGCAGCAACTGGATGCCCAACGTGGCTTCGTCGAGGCTAACCAGGATTACTACCGCCTGGCCGAGCGTCGCTACCGCATTGGTGTCGACAGCAACCTGACTTTCCTCGACGCCCAGCGCCAACTGTTCAGTGCCCAGCAATCGCTGATCACCGACCGCCTGGCGCAGCTGACCAGCGAGGTCAACCTGTACAAGGCCCTCGGCGGTGGCTGGAATGAGCAGACCGCCAAGAACGAGCCGTTGAAAGAACAAGCACCGCCGTTGAAGTTGTTCTGATAGCGCGTGTGTAAGAAAACCGCTTCCCTTACCGGAAGCGGTTTTTTTATGCCTGGTTTTTTACCTCGCCAACTTGCGTTCGATCACCGCCCACAACCCGCCCTCCCCCACTTTCATCGCCCCCATACCGCCGCGCACCATGGCCGCCACCTGCATAAACCCAATAACAACAGGTCCAACACCATGAGCACTTTTCACCCGCGCCAGCTGTTGCTGGCTGCCGCTGTCGGCAGTCTTGCCGTTCCTGCAATCGCCGAAGAACACGGTTTTCTTGAAGATGCCAGCGCCAACCTCAACCTGCGTAACTTCTTCTTCAACCGCAATTACACCAACCCGACCAAGGCCCAGGGTGGCGCGCAGGAGTGGACGCAGAGTTTCATCCTCGACGCCAAGTCCGGCTTTACCCAAGGCACCGTGGGTTTTGGTGTGGATGTGCTGGGCCTGTACTCGCTCAAGCTTGATGGCGGGCGCGGCACGGGCGGCACCCAGTTGCTGCCGCTGGACCATGATGGCCGTCCGGCGGATGAGTTCGGGCGCCTGGGCGTGGCGTTCAAGGCGCGGTTTTCCAAGACAGAGCTGAAGGTAGGCGAATGGATGCCGGTGCTGCCGATCTTGCGTTCCGACGACGGCCGCTCCCTGCCGCAGACCCTGCGCGGCGGGCAGATCACCTCGAAGGAAATCGACGGCCTGACCCTGTATGGCGGCCAGTTCCGCGCCAACAGCCCGCGTGACGACGGCAGCATGAGCGACATGTCGATGTTCGGCAAAACCGCCTTCACTTCCGACCGTTTCAATTTCCAAGGTGCCGAGTACGCATTCAACGACAAGCGCACCCAGGTCGGCGTATGGAATGCCCAGCTCAAGGACATCTACAGCCAGCAGTATCTCAACCTGATCCACAGCCAGCCTGTCGGCGCCTGGACCCTCGGCGCCAACCTCGGGTTCTTCTACGGCAAGGACGATGGCAGCGCCCGCGCAGGTAACCTGGACAACAAAACCTGGTCCGGCTTGCTTTCTGCCAGGTACGGCGGCAATACCTTCTACGTTGGCCTGCAAAAACTCACCGGCAACAGCGCCTGGATGCGCGTCAACGGCACCAGTGGCGGCACCCTGGCCAACGACAGCTATAACTCCAGTTACGACAACGCCGAGGAAAAATCCTGGCAAGTGCGCCACGACTACAACTTTGCCGCCCTGGGCATTCCTGGCCTGACCCTGATGAACCGCTATATCAGCGGCAGCAACGTGCACACCGGCACTATCACCGACGGCAAGGAGTGGGGCCGCGAAAGTGAAGTGGGCTACACCGTGCAGAGCGGTGGCCTGAAAAACCTCACGGTGCGCTGGCGTAATTCGAGCATGCGCCGCGACTACAGCAACAACGAATTCGACGAAAACCGGTTGATCGTCAGCTACCCCATCAGTCTGCTGTAAACCGGCGCCGGACTTGCTGTATGGTGCGCGCCTGCCGCTGCTGATCCCCCCAGCAGCGGCCTTTATCGAGCCTGCGTACCTGATGAAACCCTTTGCCGCAGCGAGCGTAGTGTTTGCCTTGGCCCTGAGCCTGAGTGGCTGCATCGGCGCGCCCATTGCCCTGACACCGGCAACCCAGCAACGCTTGCAAGCCCAGGCGCCGATCCGCTTTCTGCTGACCTTCGATGACGGCCCCAGCGCCTCGGGCTACAACAACCCGAGCCGTTCGGTCGTGGCGGATCTGGCAAATAACCCGGTATTGCCTGGGATCAAGGCGGTGTTCTTCTCTCAGACCGAAGCCGCTCGCTCCGGCGGCAGTTCTCGCGGGCGCAAGACCATGGAACGTGAATTCGCCGCTGGCCATGTACTGGCCTTCCACACGGCGACGGCGTTTCATACCAATCACCGCTGGCTGAACGATGCAGAGCTGGAACGCACCCTTACCGAAGGTGCGGCAGACATTACCGCCATCACCGGCACGCCGCCCATGCTGGTACGCCCACCGTTCTGGAACTACGACCGCCGTACCTTCGCCGCCTACCAGCGGCATGGCATGCACGTACTGCTGACGGACCTCAGCGCCAATGACGGCAAGATCTGGGGCTTCAACGCCAGCCCGCGCCGGCGGGCCAATTTGTATCGGCAGCTGTCGGTCGTGCGTGAGCGCATCGCGCTGGGTGAACTGCCGATGGTGGAAGGCGTGATACCGGTGGTAGTGACCTTCCATGACATCAACCGCTACACCGCCCGGCATATGCAGGAATACATGCAGATCCTGATGGACAGCGCGCAAATCAACGGAGTGAAGACCGCTGCCGAGCCGTTCTACACCGACACCGCCATGCTGGAACGCGCAGCACTGGCACGCACCGTGAAGGATGTGAATGAAGAGGCCCATCTGCCGGGTGTATGGAACTGGATATGGGATGCGGACTCACACTGAAAGCTACAAACAATTACAACAGTAAGATATTTAAGTCAGACAGGTAGTCCCATCCTGCCCCACCACGCCCACCTTATTAACCACCCACTGACCATAAGCCCTTTGAATACGTAGGAAAGTGAAACAAGTGGCGTTGGAACTCAGTACTCCTTCCCGCCCACTATCGGATCAGTAGTTCGCAAGACTTACCGCGCACTGCCCAACCTTCTCACACTTGCCAACCTTTAAAAGGACTTAGTCATGTTGACAACTCCCTTACAGAACAACTATTCGCACAGCCTTTACAACCCTAACGAAAAATCCATTCACCGCGATAAAAAACACTCAGACTCCCTCCACCCGCGGCACCGTAAAGAAAATAACTTTCTACCGGCGAACACCGCCAAACCTGCGCGCTTCGCAAAGGATCAGGTTGCTACCTCGCTGGCCGGCCAGCGTGTTAACTCCTCGATGGATAAACCCGTCAATTCCGCAGCTACGGCTCCAGCACAACAGCCCATGGAATCACGCCCCATCACCGAAGTACCACGCGCCCTCACCAGTACCCCGACCACTCACACGTACGATAACGGCAACGTCAAGATCACCTCGGCAACGGCTCATGAAGGCAGTTTTCACGGCGTTCCCATGCTGCGCAACAAAGTCACCATCGAAACCGGTAATAGTGCAGACAACGTTCACCTCAAGAGTCTTCCGGACATTGGGGTCGTCGCAGAAATAAACGGCAGGCGATACCTGTTACCGGTTCAGAATGCTGGCGGCATGACCGAGACCGTGGAAATAAAAACCAAGGGTGGCGATGACCACGTCACGATTGCAGACGACATCTGGTTCCAAACCACTGTGAGTCTTAACGACAACCACGCGGTTTCCGGGACCAATGGGTATACCTCCGCCCCCGAGTCAGCGGGCGTGAAAACATTCTCGCAACCCGGAATCATCGCCATTGCACCTCACCTGCAAAAAGGCACCGAGTTCAAACATGACGAGACCACATTCAAGTTCTCGCCAAACGCCAACCCAAGGCAGTTCGGCGACGGCGTCATGCAAATAACCGCCGGCAGCGGCAATGACACTATTCGTATCAGCGCAGCAGAAGACAATTCATTGTTAGCTGAAGTGAATGGGCAACAATTCCTCCTGCCTATTAAAAACGATCCAGCAGGTGGTTCCAGGCTGTTCATTCAAGCCGGAGACGGAGACGATAAAGTCACCATCGACTCTAATGTAAAGAACTATGCCTTTATCAACATGGGCGAGGGTAAAGCAGGCACTTTATACAGTGGCGGCGGGTTCGTTTCGGGTGAAGAAGAGCCCAATTTGAGGCAGCGCTATACCACGCAAAACTACAAACCTGTCGAAACCAGTGTCTGACCCCCGATATGGCATAACCTCACCCCACGCCAAGTTTGCATCGGCGCACGGTGAATGAATTCCGAGCCTAGGTGTACGTGATAAAAACCCACCTGATAACCCGGGGGTGGGTTTTCACTCTTTTTACGCTCGGGATTGCGCCTGCTAGCCCAAGTGCTGATCCGTTTCCCGCTGACCCTCTATGACGCCGTAGCGTTTCATACCAATCGTAGGTGATGCGGCTGCCGACGGTGACCGATCTGATCCCATTGCAGCCACGCGGGTTATGTCGAGTGACCCGCAAATTTTTGTATCAGATGGGTTGGGCCAGAAACAATTAACAAATCACCCGGCAGAACCAGCGAACCAGGAGTTGCATGCTGGAAGTCTTGACTGGCGCGCTTCAGCCCTACGACCGTCACGCCAAATTTCTCACGGATCTGGCCGTCGGCCAGCGTGCTGTTATGGCTCGACAGGGGTGAATGAATCTTGGCAATGGCGAAGCCGTCATCGAACTCGATGAAGTCGATCATCCGCCCGGTAATGAGATGAGCAACACGCTCGCCCATTTCTCTCTCCGGATAGACAACATGATGGGCACCAATGCGCTGGGCTATTTGCCCATGCTCGGCAGTGCGGGCCTTGACCCAGATATCAGGGATACCCAGTTCGGTCAGCGTCATGATGGTCAGCAAGCTGGCTGACAGATCGGTGCCTATCCCTACAATGGCATGAGCGAAGTCGGCAACTCCCAACTGGCGCAAGACCTGCAGGTTGGTGGAGTCGGCCTGAACCGCATGAGTCAACAGATCTGCCCACTCATGGACAGGTGCGGGGTCCAGGTCGATGCCCATCACATCGTGACCAAGGCGCATCAGCGACTGAGCCACGGAGCCGCCGAAGCGGCCAAGACCGACCACCACCACGCTATCGCCCTTGGAAAATGAAAACTGCTCTGAAAACAAAAGTTTAGCCAACAATTGGATGTTCCTCAGGGTAGCGATAGGGCATGCGGCGCTCGCCCAAGGCTAATGACGCCGCAAGTGTAATGGTGCCGACCCGTCCGGCATACATCAGCAGCGTCAGCACCAGTTGACTCGATGGGGGTAGATCAGCGGTGATGCCAGTGGACAACCCGACGGTGCCAAACGCCGAGATGACTTCAAATATGACCTGATCGGTAGGCAAATCTGTTCCACGCAAGATAAAGAGCGTCGCCAGTACGATCATGGCGCTGCTTAGAACGAGCACCGTGATGGCTTGACGTTGGGCCGGGGCACCGACTCGCCGGCCAAATGCCTCGCTGTCACTGTGACCACGAATTTCGGCAACAACCAGCAAGACCAAAATGGCGACAGTACCGACTTTGACCCCACCCGCCGTTCCGGCGCTGCCCCCCCCGACAAACATCAGAAAGTAGTGCACTGCCCAACTTTCAGGCGTCAATGCACCTATATCGAGGGCGTTGAACCCGGCAGTACGCGCAGAAACGGAAGCAAATGCAGCCGAGAGGATTTTATCGGCTAACGCCATCGGCCCAATCGTCGCCGAATTGTCCCACTCGAACAGAAGCACGGTGAAAAACCCGCCCAGTAACAGGATTACCGTTCCAGTCAGGGTGAATTTGGTGTGTAAGGACCAACGACGGGGATGCTTGAACCTACTGCGCAAGTCATACAGCACGGGAAACCCAATGCCGCCGATAACAATCGCAACCATGATCGGCAGCAGGATCCAGCCATCTGAGGCATAGCGCATCAGGCTGTCGGGATAAAGGGAGAAACCCGCATTATTGAATGCCGATACCGCGTGGAACAGGCCATTCCAGGCTGCACCGGCCCACGGCAAGTCATAAGCCCAATGGAGTCTAAGTGTAAGCCACACGGTCGCAATGAATTCCAAGGCGAATGTCACTAACAGCACCAGCTTGGCCACGCTGGCGATATCGCCCGCCCCTAATGAGCGTGATTCCAACTGTGCAACCATTTTGGTGCGTAGACGAAAACTGCGGTTAACCATCAAACCGAGCAAGGTCGCCACTGTCATGATGCCGAAGCCACCGAGCTGGAACAGTAACAAAATCACTGATTGGCCGAAGGTTGACCAGTACGTGCCGGTATCCACCACTACCAGGCCGGTCACGCAGACAGCCGATACCGCAGTAAAGAAGGCAGTCAGCCAAGGAGCCGCGATACCCTCGGATTGAGAGATCGGCAGCATCAAAATGACCGTTCCAGCCACAATCGCTGCCAGGAACACCAAGGCAACCGCCCTGGCTGGATGAAGCATTAATTTCATTGGGCGTCAGGGCTCATGTCGTGTCAGGAAAATGCACAGCGCTCGAGAAACCTGACCTCTATATCACTCGCTTGATATCGATAGGCACAACTGAAGCAGTCAGCGTCAGCTCTAACTCAACATCATCCGCACTGGGATTGGCAGTATATGCCGTTGAAAAACTATTCAACGTAAGAGATTTCACTCGATGATCATTCAGTCAGGCTGGCGGGACTCAACCCCGAGCTCATCCCACACCGACTCGGCCAAGTGAAACGTCGCATTCGCCGCCGGTATTCCGCAATAGATCGCACTCTGCATCAGCACTTCCTTGATCTCGGCGCGGGTCACACCATTGCTGGCGGCCGCACGCAGGTGCAGCTTGAGCTCTTCACTGCGGTTCATGCCGATCAACATGGCGATGGTGATCAGGCTGCGGGTATGCCGAGGCAGCCCGGGGCGCGTCCAGATATCGCCCCAGGCGTGGCGGGTGATCATTTCCTGGAACTCGCTGTTGAACTCGGTGAGGGCATTGAGGCTGCGGTCGACATGGGCATCGCCCAGCACTTCGCGGCGCACCTGCAGGCCATCGGCGTAACGTTGTTTCTCGTCCACAAAACGCTCCTCAGCGAGCCAGCAGAAAGTTGATCACGCGGTCGCTGAAGGCAGCGCCGGCTTGCACGTTGGACAGGTGCGCCGCATAGAACTCGGCGTATTCGGCGCGCTGCACATGGTGCTGGATAAAGTGGCTGCCAGCCGGCGGTGTCACCGCATCTTCAGTGCCGGCAATCACCAGGGTCGGCACCTTGATCAACGACAGTTGCTCACGAAAATCCGCGTCGCGCACGGCGCCGCAATTGGCGGCGTAGCCCTCGGGCGATGTGGCCGCGAGCATGTCGGTGATCTGCTTGGCCTGGTGCGGGTTGGCCGCAGCGAAATCCGCGGTAAACCAGCGCGCAATCGAAGCATCGCGTAGCGCCACCATCGCAGCGGCGCCGTCACGCAGGACCATTTCGATGCGCGGGTTCCAAACCTCAGGCGTGCCGATCTTGGCGGCGGTATTGCACACCACCAGACGCCGCAAACGCTCGCCGGCGTGGATGCCCAGCCATTGGCCGATCAAGCCGCCCATGGACAGGCCGCAAAAATGCGCGCGCTGGATATCCAGCGCATCCAGCAACGCAAGCACGTCTCGCCCCAGTTGTTCGATGCTGTACGGCCCCTCGGTGACCAGGGATTTGCCGTGACCGCGGGTATCGAAACGCAACACGCGAAAATGCTCGGTGAACGCCGGAATCTGCACGTCCCACATATGCAGGTCGGTGCCCAGGGAGTTGGACAGTACCAGTACCGGTGCATCCACGGGCCCGTCCAATTGGTAATGCAATTCGCCCTCGGCGAGTTGTACAAAAGCCACAGCGGTCTCCTCAGGCAGTCAAAGCAAAGTGTTCAGTCACGGCACGCGTGACCCAGGTCTGGGCTTGGCCCAGGTAATGAGCCGGGTCGAGCAGCCGGTCCAGTTCAGCCGCTGACAACTCGGCAGTCACCTGGGACTCATCCGCCAGCACGGCGCGCAAGTGACGCTGCTCGGCCACGGCGCGTTTGCAGCATTGCTCCAGCAGGTGGTGTGCGGTATCGCGGCCCAGGCGTTGGGCAAGCACGATGCTGACTGCTTCAGCCAACACCAGGCCCTGGGTCAGGTCGAGATTCTGCGCCATGCGCGCGGTATCGACCTCCAGCCCTTCACTCACCAGCAGCGCCTGTTGCAAGGCGCCGGACACCAGGCGGCAAATCTCTGGCAAGGTTTCCCATTCGGCGTGCCACAGGCCCAGGCTGCGTTCGTGCTCCTGGGGCATGGCGCTGAACATGGTCGCCACCAGGCCCGGCACGCGGGTGGCAGCGCTGATCAATACGGCGGCGCCTACGGGGTTGCGTTTGTGCGGCATGGTCGATGAACCGCCCTTGCCCGGCGCGGCGGGCTCAAACACCTCTGCCGCCTCGGTTTGCATCAACAGGCTGATGTCGCGCCCCAGTTTGCCGAGGCTGCCGGCGATCAGACCGAGCACGCTGGCAAATTCCACCAGGCGATCACGCTGGGTGTGCCAGGGCTGTTCCGGCAAGTCCAGTTGCAACTCGGCGGCCAAGGCTTCGGCAACAGGCATGGCGTGTTCGCCGAGCGCAGCCAAGGTGCCGGATGCACCGCCAAATTGCAGCACCAAAAGGCGCGGTTTCAATTCGGCAAGGCGCTGACGACTGCGTGTCACGGCGCCCAGCCAACCGGCGATTTTCATGCCCAGGGTGACCGGTGTCGCGTGCTGCAGCCAGGTGCGGCCAGCCAACGGCACGGCGGCGTGGCGCTGCGCCTGGGCAGCCAGCACGTCCCCCAGGCGCGCCAAATCCGCCTCGATCAGCACCAGCGCCTGGCGCACTTGCAGCACCAGGCCGGTGTCCATCACATCTTGACTGGTCGCGCCCAGGTGCACATAACGCTCGGCGTCGGCATCTTCGCTGGCGATCAACTTGCCCAGCGCCTTCACCACAGGAATCGCGGAATTACCCGCCGTGGCAATGGCCGCGCCAAGCGCATCGACGTCATACAGCGAAGCCAGGCACGCCTGGGCAATCGGCGCGACGGCAGCCTTGGGAATCAACCCGACCCGAGCCTGGGCCCGGGCCAGCGCCGCCTCGAAATCCAGCATGCCCTGCAAACGTCCCTGGTCACAGAACACTTCGGCCATGCTGCTGGCGGTGAAGTAAGCGTCGAACAGTTGATTGCTCGTGCGCAGCGTCATAACTCATCCCTTACAAATCGTGATGCAGGTACGCCGCCTGTTTAGGCAGGCGCAAGCTGAACAGGAAGGCCACCGCCATCATCGCAGTGACGTACCAATAGAAGGTGTTTTCCATGCCGATGGATTTCAGGCTCAGTGCGACCACTTCCGCCGAACCGCCAAACACCGCGTTAGCCACGGCATATGCCAGGCCCACACCCAACGCACGCACCTGGGGCGGGAACATCTCGGCTTTGACCAGGCCGCTGATGGAGGTGTAGAAGCTGACAATCGCCAAGGCCAGGGTGATCAGTACAAACGCCAGGAACGGGCTGGTCACGGTTTTCAAGGTCAACAGGATCGGCACAGTGAACAAGGTGCCAAGGCCGGCGAACCAGAGCATGGAATTACGTCGCCCGATCTTGTCGGCCAACATGCCGAACAGCGGCTGCATGCACATGTACAGAAACAGCGCGCCGGTCATGATGTAGCTGGACGTCTTGGCGTGCATGCCCACGGTGTTCACCAGGTACTTCTGCATGTAGGTGGTGAACGTGTAGAAAATCAGCGAGCCGCCAGCGGTGTAGCCCAGCACAGTGATGAAGGCTTTGCCGTGGTCACGGAACAGCGCGACGATGCTGCCGGCGTCCTTGTCCTGACGCATTTCCTTGCTGGTTGTTTCTTTCAGGGTGCGACGCAGCAGCAGGGAGATCACCGCGGCGATGGCGCCGATTACAAACGGAATGCGCCAGCCCCAGGCACGCAGTTCTTCTTCGGTGAGGATCTGTTGCAGGATCACCACCACCAGCACCGCCAGCAACTGGCCGCCGATCAGGGTCACGTACTGGAACGAAGCGAAGAAACCGCGCTGGCCCTTGAGCGCAACTTCACTCATGTAGGTCGCCGTGGTGCCGTATTCGCCACCCACCGACAAGCCCTGGAACAGCCGCGCCACCAGCAGCAGCGCCGGGGCCCAGGCACCGATGTCGTTGTAGGTGGGAAGGAAGGCGATGACCAGGGAACCGGCGCACATCATCAGCACCGAGATCATCATCGAGTTCTTGCGCCCGTGCTTGTCGGCCACCCGGCCAAACAGCCAGCCGCCGATCGGCCGCATCAGGAACCCGGCGGCGAACACACCGGCGGTGTTGAGCAGTTGCACCGTGGGGTCGTCCGAGGGGAAAAACGCCGGGGCAAAATAGATTGCGCAGAAGGCGTAGACGTAGAAGTCGAACCATTCGACCAGGTTGCCGGAGGAAGCCCCGACAATCGCAAAAATCCGTTTGCGGCGTTCTTCTCCGGTGTAGTGACTCGTTGTTGTTGTCATGGTTTTTTACTCAGTGGGAACGGTTATAGCCTAGACATACTTTGCAACAACCATGTTCCGCAAGCAGACTTTTGGGTATGTAGTGACTGTGAGGGCCTCATCGGGAGCAAGCCCCTCCCACATTTGACCGAGTTGTCTGAACTCTACTCGGTCAGTATGGGAGGGGCGGTGCGACGATTCGACTTGCCCCCGATGAGGCCCTACAGCCAACTCAGTAATCGAAGAAAACCGTTTCCTTGTCTGTCCCCTGCAAAATCACATTCCACTGATACACACCCTGCGCATCCGGCTTGGCAATCAAGGTGCTACGACGCTCAGCCGGTACACACGCCAACAGCGGGTCATCGCCGTTGAGCGCCTCACCGTCAAAATAAATCCGCGTGAGCAAGTGCTTTACCAACCCCCGGGCAAACACCAGTACCACCAGATGCGGCGCCTGGGTCGTGCCTTTCAATCCCGGCACACTGCCTGGCTTGATGGTGGTAAAGCGGAACCGCCCTTCAGCATCCACCGGCACCCGGCCAAAACCTTCAAAGTGCGGATCGACCGCCTTGTCCTGTTCATCCTCAGGGTGGTCATATTTACCGGCAGCATTGGCCTGCCAGACTTCCAGCATGGCGTCGTTGACGACATCACCGTTGCCGTCCACTACCTGGCCGCTGATCGCCACGCGCTCGCCGAGTGTGGCGGCTACAGTCATGTCTTCGCGGTTCAGCCAGGTCAGGCCAATGTGGTAATACGGCCCGACGGTGTGGGACGTGGTCGCGTTGAGTGTCATCTCATTTCTCCATCGGCGTAGCGTCGCGGCCGCGCAGGACGATGTCCCAGCGGTAACCGAGGGCGTAGGAAGGGACGGTTTTTTCCAGGTCGAAACGCGCGATCAGGCGTTCCTTGGCGCGGGTATCCGGCACGCAGTTGTAGATCGGGTCGTATTCGAGCAAAGGGTCGCCAGGGAAATACATCTGCGTCACCAAGCGCGTCAGCACACTGGGGCCGAACAGCGAAAAGTGGATATGCGCCGGGCGCCATGCATTGTGATGGTTGCCCCACGGGTAGGCGCCGGGCTTGATGGTTTGGAACTGGTACCAGCCATCGGCGTCGGTAACGGTACGCCCGGTGCCGGTGAAGTTCGGGTCCAGCGGCGCGTCGTGCAGGTCACGCTTGTGGTTGTAGCGCCCGGCCGCGTTGGCCTGCCAGATCTCCACGAGAATGCCCGGCACCGGCAAGCCATTCTCGTCCAGCACACGGCCATGAATGATGATGCGCTCGCCTTGAGGCTCGCCTTCATGCTGGGCGGTCAGGTCGTTGTCCTTGTCATTGATGCGCTCGGCGCCGATCGTCGGGCCGGTGATTTCCGACAAGGAATGGGGCAGGAACACCAACGGCTGGGACGGCGAACGCAGGTTCGTCGACTGATACGCCGGGTGCAGGTAATCAGGTTGAGTGCCCGCTTGCGGGCGCCGGTAACCAGGCTTGTCACTCATGGAGCCATCCTCTTTTATTAGACGCGTTCAATCGCCAGGGCCAGGCCTTGGCCGACGCCCACGCACATGGTCGCCAGGCCTTTGCTGCCGCCGGTTTTTTCCAACTGGTGCAGGGCCGTCAACACCAGCCGCGCACCGCTCATGCCCAGGGGATGACCCAGCGCAATGGCACCGCCGTTCGGGTTGACCTGAGGTGCATCGTCGGCAATACCCAGCTCGCGCAGCACCGCCAGACCCTGGCTGGCGAAGGCTTCGTTAAGCTCGATCACGTCGAAGTCGGTGACCGCCAACCCCAGGCGTTCCACCAGCTTGCGCACCGCCGGCACCGGGCCGATACCCATTACGCGCGGTGCGACACCGGCACTGGCCATGCCCAGCACCCGCGCGCGCGCGGTGAGGCCGTGTTTCTTGACGGCGTCGGCGGATGCCAGAATCAGCGCGGCGGCACCGTCATTGACCCCCGAGGCATTGCCGGCGGTGACGGTCTTGTCCGGGCCGTTGACCGGCTTGAGTTTGGCCAGGGCTTGCAGGCTGGTGTCACGCGGGTGTTCGTCGTGTTCCACCAGGGTTTCGCCTTTTTTATGGGCAACCCGTACCGGCACTATTTCCTCGGCGAAGAAACCGGCGGCTTGCGCAGCGGCGGTCCGCTGCTGGCTGCGCAAGGCGAAAGCATCCTGGTCGGCGCGGGAAACCTGGTAGTCGTCGGCGACGTTATCGGCGGTCTGCGGCATGGCATCCACGCCGTACTGGGCCTTCATCAACGGATTGATGAAACGCCAGCCGATGGTGGTGTCTTCCAGCTTCATGCTGCGCGAAAACGCAGCATCGGCCTTGCCCATCACGAACGGAGCACGGGACATCGACTCGACACCGCCAGCAATCGCCAGCTCCATTTCGCCACTGGCAATAGCGCGAAAGGCCGTGCCGATGGCATCCATGCCCGAGGCGCACAGACGGTTGAGGGTCACGCCCGGAATGCTCTCCGGCAGCCCCGCCAGCAACAGTGCCATGCGCGCCACGTTACGATTGTCTTCGCCGGCCTGGTTGGCACAGCCCAAAAAGACTTCGTCCACCGCGTCCCAGTCCACCGACGGGTTGCGCTCGATCAGGGCCTTGATCGGCAGCGCCGCCAGGTCATCGGCACGCACCGTGGACAGCCCACCGCCGAAACGACCGATAGGTGTGCGAATGGCATCACAGATAAATACCTCGCGCATCAGGCTTCTCCCGGTGCTTGGCCATGGGCGGCGGCGGTGCGGGCTTCAAGCTCGCGCAGCGCGGTCAGTTCTGTCTCGGTCGGTTCTGCCGTGGTGCTGACCTGGTCGGCAAAGCGAATCGCCCAGCCGGTGGCAGCGACCACTTGCTCGCGGGTCACGCCGGGGTGCAGCGCGGTGACCACGAACTCATGGCTGCCCTCCTCCGGTTCCATGATGCACAGGTCGGTAATGATGCCGACGGGGCCGGCACCGGGCAGGCCAAGACGCTTGCGTGAGTCGCCACCTTCGCCGTGACCGACGGAGGTGATGAAGTCCAGTTTGTCGACAAACGAACGGGACGACTGTTTAAGGATGATCAGCACGCTCTTGGCGGAACCGGCGATCTCCGGCGCCCCACCGGCACCCGGCAAACGCACTTTGGGCTGGTGATAATCACCGACCACGGTGGTGTTGATATTGCCGAAACGGTCGACCTGGGCCGCACCGAGAAAGCCCACGTCAATGCGCCCGCCCTGCAGCCAATAGCGAAAGATCTCACCGGTGGGCACCACAGTGTCGGCGGTCTCGGCCAACTCGCCATCGCCGATTGACAGCGGCAACACGCTGGGCTTGGCGCCAATCGGGCCGGACTCGTAGATCAGCACTACATCGGGTGAGGACGTCAGCCGCGCCAGGTTGGCGGCCTTGGACGGCAGGCCGATACCGACGAAGCACACTGAACCGTTCTTCAAGCGGCGTGCAGCGGCTACGGTCATCATTTCATTGGTGGAGTAGGTCATTACTTGGCCTCCTGCGCGGTGGCCAGCTTGGCCTGGAACTCGCTGAAATCAGCAGTGCCGTGGATGAATTCATCAATCCAGGCGGTAAAGGTCCCACGGTCGCGAGCAATCGGATCCCACGCCTGGTAGAAGCGGTTATCCCGCTCGTTGTAGCCGTGAGCGTAGGAGGGATGTGCACCACCCGGCACATGGCACACCGCGGTCAGTGCCCAGGTCGGCAACACGCAACTGTTCATCGGCGCATTGAGGTCATCGACGATTTCTTCCACGGTGACAATGCAACGCTGAGCCGCCAGGGCCGCTTCCTTCTGTACCCCGAGAATGCCCCAGAGCAACACGTTGCCCTTGCGATCGGCTTTCTGCGCGTGAATCACGGTGACATCCGGACGTACCGACGGCACCGCCGCCAGCACTTCGCCGGTGAAGGGGCACGTGACGGTCTTGATCAGCGGGTTGACCTTGGGCAAGTCGGAACCAGCGTAGGCACGCAGCACCGCGAACGGCAGGCCCGAGGCACCGGCGACGTAGGCATTGGCCAAGTCGGCGTGGCTGTGTTCTTCGATCTCCAGCGGTTGCGGCCATTGCTTCTCCACCGCGTCGCGCAAACGATGCAGGGAGCCCACGCCCGGGTTGCCGCCCCAGGAAAAAATCAACTTGCGCGCGCAGCCAGCACCGATCAATTGGTCGTAGATCAGGTCGGGCGTCATACGCACCAGCGTCAGGTCTTTCTTACCCTGACGAATGATTTCATGACCTGCGGCCGTTGGGATCAGGTGGGTAAAACCTTCGAGAGCGACGGTATCGCCGTCGTTCACAAAGCGCTTGACCGCATCACGCAGGGTGAGGATTTCAGCCATGGGGTTGGGCTCCCGGTGTTGATCGAAAAAGGCGCTGAGGTGGCGCCGAAGTGCTTGAAGATTAAGCCGGGGAAATGGGCCGAACAATCCGATAATCGACTCAGCGTTCGATTATCGAACGGATTGTTGTCTAGCTAATCGTCTAAGCGAACGCAATTCAAATGTGGGAGGGGGCTTGCTCCCGATAGCGGTGGATCAGCCAACAAATTTTTTGACTGACACCCCGCAATCGGGAGCAAGCCCCCTCCCACATTTGAGTCCCATCAAGGCTTAAGTGGCGTCGGCGTGGCTGACCATGCCTTTGATCAACACCGCAGCCGTCGCCAGTGCCGCCGGAATCACCAGTGCCGTGAGCACCTGCTCGAAATTCCAGCCCAGGCCCAGCAAGGTGGCCCCCATCCACGCACCCAGGATCGCGCCGAAGCGGCCAATGCCAAGCATCCACGACACACCGGTGGCACGCCCCTGGGTAGGGTAAAAACGTGCGGCCAGGGACGGCATCGCTGACTGCGCACCGTTGACGCACATCCCGGCGATCAGCACTAACGTTGCCAATAAAGTGATATTGCCAAGGCTTTGCCCTACCGCGTAGGCAAACACCCCGGCCAGCAGGTAGAAAGTCCCGATCACTTTGTGCGGGTTGAACCGATCCATTGCCCAGCCCACGCCCACTGCGCTCAACACCCCGCCGAACTGGAACAACGCGCCGATAAATGCCGCCTGCTCCATGCTGGCGCCACTGTCGCGCATCAAGGTGGGCAGCCAACTGGTCAGCAGGTAAACAATCACCAGGCCCATGAAGTAAGTGAGCCACAGCAGCAAGGTGCCGGCACTGTAGGTGCCCGAGAAAATCACCGCGAACACGTTGCGAGCCTTGACGGTTGCTTGCTCCGGCACGCTGAAGCTGCCGGCCTGGGCCACGATACGGGGCTCAATGGGTGCCAGGGCCTTGCGTACCTTGTCGGTACCGCGATTACGCACTACCAGGTAACGCGCCGACTCCGGCAGCCACACCAACAGCACCCCCGCGAGGATCAATGGCAGGATGCCGCCGATCAGCAGCAAGCTGTGCCAGCCAAACGCCGGGATCAACTTAGCCGAGATAAACCCACCACCGGCCATGCCCCGGTTGAAACCGCAAAACATGCTGGTGACCAACAACGACTTATGACGCTCGGGGGTGTATTCGGAGAGCAAGGTCGTGGCATTGGGCATACCCGCGCCCAGACCCAGCCCGGTCAGAAAGCGCAGCACCAGCAACTGGTCGACATTGGTGCTGTAGGCCGAGGCCAGGCTGAACGCGCCAAATACCAGTACCGCGCCGACCAACACGACTTTGCGGCCAAAGCGGTCGGCCAGCGGGCCGGACCCGAGTGCGCCGAACACCATGCCGATCAACGCGGCGCTCATCACCGGGCCAAGGCTGGCGCGGTCGATGCCCCAGTCCTGGGACAGGGCCGGCGCAATAAAACCCATCGCCGCCGTATCAAGGCCGTCAAGAAAGACAATCAGGAAACACAGGATCACCACGCGCCACTGGTAGCGTGACAATGGCTGGGTGTTGATGAAGGACTGCACGTCCAGGGTGGTACCGACAGAAGGCTGATTCATTATTTTTATTCCACACCGATGGCGGGCCGATGACCTCAGGTCATCATTATTGTTAGGCGGCGCTTTGAAGCGCTGCCGCACATTAATAAGCCAGGGGAAACACCGTCAATCGAGCCGACCGGGATCTGTGCGGTCACCGAACAGCTTAGGCAAACAGTTGCGCGCTCAACTCACGGCTGGCGGTGAGCATACTCGGCAGAAAACGCTGTTCCAGCTCGCTGCGGCTGACGCGCCCGGCATGGGTGCTGACGTTCAGTGCGGCCAACACCTGGCCGGATGCGTCATACACCGGCACCGCGATGGAACGCAGGCCCTGCTCCAATTCCTGATCGACGATGCACCAGCCTTGCTGACGTACCTGTTGCAAGCATTCGAACAAGGCTTGGGGAGTCGTGAGCGTGCGGCTGGTCTTGGTTTGCAGGTCTGCGTGGTCGAGGTAATCCTGCAGCGAGGCATCATCCAGGGCCGCCAGGAGGATGCGCCCCATGGACGTGCAATAGGCCGGCAGCCGACCGCCGACGGAAAGGTCCACGGAAATCAGGCGCTGAGTCGTGGCCGAACGTGCGATGTAGAGAATATCGTCGCCTTCAAGGGTGGCCATGTTGCAGGCTTCATGGAGCTGCTCGCTCATGCGGTCCAGATAAGGTTGGGCCGAGACGGCCAACGGTGTCGACGACAAATAGGCATGACCGAGCGTCAGCACTTTAGGCAATAGCGAGTAGGTACGCCCATCCGTGGTGGCGTAGCCGAGTTTGATCAAGGTATGCAGGCAACGGCGCACAGCGGCGCGGGGGATTTCCGTGCGGTGGCTGATCTGGGCGATGGTCAGGTGACGCTTGCGCTCCTGGAACGCTTGCACCACGGCCAGGCCACGGGCCAGGGACGTCATGAAGTCCGGATCACCGGTGAACGCCTGGATGCGCTTGGCCGGTGAAGCCACGATCGGCGGCGCCACTGATGCGAAGGAGTTGCGCAATTGATCGTTCATTTCCAGGGTCCTGTCTCTTGTTCTTACCACGGGAGGGTTGGCCGCTATTACAAGCCGTGCCGATCGCGATGCACAAGCCAGCGCCAGCAACATTGGGCGATTATCGGACGATCATGCGATTATCGCAACTTGTCAGGCTAGGGCAGCCGCCGCCGCGGCCAAGTTTCAGATTTGCCTGATGACCTGGGAAGTGCGCAGATTTACGCTTTTATTTAGAACAGGTGGCGACAATATGATGACGCTGTTCACAAATAGTGATGCCCCTCCATAACACCCTCCCCTGCACCGTTGACGCTTTTTAACTTTATGATGATAGTGTTATTCAAATGCGCCGCTATAATGCAACCTGTGCAGAGGTCGGCCCGGTATCACTATCGGGATGGGAGCTCGCCAGGCGCTGGAGGACGTAAGCCGCGCCGGCCACAAGTAGCCGCTTAAAAGAACTGCCCTCAGGCCTGCTTTTCAACTTGAACGGTTTTCTACTGTTTTATTTGGAATCGCCCGAGGACGACTGTTGAAGCGCGACACTGCGCAATCAATAAACTTCACACAATTAGGTAATACTGTGACGAAAGATGAACTGCGCGCCGAACTTGAGCGCCAGGAGCAACGTTACAAGGACGTCTACGGCGGGGAAGTCACCACCTACGCCGCGCAACCTGAGCCGGAACGCAAGCCATGGCGCAAACGCGCCAGCCTGCTGGATCAGGCATTTGCCCAGGAAATCCAGAAGATCGAACAGGAACTCAAAACCGAAGAGCCATAAGCGCTTCGGTGCGAGTAGGCGGGGCCCTGCTGTCTCTGCCGGTCCACCACCGGCAGGGAGCCCCTCGCGTCAGCGCCCGTTGGTCAGTCGCCTACAGCCGCGCACGAAATTTCATACAAATGTTTCAGGCATGACGTTTTCATGACAAATGCCGGCCTTTTGCGGCCTGTGCTTTATAAATCAAAGACTTGCCAAAGCCCCGAAAACCCTGGGATGCGTCCGTTTTGCCCGGGCTTGTGCGACGAAGATTGTTACCGATGAGCAGTCAATGCATCGATTACCGATGTTTTCTGGCATAATCGCGCCCCCTTACGACCGGGTCAGAAAACCTTCATGATCGATTTATTCAGCGGACTGGATGCTTGGGTTCTAGTGAGCCTGCTGCTCGCCCTGGCCTTTGTCCTCGCCTTCGAGTTCATCAATGGCTTTCATGACACCGCTAACGCGGTGGCCACAGTCATCTATACCAAAGCCATGCCGCCACACCTGGCGGTGTTCTTCTCCGGGGTCTTCAATTTCCTCGGCGTGTTGCTCGGTGGTGTCGGTGTCGCCTACGCCATCGTGCATTTGCTGCCGGTGGAGTTGCTGATCAATGTGAACACCGGCCATGGCCTGGCGATGGTCTTCTCGTTATTGGCGGCGGCGATCACCTGGAACCTGGGCACCTGGTACTTCGGTATTCCCGCCTCCAGCTCCCACACCCTGATCGGCTCGATCCTCGGTGTCGGCCTGGCCAACGCCCTGATCAACGACATCCCCCTGGCTGACGGTGTGAACTGGCAAAAGGCCGTGGATATCGGTGCGTCCCTGGTGTTCTCGCCGATGGCCGGCTTCCTGGTCGCAGCCCTGGTGCTGATCGGCCTGAAGTGGTGGCGCCCGCTGTCGAAGATGCACAAGACCCCGGACCAGCGCCGCAAGCTCGACGACAAGAAGCACCCGCCGTTCTGGAACCGCCTGGTCTTGGTGATCTCGGCCATGGCCGTGAGCTTCGTGCACGGCTCCAACGATGGCCAGAAAGGCATCGGCCTGATCATGCTGGTGCTGATCGGTATCGTGCCGGCGCAGTTCGTATTGGACCTGGGCAGCACCACCTACCAGATCGAGCGTACCCGTGACGCAACCCTGCACCTGAACCAGTTCTACCAGCGCAACCACGAGACCCTCGGCGAGTTCCTGGCCCTGGGCAAAAGCGTGAAGGATGATCTGCCGGGCAAATTCCGCTGCAACCCGCAGCAGACCGAGCCGACGATCAACGCGCTGCTGGGCACCCTCAAGGGCGTCTCGGACTACCACTCGCTGACCGCAGATCATCGCATCGAAGTGCGTCGCTACCTGCTCTGCCTGGACGACACCGCGAAGAAAGTCGGCAAACTGCCTGGGCTGGATTCCCGTGAGAAATCCGACCTCGACAAGCTGCGCAAAGACCTGACCGCCACCACCGAGTACGCCCCGTTCTGGGTGATCCTCGCGGTTGCACTGGCCCTGGGCCTGGGCACCATGGTGGGTTGGAAGCGCGTGGTACTGACCATTGGCGAGAAGATCGGCAAGCAGGGCATGACCTATGCCCAGGGCATGTCGGCGCAGATCACCACCGCAACCATGATCGGCTTTGCCAACATCTTCGCCCTGCCGGTGTCCACCACTCACGTGCTGTCTTCCGGTGTGGCGGGTACCATGGTTGCCAACAAGAGCGGCCTGCAAGGCGGTACCGTCAAGACCATCCTGATGGCCTGGGTATTGACCTTGCCGGCAACCGTCGGCCTGTCGGCCGGTTTGTTCTGGTTGGCGTCCAAGGCATTGGGTAACTGATAGCCAGCCGGCAATAGAAAAGGTGCGATCCGCGAGGGTCGCACCTTTTTTTATAGCTGGGTTTTGCACTGCCAATCAAAATAATCGGCCAAAAAAAAGGGCGACCGAAGTCGCCCAAAATGCCTTGCGTGCCCATGTAACCCGGAAAGACTTAAGGTTTTTTACGCTTGTTCGCGTCCTTCCAGATAAAAAATCCAAACCCTACAAAAAACAGCACCATGAGGCTGACAGTCAGCACTCCGGCAAAAACCACATTATCGAAAAACATGACCGGCCTCCTGCACGTGCCCTGTTGCGATAGGGCTAAGTTAATGGAGAAGACGCAGCGGGAAATTGACCGGGATCAATGTCGCCCGCAACGGGGCGTAAAGAGGGGTAATAACTGATCTGCATCAATGGATGCAGACCCTTTCAACGCTTTTTCGGTTTGTTCTTCGACTTTTTCTTGGGTTTGCCCAAGGGCATGGCTTGTTCAAAGGCTTGGCGCACTTCATTCAAGCGTTTGTCATTGAGGTCGTGCACGCGCTTGGCGCGTTCGGCATTCAGGTCGATCAGCTTGTCGTCATCACTCATGGCTTGGCTTACGTCGTGGCGGGAATGCCCCAATAATGCGGCCTGCCCTGCCCGACGGCAAATCAGCGAGCGACAAAAGGCAGGTCATCGACCAAAATCGGCACTTTCCAACCGACCCAGGAGCTGCACCCAAGTGGCCTTGCACAACGACCTTCCACCGCTGCTGGCCCTGCGCGCCTTCGAAGCCGTGGCACGGCACTTGAGCTTTATCAAGGCAGCGAACGAGTTGTCGGTGACCCAAAGTGCGCTGAGCCACCAGGTGCATAAGCTTGAACAGCATTTGGGCAAGCCGCTGTTTATCCGGCGTACCCGTGCGATTGATCTGACCTTGGCCGGGCAACATTACTACGACCAAATCCGCCCAGCCCTGGACGCCATCGCTACTGCGACACGCAGCCAACGGGGTGTACCCAGCACCAGCGTGTTGCGCATCGGCGTACTGGCGTCTTTCGCCACGCTATGGCTGGCACCGCGTCTGGCCGAGTTTCTGCAGCGCTACCCGCATATCCAGGTGGAGTTGCTGCCCGCGATTCAACTGGCCAATGTCGCCACGGCCGAAGTTGACCTGGCCATCCGTTACGGCAAGGGCGATTGGCCCGACGTGCAGGCCACGCGCCTGATGGCCGAAACCTTGTCACCCGTGTGCAGCCCCGCGTTCAAGGCCAGCCAGGTAACCAAAGGCCCCCTACTGATGGCGACCTCGCACCGTCCTTTCGAGTGGACGGATTGGGCCGCCCATTACCAGGTCAACCTCGATCACCACCCCAGGGTGATGCTGCATGACTACAACATCGTGGTCGAGGCTACCGTGGCCGGCCAAGGTATCGCCATGGGCCGCCATCGCCTGATCGAACGCAGGCTCCAGGACGGCAGCCTGGTGGAGGCCTTTGACTGGCCGCCCTATCACAGCGAAATCGGCTATTGGCTGATCGCTCCCCAGGGCCCACTCGGCGAACCAGCCGAATGCTTCAGCCAGTGGTTGAAGCACCTGTGTGCGGATGGGTGAGTTTTTTCGATACGTCGATTGAGATCTATCCGTTTGTCGTCCATCGCAACAGCCAACATGCTCAAACCTCCTGAACCCAGAGGTTTTCAGCATGACCGATTCCATTCGCCAACGCGTACACACACTCGGCCTGACACTGCCCACACCCAGTCAACCGGCTGCCAATTACATCAACCATCTCGTCAGCCAACACCAGCTGTTCATTTCCGGGCAAATTCCCATGCTCGATGGCAAACCTGCCTACATAGGCCGGCTGGGCGATTCCCTCAGCGATGAAGAAGGCGCCCAGGCGGCGGAACTGGCGGCGCTGGGCCTGCTGGGGCAATTGAGCGATGCGCTGGGCGATGACCTGTCGCGCGTGGTGCGCACCCTGCGTCTGGGCGTCTTCATCGCCAGCAGCGCTGATTTCCAGCGCCAGAGCGTGGTCGCCAATGGCGCCTCGAACCTGCTGGTCAACGCCCTCGGCGACAAAGGCCGGCACGTACGCACCGCCGTAGGCGTCAGCAGCTTGCCGGCTGGCGTCGCCGTGGAGGTGGATGCCATTTTCGAGCTGCAGCCATGAGCCCGCTGGACGTCCAACAACTGCGGGAGGCCACGCCCGGTTGCCAGTCGGGCCTTGTGCACTTCAACCATGCCGGGGCGTCCTTGCCCAGCCAGGCGACGCTGGACGCCATCATCGAACAGTTGCAACACGAAGCCCGCAACGGCCCGATGGAAGCCGGCGAACAGGGCGCCGTGCTGGTGGAAAACGCCCGCCGCGCCGCCGGGCAACTGCTCAATGCACCGCCCTCCTCGATTGCCTTCGCCAGCAGTGGCTCAACGGCCTGGAGCATGGCGTTCCAGGCCCTGGGGCCTTGGCGGCCGGGCGACCGCATCCTGGTGGGGCGCCATGAATGGGGCGGCAACCTGGCGAGCATGGAGTTGGCCGTGCAAGCGGGCGCGCGCGTGGAAGTTATCCCCTGTGATGCCACCGGCGCGGTTTGCCCGGTAGCACTGGAAGCGATGCTCGACGCCCACGTGAAGCTGATCGACCTTGCCTGGCTGCCGGCCAACGGCGGCCTGATCAACCCGGCCCAGGCCATCGGCGAAGTGGCTCGTCGTCACGCCATCCCCTACTTTATCGACGCAGGCCAAGCCGTCGGCCAATTACCGGTGGATGTGCAAGCGTTGCAGTGTGACGTGCTCAAATCCGCCGGCCGCAAACACCTGCGCGGCCCGCGCGGTACTGCACTGCTGTATGTCAGGCCGGATTTTCTTGGGCAACTGAACCCGGCCCAACGCGACGTGTTTTCGGCGCCCTGGACCACCGACGGCTTCGACCTGCGCAACGACGCCCGGCGCTTCGAAACCAGCGAAGTGTCCGTCGCCCTGCTGGCGGGCTTGGGCAATGCATTGCAAGAGATCAATCGACTGGGGATCGAGCGGGTGTGGGAAAGGATCTCGCAGACCAGCGCCCGAATCCGCGAAGCGCTGCATCAGATACCTGGGATTAGCCTGCATGACCTGGGCAGTAAACATTCGGGCTTGATCGCTTTCAACCTGGCCGGCTGGGATAGCTTTGAACTCAAGCGGCGCTTGGGGTTAAAGCGCATCAACATCGGTGCCAACGGCGTGGCCTATACGCCGCTGGATATGCAAGCACGTGGGTTGCGCAGTATTGCGCGCCTCTCCGTCAGCCCACTCAACACCGATGACGATATCGAACTGTTGATCAAGGCCCTGCATGAATTGAACGCTTAAACCTCGATGTCCACCCACAAGCCCTGGCGCGGCGCGTCTTCGATCAACGGCGCCACGGGCACCGTGTTGTCAGCATTGAGCAAGTCGCCGGGGATAGGCAAATGCTGCTCGGCGTCATCGTCGGCTTCGCGCCGACGCTTGTGCTGCTCCTGCTGACGACGCTGCTCTTCGCGCAACAGAAAGGTCGATTGCTCGGCATCGCCTTTTTTCAGGTCGATCGTGCTCTCGCTGGAGCCCGGTTGAACGGGCACCACCGGCGGAATATCCGGCTTCTGGCGTGCCGGATCGAGTTGCGACGTGACCGGCACAACACTGACGGGCAGCATGGGTGGCAGCATGATAGTTATTCTCCTGATCAACAGGCTGTCGGCGGGTTGCAGGGCGACTTGAGCGCAGGCTCGCCAAGCTGTGACTCAGTCGACACTCGCAAGTGCCCGCCACCCGTCGATTCAGCACTCTGCACGCCGGCCAAACGGAGTAGTTTTTGTCAGAGTCCTTGGGCGCAAGGGCTTGTTCCGTTAAGATAGTCGGCTTTTTCACGGCGGGAGTCAGGCAGCATGGCGCAGCAGTATCAACCGGGGCAACGCTGGATTAGTGACAGCGAAGCAGAGCTGGGGTTAGGCACCGTTCTGGCACAGGACGGGCGCTTGTTGACCGTGCTCTATCCGGCCACTGGCGACACCCGCCAGTATGCGCTACGGAATGCGCCCCTCACTCGCGTGAGATTTTCGCCGGGTGACACCATCACCCATTTCGAAGGCTGGAAAATGACCGTACAGGAGGTCGACGACGTCGACGGCCTGCTGGTCTACCACGGCCTCAATGGGCAGAACGAGCAGGTCACCCTGCCGGAAACCCAACTGTCCAACTTCATCCAGTTCCGCCTGGCCAGCGACCGTCTGTTCGCCGGGCAGATCGACCCGCTGGCGTGGTTCTCGCTGCGCTACCACACGCTGGAACACACCAGCCGCCAGTTGCAGTCCTCGTTGTGGGGCCTGGGTGGCGTGCGTGCGCAACCCATTGCGCACCAACTGCACATCGCCCGTGAAGTCGCTGACCGTATCGCGCCGCGGGTCTTGCTGGCTGACGAAGTGGGCCTGGGCAAGACCATCGAAGCGGGCCTTGTGATCCATCGCCAACTGCTCTCGGGCCGCGCCAGCCGTGTGCTGATCCTGGTCCCGGAAAACCTGCAGCACCAGTGGCTGGTGGAAATGCGCCGCCGCTTCAACCTGCAGGTCGCGCTGTTCGACGAAGAACGCTTTATCGAAAGCGATGCCACCAACCCGTTCGAAGACACCCAGCTTGCACTCGTTGCGCTGGAATGGCTGGTGGACGACGAGAAAGCCCAGGACGCGTTGTTCGCCGCTGGCTGGGATTTGCTGGTGGTCGACGAAGCGCACCACCTGGTGTGGCATGAAGACAAGGCCAGCGCCGAATACTCGCTGGTCGAACAACTGGCTGAAGTGATCCCAGGCGTGCTTTTGCTCACCGCCACCCCGGAACAACTGGGCCAGGACAGCCACTTTGCGCGCCTGCGCCTGCTGGACCCGAACCGTTTCCACGACCTGCAAGCCTTCCGCGCCGAGAGCGAAAACTATCGCCCGGTGGCCGAAGCCGTGCAGGAGCTGCTCGACAAGGGCCGCCTGTCTCCGGCCGCGCACAAGACCATCCAGGGTTTCCTTGGTAACGAAGGCGAAGCCCTGCTCAGCGCCGTCAACGATGGCGACAGCGAAGCCAGTGCGCGCCTGGTGCGTGAACTGCTCGACCGCCACGGCACCGGTCGCGTGCTGTTCCGCAACACCCGCGCTGCCGTGCAAGGCTTCCCCGAGCGCAAGCTGCACGCCTACCCGCTGCCGAACCCGGATGAGTACCTCGAACTGCCGTTGGGCGAACACGCCGAGCTGTACCCGGAAGTCAGTTTCCAGGCGCAGCCGGATATCGAGGAAGAAAACCGCTGGTGGCGTTTCGACCCGCGTGTCGAGTGGCTGATCGATCAGCTGAAAATGCTCAAGCGCACCAAGGTCCTGGTGATCTGCGCCCACGCCGAAACCGCCATGGACCTGGAAGACGCCTTGCGCGTGCGCTCCGGCATCCCGGCCACGGTGTTCCACGAGGGCATGAACATCCTCGAGCGTGACCGCGCCGCCGCCTACTTTGCCGATGAAGAGTTCGGCGCCCAAGTGCTGATCTGTTCGGAAATCGGCAGTGAAGGCCGCAACTTCCAATTCTCCCACCACCTGGTGCTGTTCGACCTGCCGTCCCACCCCGACCTGCTGGAACAGCGTATCGGTCGTCTGGACCGGATCGGCCAGAAACACGTGATCGAACTGCACGTACCGTACCTGGAAACCAGCCCGCAACAGCGCCTGTTCCAGTGGTACCACGAAGCGCTCAACGCCTTCCTCAACACCTGCCCGACCGGCAACGCCTTGCAGCATCAGTTCGGCCCGCGCCTGCTGCCATTGCTCGAAGCCGCCGACGACGGCGAGTGGCAAGCCTTGATCGACGAAGCCCGTGCCGAGCGCGAACGCCTGGAGCAGGAGCTGCACACCGGTCGTGACCGCTTGCTGGAACTCAACTCCGGCGGCGCCGGTGAAGGCGATGCGCTGGTCGAGGACATCCTTGAGCAAGACGACCAGTTCGCCCTGCCGATCTATATGGAAACCCTGTTCGACGCCTTCGGTATCGACAGCGAAGACCATTCGGAAAACGCGCTGATCTTGAAACCCAGCGAAAAAATGCTCGACGCCAGCTTCCCCCTGGGTGACGACGAAGGTGTAACCATCACCTACGACCGTAACCAGGCGCTGTCGCGTGAAGACATGCAGTTCATCACCTGGGAACACCCGATGGTGCAAGGCGGCATGGACCTGGTGCTGTCCGGTTCCATGGGCAACACCGCCGTGGCGCTGATCAAGAACAAGGCGCTCAAGCCGGGCACTGTGCTGCTGGAACTGCTCTATGTCAGCGAAGTGGTTGCCCCGCGCTCGCTGCAACTGGGCCGTTACCTGCCACCAGCGGCTTTGCGTTGCCTGCTGGACGCCAATGGCAATGACCTGTCCGGTCGGGTGTCGTTCGTGACCTTGAATGACCAGCTCGAAAGCGTGCCACGGGCCAGTGCCAACAAGTTCGTGCAGGCCCAGCGCGATCAGCTCACGCCGCGCATCAATGCCGGTGAAGAGAAGATCGCCCCGCGTCACGCCGAGCGTGTGGCCGAAGCCAAGCGCCGCCTGGCCGCAGACACCGACGAAGAGCTGGCGCGCCTGACCGCGTTGCAAGCGGTCAACCCCACCGTGCGTGACAGCGAGCTGGTTGCCTTGCGCAATCAACGCGAGCAAGGCCTGGCCATGCTCGACAAGGCGGCGCTGCGACTGGAAGCGATTCGCGTGTTGGTGGCGGGCTGATCATTCGCTGTCAGTAGAAGGCCCGCGCAATGCGGGCCTTTTTTATTTGCCTTCAGGGCCTCATCGGGGCATGGGTATCTACACAACTTCAGTTCGCAGCCCCTACGGTAACCACGATGCAAAGCGAGCCGCTCTTGATCTGCATTTGATC
>NZ_SPKL01000010.1:454835-602235 GCF_023127755.1 Pseudomonas sp. W2Aug9 | reverse complement strand
CAAATCCATGGCGGATTACGGGCACACCGAGCCCAGGCGAGGTGCCGAGTGGTGGGGCAAGAGCCTTTTTGGTTACTTTTGGGGCTCTTTTCCAAAAGTGACCCGCTGTAAAAGCGGAACCAATAGCAGCCGTTACCGCAGGAATGGATATGTACTCGGTCTCAAGCTGTAGCGGCAGCCGTCGGCACCTCAACCGCACTCAACCCATCCTTCATGCGCTTGGCATCACGCACAAAACTGCGCGAGGCCTGAAACAGAAACAGCATGGTCAAGAACAGCGCCACCGGAATCAGGTACATGGCGTCATGCAACCCCACGGCTTTATACGCCTCAGTCATTTGCTCTGCCCCGGCCGCATACATTGCCGAATGGGCAAAGTGATCGGACAGCGCCCCGACCACCACCGGCCCCATGCCACCGCCGAGCAAATACAGGCCTGCAAAGAATAGCGCCATGGCCGTAGCGCGCAGGCGCGGTTCGACCACGTCCTGGATCGCGGTGTACACGCAGGTATAGAAATTGTAGGCAAACAGCCAGCCCACACTGAACAGCGCGACAAACACGCCAATTTCGATACGCCCGGCATGCAAGGCCCAGGCGGTAGTCACCGTGGAGATGATCAAGCTGCACGCGGCAAACAGCAGACGGCCGTTGGCGACCCGCTGATGGATCTTGTCGGCAATCCAGCCACCCAGGGTCAAGCCCACCAGACCGGTCAAGCCGACGATCACACCGGTGGCGACGGCCGCGTCCTGCAATGGCAGGAGGAAATAGCGTTGCAGCATCGGCACCAGGAACGAGTTGCACGCATACGTGGCAAAGTTAAAGCACAACCCGGCCAGCACCAGCCACAGGAAGGTCGGCACCGCCAGTACGCGGCGGATCGGGCGGTCGACACGCTCCTGGGACACTTGCACGGTTTCCGCCGCGCCGCGTTTAGGCTCTTTGATATAGAACATGAACACCGCCAGGATCATTCCGGGCACGGCGGCGATAAAGAATGGGGCACGCCAGCTATCAAACGCCTTGACCATCGCGCCAATGGTGAAAAACGCCAGCAGCAGCCCCAACGGCAGGCCAAGCATGAAAATCCCCATGGCCCGCGCGCGGCGGTGGGCGGGGAACAGGTCGCCGATCAATGAATTGGCGGCCGGCGCATAGCTGGCTTCCCCGATGCCGATGCCCATGCGCACCAGCAGGAAGGTCCAGAAACTCCCGACCATGCCATTGACCGCCGTCAGCCCGCTCCATGCGAACAGGCCCCAGCCCATCAATTTGCTGCGCGAGCCGGTGTCGGCCAGTCGCCCGAGCGGCAGCCCGGCAATGGCGTAGACGATGGTAAAGGCGGTGCCGATGATACCGAGCTGAAAGTCGCTCAGGTGCCATTCCATGCGGATCGGCTCGATGATGATCGCGGGGATGGTGCGATCGAAAAAGTTGAACAGATTGGCCAGGAACAGCAGGAACAGAATGCGCCAGGCATTCGCCGCTTGGGTCGAGTTCTGCATGGGTCCGTCTCTTTTATTGTTATGAGCGCTACGATGCCCGATGCATCCTGCCCGGTACCTGCAACATAGTCAGCTGAGGCGGGGTTGTCTGTAATGATTCGTAAAGCTGATAGGGCATGATTTCACCCGGTAACACGGGGATTTGTCCCACAAAAATATAAGTGCGCGCCCCCCTTCCCAACGGCCATGGCACGGATAGAATGGCGAGCCTTCCTGTAACACCCCCAACCTACTTTCTTATTGATGACGCCCATGTCCGAAGCCAGTCCGTGTCTGAATTGCGGTGCCTGCTGTTCACACTTTCGCGTGTCTTTCTTTTGGGGTGAGTGCGCCTCATCCGGGGGCACGGTGCCCGATGATCTGGTGGTGCAGATCAACCCGACCCGGGTGGCAATGATCGGCACCGATCAAAAGCCTGCGCGCTGTTGCAGCCTTGAGGGCGAAGTGGGCAAAAGCACCAGTTGCTCGATCTATGCACAACGTTCGAGCCCGTGTCGCGAGTTCGATGCTTCCTGGAGCCAGGGTGTGCAGAACGTTGATTGCGATGCTGCCCGTGCTGCCTTCGGCCTGGCCCCTTTGCAAGCTCCGCCGTTTGAACTGGACCTGCCCATCAGCGCTTAGCACCAAACGCTATGCACAGCATGACAAATTAATTGAGATCAAAATGCCATTACCCATGGCAAATCCCATGAGGCTTCTATACTCGACATGGTAGGTCATCGCCTCTGGCAGTGACGTGGCTCTATGACGGGATACGCTATGGAATGGCTGGGCCAGTATTTTTTCACCGACCTTCCAGACAGCGGGCATTTATTGCTCAATTGCAGTCATAACCCCTTTCTGGTGCTACTGGCGTACCTGGTTGCCTGCGCAGCGGGGTTCGGCACCCTGGACATGGCCGAACGCGTCGGCCATGTAGAAGACCCCACCGCCCGCCGCCACTGGCGCTGGCTGGGTGCGGGCTGCCTGGCGGGCGGGATCTGGTCGACCCATTTCATCAGTATGCTGGCCTTCCAGGCCCCAATCGCCATTCATTACGAATTGCTCACGACGTTTGCCTCGCTGTTGATCGCCCTGATCGCCTCGCTGTTCGCCATGAAAACCCTCAGTCATGCCCATCTGCGTTTGCACCAATACCTGCTGGCTTCGGTATGGATGGGGCTGGGCATCGCGCTGATGCATTACGTGGGCATGGCGGCGATGCGCTCCCAGGCGCAGGTGTACTTTGAATCGCGGTTGTTCATGGCCTCGGTGGCGATTGCCATCGTTGCCAGCCTGGCGGCGTTGCTGCTGTCCAGTTACCTGCGCAACGGTGCCGGGGTGTTTCACCAACTGCTCAAGTACGCCGCCAGCCTGGTTCTTGGCGCGGGGATCCTGAGCATGCACTTCACCGGCATGGCGGCCATGCAAATGTTGGTACCCAGCGGCGCGGACCTGTCATTGCCGGTGGACAACAATCCGATTCAACTGGGCCTGTCGGTGGCGGTGATTACCCTCTTGGTGATCGGCAGCGGTGTCAGCGCAGCCCTGGCAGACAAAAAACTGCAGCACAAGGAACGTGACCTGCGACGCGTCAACGCGCTGCTCAGCGAACTCGATCAGGCCCGTGCCTCACTGCAACAAGTGGCCCATTTTGACGCGTTGACCAACCTGCTCAACCGCCGTGGTTTCAATCAGATCTTCGCGGAGAAAGTTGCAGAAAAAACCCGAAGCCAAGGCATGATGGCGGTGATTTTCCTCGACATTGACCACTTCAAGCGTATCAATGACAGCCTCGGCCATGACGCTGGCGACCAGTTGCTCACGGTGCTGGCGGGGTGTATCAAAGGCTCGATACGTAGCCGTGAGGATGTGGTCGCACGGTTTGGCGGCGATGAGTTCTGCATCCTGATCAATATCCATCACCGCGACGAAGCGCGGCACATGGCCCAGCGCATCATGCAGAAAATGAAAGAACCCATCGAACTGGCCGGCCGCCGCATGGTGATGACTACCAGCATCGGTATCAGCCTTTTCCCCGACGATGGCCAAACCTGCGAAGAACTGCTGAAGACCGCCGACCTGGCGTTGTACCAATCCAAGGACACCGGGCGCAACAGCCTGAACTTCTTCAGTTCCAACCTGAAAACCCGCGCCTCCCTGGAACTGCAACTGGAAGAGGAGCTTCGTGCCGCATTGCGCGCAGGCACCGAACTGGTGTTGTTCTATCAACCAATCTTCGACATGAAACTGGGCAAGGTCACGCGCCTTGAGGCACTGGTGCGCTGGCAACACCCCCAGCATGGGTTGCTGGCCCCGGACCGGTTTATCGGGATCGCCGAGAACAATGGGCTGATCGCCGAGTTGGACCACTGGGTATTGCGCCAGGCCTGTCACGATCTGAGCCTGTTGTCTGACCGGGGCTACACCGAGCTGACCATGGCCGTGAACTGCTCGGCCCTGAACCTGGCGCGGGACGAGCTGGCCGATGAAATCGAAGACGCCCTGCGCTTTGCCGGCGTGGCGGCCAACCGCCTGGAGCTGGAAGTCACCGAAAATGCGCTGATGGGCAATATCAGCAGCACCCTGGCGCTGTTGCGGCAAATCCGCGCCCTGGGGGTCTCCCTGGCGATCGATGATTTCGGCACCGGCTACTCATCCCTGGCCTATCTCAAGCGCCTGCCGCTTAACACCTTGAAGATTGATCGTTCGTTTATCCAGGACATCCCCAAATCCACCGCAGACAGCGAAATCGTCCAGGCGATTATCGGCATGGCCCACACCCTGCACTTGCAGGTGGTGACCGAAGGCGTGGAAACCCAGGCGCAGTTTGAGCTATTGCTCAAGCACGACTGTGACTTCATCCAGGGTTACCTGCTCAGCCCGGCGGTGCCGTTCAACGACATCATCGGTGTGATGCAAGGCATTGCGATGCGCAATCCGCTCTACCCCTTCAGCGTGGAAGGCAATAAAGAGGCCGCTGCCCCCAAAGAACCCGCCGCAGGCCGTATCGGCCCGCCGGCCATCGTCAGGCCAATTCGCTGACGCCGAAGCTTTGGCCTTAGCCATCATTGCTTCTCGCGCCTTGCCCTGCACAACAGCAGACCCGGCGCGGCGGGGAAACTAATTGAGAACGCCCCCAGACCTGCGACGTCTTGTCGCCCCATGAGCAGCGCCCGCTGACCATCCCCCCGACTGGAAGATGATTCATCTCGTATCTGTTTGACCCTCGCGGCATCAAGACCAAACAATCGCGCCGTTATTCAGGAGAGAGAAGCGTCCAACTTTATAATGAACAGTTGAGGAGGCTGTACCCCGTGCCGATTGTGCTGAACCCCTCCGACCAAATTTATCAGTTTGTTCTCTCTCAGCGCTGAACTGACGAGTTCGCTCCTGTTAGTGAAGCTGAAGTAACCTTGAGGTACGCCGAATCTCTCCACCCGTCCTGTGATGAAAGGCTCTGTCACGTCCACGGGATGCAGACAATACAGCGTATCGTCCCCGACCCGCCTGAACAAAAGCGCAGTACCGTCTGCTGTCGAATCAAGAAACTCAGCACGTGCGACCCTGCTCATGACTTCGACCATAAGCGCCCGGAGTGTGACCGGTCCCTGGCGAGTGACGGCTTGATGGTAATAAGGATGAAAACTGTCAGGCTCGAAATCCAAGCGGCGCCAGACTGTTGGTTGAGTCCCCTTATGAGCTCGCCCGATAGGCAATCTGCGATTCGCGCCTCTCGTAGGGCGAGTCAACCCGAGCAGTGACAGAGGGTCACTTACTTGCGATTGGCCCGTGCGCCATACACGTAGCATGTCCACGAACTTGAAATCCTTCTGGTAGAGATTGAACACAGCCCTGGCAACTTGAGTTTGGCTGGTAGATGTCATTTCTGGAAACGCGTCCTGAACGTAAGCAGCAATTGTCTTTTCAAAAGGCCGCCGCTCCAGGACGTGCCAGGCCTTCGTACTGGGGTTGTAGGTTGCGATCATAGGCTGTTCGCCAGGATTGTTTCGCAACATCAACTCGAAACTATCAAAATCGTTATACGAAATGTTCGGGTTTCGAACACCGACTATCTTGTCGTACCAGCGCACATCAAAGGTGGTCCGATAAAAACGATCATCTAACTTAATGAAGGTACCTTCAACCTGAGACCAACCTGCCCCCTCCGTGAAAACGGGTTTGTACTCAAAAACATCGTAGGTGTCCTGCACTTGTTTCAACAACCCGGCTTGAATTTGCTGGCCCCAGGATTTCCACTGGCGGGTCACAATGACACTCGGACGCGCCACAGGCATGGCAACAGGAACCGAGTACGCTGCTTGATCAATACCTTGCAACCGTAGCCTGACCTGATCAAGGGTCGTTACCGAATTAAGGTACTGACGAAATTCAGGGGGAATATCCCGTAAACCGATGGCGTTCCACTGCGACGAGCCGTCTCCCAAACGCCGGACGAAACGAAGTTCCATAGCCCTTTCACGGCCCGCGGGGAAATCAAATGAATCCAGCACCCTGGCAGCCTGCTGCGCATCCAGGTCGGGGTAGAGCCTGGTCAGGTCATCACGCGCCATGCGCGAGTAAAAGCCGCCTCTCAAACCATACTCAGGCGAGCGTATGACCCACTCATTCAAAGTGTTCTGAGCAAGGGGCGGCAGGTGATACTGATATTCAGCCGTTTGACGAGGCCTTTGCAGGCGCCAGGTGCCGGTCCCCGAGGTTTCATCAAAGGTGACCTTGTACCAGTGGTCCTTCTCCTTGAGAAAATGCTGCCCTGGCGTCGAGCCTTTTCCCGGGCGGGTGTAGATCCCTTTGCTTTCCCATCCGGACAGAGGAGTCACATCTTTCGGCGCAGCCTTGAGGGCCATGCTGTGGGGTAATCGCGGGCGTACAGGCGGGGTGAGACGTATCGGAGCAAAGCCCACGGCGCCATCAACCAGGGCTCCGACTGCATACGTGAAAGCCCTCACAAACTCATGTGCCGCTCCGACAGAGTCATCATTTTGCAACGCATCCAGGGCAGCACTCAGCGACATTGCGCTGCGCACCAAGCCGATGACAAAGGTGATTTTGATCGGAAAAACCGCCAGTGCCAATTCCACCAGCCCTTCAACAACGGTCCAGACGCTACGTACATTCGACTCATGGGTGCTGGTGGTCTTGCGATCCGCGTGGGCGATGGCGGCACGAGCTTCGACGTCGTAGGACCACTCGAGAAAGTTCAGACTGATGGGCGATAACGAGACCTCGCTGCGAAAAATCCCCCTTTTGAACGTGTTGCGCAGCCTCGGTAACGCATCACCGTCCATTCTTTCAAACAGGTATTCACGCCATGCCTCATCATTGATGAATTGCTCAAGCAGTTGCATCATGCCGGTGAATTCACGAAATGCCCGACCGTCTTTGGCTCGCGGGGTGTAAAGCACCACAGTGTAGATCTTTGGGTTTCTCGAGATGAAAGCCAACACGCCCCTTACGAGAATGTCACGTACATAGAGCGCCGCCACCACGGCGTTATAACCCTCGACCATTGCCCGCTGACCGTTGTCGGTGGGTTGATCGAGCACGCTTTTAACCAACAGATAACCACGATCTTGCGGGTGCGTTAAATAATCCTTGGCGATCTTGGCCTCAATGGCATCGACCCTGAGCTGTTTGTGCATCACATTGACGAAGTCCTGCTTGAGTAAACGAGCCTCGCTGGATGTCAGTAAACGCGTGTTGAGAAACTCAATGTAGGAGCCGCCGATATCCACGTCACGCACTAGGTCCTTGACTTGCTGGGTGGTCAACTGCGTATAGGGTTCGCCGTAGAGGCTCAAGCGGGACTTGGTTACGAACACCTCATCAAGGTAATCGACATTGACCAACGCCAACTCGGCCAGGCTTTTTATTTGAGTGGAATAGTGGGACTGGCCGGTTTGCGGGTTAGGCCTGGCACCGGGGAAGTAGATGCCCGGCGCAGGGTTTGGCCGACGAATAGTGACCTTGATATCGGAGGGGTCCGTGGTGATGCCATATTGGTCCTCCAGCGCCTGCGTCAATTTTTCATTGCTATAACCCAGTAATGCCTGGTGGTCACCAAACTGTAAAACCGAGGGCACGCCTTCCCCCGTATCGGTACGTTGCAGCTCACGCAAGTAGTCGCGCACCGCCGTCGCCCAGGCCTCTTTATCTGTTTCTGATGCGGTGCTTAAAAATTGATCGAGCTCAGCCTTGGAGCGCTTTGTTTCACGAGCAAGCAGAACATCACTTACGCCGAAGAGCCGCTGCATGTCCGTAGCCAAATTCAAGCTGGCCGGCAATTGGCTGAAGTCGTCGCCTACCCCCCGTTGCTGATAACGGCTTACCTCGAATGCGAAGTCTTCGATCAGCTTTTCGTATTGCGACGCGACACTGGCGCTGAAGACCGATTCGAAGATTTCCTCATAGGCAAAGCACCCCGTGGCGCAGGCTGTGTCACGCTGGGTTGTTGCAGGTTCACAATCTTTGTTTGCCAGCAGTGTAAACAGGCTATCGAACTCGTAGTCGGTGTTTAAACGACGATGCAGCTCCTGATCCAGAAGCGCCAACGAAGGGAATGCCTCCAGCCCTCGATTGGGTGTGAACAACACCACAATGCCCACCCTGGCACCGGGCTCGACACGGCGAGCGACAGGGGTCGCGGGTGAGGTGTTGTTAGCTGATGGCGGATCAGACGGGTCCCGGGACGTCAGCACCAACGCCCCATGCAAGGGCATGTCCGCAGTTGTGCCCTTCAGCGCCAGGGAGTAGCCGACAGGCCGGTGGGGTCTTGTTTGTCGCGCCACAGCATCGGGATACGCCACAAACGCCTCAACCAGCAGCAAGCCATTAGAGTTCAGCGTTCCGTCCCCCCTGAGCAACGTCGCTTCCAGGCTGATTTGCAAACTGCGCGCTAAACCCACGTATTGCTTGTGCGAGCGCGGGTTTGCTGTGGTCACTGCCTTATTCCAGAACGCGTCCAGGCAAGTTTTGTAGGTGGTCTTCAGTGAACCGGCAAGATCATCCAGGAAAGCGTCAAATGCCGCTGGGGTAAGCGACGATGGCAACCCCCGGTCGGCCGCCTCGTCTCGATCGAAGGTAAAGCGTGTACGGCGATTGGCATACGCGGCGGGTTGATTATCGACAACTCGCCTCACCACGGCATCCATCAAGCTGGGGAGTAGCCGGGTCGGCTGATCGGAATCCTGCTCGACCGCCGCGTCACTCGAATCGCTTTTAATGAACACCCGAGAGGCGTCCAAAGGCTTGGCGGTCGAGGGGAATATGGCATTCACTCGCTCGTTTACAAACGATGAAAAGCTCGGCCGCGCACGCAGAACCTGAAGCTTTTTATCGATGCCTTCGAGTTGATTCCGGTAGTGCGCCTTGTAGTCATTATCCTGCGTAGCCCAAAGGCTTGCAGAGGGGGTGGAAGACAAACGTGATGCCAGTTGCATAGTTGAGCCCTTGCTGAAAATTGAATAGTTCAGGGCTCAAAATTACGTTGCTGTCAGTTCGAGTAGGCATCACATACTTACGACGGCGATTCAGTTGTACTCAGTAACAATTAAACTGAGCTGGCGACAGTCACACAACTGTGCCCATGACGTTAACGTCACCCTTACGTGTGACGTTTCTCTACGGCAAAGAGCCATCACGCTACTCGGCTACACACTTTATCTGTCGCCAATGGGCGCCCCAACTCGGTGCTCGCCCTTAGGGCAACGCCCTTTCCTGGATCAGAATCCAAGGCGAGACCACCACCGCCCACAGGCTTGGATCACGCTCCACCAAGTCCAATGCCCGCGTTGCAGACACTTCGCCAAGGCTCCCTGAAGCCAGCCAGGCGGCGACTTTATCACGGTTGTCTTCAGCCATTCCCTCGGCCGCTTCGATCAAATCCAGTCCGGCATCGACCCACAATAGGGCACCCTTGGCGAAGAACGGCTCAAGCTCCTTCCAGGAAATTTCAGCGGTTTCACCGAGCAGCTTGGCATAGAGGGTGCTAGGTTCTTGCGTCATGGGAGTTCACCTGAGTAAAAAATCGGCGCAATCATAGCCTTCTGACTCAGGCAGAAAAACCCAGTAGCAAATGAGGTAGCGATTGAAAGGGCCGGGAAAGCCAGGGAACACCTTGAAAACGGGTGTAAGCCCGCCGCAATTCTGTCTTTTTCTTTCATTTAAGCGACACGCTCAGGTTTTGCCCCCCGTTGCCAGCTTTTCAATTGATCAACCGGCGCTCTACACTGTACCGGTACAGTTGCCAGGGCAATACCGGGGGGATATCCGCGATATCTGATCCGGTTCTGCAGCTCACAAGGCCGCTAGAACTATAAAAAATACAACAGTAAGAGTGGAGCACTATGAATAAGGCTACTAAGCAGATTTCCAAACTGTTTGCCGCTATGGTCCTGGCTGGGGTTGCCGGCCATTCGTTCGCAGCCGACACCATCAAGATCGGCATCGCCGGTCCCAAGACCGGTCCGGTAACGCAATACGGCGACATGCAATTCATGGGTGCCAAGCAAGCCATCAAGGACATCAACGCCAAGGGCGGCGTGGATGGCAAAATGCTTGAAGCCAAGGAATACGACGACGCTTGCGATCCAAAACAAGCGGTCGCCGTAGCCAACAAAGTGGTCAATGACGGTGTCAAGTTCGTAGTCGGTCACCTCTGCTCCAGCTCCACTCAGCCAGCGTCGGATATTTATGAAGACGAAGGCGTCATCATGATTACCCCGGCTGCCACCAGCCCTGAAATCACTTCCCGTGGCTACAAGCTGATTTTCCGCACCATTGGTCTGGACAGCGCACAAGGCCCGGCAGCCGGCAACTACATCGCCGACCACGTGAAACCGAAAATCGTTGCGGTACTGCACGACAAACAGCAGTACGGTGAAGGCATCGCTACCGCCGTGAAAAAGACCCTCGAAGAAAAAGGCACCAAGGTTGCCGTCTTCGAAGGCTTGAACGCCGGCGACAAGGACTTCTCCTCGATCATCCAGAAACTCAAGCAAGCCAACGTCGACTTCGTCTACTACGGCGGCTACCACCCTGAGCTGGGCCTGATCCTGCGCCAGGCCAAGGAAAAAGGCCTGAACGCCAAGTTCATGGGCCCAGAAGGTGTCGGCAACGACTCCATCTCGCAAATCGCCCAGGGCGCTTCCGAAGGCCTGCTGGTGACCCTGCCGAAATCCTTCGACACCGACCCTGCCAACAAAGCCATCGTTGAAGAGTTCACCAAGAACAAGCAGGACCCAACCGGTCCGTTCGTGTTCCCGGCGTACTCCGCGGTTGAAGTCATCGCCGGCGGTATCGCTGCCGCGAAGAGCGAAGACACCGCCAAAGTGGCTGAAGCCATCCACGCCGGCACCTTCAAGACCCCTACCGGCGACCTGAGCTTCGACGCCAAGGGCGACCTGAAGGACTTCAAGTTCGTGGTCTACGAATGGCACTTCGGTAAACCAAAAACCGAAGTTTCCCCTCAGTAAGCCAGGCGTTACTGGTCAACAAGCCCACTGTGCAAGCAGTGGGCTTTGTTTTACGAGGTTTATGGGCCATGTCACCCGCGATCCGGGCGCTGGCTCACCTGAAAATCTTAAAACCGTCACCAGCGGTTCGCTGGCAAACGCTTCGTGCAACCTGGTCACAGAACAGGGCACCGAGCCGGAAATGACTCCACCAGTGAAATGCGTATCGGGTTTTTAGGAGCGCTGTAATGCCTGAGATCTATCATTTTTTCCAACAGCTGGTTAATGGCCTGACCATTGGCAGCACCTATGCCTTGATAGCCATTGGCTACACAATGGTTTACGGCATCATTGGAATGATCAACTTCGCCCATGGCGAGGTATACATGATTGGTTCCTATGTGGCCTTCATCGCCCTTGCCGGGCTGGCCATGATGGGGATCCACTCCCTGCCGCTGTTGATGACCGCTGCGTTCCTGGCATCGATCATCGTGACCAGTGCCTATGGCTACAGTATCGAGCGGGTTGCCTACCGTCCCTTGCGTGGCAGCAACCGTTTGATCCCGCTGATTTCCGCCATCGGCATGTCGATTTTCCTGCAGAACACCGTATTGCTGTCCCAGGACTCCAAGGACAAGTCCATTCCCAACCTGATCCCGGGGAGCATCTCCTTCGGCCCAGGTGGTGCACAAGAAGTGCTGATTTCGTACATGCAGATTCTGGTTTTCGTGGTAACCCTGGTGGCCATGCTGGGCCTGACACTGTTCATTTCCCGCTCCCGTCTGGGGCGCGCCTGCCGGGCCTGCGCCGAAGACATCAAGATGGCCAACCTGCTGGGCATCAACACCAACAACATCATCGCCCTGACCTTCGTCATTGGTGCTGCGCTGGCGGCCGTGGCGGCCGTGTTGCTGAGCATGCAATACGGCGTGATCAACCCCAACGCCGGTTTCCTGGTGGGCCTCAAGGCCTTTACCGCAGCGGTATTGGGCGGCATCGGCAGCATTCCGGGCGCCATGCTCGGCGGGCTGGTGCTGGGTGTGGCCGAAGCCTTTGGCGCCGATATCTTCGGCGACCAGTACAAGGACGTCGTAGCGTTCGGCCTGTTGGTTCTGGTGCTGTTGTTCCGTCCGACCGGCATCCTGGGCCGTCCGGAGGTTGAGAAAGTATGAGCAGATATCTTAAATCGGCGTTTTTCAGCGCCTTGCTGGTATGGGCCGTGGCCTTCCCGGTACTCGGCCTCAAGCTGAGCATTGTCGGCATCAACCTGGAAGTGCATGGCACCGGGCCCGTGACCCTGACCGTCATCGCCTTGTGTTCGGTGCTGATGTTTCTGCGCGTGCTGTTCACCCAGCAGGTCGGTGCCTTGTTCAAGGGCAACCGTGCTCCGTTGGTGTCGCCCAAGGTCAGCCAATTCCTGACCCTGCCGCGCACCCAGCGCTACATCATCATCGGCCTGATTATCGCCGCGCTGATCTGGCCGTTCTTCGGCTCACGCGGTGCGGTCGACATTGCGACGCTGATCCTGATCTACGTGTTGCTGGGCCTGGGCCTGAACATCGTGGTGGGCCTGGCCGGCCTGCTCGACCTTGGTTACGTGGGCTTTTACGCCGTGGGTGCCTACACCTACGCGCTGCTCTCGCACTACCTGGGTTGGAGCTTCTGGATCTGCCTGCCGCTGGCCGGCATGGCGGCCGCTACGTTCGGCTTCCTGCTGGGCTTCCCGGTGCTGCGCCTGCGCGGTGACTACCTGGCCATCGTGACCCTGGGCTTCGGTGAGATCATCCGCCTGTTCCTGCGTAACCTCACCGATATCACCGGTGGGCCCAACGGTATCAGCAGCATTCCCAAGCCAACGTTCTTCGGGCTGTCGTTCGACCGCACCGCCGCTGAAGGTATGCAGACCTTCCACGAGTACTTCGGGATCGCCTACAACCCGGTCAGCAAAGTGGTGTTCCTGTACCTGGTGGCGCTGCTATTGGCGTTGGCGGCACTGTTCGTGATCAACCGTTTGCTGCGCATGCCCATCGGCCGTGCGTGGGAAGCGTTGCGCGAAGATGAAATCGCCTGCCGTGCCCTGGGCCTGAACCCGACCATCATCAAGCTTTCCGCGTTCACCCTGGGCGCCGCGTTCGCCGGTTTCGCCGGCAGCTTCTTCGCTGCGCGCCAGGGCCTGGTTACCCCGGAGTCGTTCACCTTTATCGAGTCGGCGATCATTCTCGCCATCGTGGTATTGGGTGGCATGGGCTCGCAACTGGGCGTGATCCTGGCGGCGATCGTGATGATCCTGCTGCCGGAAATGATGCGTGAGTTCAGCGAATACCGCATGTTGATGTTCGGCGCCATGATGGTGCTGATGATGATCTGGCGCCCTCAAGGCCTGCTGCCCATGCAACGTCCACACATGGAGCTGCGCAAATGAGCCGCGAGATCCTGAAAGTTGAAAACCTGAGCATGCGCTTCGGCGGCTTGCTGGCGGTCAATGGCGTGGCCCTGACCGTGAAAGAGAAACAGGTCGTGGCGCTGATCGGCCCCAACGGTGCCGGCAAGACCACGGTGTTCAACTGCCTCACCGGCTTCTACAAGCCGAGCGGCGGCAGCATCCTGCTGGACGGCCAACCGATCCAGGGCCTGGCGGGTCACGAGATCGCTCGCAAGGGCGTGGTGCGTACCTTCCAGAACGTGCGGTTGTTCAAGGACATGACCGCAGTCGAGAATCTGTTGATCGCCCAGCATCGTCACTTGAACACCAACTTCTTCGCTGGCCTGTTCAAGACCCCAGCGTTCCGCAAGAGCGAGCGCGAGGCCATGGAATACGCGGCGTACTGGCTGGACAAGGTCAACCTGACCGAGTTTGCCAACCGCCCGGCAGGCACCCTCGCCTACGGCCAGCAGCGTCGCCTGGAAATCGCCCGTTGCATGATGACCCGCCCGCGGATCCTCATGCTCGACGAACCTGCCGCGGGCCTGAACCCCAAGGAAACCGAAGACCTCAAGGCGCTGATCAGCGTGCTGCGTGAGGAAAACAACGCCACGGTGCTGTTGATCGAACACGACATGAAACTGGTCATGAGCATTTCCGACCATATTGTGGTGATCAACCAGGGCACGCCGCTGGCCGACGGCACGCCGGAGCAGATCCGCGACAATCCTGAAGTGATCAAAGCCTATCTGGGGGAAGCGTAAAATGTTGCAGTTCGAAAACGTTTCCACGTTCTACGGCAAGATCCAGGCCCTGCACGACGTCAATGTCGAAGTGCGCCAGGGTGAGATCGTCACCCTGATCGGCGCCAACGGTGCCGGCAAATCGACCTTGCTGATGACCCTGTGCGGTTCGCCGCAAGCCTACAGCGGCAGCATCCGCTACATGGGTGAAGAGCTGGTGGGCAGGCACTGCGCCGAAATCATGCGCAAGAGCATTGCCGTGGTACCGGAAGGCCGCCGCGTGTTCTCGCGCCTGACTGTGGAAGAGAACCTGGCCATGGGCGGGTTCTTTACCGACAAGGGCGACTACCAGGAACAGATGGACAAGGTGCTGCACCTGTTCCCCCGCCTCAAGGAACGCTTCAGCCAGCGCGGCGGCACCATGTCGGGCGGCGAGCAGCAAATGCTCGCCATCGGCCGGGCGCTGATGAGCAAGCCCAAGCTGTTGCTGCTGGACGAGCCCTCCCTGGGCCTGGCACCGATCATCATCCAGCAGATCTTCGATATCATCGAACAGCTGCGCAAAGATGGGGTGACGGTGTTTTTGGTGGAGCAAAACGCCAACCAGGCATTGAAAATCGCTGACCGGGCCTACGTGCTGGAAAACGGCCGGGTGGTGATGCAGGGCACTGGCGAGCAACTGCTGACCGATCCGAAAGTGCGCGAGGCATATCTGGGAGGTTAAGACCCGGTTACTGAGTAAACTGGATCTAAATGTGGGAGGGGGCTTGCCCCCGATAACGGTATATCAGTCACATGTCCTGTGCCTGACACACTGTCATCGGGAGCAAGCCCCCTCCCACATTTTGTTTTGCATAAATTTGAAGTTTTTTCGACTGATCTTGTAACGAACTCAATCCCCCTCCCTCTAGTGGTGCAAGCAGGCAATCAAGCCTGCGCATTCAACCACTGCTGGAGACACACCATGACCACCAAACTGTCCGCCGCCACCCTCGTCCTCGCCCTGGGTTCGGCCCTGAGCCTGTCCGCCCTGAGCACCACTGCCCACGCAGCCGATGACATGCAGAAATGCTTCGGCGTGGCTGAAGCCGGCAAGAACGATTGCGCCGCAGGCGCCGGCACCTCTTGCGCCGGCACATCCAAAACCAAGGACCAGGCCAATGCCTGGAAGCTGGTCCCCGCCGGTACCTGCACCAAGACCCCAAGCACCACCTCGCCGACCGGCTTCGGCCAGGAAACCGAATTCACTGCCAAATCCTGAAACCTTGTGCAGCCTGAGTACTGATGATGACGCCTACATCCCCTTACACGGTCTCACCGACTCAGGTGCCCGGCCTGCCCTTGCGGGCCGGGCTGGGGTTGAAGACCGAGCACTTTACCCAAGTGCTTGAGACCGGCCCCGATATCGGTTTTTTTGAAGTACACGCCGAAAACTACATGGTGGCCGGTGGCCCGTTTCATCACTACCTGGGATTGATCCGTGAGCAGTACCCGCTGTCGTTGCACGGCGTGGGCCTGTCCATCGGCGGCGAAGGTGCCCTGGATCGCGAACACCTGGCACGCTTGGCGACGTTGATCGAGCGCTATCAACCCCAGTCTTTTTCCGAACACCTGGCCTGGTCCAGCCACGGCCCGGTGTTTCTCAACGACTTGCTGCCGCTGGCTTACGACGCCACCACCCTGAGCCGAGTGTGCGCACATGTTGACCAGGTGCAGAGCACACTCAAGCGGCCGATGCTGCTGGAGAATCCCTCGACCTACCTGCAGTTCCAGCGCTCTACCCTGGATGAAACCGACTTCATCAGCGAGGTCATCCGCCGTACCGGTTGCGGCCTGCTGCTCGACGTCAACAACGTCTACGTATCCTGCATCAATCACCAGCGCGATCCATCGGCCTACATCGACGCCCTGCCCTTGCACGCAGTGGGGGAGATTCATCTGGCCGGCTTTGCCGAAGACACAGACAGCCTGGGCGACCGCCTGCTGATCGATGACCACGGCGCGCCTATCGATAACGCCGTGTGGCAACTGTACGAGCACGTGCTGGCGCGGACCGGCCCGGTAGCCACGTTGATCGAGCGGGATAACCAGGTGCCGCCCTTCAGCGTATTGCAGGCCGAAGCCCGGCAGGCTGAAAGCTATTTGTCGCAGGTGACCCGATGAGCCTTCAACAGGCATTCGCCCACGCGCTGCTGACGCCGGACGCAACCTGCCCCGAGGAGGTGTTCAGCAGCAACGGGGCCGACCCGGCGAGTCGCTTCGCGGTGTATCGCAATAATGTCCACAGCGCGTTGATAAATGCGCTCGTCGCCGCCTATCCGGTGACGCGGCAACTGGTTGGCGATGAGTTTTTCCACGCCATGGCCAGCCTGTATGTCCAGGCTCACCCGCCCACCAGCCCTTTGATCAGCGAATACGGCAGCACGTTGGCAGCGTTTATCCAGCGCTTCGAACCGGCCTCAAGCGTGCCATACCTGGCAGATATCGCTCGGCTGGAGCGCCTGCGGGTTCGGGCTTATCACGCGTCGGATCGCCAGGCACTGGATCAGCACAGCGTGCTCCAGCAACTGCAAGGCTGCGCGCAGCTGGGGCAATTGCGGGTGCGACTGCATCCATCCCTCGAAACATTGGAATCTCCCTACGCGATCGTGTCGGTTTGGGCTGCGCACCAGACCGACGGGGTTATCGCCACCTTGAACCCATGGTACGCCCAAGGCGCGCTGGTCCTGCGCCACGGGTTGGCGGTCAAGGTGTTCGCCATCGACAGCGGCTCGGTGACGTTTATCAACCGCCTCAACCAAGGCGCCGGGCTGGAGTTGGCCATCGCTGACGCCCTTGAAGCCTCAGCCGAATTCGACTTGCACCAATGTCTCACGCTGCTGATCAGCCACGACGCCATTACTCATTTGCATCTGCCACCCAAGGTATCGCCATGAACACTCCCGCTCCGTGCCTGATAAAGCGAACCGTCGCACTGTTTGAAAAAATCCCCTACAGCCTGATCGCGTTTATTGCGCGCTTCTCCATTGCCGCAGTGTTCTGGAAATCCGGGCAGACCAAGGTCGAAGGCTTTGCCATTGACGTGATCAGCGGCACATTCCAAGTCGGTGAACCCAAGCTCGCCGCCTCGACACTCTGGTTGTTTCGCAGCGAATATCAGTTGCCCCTGGTGCCGCCGGAGGTGGCCGCGTACCTGGCAACCTTTGCCGAGCACTTTTTCCCGGTATTGATCCTGCTGGGGTTTGCCACACGCTTCTCGGCCCTGGCCCTGATCGGCATGACCTTGACCATTCAGTTGTTCGTCTACCCTGACGCCTACCCCACGCACGGCACCTGGCTCGCGCTGTTGTTGCTGTTGCTCGCCAAGGGGCCAGGCCGCTTGTCCATCGACCACCTGATGGCCCGTCGCTTGCGTTAAAGCCGATCCAGCGCCTCGCCGCTGCGCCGGAACCAATCCACCAGGTAATCGACCAGCACCTGGGTGCGTCTCGGCAGGCCACCCTGGTAGGGATGAACCAGGTACATCGGCATTCGGCGTGTCTGATAGTCGCGCAGGATCCAGCGCAATCGCCCCTCGGCCAACTCCGTCGGCAACACGTAGGACGGCAGGCGGGCGATACCGGCGCCCACCAGGGCGGCTTTTTTCAGCAGGTTGTAATGGTTGGAGGCAAACGTGCCGCTCACCCGCACTCGCAGTAATTCATGCTGCTGGTGATACAACCACTCCTCACGACCGCTGTAGTGACTGTTGAGCAAGCAGCTGTGCGTCGACAGGTCCGCCGGGGTCAGCGGTTCCCCATGCTGCTCCAGATACGCCGGGCTGGCGCAGGTCACCTCGTGCCAGGCCAGTAAAGGCTTGGCGACCAGGCGTTCATTTTCGATGGCAGCCGCGCGCACGCCCAAGTCAAAGCCATCGCGCGCCAAGTCTCGGTAGCTGTTGTTAAGCTCCAGCTCGATCTGCACCTGCGGATATTGCCGGGAAAACTCCAGCAACAAGCCATCGAAGAAGGTTTCGCCCAGCGACACCGGCACGGTCATACGCACAGGGCCGGCCAAATCATCCTTGAGCCGCGCCAACGCCTGCCGCGCGCGTTCTACCTGTACCACCAGCGCTTGTGCCTGGGGCAGCAACGCCGCGCCGGCCGCGGTGAGGCTGAGCTTGCGGGTGGTGCGGTGCAACAGCACCACGGCAAACTGCGCTTCCAACTGGCTGATGCGCTTGGACAACTGCCCTTTGCTGCAGCCCAGCTGTTCGGCCGCCACGGTGAAACTGCCCGCTTCGATCAGCACAGCAAAGGCTGCCAGATCATCCATTTCGCTCATGGATTGTTTCCATTTGAAAACCAAAGGTTGCCTATTAGCGCGTTTATTCGCCTGAAAAGCCACACTAGACTGGACCTTCAGTTAACCCCCTGGAGGAACAGCACGATGAAAATCCTATTGATTGGTGCCAGCGGCACCATAGGTTCAGCGGTCAAGGCAGAGTTGGCGCAACGCCACGAAGTGATCAGCATCGGCCGTACCAGCGGCGACTTCCAGGTGGACATCAGCGATAGCGCCTCGATACGCAGGCTGTTCGAGCAGACCGGCAAGTTCGACGCTCTGATCTGCGCCGCAGGCAGTGTGAACTTCGTGGCACTGGGAGAGATGAGCGACAGCGATTTCGAACTGGGCCTGCGTGACAAGCTGATGGGCCAGGTCAACCTGCTGCTGATCGGACGCGAATACGCCAATGACGGTGCCTCGTTTACGTTCACCAGCGGCATTCTCAACCGCGACCCGATCCGTACCGGTGCCTCGGCCGCGCTGGTCAACGGCGCGCTGGATGCCTTTGTCAAAGCCGCGGCGATCGAGTTGCCACGGGGCTTGCGTGTCAATTCGGTGAGCCCGACAGTGCTGCTGGAAGCCATGGGCAGCTACGCTCCATACTTTCGTGGGTACAAACCGGTGCCTGGTGCAGATGTGGCGTTGGCCTACGCGAAGAGTGTCGAGGGCTTGCAGACAGGGCAGACCTTTATCGTGGGCTGACCTGCCAAAGAAGGTTCTCGGTACCTGCCACCTTTAGTGCAGGTACCGAGTTGCCCATTCCGCAGCCAAGTCTTTGGGCACGGCTACTCTGAAGCTGCCCCCCATAATCCCTTGAACGTGGCTGGTGTATAAACGGCGACCATCGATATAAAGCGTCATCTGCTTTCCGTAGGTCAGCGTGGTAATGGCTGTGGTACGCGCCTTGGCCTCTTCGCTTAACGTAATGCTGGCCGATACGGTATCCGCATTCAGATTGTGGATACTCTTGAGTTCAAGCGAGATCTCGGTGAAGTCATTAGCCGACCAATACTCCAACCTCGCGGCGTCCTCAGCAAACACCGAAACGCTGGCAAACAGCAGTCCATATGCGCTCCATTTATTTGTCATCGCAACGCTCCCAGGCAAAGTCATCAACCCTTGCATACCGCCCCCCGTCCTTGCATCAGTAAAGGCTTAAAGGCTGACGTATGCCGCAGGTATTGGTTTCGAGCTGTTTACAGACTTGTGGTGCGACGCGAGGCTGCGTAACGTGGCGGCACTTGTTTTGGAGACCCGATCAATGCGCGCCGCTCGTACTCTTGCACTGCTTGCCCTGCTGCCCCTGTTCACCGCTTGCCAGATGTTCGAGAGCGAGCCGGCCAAACCGTCTACTGCCGGGCTGACCCGTATGCAGGGTGAGTTGACCGCTGTGGAGGGCAAATTGTTGTTCCAACCGTGCGGCGACAAACGCAACTATGTGGTCAACGACACCGGCGGCACCAGCATCCTGCAGGAAGCCGCGTCCCTGGCCGGCCAGCAAGGCGCGTTGTTTGCCGACCTGCGCGGCAAGTTTTCCGGGGTTGCCAGCGGCACCCAGGGTTCGCTCGACCTGCAACAACTCTATCGCGTAGAGCGCTCGACCTCAGCCTGCGACGATCCGGACTTCAAGCGCATGATCCTGCGCGCCAACGGCCATAAGCCGGCCTGGGCAATGAATGTCACAGCCAAGGGCATGGTGCTGGAACGCGAAGGCCAGCCACCGCTGGCGGTGCCCTACGTCGAAGAACAACTGGGCGATGGGCGCTTCAACCTGATGACCGAAGCCAATAACCAGCACATCGAACTGTGGGTGGCGCCCCAGCGCTGCGTCGACAGCGTGAGCGGCAGCCTGCAACACATGAGCGCCGAGTTGCGGGTGAACGGCCAGGTGCAGCGTGGCTGCGCGGCGTTTGGCGGCTCCCGGGACGACTGATTGTGCCTTGGGCTGTTTTAACCTGACGGAAAACCACCTTTGGGGCTTATAATCGCCGGTTTGCAAAACAGCCGGCCTCCTTGCCCGCCGCCTACCGGATCCTGTCATGTTACGAATCACCGAACTCAAGCTGCCCATCGACCATCCCGAAGAAGACCTGCGGCCTGCCATCGTGCAGCGCCTGGGCATCGCCAGTGATGACCTGCTCGATTTCACCCTGTTCAAACGCAGCTACGACGCCCGTAAAAAGTCGTCGGAGCTGTGCTTCATCTACACCGTCGACCTGAACGTCAAGGGCGAAGCCGCCCTGCTGCTCAAGTTTGCCGATGACCGCAACGTCAATCCCGCGCCGGATGTCAGCTACAAGCTCGTGGGCCAGGCGCCGGCAGGCTTGGTTGAACGGCCGATCGTGGTGGGTTTTGGCCCCTGCGGGATCTTCGCCGGGCTGCTGCTGGCGCAGATGGGCTTCAAGCCGATCATCCTCGAACGCGGCAAGGAAGTGCGCCAACGCACCAAGGACACCTGGGGCCTATGGCGTAAAAGCGTGCTCAACCCCGAGTCCAACGTGCAGTTCGGTGAAGGCGGTGCCGGGACCTTCTCCGACGGCAAGCTGTACAGCCAGATCAAGGACCCGAAATTCCACGGCCGCAAAGTGCTGCACGAGTTCGTCAAGGCCGGTGCACCGGAAGAGATCCTCTATGTCAGCAAGCCGCATATCGGCACTTTCCGCCTGACCGGCGTGGTAGAGAACATGCGCGAGCAAATCATCGCCCTGGGCGGTGAAGTGCGCTTTGAACAACGGGTCACGGATGTGTTGATCGAAGACGGACAGTTGAACGGCGTGGTCATCGACGGCGGCGAGCAGATCCTTTCCAGGCACGTGATTCTTGCCCTGGGCCACAGTGCCCGTGACACCTTCCGTATGCTCCATGATCGCGGCGTGTACATGGAAGCCAAGCCGTTCTCGGTGGGTTTCCGTATCGAACACCCGCAGTCGCTGATCGACGCCGCACGCCTGGGCAAATACGCAGGCCATCCGAAACTGGGCGCAGCGGACTACAAGCTGGTGCACCACGCCAAGAATGGTCGCTCGGTCTACAGTTTCTGCATGTGCCCTGGCGGTACCGTGGTGGCTGCGACCTCAGAACCGAACCGCGTCGTGACAAACGGCATGAGTCAGTATTCGCGTAATGAACGCAACGCCAACTCCGGCATCGTGGTCGGCATCACCCCCGAGGTGGATTACCCGGGCGGCCCGCTGGCCGGTATCGAATTGCAGGAGCGCCTGGAGTCCCACGCCTATATCCTCGGCGGCAGCAACTACGAGGCACCGGCGCAACTGGTGGGGGACTTTATCGCCGGCAAACCGTCCACTGCCATCGGCAGTGTGGAGCCGTCCTACAAGCCCGGCGTGTCAATGGGCGACCTGGCCCTGGCCTTGCCGGACTTTGCCATCGAAGCCATCCGCGAAGCGTTGCCGGCGTTCGAAAAGCAGATCAAAGGCTATTCGCTGCACGATGCAGTGTTGACCGGCATCGAGACTCGCACTTCGTCACCCTTGCGCATTACCCGCGATGAGTCGATGCAGAGCCTAAACGTCAAAGGCCTGTTCCCGGCCGGGGAAGGCGCGGGTTACGCCGGTGGGATTCTGTCGGCAGGTGTCGACGGGATTCGGATTGCCGAGGCGTTGGCGCGGGATATGTTGGGCATCGAAGCCTGAGAACACTGTAGTGAAAAATGTGGGAGGGGCTTGCTCCCGATAGCAGTGGTTCAGTCACAGTATTTTTGACTGACACACCGCAATCGGGAGCAAGCCCCCTCCCACATTTTGATTTGCGCCGGGTCAGATATTGGCGCGCAGGATCGTTTCGGGCAGCGACTCGCCCTGCTCGACACTCGCAGCCACCGCCGCGATCAAGCTCTCCAGCTCATACCCCTGCCCCGCCAACCACGCCTGATCGTAATAGGTCGTGGCATAACGCTCGCCGCCATCACACAAGATCGCTACGATCGAGCCCGATTCTCCCGCCGCTTTCATCTGGTGCGCTGCTACCAACGCGCCGATCAGGTTGGTCCCGCTGGAACCTCCGACCCGTCGTCCCAAACGCCCAGCCAGGTAATGCATCGCCGCCAATGACAAGGCGTCTGGCACCTTGACCATCGCATCAATCACCGCCGGCAGAAACGACGCCTCGACACGCGGGCGACCAATCCCTTCGATTCGCGAACCACACTCCAGGCGCAGGCTGGCGTCGCCGCTCTGGTAGAAGTCGAAAAACACCGAGCGCTCGGCATCGGCACACAGCACGCGGGTGCAATGCTGGCGATAACGTACGTAGCGGCCCAGTGTCGCGGTGGTGCCGCCAGTGCCGGGGCTGGAAATCAACCAACTGGGCTCCGGGTGCTGCTCGAAGCGCATCTGCTGGAAGATCGATTCGGCAATGTTGTTGTTTGCGCGCCAGTCGGTAGCACGCTCGGCGTAGGTGAACTGGTCCATGAAGTGACCACCACTTTCCTGGGCCAGGCGTTCGGATTCGGCGTAGATCTGCGTCGGGTCCTGAACCAGATGGCTCTTGCCACCGTAAAAGGCGATCTGGGCGATCTTTTCCTGGGAGGTGGTGGCCGGCATGACGGCAATGAACGGCAACCCCAACAGGCGAGCGAAGTAGGCTTCAGAGATGGCTGTGGAACCGCTGGACGCTTCGATCACCGGGGCGCCCGGCTTGAGCCATCCATTGCACAGCGCGTACAAAAACAGCGAGCGAGCCAGCCGGTGTTTCAGGCTGCCTGTGGGGTGGCTGGATTCGTCCTTGAAGTACAACTCGATGCCGGGCAACCCAGGTAACGGCAACGGGATCAGGTGGGTGTCGGCGCTCCGCTGGAAGTCCGCTTCAATGATGCGAATGGCTTCGCGGGCCCAGGTACGGTGGTCGCTCATGGTGGACTCTCTAAGGTTTTCAGCCTGAATCTTAAGATGTTTCGTACACCTCACACAGATACAGTACCGACTCAATTTGACACACAACTGCTAGTCTTTTACGCATCTACAACCCGACTCATCTCTTATAACAAATAAGAATATAACTTTTGTTTTAACAACTAACTGTACGGGTTAGGGTACCCACCTATTGAACCTCAAATGGAGAGCATCCCTTGCCTCTGCGTAGCACTTTTACTCGTTTCTTCCAGCTGGAAGCCGCCAGTGGTCTGTTGTTGATCGCCGCTGCCGCTTTGGCGCTGATCATCAACAACTCACCGTTGTCGCACCTGTACAACGCGTTTCTCGATACACCTGTGGTTGCCCAGGTCGGCGCGTTGAAAATCGCCAAGCCGGCACTGCTGTGGATAAACGACGGCCTGATGGCTCTGTTTTTCCTGCTGATCGGCCTGGAGGTCAAACGCGAACTGCTCGATGGTCACCTCTCCAAGCCTTCCCAGGTTGTGCTGCCCGGCGCAGCGGCCATCGGCGGCATGGTGGTGCCGGCGCTGATCTACTGGGCGCTGAACAAGGACAACCCGGCCGCCCTCGCCGGCTGGGCGATCCCGATGGCCACGGATATCGCGTTCGCTCTGGGCGTGCTGGCACTGCTGGGCAAGCGCGTACCGGTGTCGCTGAAGTTGTTCCTGATGACCCTGGCAATCATTGATGACCTCGGCGCCATCATCGTCATCGCGCTGTTCTATTCCGCTGACTTGTCCGGCGCGTCCCTGGCGGGCGCGGGGGCTTGCTTGATTGCCTTGATTGCGATGAATCGCCTGGGCGTGATCAAGCTTGGGCCTTACCTGATCATCGGCCTGATCCTGTGGGTGTGCGTACTCAAGAGCGGTGTGCATGCCACACTGGCCGGTGTGACCCTGGCATTCTGCATTCCACTGCGCACCCGGAATGCCGAAACCTCACCGCTGCTGACCCTGGAGCACGCCCTGCACCCGTGGGTGGCCTACGCCATCCTGCCGTTGTTCGCGTTCGCCAATGCCGGGGTTTCCCTCACCGGCGTGAGCCTGGAGAGCTTCACCCATTCCGTGCCCATGGGCATCGCCGCCGGCCTGTTGATCGGCAAGACCATCGGTGTGTTCGGCCTCACTTGGCTGGCGATCAAGACTGGTATCGCGTCCCTGCCCAGCGGCGCCAACTGGGGTCAGGTTCTTGGCGTGGCTGTTCTGTGCGGTATCGGCTTCACCATGAGCCTGTTTGTCGGCTCCCTGGCGTTTGTGCCGGGTGCCAGCGAGTTTGCCGGTGAAGACCGCATGGGGATTCTGACCGGATCGATCCTGGCAGCCTTTATCGGGTATGCGGTGACGGCGATGGCGAGTCGCAAAAAAGCCTGAGCCCCTGGGAAAGCAGCATAAAAAAACCCCAACCGGTCACCCGGTTGGGGTTTTCTTTGCCCGATTACTTACCGCTTAGCGAGTAACGCGGCTGGTACCGTCAACGGTCATGATGCGTACGCGGTCACCGATGCGGAAGATTTCATTTTCCTGCACGGCTTGTACGTAGGCGCGCATGCTGCCGTCGTCTTCGCGCACGGTGATTTCCACGCCCTGGGTGCGGGTCAGGCCTTCTTCGGTGGCCGAGCCCAGCAGGCCGCCCGCGACCGCGCCGATTACAGCGGTGACGATGCTGCCACGGCCGCCACCGATGGCGCTGCCGCCAACACCACCGATGACTGCGCCAGCAGCGCCGCCGATTGGGGTCTTGGTGCCTTCGATTTTCACCGGACGCAGGGATTCGATGGTACCCATGCGCACGGTCTGAACGCGACGCGCCTCATCACGGGAGTACGAGTCGCCGGTCAGACTCGAGGCGCAGCCACCCAACAGCAATGACAGGGTGGTAAAGCAGGCAACTAGTAAAACGGACTTACGCATAGCATCAACTCCAAAGGACAGGTATTCATTAAACGCTGTGGCTTGGCGCCTGTCACGGCAAGCCGGGCAGAAAATTGCTTTCATTCAGCCTGAGTACAGACTGCCAGCACCAGAAAACACGACCAACGGTAGCCTAACTGTGGTGCGCAACGGTGCCATCAGTTGCTTGATCATTGTAGCCGCACAATCAAAAGCGCCGAAGTCTCCTGAATAGAGACGTCGGCGCAATGGGCATGATTCAGGCGCAATGACGAAAGGTGACGCTCAGGGCGCCAGACGCTCGCGGATCCATTGAGCGTCTTGTACACGATAGTTGAGACGATCATGCAGGCGGCTGGCGCGGCCCTGCCAGAACTCGATGCGCTCGGGCAGCAAACGGTACCCACCCCAATGCTCGGGGCAATCGGGCTGGGTATCGCTGAAACGCTGTTCGGTGGCCTTGAGCAGATCGTGCAGCTCTTCACGGTCACGAATGACCCTGCTCTGCGGGGATGCCCAGGCGCCGAGGCGGCTGCCCAACGGGCGCATCTGGTAATAGGCATCCGACTCTTCAGGGGTGACCTTGACCACGCGCCCTTCAATACGCACCTGGCGTTCCAGGGTCGGCCAGAAGAACGTCATGGCCGCAAACGGCCGCGCCGCAAGTTGCTCACCCTTGGCGCTCTGGTAGTTGGTGAAGAAGGTAAAGCCCTGTGCATCCAGGCCCTTGAGCAACAGGATGCGACAGTGCGGGCGACCGTCCTGGTCGACCGTCGCCAGGGTCATGGCATTGGCCTCCACCGGCGGCTGTTCGGTTTTCACCGCGTCGCCAAACCATTGGTGGAACAACGCAAACGGCTCGCCGGGGGCCTGGGCCTCGCTCAAACCGTCCCGTGTGTAGTCACGGCGCATATCAGCCAGTGCCTGGGTCATGCGGCTTTATCCTTATGGTTCAACGGCTCAGTTTTTCGCCTGGTCGTTCGAAGCGGGTGCAGCAGCCTTGGCTTTGGTTGCAGCCGGCTTCTTCGCAGCAGGTTTGGCCGCGGCCTTTTTAGCCGCTGGCTTGGCGGCCGCTTTCTTGGCCGGAGCCTTCTTGGCTGGTGCTTTTGCCGCTGGTGCCGGGGCTGGAGCATTCTGCACGGCAACCATTTCAGCAACCGGTGGCGTCTTGCCCGAATTGTACTGGCTCAGCAGTGCAAGCATCGTTGTACGCTGAGTGAACATGATTTCCATGCGACGATTCAGCGCACGCCCCTGGTTGCTGTCGTTGGCGGCACGCGGCATAAGGTCGCCCATGCCACGCAGCATCAAGCGGTCCTGCTTCAAACCACTGAGGCTGAAGATCGAAGCAATCGACTGCGCACGCTCCTTGCTCAACGCCTGGCTCGCAGGAGCGCTGCCGGTGGCATCGACGTGGCCCAGAACCAGTACGGCGGTCTTGGGATCAGCCTCAACGGCCTTGGCCACACGAGTGAACGGGCCCAAAGTCACCGGCAGCAGCATCGCCGGACGCTTCGGGTTGTAGGAACCGTCTACCGGGGCAATCACGACCAGCACGTTGTCGCGACGCTCCAGTTGCAGCGAACTGCCCTTGATGGCCTCGCGCAGGCGTGGCTCGTAGTCGTCCAGCCAGGCTTGGGTGATTTTCGGGTCAGGCATTGGCACATTGGTCACGTCGACCTTGGCCAACGGCTTTGGCTTGCTTTCGAACGGCCACCACCAGCGGGGTTCGGCGTCGGTCTTGGCGACGACAGGTGCCGCGTCCGAAGTCGGGGTTGCGGCCTTCAGGTCGGCTTTCAGGTCGGCCTTGGCATCGGCGGCTTTTTCTTCGGCACTCTTGGTGGAGAACGGCCACCAGCTGTAGCCGGTATCAGCCTTGGCGGGCGAAGCAGGTGCAGCAGCAGCGGCGACAGGTTCAACAGGCTTGGCGCCGGCAGCTGGTTTGGCATCCGGCTTGGCGTCGGTTTGGGTCACTGCGTCCTTGGTCGCAGCCTTGTCCGATCCAAATGACCACCAATGCCCACCTTCGGCATCATTTTGTGGAGTTTGTGCGCAACCTGTAATAGTGAGGCACAGCGCCAGTGCCAAGGACTTGTTCGATAACATGAGATATCCACAAAATGAGAAAAAACCAGGGGGCCTGATGACCCGTTAAACAGACGCTTAAAGAACATTCAAGTTACAACATGTCGTTCAGCATCTTTTTATACTTGCCTTTGTAACAAAAAATTGTGAAACAGCAAGGGGTTTATAGACAACCGGCCAATATTCCGACCAACTTCTGCGCACGCGGGTCCATAAGTACGTAAGGGCCCAGGGTATTAGTCACAAAACCGAACGCTACATCATGTTCAGGGTCGGCAAAACCCACTGAGCCCCCTGCGCCGGGATGCCCGAAAGCACGTGGCCCGAGGCCGAACGTGGCATTGGGCAGCTGCGGTTGATCCAACATGCAGCCCAGGCCGAAACGGGTTTGGGTCAATAAGGTTTTATCCGGCCCAATACTGTGTTCACGGGTCAATTGTTCGAGCATGTCGCTTTCCAGCAAACTACCGTCCAACAAACCGCTATAAAACCCGGCCAGGCTGCGCGCATTACCGTGACCATTTGCCGCGGGCTGCTGCATGCGTCGCCATTCGGGCTTATTAGTACTGGTCAGAATAGACGGTGGATTGGCAAATGCCCGTGTGGTCATCGCCGCCGGTTCGCGCATCATTACTTGAAGTAACCGTTGCGCGGCCTCATCCCCCATATTGCCCTTGCTGCGCGCTATATGGGCCACCCGATAAAACTCTGCATCCGCCAGGCCAACGTGGAAGTCCAGCCCCAGCGGCCGTGCGACCCGTGCCACGATCGACTCACCCGGCCCGCGCCCATCGGCGCGGCGCAACAGTTCGCCGACCAGCCAGCCGTAGGTAATCGCCTCGTAGCCATGACCCTCGCCTGGTGTCCACCACGGCGCCTCGGCCGCCAGGGTGTCGACCATCAGTTGCCAGTCATACAGGGCTTCGGTAGGCAGCATTTCGCGGATGGCCGGCAGCCCGGCCTGGTGGCAGAGCAACTGGCGCAATGTGATCGCCTCCTTGCCCGCCGCCGCGAATTCCGGCCAGTAGTCAGCCACCGGTGCATCAAGCTTGAGCTTGCCCTCGGCCACCAGTTGCAAGGCAGTGACAGCCGTGAAGGTCTTGGTGCAGGAGAACAGGTTGACGATGGTATCACTGTGCCAGGCTTCGGCTCCGTCCTTGTCGGCAGTACCGGCCCACAGATCGACGACGGTTTGCCCGCCTACCTGGATGCACAGCCCGGCACCACGCTCCTGGGGATCATCGAACAATGCGGCAAAGGCTTCGCGTACCGCTTCGAACTGCAGCTCGTAATGACCCTGAATCTGCACCTGATTCCCCTCGCAAAGCACCATGAAAAGTGGCCGCCATTCTTTCAGCCATTGTGGGTTTTGTGAACCCGTCAACGACGAATCAATGACCGTTGCCGGAGTGCCCACCGGCATGTCCAGCGCCCTGCCCTGCGCCTTTGCCGCCCTGCCCCTGCCTGGCGCCTTCACTTTCACGCGCCGTGCGGGTCGCCTTGGCTTTTTGCGCCTCACGGCCCAACTGGTCGACCGCCGCAAGGTTGCTCTTGCGCACACTGTCAACGAAGCCCTGGAAAGGTACATCGGTGATGCCGACAAGGCCGAAATGGCCATTTTCGCCATCCAGCAGACGCCCGGTGACCGGCTGGTCCAGGTACTGGAACCAGTGCACGCCAACAATCGACGGCTCGGCCATGGCCTGCTTGAGGAACGTGGCGTACGCCGTACCGCGATCTTCTTCGCGGGCCAATTGCGTCACGCCGCCCCAGAACGGGCCACGGTCGGCCGAGCCGAAGTTGAATTCGGTGATCAACACCGGTTTGTCCAACGCACGCAGGGCGGCGAAGTCATAACCGTCCTGGGGTTTTAGGGTGTACATGTTGAAGCTCAACACATCGCAATACTGCGCGCACGACGCCACTGCTTCCGGGGTGCTCACGGCAAAACGGCCGCCCAGCAACAGTTGATTCGGCGCGTGCCACTTCAGCGAGTCGGAAATGGTCTTGAAGTAAGCGTCGGCGAAGGTCTTCTGGAAGTACTTGAAGTCAGCTTCGATTTCCGGGTGTTCAGGGCTGGGCATCGGTGGTTCGAAGCCTGGGTCTTCCATCAGTTCCCAACCCGCCAGTTGAATGCCCCAGGCTTTGGACAGACCTTCTTCGTTGCGATATTTGTCACGCAGCTGCTTGAGGAAAGCGCGCTTGGCCGGAACATCGGTGGTCATGCGCAGGGTGCCGTAAGCCAAGGCGTAGCGGGATTTTGCATCGTCGCCAGGACCGGCCCAGGCCAGTTCGTTGTCGGCAAAAAAGCCGATCAACCACGGATCGTCGCGGTGATCACGAGCGGCGATGGCCACGGCGCGTTCGGTGGCCATCGCGAAACGTGGATCGAACGGATCGGGCATACCGCCCCACCAGTCGGTGCCGGTGCTGATGCTCGCGTAGTCACCCACAATCGACAGCGGCAGGGTATAAGGCACGCGGTCGGCAGTGGCCAGGTCCTCGTCGCTCCAGTTGCCCACGGTATTGAAACCCCAGGCTTGCAGACGGTCCAGGGTGTGCGTCACCCAGCGCTTCTGGTCCAAACCCTCGCCGCCGTAAGTGCGCTGCAGGTTGGCGCCATAAAAGTCATACCAACGCCCCGAACCAAAGCCGCGACCTTCGCCGGCACCGTTGCCGGTGCGGTTATCGCTGCTGCCGTAATACTTGTCGAAGGGTTCGCCGGCCTTGGGCAACGCCGCGAACATCCACTCACGCCCTGCCACGTAGGTCTGGCTGTTGTCCGCAGCCACGGTGTTGACCCCCAGTGAATAGAACGGATGACCTTCAGGCGTCACCAGATACCAGCGGCCGTCGCGCTTCTCTGTGCGGAAAAAGCCGCTGGAATCGAACGCCGGGCCTTTGTTCCAGCCGCCGTATTGGTCCAGGGAGGATTTGTCTCGCTCAGCCAACCAGGTTTTGAGCTGCTGCTGCTCTTTGGCAGCCGACGCCTTGAGCTGCTCGTCGCTGCTGACCTTTTCCGGCCAGCGCGCCCGGGTGGACTGGCCAAAAGCATCGACCAATTCGCTGTAGGCGGCCTTCGTTACCGGCTCGCTGTCCTGCACGCCAAAGCGCTCCAGCAGGATGCTTTGGGCGGCATTGGGCTTGATCATCGACAGGGTCACCGACACCACCTGGCTGCGGTCGATTTCGCCGGCACTGCCGGCCAGCAATACGCGCTGGCCATCCACGGTCATCGGCATCGGCGGACCAGCCTTCATGCCCTGGCTCAGTGGCGAGTTGGCTTGTAATGGTACCAGCAGGGTCTGCGCAGGCCCGGCCGGCAAGTCGATGCGGCTGACCAGGGTCTTGCCGTCGGCGCTCTGCACCTTGACGTAGAGGGTCAGTGCCCAGTTCATCGCGCTCTGGATACGCAGGCTCATGGCGCTCGATTGCGACCAGTCCCACACACCGGATTGCGGGCTGAGCACCAGGCTTGGCTCGGCCGCCGGGTTGAAGGTGATACGGCGCAGCACCTCGCCTTCGGGAGTTTGTTCGGCGTTGTATTGGGGCAGGCTGGCGTCCTGAGTCGCCACCTTGACCACATCGGCAGGCCGGACGAAGTTGAACAGCGTTTGTTGCCCGGCAGGCGCGGCCATCAACGGCGCAGCGAACAGCAAGGCAAAAAGAGCGGGCAGCGTGCGAATCATACGAACAAGGTTCTCCCAAACGGCCGGTGAATGGCCTGGTGATAGTGATGAGATAGACCACAAAGTGGGCGAATTCGCCCACGGAGGTTTAAGAAATTTCGCGCCTGAACGGCGGCAACGCATTGAGGATAGCTTTGCCATAGCGTTGGGTGACCAGGCGGCGGTCAAGCAAGGTGATGGTGCCGCGGTCTTGCTCGGTGCGCAGCAAGCGCCCGCAGGCCTGCACCAGCTTCAATGAGGCATCCGGCACCGAGATTTCCATGAACGGGTTGCCGCCACGGGCTTCGATCCATTCGGCCAGTGCGGCCTCGACCGGATCATCGGGCACCGAGAACGGGATCTTGGCGATCACCACGTGTTCGCAATAAGCGCCAGGCAAGTCCACGCCCTCGGCAAAACTTGCCAGGCCGAACAATACGCTGGAATCACCGCCGTCGACCCGCGCCTTGTGCTTGTTCAGGGTTTCCTGCTTGGACAGGTTGCCCTGGATAAACACCTGTTTGCGCCAGTCGCGATCGAGGCCATCGAACACGTCCTGCATCTGTTTGCGCGACGAGAACAGCACCAGGGTGCCGCGCGAACCTTCCACCAGTGACGGCAGATCGCGAATGATCGCCGCCGTGTGGGCCGCCGCATCCCGAGGGTCAGCCTTGAGGTCCGGTACGCGCAGCACACCGGCATCGGCATGATGAAACGGGCTCGGTACCACAGCGGTAACGGCCTTTTTCGGCAAACCGGCGCGCATACGGAAGCGATCAAAGGTGCCCAGGGCGGTCAGCGTGGCCGACGTCACCAGGCAGCCGTAGGCCACGTTCCACAGGTTGCGACGCAGCATTTCAGCGGCGAGGATCGGGCTGGCGTTGACCTCGATATCAAACAGCGCACCGCTTTCCGACAGGGTAAGCCAACGGGCCATGGGCGGGTTGTCTTCCGGATCTTCCACGGTGAACGCGGTCCACAGCTCCCAGTTGCCCTGTGAGCGGGACAACAGGCTGCCGAACAGCGGGTACCATTCCTCGGCCTGGTTGCTGGCAATGCCGATATTGACCTCGCCGTCCATGCCTTCCTTGAGCAAATCCGTAAGGCGGGTGAACAAGTCGGTCAGGCGTGAAAAGCCTTTCTTCAGCTCGATGCCCATTTCGCGCATGTGCTCGGGGATCATGCCGCCAACAAAACGGTGGCGCGGGCGCTCACGGCCCTCGACGTCTTCGCCGGGCTTGAAGTCGGCCACCTGTTCGCAGGCGCTGAACATGAATTGCTGTTGGGTCTTGATCTCCCGCGCCAGCTCCGGCACCTGCTCGATCAGCTTGCCCAGGTCGCCGGGCAGCGGATGCTGGGCCAGCAACTTGGTGAGGTTCTTGGCAGTGGTTTCCAGCCAGTCGGCAGTGGAACGCAGGCGCGTGTAATGGGCGAAGTGGCCGATGGCTTTGTCCGGCAGGTGGTGGCCTTCGTCGAACACATAAAGCGTGTCGCGTGGATCGGGCAGCACCGCGCCGCCGCCCAGTGCCAGGTCGGCCAGCACCATGTCGTGGTTGGTGACGATGACATCCACCTTGCCCATGCCTTCGCGGGCCTTGTAGAAGGCGCACTGGCCGAAATTGGGGCAATGGCGATTGGTGCACTGGCTGTGGTCGGTGGTCAGGCGCGCCCAGTCGGAGTCTTCCAGGGCGGTGGGCCAGCTGTCGCGGTCGCCGTCCCATTTGTTGCCGGCCAGTTTCTCGATCATGCTGGTAAACAGCTTCTGGCTGGCCTCGTCGACCTCGATCTTGAAGCCTTCTTCTTCGAACAGCGACGCGGTGGCGGTTTGCGCATGGCCTTCCTGCAGCAACACGTCGAGCTTGGACAGGCACATGTAGCGGCCACGGCCCTTGGCCAGGGCGAAGGTAAAGCTCAAGCCGCTGTTGCGCATCAGGTCGGGCAAGTCTTTGTAGACAATCTGCTCTTGCAGGGCGACGGTGGCGGTGGCGATTACCAGGCGCTTGCCGGCGGCCTTGGCGGTGGGGATCGCGGCCAGGCTGTAGGCCACAGTCTTGCCAGTACCGGTGCCGGCCTCGACGGCCACAACCGCAGGTTCGCCCTCGCGGCGACCTTCGTCATCGGTGTCGATATCCCCGAGGACTTTCGCCACTTCGGCGATCATCAGGCGTTGGCCGTAGCGCGGTTTCAAGCTCTTGGCTTCGAGAAAACGCGAATAGGCGCCCTGGATCGTGGTTTTGAGTTCAGTGCTGATCATGGATAGTCGGGCGCAAAAAACGCTGGATAAATTTTCAGTGGTTCGGATCGGCCGCTATCATACCCCGCTAATTAATCCCGCGCAGAACGGAGTACCACAATGACCGCGTTTAGCCTCGCTTACACCCTGCATGTACTGGCCGCCCTGATTTGGGTCGGCGGTATGTTTTTCGCCTGGATGATCCTGCGACCCGCCGCCATGGCGGCCCTTGAGGGCCCTGCCCGGCTCAAGTTGTGGGCAAATGTGTTTCAACGTTTTTTTGTGTGGGTGTGGGTCGCGGTCGTGATTTTGCCGATCAGCGGCGTTGGTTTGCTGCAACTGCGCTTCAACGGTTTTGAAACTGCACCGCGCTATGTGCAGGTGATGATGGGGTTGTATCTGGTGATGACCGCGCTGTTTATCCGCATCCAGGCGTTGAAGTTTCCTGAACTGAAGGCCGCGGTGGCGGCTGAGGATTGGCCGGCGGGCGCGGCTGCGTTGGGGCAGATTCGCAAGTTGGTGGGGGTTAATTTGATTGTGGGGTTGGTGGTGGTGGCGATTGCTTCGGCCCGGCCGATGTTCTGAGGCGAGGCTTGCATCGCCATCGGGGTGTGGATATCTACACAACTACAGTTCGCCGTACCCAACGGTAACCACGATGCGAAGCGAGCCGCTCTTGATCTTGATCTGCTTTTGATCTTAAGCGCCCCGTCAAACCACGCTGGCCGGAATTCGACAGGGATTTGGGGGGTAAACCGGCAGGGATGCCGGTTTAGCCGCCCCGCGCCATGGATGGCGCGTGGCGGCGGCCCCCCAAATACCTGGCGGATTACGGGCACACCGAGCCTGAGCGAGGTGCCGAGTGGTGGGGCAAGAGCGCTTTGGTTACTTTCGTCTGGGCCGGCATTCCGGCTTTTCGAAAGTGACCCGCCGTAAGGGCGGAACCAATAGCAGCCGTTACCCAAATAACGGATATGTACTCGGTCTGATCCAGCATCCTGGTCGGCCCTAAGGCCGCCATCGGGAGCACCAAAACAGTCGACTCAGAGCCGCTGAATAGTCACCGCCCCCGCAGGCCCAGCCGGCCCCGGCTGCCCTTCAAGCCCAGGCCTGCCCTTGTCGCCACCATCGGCGCGGTACACCAGGCAGCCCTTGGACTGCCCACCCTTGCCAGGTTTACCCGCCACGCCAGGCAACCCACCGGCACCGCCGTCCACCCAGACCTTGATTTGCTCAATCGGGAAGTCCTGCGGCAATTCCAGGCGTACCTGTGCGCCGGCGGCGCCCGGCAGGCCGTCACCGCCGTTGTCACCGTTAAACCCGCGCCCGGCCGAACCCCAGGTGCAGCCTGGGTCCACGCCGTTGGCGCCATCCAGGCCCGCGTACCCTTGGGCACCGGCACCGCCGCGGGCGTCTACCGACAACGCTTCAGCAGTGAGGGAATTGATCCGCAAGGTCAGGTCACGCCCAGCCTTGGCAGGTTTTTCATGGGTGCCGGGGGCGCCGCGGGACGTGATCTGGCTACCCTGCTCCAGTTGCGCCTGGCGCACTTGCATTTGCAGCGCGCTAGCGCCGGGAACAATGGTGATGCGTGCGTCACGCCCCAGGTGCAACTCATCCACAGTGACCTGACTGATAGTGGCCGGAATCAGCAAAGTGCCATAGTCCGCCACGTCCAGGCGCTCAAGCTGCAACACGCTGGTACTGCTGGGCAGGCGCATCAACGAGTTGGTTTCGACACTGACGCTCTGGGCCAGGGCAATGGGGCTGACCAACAGGGCCAACAGAAAAACCTTACGCATCATGGGGCTCCTGAGTACTTTCAAATTTTTCTTTGAGCGCACAGTAACGACTTCTACCGGCGATTTGCCAGTGAAGGATCAAAAAACTTCCGCAGGTACGGTACAAGCCGCCGTGGCGTTGACCGCAATGTCCTAGGCTCGCACGCCCAGCCGCGCTAGTCTCTACCGTCCTGATGTGAGGATCTGCAATGACCGCTGGAATTTCTTCCCGTACACCCCAGCAAGCCCTGGCTGCCCTGCTTGAATTGCACCAGCCCAAACGCCTGCTGTTATTGGGCGCCAGCCAGTTTCCGGCGCTGGAGGCGTTTAAAACCGCGCACCCGGATGTGAACGTCTGTGTCGCCGCACCTGGGCCACTGCCTGCCGAACTGGCAGCGCAGCGTTTTGATTTGGCGCTGGTAGTCGATTGCCTTGAACACTTGCCCAAGCCTCAAGGTCTGACGCTTCTGGGCGGCATTCGAAACCTCAATGCCAGCCGGATCGCGGTGCTGGTCGACCTGCGCGCCTGCGAATGGAAGGACACCGACTTCTTTTCCCTGGCCCTGCAAGCCGGCGAGCGATTCCAGCGCGATGAGCAAGTTCTGACGCTGTTTACCTATGATCTGCTTGACTATAAACAAGTGCCCGACTGGCTCAACGCACGCTTCTGGGCCAACCCGGAGAATTTTGGAAAGTATTGGTGGTAACCCGATGAGTACATCCATTTGCCCGTGCGGCAGCGGCAATCTGCTGGATGCCTGCTGCGGCCATTATCACGCCGGCCACCCGGCGCCCTGTGCCAGTGCGTTGATGCGCTCGCGCTACAGCGCCTATGTGCTGGGCCTGGTCGATTACCTGGTGGCCACCACCCTGCCCGCGCAACAGGCCGGTCTGGACCGCAACGCCATCGCCGCCTGGAGTGCGCAGAGCACCTGGCTGGGCCTCGAGGTGGAAAGCTCCGAGGTCTTCGGCGGCCAGCCGGAACACGCATTCGTCACCTTTACTGCGCGCTGGCATGACAGCACCGGCGAACATAGCCACCGCGAGCAGTCTTCTTTCGTACAGAATGAGGGGCGCTGGTACTTCATCGACCCTACGGTGGAACTGAAGGCCGGGCGTAATGACCCGTGCCTGTGCGGCAGTGGGCAGAAGTTCAAGAAGTGCTGTTCCAGCTACCTTTAATTCACTCACAGGGATAACGCCATGCTTCGGATTTATAGCTTGATGCTGGCGTTAACCCTGGGCCTGACCGGCTGCGCCTCGTGGTTCGAAGATGACTCGCCGCCACCTCACGTATCGCTGGTGAAGGTCGAAGTCGTGCGCGCCAAGCTGCTGGAGCAGAAATTCAAACTCTACTTTCGCGTGGACAACCGCGACGATGCCGACCTGACCGTGCGCGGCCTGATCTACAAGGTCACCCTTGGCGATCTGGTGTTGACCGAAGGCGAATCCAATGAATGGCTGACCGTGCCGCCGCGCGGTCATAAAGTCTTCCGGGTCTCGGTACGCACCAACCTCTGGCCGCGCGTACGCGATGTGGTGCAGATGCTGAAAAATCCCGAGCGCCCCGTGCCCTATCGTCTGGAGGGCGAGCTGAAAACCGGATTATTCATCGGTAATGACGTGCAGGTGGCTCACAATGGCGAGATAATCCCCGGCGATTTTATTCCGGAGCAACATCGATGACTCAGCAACCCCATGTCCATGGTCCTGACTGCAACCACGATCACGATCACCATGATCACGACCACGGCCATGTCCACGGGCCGAACTGCGGCCACGCTCACCAGGAACCGGTGCGCAACGCCTTGAAGGATGTTGGCCGCAACGATCCGTGCCCGTGCGGCAGCGAGAAGAAATTCAAGAAGTGCCATGGCGCATAAGCCGCACTGATGATCAAAATGTGGGAGGGGGCTTTCTCCCTCCTACATTGATTTGCACATAGCTTGAGCACTCACGCAATTACACAACTCCCGCTTGCGTCGTTTCGCCGCGCTCACTAACGTAGCGCCTTTACTGACGCTACCCCCCGCAGGAGCTTTGCCATGGCCTCGCCAGCCCTCTTACACTTTCTTCCCCGGTTCGGCGTTGCCGCGGCAGTGGCCAGTGCCTTGGGCCTGGCGGGTTGCCAGCTCCAGAACACCCAGGACACCCTGCCACCCGTGGCTGGCGTACAGCCAATCAAGGGCCTGGCACAGAATGTATCGATACGCCGCAATGCCCAAGGCATGCCGCTGATCGAAAGCAACACCTTCCACGACGCGCTGTTCAGCCTTGGTTATGTGCACGCCAGCGACCGCATTACCCAGATGGTCACCTTGCGCCTGCTGGCACAGGGCCGCCTGGCGGAAATGTCCGGGCCGCAAGTGCTGGATGTCGACCGTTTCATGCGTGCGGTCAACCTCAAGAAAAGCGCGGGCGAGCTGTACAACGCCTCGTCGCCGCGCCTCAAGCGCTTCTTTGAAGTGTATGCCCGGGGCGTCAATGCCTACCTGTTCCGCTATCGCGACAAGCTGCCGGCGGACCTGGCCCAAAGCGGTTACACACCCGAATACTGGAAGCCGGAAGACTCGGCGCTGCTGTTCTGCCTGCTCAATTTCAGCGAGTCGAGCAACCTGCAGGAAGAGATTTCGTCCTTGGTGCTGGCGCAAAAGGTCGGCGTCGACAAACTCGCCTGGCTCATCCCAAGCGCGCCGGACGAAGCCGTGCCGCTGGCCGAGGCCGACAAGCTCAAGGGCGTGAACCTGGGGCAGATCAGCGGCCTCGCCGCCCTGGACACGGTAAGCCAGCAGTTGAGCGGCCTCAACACGCTCGGGGTCACCACCTCAAGCAACTGGGCCATCGCCCCGCAACGCAGCCGCAGCGGCAAAAGCCTGCTGGCCAACGATATCGCCGCCACGCCACAAGCCCCGTCGCCATGGAGCTACGTGCAGATTCGCGCGCCTAAATATCAGGCCGTGGGTGCTTCGATCGCTGGCCTGCCGACCCTGCTATCCGGTTTCAACGGCAAGGTGGCGTGGAGCATGAGCGCGGTCAAGGGCGACACCCAGGACCTGTTCCTGGAGAAGGTCAAGCGCCAGGGCAACGCGTTGTACTACGAGAACAACGGCAAATGGCTGCCGGCTGGCGTGCGCAACGAAACCTTCTTTATCAAGGGCCAGCGCTCGATTCGCGAAACGGTGTACGAAACCCGTCACGGCGCGCTGCTCAATAGCAGCCAGGCCCTCACCAGCGGTCTTGGCCTGGCCCTGCAGACTGCCGACTTCAAGGAAGACAAGAGCCTGGACGCGTTCTTCGACCTGTCCCGTGCGCAAAACGCCGGCAAGGCCTCGGACGCCACTCGCGAGATTCGCGCCATCGCGTTGAACATGATCTTTGCCGACGCCAGCAATATCGGCTGGCAAGTCACCGGTCGCTTCCCCAACCGCCGCGAGGGCGAGGGCCTGTTGCCATCGCCGGGTTGGGACACGCGCTTTGACTGGGACGGTTATGCCGATGCGATGCTGCACCCCTACGACCAGGACCCGGCCCAGGGCTGGATCGGCACGGCCAACCAGCGCACCGCACCGCGTGGCTACGGGATGCAGTTGTCCAACTCCTGGGACGCACCGGAGCGCAGCGAACGTCTGGCGCAATTGGCCGGTGCCGGCAAGCATGACAGCCGCAGCCTGATTGCCATGCAATACGACCAGACCACGACCTTCGCCGCCAAGCTCAAGAGCATGTTCCAGGCCCCGGGCATGGCCCAGCCGCTCAAACAGGCAATCGACGCCCTGCCGCCAGCGGAGCGCGCCAAGGCTCGCGAAGCACTGGAGCGCCTGATGGCATTCGATGGTCGCCTTGCGCCAACCTCGGCTGACGCGGCGATCTACGAGCTGTTCCTGCAGGAAAGCGCCAGGCAGATTTTCCTCGACAAACTCGGCCCGCAAGGCAGCGCCAGCTGGAAAGCCTTTGTCAGCAACGCCAGCCTGTCCTACTCAGCCATCGCCGACCACCTGCTGGGCCGCGAAGACAGCCCGTTCTGGGATGACACGCGGACCGCGCAAAAAGAAGACAAACCGGCGATCCTGGCCCGCACGCTTGCCGCCGCTATCACTGCCGGTGACAGCCAACTGGGTGCCGATCACAAAGCCTGGCAGTGGGGCAAGCTGCACAGCACCACCTGGAAAAACACCAGTGGCCAGGTGATTCGCGGTCCCTTCGCCAGTGGTGGCGACCACAACACCTTGAACCCGGCGCCGTATAACTGGGGTGAGGATTTCAACACCACCCAGGTATCGGCGCTGCGCATGATCATCGACTTCGGCCTGGCCGAACCCATGCTGGGCCAGGGCGGTATCGGCCAGTCCGGCAACCCGGCCAGTCCGAACTATGCCAACGGCATCGACCCGGCGCTCAAGGCGCAATACCTGAGCTTCCCGATGCAGCCGCAGAACTTTGAAAAGGTGTATGGCAAGATCAGGTTGACCCTGACGCCCGGCAAGTAACCCGGTTTCCCAGCAGAAACCGAATCCAAATGTGGGAGGGGGCTTGCTCCCGATAGCGGTGTGACAGTCAACACATTCGTTGACTGAACTCTGCTATCGGGAGCAAGCCCCCTCCCACATTTGGATCCCATGCATTCAGATAGAACTTCTACACCCAGCCCCGCCTCATAACTAACAAGCCCATCTCCCCGGTCACCCCATGGACCTCGTCATCGCCCGCCCCGAAGGCCTCTATTGCCCTGCGGGTGATTTCTATATCGACCCCTGGCGCCCGGTGGAGCGCGCCGTGATCACCCACGCCCACGGCGATCATGCGCGCACCGGCAACCAACATTACCTGGCCGCGGCACCCGGCGAAGGTATCCTGCGCTGGCGCCTGGGCCAGGACATCAACCTGCAAACCCTGGCCTATGGCGAGCAGTTGGTGCATCACGGTGTTACCTTGAGTTTCCATCCAGCCGGTCACGTGCTCGGTTCGGCTCAGGTGCGCCTGGAATATCAGGGTGAAGTCTGGGTCGCGTCCGGCGACTATAAGGTCGAACCCGATGGCACCTGCGCGCCTTTCGAGCCGGTGCGTTGCCACACCTTTATCACCGAATCCACTTTTGGCCTGCCGATCTACCGATGGCAGCCCCAAGCGCAGATCTTTGCCGGGATCAATGACTGGTGGCAGGCCAATATCGCCACTGGCAAGGCCAGCGTGCTGTTCTGCTATTCCTTCGGCAAGGCCCAGCGCATTCTGCATGGCCTCGACGCCAGCATCGGTCCGATCCTCAGCCATGGCGCCGTCGAGCCGTTGAACCGGGTCTACCGCGAGGCCGGCATCTACATTCCCGAAACCCTGTATGCCGGGGATTTCAAGAAGACCGACCCGTTGCTGCGCCAAGCCTTGATCATCGCCCCGCCCTCCGCCGGCGGCAGCACCTGGATGCGCCGTTTTGGCGACTACAGCGACGCCTTCGCCAGCGGCTGGATGCGCCTGCGCGGTACACGGCGCCGGCGTGGGGTGGATCGCGGCTTTGTACTGTCAGACCATGCCGATTGGCCCGGGCTGTTGTGGGCCATCGAACAAACCGGCGCCGAACGGGTGATGGTTACCCACGGTTCGGTCGGCGTACTGGTACGCCACCTGCGAGAAAAGGGCCTGGACGCCCAGGGCTTCAGCACCGAATACGGTGACGACGAAGAAGAGGCCACGGCATGAAAGCCTTCGCCGAGCTGTACGCCAACCTTGACGCCACCACCTCCAGCAATGCCAAGCTCGCAGCCCTGCAAGCCTACTTTCTGCAAGCGCCGCCGGAAGATGCGGCATGGGCGGTGTACTTCCTCTCCGGAGGGCGACCACGGCAACTGGTGCCCACACGCTTGCTCAGGGATATGGCGACTGACGCGGCGAGCATCGAGCCGTGGTTGTTCGAAGAGAGCTACCAGTCCGTAGGCGACCTGGCCGAAACCATCTCCCTGCTGCTCCCCGAATCGACCTACAGCTCTGAAGACGGGCTTGCCGTGTGGCTGGAAGAAAAACTGCTGCCGCTGCGCGGTCTATCGCCCATGGACCTTGCCGCGCGCCTGCCGGCGCTATGGGCGCAACTGGATCAACCGAGCCTGATGGTGTGCATCAAGTTGATCACCGGCAGCTTTCGCGTCGGCGTCTCCAAGCTGCTGGTTACCCGCGCCCTTGCCGCCATGGCCAATCTGGATAGCAAGCGCGTGGCGCAGCGGTTGGTGGGCTATACCGACCTGTCCAACCGTCCTACAGCCGAGGGTTATCTCAAGCTGATCGCTGCCGAATCATCCGACGAACATGCACAACGTGGCGGGCAGCCGTATCCGTTTTTTCTCGCCCACGGGCTGGCGCAACCCGTCGAGCAATTCGACAGCCTGCTCGGCCCCCCCGCCGACTGGCAGGTGGAATGGAAGTTCGATGGCATCCGTGCGCAGTTGGTCAAGCGCGAGGGGCGCCTGTGGATCTGGTCACGAGGCGAAGAGTTGGTGACTGAGCGTTTCCCCGAGCTTCACAGCCTGGTCAGTGGCCTGCCCGACGGCACGGTGATCGATGGCGAAATCGTGGTGTGGAAAGACGCGGTGCAACCCTTTGCGCTGCTGCAACAGCGGATCGGTCGCAAAACCCTGAGTAAAAAGGTGCTTGAGGATGCGCCCGTCGCCGTGCTCGCTTACGACCTGCTGGAGTATCAGGGCGACGACTGGCGCAACCACATCCAGGCCGAGCGCCGCACGCAATTGGAACAGGTGATCGCTGTGTGCAACCAACCGGTGCTGTTGCCTTCGCCGCTGATCGAGGGGCCAACCTGGGCAGCGCTGGCGACCCAACGCGAAGCCTCTCGCAGCCTTGGTGTTGAAGGCATGATGCTCAAGGATCGCAAGGGCCTGTACGGTGTGGGCCGCACCAAGGACATGGGCCTGTGGTTCAAATGGAAGGTCGACCCCTTCAGCGTCGACGCCGTGTTGATCTACGCCCAGCGCGGCCATGGCCGGCGCGCCAGCCTGTACAGCGACTACACCTTCGCGGTATGGGACGGCCCGCCGGGCAGCGAGCGCACGTTGGTGCCGTTCGCCAAGGCCTATTCCGGGCTGACCGACGAGGAAATGCGCAAGGTCGATGCGATTGTGCGCAAAACCACCGTGGAGAAGTTCGGCCCGGTCAGCAGCGTGACGCCAAGCATGGTGTTTGAATTGGGGTTTGAGGGTATCGCCCTGTCCAAGCGGCATAAGAGCGGGATTGCGGTGCGGTTTCCGCGCATGTTGCGCTGGCGTCAGGACAAGACGGTGGAAGAGGCTGACAACCTCGCCACACTGCAAGACCTACTGACTTGACATAAATCCCTGTGGGAGGGGCTTGCTCCCTCCCACATTGGGATCCCCACAGACCTGCAATGGTGCACTAACTTTCAGATGCCCATTTTCGGGCATCTCCTACACTCAGCCTTGCCCTATCCCACCTTTTAAAAAGCCCATCCGGAACTATGGTGCAGAAATTGCTACTTGTGCTGCGTCTGACACCGTTCAGTAACAGTCCTAAACGCGCCACAAGCGCTTATCTTGGTTTCCAGGGAATACATAATGAAAAAAGCATTGCTGACCCTTTCTGCACTGGCTCTGTGCATGGCCGCTGGTGTCGCTACCGCCAAGGAATACAAGGAATTGCGTTTTGGTGTCGACCCGTCCTACGCACCGTTCGAATCCAAAGCCGCCGACGGCAGCCTGGTAGGCTTCGATATCGACCTGGGCAATGCAATCTGCGCGGAGCTGAAGGTCAAGTGCAAGTGGGTTGAAAGTGACTTCGACGGCATGATCCCAGGCCTCAAGGCCAACAAGTTCGATGGCGTGATTTCGTCCATGACCGTAACGCCGGTGCGCGAAAAGGCAATCGACTTCTCCACCGAGCTGTTCTCCGGCCCCACGTCGCTGGTGTTCAAGAAAGGGGCTGGCTACTCGACACCTGAGTCCCTCAAGGGCAAGTCTGTGGGCTACGAGCAAGGCACCATCCAGGAAGCCTACGCTAAGGCCGTGCTGGACAAAGCCGGGGTAACCACCAAGGCCTACGCCAACCAGGATCAGGTGTATGCCGACCTGACCTCCGGCCGCCTCGACGCGTCGGTGCAGGACATGCTGCAAGCCGAACTGGGCTTTCTCAAGTCGCCGGCTGGCGCCGGTTATGAAGTCAGCGCCGCCATCGACGACCCGTTGCTGCCGTCGAAAACCGCTGTCGGTATCAAAAAAGGTAACACTGAACTGAAGGCGCTTTTGGATAAAGGTATCAAAGCGTTACACGATGATGGCACCTACGCCACCATCCAGAAGAAACACTTTGGCGATTTGAACCTGTACAGCGGCAAATAATGCCTGGAGCGCCCCTCCCTGCAGGGGCGCTTTTCTATCGCCATAGGTCCTGATTTATGTTCGAAGAACTGTTGCAAACCCTCGGGTTGAGCGCGCTCAGCTTGAAGGGTTTCGGCCCGCTGTTGCTGCAAGGCACCTGGATGACCATCAAGTTGTCGGTGCTGTCCCTGGCCGTCAGCGTATTGCTGGGCCTGCTCGGCGCCAGCGCCAAACTGTCCAGCCTGCCGTTCCTGCGCATTCCCGCCCAGCTCTACACCACGCTGATTCGCGGGGTGCCCGACTTGGTGCTGATGCTGCTGATTTTCTACAGCCTGCAAACCTGGCTCAGCAGCTTTACCGACTTCATGGAATGGGAATATATCGAGATCGACCCGTTCAGCGCCGGGGTGATCACCCTGGGCTTTATCTACGGTGCCTATTTCACCGAAACGTTTCGCGGCGCTATCCTCGCCGTGCCCCGCGGCCAACTGGAAGCCGCCACTGCTTACGGGCTCAAGCGCGGGCAGCGGTTTCGCTACGTGACCTTCCCGCAGATGATGCGCTTCGCCCTGCCGGGCATAGGCAATAACTGGATGGTGATGCTCAAGGCCACCGCGCTGGTATCGATCATCGGCCTGGCAGACCTGGTGAAAGCCGCCCAGGATGCGGGCAAAAGTACCTATCAACTGTTTTACTTCCTGGTACTCGCCGCGCTGATCTACCTGTTGATCACCAGCGCCTCCAACTTTGTCTTGCGCCGTCTGGAACGTCGCTACTCCGCCGGCGCCCGGGAGGCAGTGCGATGATCGAGCTATTGCAGGAATACTGGCGCCCCTTCCTTTATAGCGACGGCCAGCACATCACCGGCCTTGCCATGACGATGTGGTTGCTGACGGCTGCACTGGTCATCGGCTTTCTGGTGTCGATCCCGCTGTCCATCGCCCGCGTCTCGCGCAAGCGCCTGGTACGTTGGCCGGTGCAGTTCTACACCTACCTGTTTCGCGGTACGCCGCTCTATATCCAGTTGCTGATCTGCTACACCGGTATCTACAGCATTGCCGCCGTACGCGAACAACCGCTGCTGGATGCGTTTTTTCGCGACGCGATGAACTGCACCATCCTGGCCTTCGCGCTCAACACTTGCGCCTACACCACGGAGATTTTCGCCGGGGCGATCCGCAGCATGGCGCATGGCGAAGTCGAGGCAGCCAAGGCTTACGGCCTCAGCGGCTGGAAGTTGTACGCCTACGTGATCATGCCGTCAGCGCTGCGCCGTGCGTTGCCCTACTACAGCAACGAAGTGATCCTGATGCTGCACTCGACCACGGTGGCGTTTACCGCAACGATCCCGGACATCCTCAAAGTGGCACGGGACGCCAACTCCGCCACCTTCATGACCTTTCAATCATTTGGCATCGCCGCGTTGATCTACCTGGCGGTGACCTTTGCCCTGGTCGGCCTGTTCCGCCTGGCAGAGCGCCGCTGGCTGGCCTTTCTCGGGCCGAGCCACTAAGGAGCCTTCATGCGCCATCAGCGACATGACCTGATCGCGCCGGTGCCCGGCACGGCGCGGCAGATCCACAGTTTTCACTTCGGCCCGCAGCAGGCCGCAGGCAAGGTCTACATCCAGTCGTCGCTGCACGCCGATGAATTGCCGGGCATGTTGGTGGCCTGGCATTTGAAAGTACGCCTGGCCGAGTTGGCCGCGGCCGGGCGCTTGCGTAGCGAAATCGTGCTGGTGCCGGTCGCCAACCCGGTGGGCCTCGAACAAGTGTTGATGGACATCCCCTTGGGCCGCTATGAACTGGAAAGCGGGCAGAACTTCAATCGCCTGTTCGTCGACCTTGGCGAAGAGGTCGGCAACCAGGTCGAAGAGCTGCTGGGCGATGATCCCCAGCACAATGCCCGCTTGATCCGCAGCGCATTGTCCAGCGCCCTGGCCGCGCACACCGCCCAGACCCAACTGCAATCCCAACGCCTGGTACTGCAACGCCTGGCCTGTGATGCCGACATGGTACTCGACCTGCATTGCGACTTCGAAGCCGTGGCGCACCTGTACACCACACCTGAAGCCTGGCCACAGGTAGAGCCATTGGCGCGGTACCTCGGCTCCGAGGCCAACCTGCTGGCCACCGACTCCGGCGGACAGTCCTTTGATGAGTGTTTCACCCTGGTGTGGTGGCAGTTGCAGCAACGTTTCGGCGAGCGCTTCCCGATTCCCATGGGCAGTTTTTCGGTGACCGTCGAACTGCGCGGCCAGGGCGATGTAAACCATGGTCTTGCCGCGCTGGACTGCCAGGCCATCATCGATTACCTGATCCACTTCGGCGCCATTACCGGCGATGTGACGCCCCTGCCCGCCCTGGCTTACCCGGCCACGCCATTGGCGGGTGTGGAGCCCGTCACCAGCCCGGTCGGCGGCTTGCTGGTGTTCAGTGCCTTGCCGGGTCAATACCTGGAGGCCGGGCAACTGCTCGCCGAAATCATCGATCCCATTACCGACCGCGTAACGCCGGTGCGCTGCGAGCACGCCGGCCTGCTGTACGCCCGTTCGCTGCGACGCATGGCCACTGCCGGGATGGTCATCGGCCATATCGCCGGCACGCAGGCCTACCGCAGCGGCTATCTACTTTCGCCTTGAGGATGCACGCCCCATGTACAAACTGACCGTTGAAGGCCTGCATAAAAGCTATGGCGACAATGAAGTGCTCAAAGGTGTTTCGCTCAAGGCCAGGACCGGTGACGTGATCAGCCTGATCGGCGCCAGCGGCTCCGGCAAGAGCACGTTCCTGCGCTGTATCAACTTCCTGGAAACCCCCAACGATGGCGCCATGACCCTGGACGGCCAGGCGATCCGCATGGTCAGCGACCGCCACGGTATGCGCGTGGCCGACGACGCCGAGCTGCAACGCTTGCGCACACGGCTGGCGATGGTGTTCCAGCACTTCAACCTGTGGAGCCATATGAGCGTGCTGGAAAACATCACCATGGCCCCGCGCCGCGTGCTGGGGTGCAGCAAGAAAGACGCCGAAGACCGCGCCCGCCGCTATCTGGACAAGGTCGGGCTGCCGGCACGTGTAGCCGATCAGTACCCGGCGTTCCTGTCTGGCGGCCAGCAACAGCGGGTAGCCATCGCCCGCGCCCTGGCGATGGAGCCTGAGGTGATGCTGTTCGATGAACCCACCTCGGCCCTCGACCCGGAACTGGTGGGTGAAGTGTTGAAGGTGATCCAGGGCCTGGCCGAGGAAGGCCGCACCATGATCATGGTGACTCACGAGATGAGCTTTGCGCGCAAGGTCTCAAGCCAGGTGCTGTTCCTGCACAAGGGCCTGGTGGAAGAGCAAGGCCCCCCCGAGGATGTGCTGGGCAATCCGAAAAGCGAGCGCCTGCAGCAGTTTCTAAGTGGCAATTTGAAGTAAACCTTTGTGACGCCTGGAGGGTCTCTGCAATAGAGCCTCCAGAGCGTCCGCTGCCGCATGGCAAAAAACCCCGATTTCGCCAAACAATGGTTTGCCGCCAAAGGTTGGAAACCGTTCGCCTTTCAGAAACATGTATGGGCAGCGGTCAAGGCTGGCCAGTCAGGGCTGCTGCATGCCAGTACCGGTGCAGGTAAAACCTATGCCTTGTGGTTCGCCGCCCTCAACCGTTTCGCCATCACCCGCCCGCCCGCTCCCGGCAAGCGCAAGCCACCCGCTGAACCATTGACGGTGCTGTGGATCACGCCGATGCGTGCCTTGGCTGCCGATTCCGCACGTGCCCTGCAGGCACCCTTGGACGCCCTGCAAATTCCCTGGAGCGTGGGCCTGCGTACCGGCGACACCAGCAGCAGCGAGCGCGCACGCCAGACCCGCCGCCAACCCACCGCTCTGGTCACCACCCCGGAAAGCCTGACGCTGATGCTCGCGCGGGCCGACAGTGAAACGAGCCTGGCGCACCTGCGCATGGTGATCGTGGATGAATGGCATGAGTTGATCGGCAATAAGCGCGGCGTGCAGTTGCAACTGGCGCTGGCGCGCTTGCGACGCTGGCATCCTGAGTTGGTGGTGTGGGGCATTTCCGCGACGCTGGGTAATCAGGCCCACGCTTTGGAGGTTCTGGTCCCACAGGGCGGTGGGATCAATGTACAGGGGCAGACGGCCAAGGCACTGCAGGTCGACACCTTGCTGCCGCCCGTCACCGAGCGCTTTCCCTGGGCCGGGCATATCGGCTTGAAGATGTTGCCGCAAGTGGTCGCAGAGGTAGAGGCCAGCAGCAGTTGCCTGGTCTTTACCAACACCCGGGCGCAATCGGAAATCTGGTATCAGGCGATTCTCGATGCCCGCCCGGACTGGGCCGGATTGATTGCCCTGCACCACGGCTCGTTATCGCGGGAGACCCGGGATTGGGTGGAGCGAGCATTGAAAGATGGGCAGCTCAAGGCGGTGGTGTGCACCTCCAGCCTCGACTTGGGTGTGGACTTCCTGCCGGTGGAGCGAGTGTTACAGATCGGCTCCGCAAAAGGTGTGGCGCGGCTGATGCAACGCGCCGGGCGCTCCGGCCATGCACCGGGTCGGCCGTCACGGGTGACGCTGGTGCCGACCCATAGCCTGGAACTGGTGGAGGCGGCTGCCGCCCAGGATGCAATTGCGCAACGGCGCATCGAAGCGCGGGAATCGCCACACAAGCCGCTGGATGTGCTCGTGCAACACTTGGTCAGCATGGCCCTGGGGGGTGGGTTTACCCCGGATGCGCTGCTGGCGGAAGTGCGCGGCGCCTGGGCCTATCGCGATCTCACCGAAGCGGATTGGGCCTGGGCCCTGGGGTTTGTACGCCATGGTGGCCTGTCACTTACCGCCTATCCGGATTACCGCCGTGTGGAGCCCGATGAGCATGGCATCTGGCGTGTCCCGGATGCCCGCCTGGCACGCCGTCACCGCATGAGCGTCGGTACCATCGTCAGTGATGCCAGTATCCAGTTGAAATTCTGGAGCAAGGGTGGCGGCGGCAAGAACCTGGGCAGTGTCGAAGAGGGCTTTATTGCGCGGCTCAAGCCGGGGGATGGGTTTCTGTTCGCCGGGCGTTTGCTGGAATTGGTGCGCGTGGAAAACATGACCGCCTACGTGCGCCGCAGCAGCGCGAAAAAAGCCGCGGTGCCACGCTGGAATGGCGGGCGTATGCCGCTTTCCAATGAACTGGCCCAGGCGGTGGTCGAACGTTTTGATGCGGCGGCGCATGGGCACTTCGACGGCCCGGAGATGCAGGCGGTACAACCGTTGTTGCACACCCAACTGCGCTGGTCTGGCCTGCCGACGCGCGACAACCTGCTCGCCGAAACCCTGCAATCGCGAGAAGGCTGGCACCTGTTTCTGTACCCCTTCGCCGGCCGTCAGGTACACCTGGGCTTGGCGAGCTTATTGGCGTGGCGGGTCAGTCAGCAGCAGCCGGTGACCTTCTCTATAGCCGTGAATGATTATGGCCTGGAACTGTTGAGCGCCACGCCAGTGAACTGGTCGTTGTTGTTGAATACGGCGTTGCTGAGCCCACAGCGCTTGCTGGAGGATGTGGCCGCCAGCCTTAACGCAGGAGAACTGGCCCTGCGCCGCTTTCGCGAAATCGCGCGGATCGCCGGGCTGGTGTTCGCCGGGTATCCCGGTGCGCCGAAAAGCACGCGGCAGGTGCAGGCTTCCAGCGGATTATTCTTTGAAGTGTTCAAGCAATATGACCCGCAGAACCTGCTGCTGGCCCAGGCAGGGGAAGAAGTCTTGCGCGATGAGTTGGATATTCGTCGGCTGGAAGAGACATTAAGTCATCTATCGGCACTGAAACTGGACGTGCATACGATTCAGCGGCCCACGCCCCTGGCCTTCCCGCTGTTGGTGGAACGGATGCGCGAAAGCATGAGTTCGGAGAAGTTGTCGGAGCGCATCGCACGGATGGTCAAGGACCTGGAAAAAGTCGCCGACAAAGGAAAAGCTTGATGCATTGTGCACTGACGCTTGCAGGCGAAGAACTGTGGTTATTGGCGGACAAGGCCGTGTACTGGCCCGCTCGTCAGTGCCTGCTTATTGCCGATGCGCACTTTGGCAAAGCATCGGCCTATCGCAGCCTGGGACAACCTGTGCCCCAGGGCACCACCACGACGAATCTGGAACGCCTGGACAGGCTGTTGTCGGCACTGCCGTGCGCGCAGTTGATCTTTCTCGGTGACTTCCTGCATGGCCCAGGTTCTCACGCCAGCGGCACCCTCAGCGCGATCCGGGCCTGGCGTGAACGTAACGGTGCCCTAGCGATAACCCTGATTCGCGGCAATCACGATAAACGGGCAGGCGACCCGCCTGCTGACCTGAGGATCGAGGTGGTGCCAGAGCCACTGCTGATGGGCCCTTTCGCCCTGCAACATGAGCCTGACGCCCATGCCAGCCACCACGTATTGGCGGGGCATGTGCATCCGGTGTACCACTTGCGCGGCAAGGGCCGCGAGCGCTTGCGCTTGCCGTGCTTCCAGATCGGCGAACGGGTCAGCCTGCTGCCGGCGTTTGGCGCCTTTACCGGGGGCTATGCCGTGCAGCAGGGTGATGAGCACCGAATCTTTGTCATCGGCGAACACAAGGTTTGGCCCATCAGTAAGTGACTGATTGGCCGTCCAGGTATCAGGCGACAGGCGCGGGTGGTGGCTCGTCTGGCAGGGTCGGCTCACCGGGCTCGGTAGGCTGGGGGTAATCGGGCTCGGGCTGGCCTGGAATGCCGCCCGCATGGGCAGGGTTAGCCATCAGGGACCAGGCCAGAACACCAATCTGGTTGGGTTCAAGCCGGGCGAGTTCTGCGCTGATTCGCGGGTCGATCTTCATAAGGTACTCCTCAAGCGTGGCCCGACGCGTTTTGCACGCGCCGAGGCAGTACACCTGAATAGAGTCACTTTGTGCAGACTAATTCCCTTTAACCGTAGGAGCTTTCGATCAAGCGCGTGGGAGAGTGACGCCACGTTGGCCCTGGTACTTGCCGGCGCGGTCTTTGTAGGACACTTCACAAGCCTCGTCGGACTGCAGGAACAGCATCTGTGCCACGCCCTCATTGGCATAGATCTTTGCCGGCAAGGTGGTGGTGTTGGAGAACTCCAGGGTCACATGACCTTCCCACTCCGGCTCAAGCGGGGTGACGTTGACGATAATGCCGCAACGAGCGTAAGTGCTTTTACCCAGGCAGATGGTCAATACGTCGCGGGGAATGCGGAAGAATTCCACGGTACGCGCCAGGGCGAAGGAGTTGGGCGGGATGATGCACACGTCGCTCTTGACGTCGACGAAGCTTTTTTCATCGAAGTTCTTCGGATCGACAATCGCCGAATTGATGTTGGTGAACACCTTGAATTCATCGGCGCAACGCACGTCATAGCCATAGCTGGAGACCCCGTACGAAATCACCCGCTCATCACCTTCGCCACGAATCTGGCGCTCGACGAACGGCTCGATCATGCCGTGTTCCTGCGCCATGCGGCGAATCCACTTGTCCGATTTGATGCTCATGGCGGTGTCCTGAATAGCGAGGTGGAAAAATCTGTGGGCCATCTTACCGGGGCCAGCCTTGGGGTTCAAAGGCCGCAAGGGTTTTCTTGATCAAAGCCCTGCCCGCTATAAGCCTCAGCCAACGCGGCCGGGGCCGGGATTGCCGTCAGGGATGGCTGTAAATACCACCGCCAGTCACGAAAATAGAGAAACCTTCGGAAATACCATTGGCACGTTCCGGAAAAAGGGTTAAGGTGGCGCCACTGTGCTGCTTGTGTCACTGAGAATCTCTACACGATATGTTGAATTTCGATCCAACCATCTCCAAGAATTTTTCCTGCTCTTTGCACTCAGTCTCGGCCAGGGCTTTTCCTGAGTCGCAGTTAACTTTGTCCAAGGAGTTACACCATGTCTAATCGCCAAACTGGTACCGTTAAGTGGTTCAACGATGAAAAAGGCTTCGGCTTCATCACTCCACAATCCGGTGACGACCTGTTCGTTCACTTCAAAGCTATCCAATCCGACGGCTTCAAAAGCCTGAAAGAAGGCCAACAGGTTTCTTTCATCGCTACCCGCGGTCAGAAAGGCATGCAAGCTGAAGAAGTTCAAGTTATCTAACTTGTACTGACTCAGTCGAAAAACCCCGCCCTTAAAAGCGGGGTTTTTTTATGCCTGGATTTTGAGAGAGGCCTGAACAAAAGCCGGGCATAAAAAATGTGGGAGGGGGGGCGTACCCCCTCCCACATCCAAGCTTTCAAGCGGCGTCGCTTACTGGAACAACGACTCACTCGACAAGCCATTCTTCTCAAGGATCTCACGCAAGCGCTTGAGGCCCTCCACCTGGATCTGCCGCACCCGCTCACGGGTCAGGCCAATCTCCAGGCCTACATCTTCCAGGGTGCTGCTCTCGTGACCACGCAGGCCGAAGCGGCGAATCACCACCTCACGCTGCTTGTCCGTAAGCTCTGACAGCCACTGGTCAATACTTTGGGAAAGATCATCGTCCTGCAACAGCTCGCAGGGATCGGTCGGGCGATCATCCGTCAGGGTGTCCAGCAGGGTTTTATCCGAATCCGGCCCCAGCGAGACATCGACCGACGATACACGCTCGTTAAGGCCCAGCATGCGCTTGACCTCCCCTACCGGTTTTTCCAGCAGGTTGGCGATCTCTTCAGGCGAAGGTTCATGATCGAGTTTTTGCGTCAGCTCACGCGCCGCTCGCAGGTAGACGTTGAGCTCCTTGACCACATGGATCGGCAGCCGGATCGTGCGGGTCTGATTCATGATCGCCCGTTCGATGGTCTGGCGAATCCACCAGGTGGCATACGTCGAGAAGCGGAAGCCCCGCTCGGGGTCGAACTTCTCCACCGCCCGAATCAAGCCCAGGTTGCCCTCTTCGATCAAGTCCAGCAGCGACAGCCCACGATTGACGTAGCGTCGGGCGATTTTCACCACCAGGCGCAGGTTGCTTTCAATCATGCGTTTGCGCCCAGCCGGATCGCCCTTCTGCGACAAGCGCGCAAAATGGACTTCTTCTTCGGGAGTGAGCAGAGGGGAAAAGCCGATTTCATTGAGGTACAACTGAGTCGCATCGAGCGCCCGAGTGTAGTCAATGTACTTGTGTTGCTTTAACGCGGAGGCGTTCCTGGATTTGGTACGAACTGAAGGTGGTGCCGCTCCTTCATTATCTGACATCGGATCCGTATCGATGCCGGCCTCCATAAGGAGAACCTCATCGTCGATGTCAAACTCCGGCGCTTCTTTACTGAGAGCCATTGTTATAGTCCTTTGGTGAGTTCGACCTCAAGCTCAAGCGACGCCTTTATCCTTGGCAACGCTGGAGCCTGTTCCTTCTACGTGAGGGAACAGGCTGTGCAACACATCAACGAAGGGGCAGGAATTGCAGCGGATCTACAGGCTTCCCTTGGCGGCGAATCTCAAAGTGCAGTTTCACCCGGTCTGTGCCCGTTGAACCCATTTCGGCAATTGTCTGTCCGACTTTGACCTGCTGCCCCTCCCGAACCAACAGCCTGCGGTTATGACCGTAGGCACTGACGTAGGTATCGCTGTGTTTGATGATGACCAGCTCGCCGTAGCCCCGTAGACCACTCCCGGCGTACACCACTGTCCCATCAGACGCAGCTAAAACAGGCTGTCCCAAATCCCCGGCGATATCAATGCCTTTATTCAAACTACCGTTTGAAGAGAATTTTCCAATCAGTACGCCATTTGAAGGCCATCCCCAGCCGGTCGGCGCCGGCCCTGCAGGTGGCAACGGCGCGGGTGCGGGCTTGCTTGCAACGCTAGGCGAAGCACTGCCTGCAGGCCGGGTGATGACGGTAGTTTTGCTCGAAGACGATGGCGAAGATCCCGACTTTGTCACAACTGCCGTAGCCGCCGAACCTGTGCGGCCATCGAAACGAATGGTCTGCCCTGGATGAATGGTGTAGGGCACGGGAATGTTGTTACGAGCGGCCAGCGCCTTGTAGTCCCAGCCATAACGGAAGGCAATGGAGAACAGCGTGTCGCCTTTGCGCACCACATACTGGCCCGTGGTCACCGTGGGCCGCTGCGGTGCTGCGTTGGTGCGGTCAACGACACGCGCACCGCCCGATGGCGTGCTCGAGCAGGCGGCCAATAAGGAACTCAAGACAAGGCCAAGCACCAGTCGCTGAAAGCTTGTTTTACTCATTCGCTGCGCAGGACCTGTGAGACTCACCCGCCGCTCCCTTTGTGGTGGCTGAACGTTAACGCCTGGATCAGGCTTGAAATATGACGCAAGTATAACTGGGCATTGGCTTTTTACTGGCACCCGACTGAAACGAAAAATTCATCTTGTTCAATTGCGGCTGCCAAGCCTGTTGATTCAATAGACCCCGGCGTAAGACACATCCTCGCCAGCAGAATTCACTGCCAGGGAATAAATGCTCAGGCCAAGGGGCCATTCAACAGCGGCACGAAGCGCACCGCGCCCAGCACGTGCCGGGAAAAACCTTCTTCCTCGCGGATAATAAGCATCAACTGTTGCACTTCGCCGGAGCCCACCGGGATGACCAGCCGCCCGCCCGGCGCCAACTGATCCAACAGAGCTTGAGGCACATCGGTGGCCACGGCGGTGACAATAATGCCGTTGTACGGCGCCAGCGCCGGCCAGCCTTCCCAGCCATCGCCCCAGCGAAACACCACGTTGCGCAGGTTCAGTTCTACCAGGCGCTCCTTGGCACGGTCCTGCAGCACCTTGATGCGCTCTACCGAAAACACTCGCTCTACCAACTGTGACAGCACAGCTGTCTGGTAACCGGAGCCGGTGCCGATCTCCAGCACCTTGTCCAGGGGCCCGGCCGCCAGCAACAGCTCGCTCATGCGCGCAACCATGTAGGGCTGGGAGATGGTCTGGTTGTGGCCGATAGGCAACGCCGTGTCTTCATAGGCGCGGTGCGCCAGGGCCTCATCGACAAACAGGTGCCGCGGCGTACGCCGAATCACTTCCAGCACCTGGGCGTTGGACAAGCCTTCTTCGTACAGACGCTGGATCAACCGCTCCCGGGTGCGCTGGGAAGTCATCCCGATGCCACGGCGCAACAAGTCGTCTTGTTCACGAGCCATCAACGCAGTCCCTCCAGCCAGCCATCGAGGCCACTGAAGGCATCACTGAAGGTGCGATCCAATTGCAACGGGGTAATTGACACATAGCCTTGCATCACCGCATGAAAATCCGTGCCTTCCCCGCCATCCTCGGCATCACCGGCCGCGGCGATCCAATAGCCTTCCTTGCCACGCGGGTCGACCACCTTCAGGGGCGCCGCCGCTCGCGCGCGATGGCCCAGGCGCGTCAGCTGGATACCGCGGATACGGTCGAGGGGCAGATTGGGAATATTCACGTTGAGTACCGTACGCGGCGGCAGGTCCAGAGACTCATGGGCCTGCACCAGCTTGCGCGCGAAATACGCCGCGGTCGCCAGGTTATCCAGTTGCCGCGAAGCAAAGGAAAAGGCGAACGCGGTGCGCCCCAGGAAGCGCCCTTCAAGGGCCGCCGCCACAGTGCCGGAATACAGCACGTCATCACCCAGGTTGGCACCCAGGTTGATTCCCGAGACCACCAGGTCCGGCTCATGCTCCAGCAAACTGTTGATTGCCAGATGCACGCAGTCGGTGGGGGTGCCGTTTACGCTGATAAAGCCATTGGCCAGAACCTGCGGGTGCAGCGGACGGTCGAGCGTCAGCGAACTGCTGGCGCCGCTCTTGTCCTGGTCGGGGGCAACCACCACGCACTCGGCGTAATCCTGCAGCGCAGCATAGAGCGCGGCAAGACCGGGTGCGGTGGCACCGTCATCGTTTGATATCAGAATACGCATGGGCTGTCCGTCTGCCCCACCGGCACCAGATCAACAAGCTCGCGCACCAAGACAGTGGCGAAGCATCCGGCCGGCAGGACGAATTCCAATTGCAGAATGTCAGGCCCGGGATAATGCCACGTCAACCCGCCAATGGGCAGTCGCAGAATGCGACGTTCCTGGCTCATTCCTGCATTCACCAGCCAATCACGTAGGTCTGATTCGCTGGCAGCGACAGATTGTTCCAGATCATGCGTAAGACCTTTCGCCGGCGAGTCGCCTTCGCCCCATTGTGGGCCAGTCGGGTGCAAGTCCAGGATCGCCAGGCGCGGGTCGCTGCATTCAGCCTCCCCGGCAGGGAAAAAGCTGCGACTGTCGGTAAAGGCCAGCAGGTCACCCACCTGGGCGCGCTGCCAGGAACCGTCGGCGACACGCGCTGCCAGCACTTTGTTGAACAAGTAGCTACGGGCGGTGGACAGCAACCGCGAACGCACGTTGCGTTGCTCCGGCAGGGCCTTGCGAGCAGCCCATTCACGGGCATCCACCACGTTGCCACCGTTGTGGCCAAAGCGCTGGGCGCCGAAATAATTGGGAATGCCATGCCGGGCAATCAACTGCAAACGCGCGTCGATGGCGGCGATGTCGCCGGCCAGTTGAGTCAGGCGCAAGGTAAAGCCGTTGGCCGAATGCGCACCACGTTGCAACTTGCGCTTGTGGCGGGTGGTTTTCAGGATCTTGAGGGTGTCGTTTTCCGCACCGCTCAGGTCCGGGTCGGCCTTGCCGGGCAACTGTACGCTGAACCATTGGCGGGTCAGGGCCTGACGGTCCTTGAGCCCGGCATAGCTGACGGTGCGCAGCGGCACACCGGCGGCCTTGGCGATACGCCGTGCGGCCTCTTCAGTATTCAAGCCGCGCTTTTCCACCCACAGCCACAGGTGCTCACCGTCACCAGTCAACGGAATGTCCAGCACCTCATCAACCTGGAAGTCTTCTGCCGTCGCCTTCAGCACCGCGCTGCCCAAGGCCTCGCCGTAGGCCCGCGGGCCCAGCAGTTGCAAATCGTTCATGCGCGCAGCAACAAGGCAACGGAGTGCACGGCGATGCCCTCTTCACGACCGGTAAATCCGAGCTTTTCGGTGGTGGTGGCTTTCACGTTGACTTGATCCAGTTCAATTTGCAGGTCTGCGGCAATCAGCGCACGCATCGCTTCGATATGGGGGGCCATCTTGGGCGCCTGGGCCACGATGGTGTTGTCGACGTTGCCGACCTTCCAGCCCTTGGCATGGATCAACCCGACCACATGGCGCAGCAACACACGACTGTCCGCACCTTTGAAGGTCGGATCGGTGTCCGGAAAGTGCTTGCCGATATCGCCCAATGCCGCCGCGCCGAGCAAGGCATCGCTCAAGGCATGCAAGACAACGTCGCCGTCGGAATGAGCCAGCAACCCATGGTGGTGTGCGATGCGCACGCCGCCCAAGGTGATGAAATCGCCCTCAGCGAAACGGTGCACATCGTAGCCGTGGCCAATACGCATAAAAAAACGCCCCGATTTAATTCAGGGCGTGATTCTACCTACTTTTGCCTCACATTAACCGAGCAAAGCACGACCATGATGGCGCAAATGGTCTTCGATGAAGCTGGCGATGAAAAAGTAGCTGTGGTCGTAGCCAGGTTGCAGGCGCAGTTCCAACGGATGGTTGGCCGCCTTGGCCGCTTGCTGCAGGGCCTCGGGCTTGAGCTGAACCGCAAGGAAATCGTCACGATCGCCCTGGTCCACCAGTAGCGGCAGTTTTTCCGAGGCTTCGCTGATCAGCACGCAGGCATCCCATTCACGCCACTTGGAACGCTCTTCGCCCAGGTAACGGGAAAAAGCTTTCTGGCCCCAGGGGCAGTCCATCGGATTGTTGATTGGCGAAAACGCCGACACCGATTGGTAGCGTCCCGGGTTACGCAGCGCGCATACCAATGCGCCATGTCCGCCCATGGAGTGACCGCTGATGCCGCGTTTAGCCGACGCAGGGAAATGCGCCTCCACCAAGGCCGGCAACTCCTGCACTACGTAGTCATGCATCCGATAGTGCTGGGCCCAGGGCTCCTGCGTGGCGTTCAGATAGAAACCAGCGCCGAGGCCGAAGTCCCAGGCGTTGTCCGGATCGTCCGGCACACCGGGGCCGCGGGGGCTGGTGTCCGGTGCGACGATAATCAAACCCAGCTCGGCGGCCATGCGCTGGGCGCCAGCCTTCTGCATGAAGTTCTCATCGGTGCAGGTCAAGCCGGACAGCCAGTACAGTACCGGCAACTTACCGCCCTGCTCTGCTTGCGGCGGCAGATAGACGGCGAAGGTCATGTCGCAACCGAGCACATCGGAATGATGCTTGTAGCGTTTATGCCAGCCGCCGAAGCTCTTCTGGCATGACAGGTTTTCCAGACTCATGGCCGACCTCAGAAGTGAATGACGGTACGAATGCTCTTGCCTTCATGCATCAGGTCAAACGCTTTGTTGATATCTTCAAGGCCCATGGTGTGGGTGATGAAGGTGTCCAGCGGGATCTCACCGGTCTGGGCCATTTCCACGTAGCTTGGCAGCTCTGTGCGCCCACGCACGCCACCGAATGCCGAACCGCGCCAGACGCGCCCGGTGACCAGTTGGAACGGACGCGTAGCGATTTCCTGGCCGGCACCGGCCACGCCGATGATCACCGACTCGCCCCAGCCTTTATGGCAGCACTCAAGCGCCGCACGCATCAGTTGCACATTGCCGATGCACTCGAAGGAAAAGTCCACGCCGCCGTCGGTCAAATCGACAATCACGTCCTGGATTGGGCGGTCGTAATCTTTCGGGTTAATGCAGTCGGTAGCCCCCAGTTGCTTGGCGATTTCGAACTTGGCCGGGTTGATGTCGATGGCAATGATGCGACCGGCCTTGGCCTTGACCGCGCCGATCACGGCCGACAGGCCGATACCGCCCAGCCCGAAGATAGCCACGGTGTCGCCCGGTTTGACCTTGGCGGTGTTGAGCACCGCGCCGATGCCTGTGGTGACGCCGCAACCAAGCAGGCAGACTTTTTCCAGCGGCGCTTCCTTAGGAATCTTGGCCACGGAGATTTCCGGCAACACGGTGTACTCGGAGAACGTCGACGTGCCCATGTAGTGGAAAATCGGCTGGCCCTTGTAGGAAAAGCGCGTAGTGCCATCCGGCATCAGGCCTTTGCCTTGGGTAGAACGGATGGCCTGGCACAGGTTGGTCTTGCCCGACAGGCAGAATTTGCACTTGCCGCATTCCGGGGTGTACAGCGGGATCACATGATCGCCGACAGCGACTGAAGTTACGCCCTCGCCGATGGCTTCGACCACTGCGCCGCCTTCGTGACCCAGGATCGACGGAAAAATGCCTTCCGGGTCCGCACCCGACAACGTATAGGCATCGGTGTGGCACACGCCGGAGGCAACCACCCGCAACAGCACCTCGCCAGCCTTGGGCATGGCGACGTCCACTTCCACGATCTCAAGGGGCTTCTTGGCTTCGAAGGCTACGGCGGCGCGGGACTTGATCATCCGGGTTTCTCCAGGGGGTTAAAAATTGATTGCAGCAGTGTAAAACATGGCTGCCTGATTAATAATCCAGGCGAAAGCAAAACTTTATTGCTGTACAGGGATAATGACCATGCTGGAAAACCGCTGGGAAGGCATCGACGAATTCGTCGCAGTGGCCGAGTGCAGCCAATTCACGGCGGCGGCAGAGCGCCTGGGAGTATCGTCGTCCCATATAAGCCGCCAGGTGGCACGCCTGGAGGAGCGGTTGCAAACGCGCCTGTTGTATCGCAGTACACGCAAGGTGACGCTGACCGAAGCGGGTCAGACGTTTCTGCAACATTGCCAGCGTTTGCAGGATGGTCGCGAAGAAGCCCTGCGGGCAGTAGGCGACCTCACCAGCGAACCCAAGGGCATGTTGCGCATGACCTGCGCAGTCGCCTATGGCGAGCGCTTTATCGTGCCACTGGTGACCCGGTTCATGGCGCTCTATCCGCAACTGCGGGTGGATATCGAACTGAGCAACCGTCAATTGGATCTGGTGCACGAGGGCCTGGATTTGGCCATCCGCCTGGGTCGCCTGCAAGACTCGCGCATGGTCGCCAGCCGCCTGGCACCGCGGCGCATGTACCTGTGCGCCTCCCCTTCCTACCTGGAACGCTATGGTCGGCCACATAGCTTGTCGGAACTGAGTCGGCATAACTGCCTGATCGGCAGCTCGGATATCTGGCAACTGGCCCAGGACGGGCGGGAATTTTCCCAAAGGGTTCAGGGAAACTGGCGCTGTAACAGTGGGCAGGCGGTGCTGGATGCGGCGCTGCAAGGTGTAGGGCTGTGTCAGCTGCCGGATTATTACGTGCTGGAGCATTTGCACAGTGGTGCGCTGGTGTCGTTGCTGGAGGCGCATCAGCCACCGAATACGGCGGTGTGGGCGCTGTACCCGCAGCAGCGGCATTTGTCGCCGAAGGTCAGGAAGCTGGTGGACTTTCTCAAAGAAGGCTTGGGTGACAATTCGGTCTATCGAACATAAACAGCTACCGTTCGTGCATTGCCTGGACACCGGTTAATAACCGCTTTCATTAGAAAACCAGGCAAGCCCATGACGTCCAACACTCGGCAACTCCAGCATATCAATCATTTTGTCCGAAAGGTTCTGGCCGACTTTCCGGTGCCCAGCGCAATCGCAGCCCAATTGCTTTGCGAGCATCTACAACCATTCACTCAGGAACAACTGGACCCGGATACTACGTTCCTGACCACTCTGGAATACAACCTCGACAATCCCAATGCACCCTACACTGCAGTGATCGTCCAATCCATGAGCCTGACCGAGGCCATGATCTGCAATGCGCCCCATGCCCCTGGCGGCATGATCAACAACACGGGCTTTTCCACTATCGCGCCGTACTTCAATATCGTCGATGAACTGCCGCGCCTGATGGATAACCGCATACCGCAAATGTTCAACGAAGAGTTCATCACTTCCGGCTGGATCCCGCCCAGACGGTATGAGGCGCTTTACCGGCAAAGCGAACCTCAGGCCTACGACCCGACCACCCAACTGGAGATCGCGCCAGCCGTTCTCAGAAAGGTGATTGACTCAAGCAACTTTGAACAAACCTATGACAAGGCCATCACCCAATTCTGGGGGGAGCATCGGGACAATTACACCACCCTGATGCGCATTGCCTTCGCCAAGGCTTACCTCAATCAGTACGAAGAATTCACGCTCACCGAAGCAGAACGGCAACTGGCCGCACGAGCGGCAGGTATCGGCGTCGACAGGGACGCCAGCAACCTGACCCTTGAAGATTTTCAGGCGCCCTACTCACCGGATAAAAACTTATCCGTGCGCGTGCTGCGCATTCATCAGTTCGACGCCACCGACATTCTTACGATTACCGACACCCAGAGCCAGATCACCCTGCTGTACGTCCCCGGCAACTCCTCCCCCATCCATGGTTTCAACAGCCCAACGGACATGCGCAATGCGCTGGTAAAAGTGGCCAAGGACCCGACCCAGCGCAAAGCGCTGACCAACCACTTTGAACCCGACTCGATTGACTCCGGCCTGATCTACTGTGGTGTCGAGGAAGCATTGATCGGTATGGCGATGTACCCGGAATCTTCCAGCCCCGCCGGTTTTTTCAATAGCTTGTTGCGCAACGGTTATTGGGACCCCGAGCAATACATTAATAACCCAATGTATCCGGCGCTCAGAAGCAACCCATTTGCGTTTATCGCACGACAGATCCGCAGTCGGATTGCAAAATTGGCAGCCAAAACCGTTGTCTCGCCCTTGGACACATTTAAAGCCGACACCCTCGACGCCTTGGATAAAGCCTGCCTGCTGGCGATCCCCGTGGCGCTGACCATGGGCACCGCGTTGCTGGCGGAGTTTTGTTTCATTACCTCAGGTTTGACTGGCATGGCGATCGGCGCCGATGACGTGCTCAAGGACAAACCCCACGCCGTTGAGCGCATGGTGTTCGGCGCCCTGAACGCGCTCCCGGTGGTTATCCACGGCATCAGCAAAGGCGCGAGCAGTCTCGAGGCGTTACGCCCCGTGCTTGGCCGGGCTACGCGGGCAGAGGAGGGCCAGATCAGCGTCAAGGTGATCACTCAGGCCTCCGCCCAAACCGAGACTCGCCCCCTGGTCGCTGCAACATCTCCCAGCGGCTTGCAGACCGTCAAGATTCAGGGCGAGACCTTCCTGACCTACAAAAGCCCGAATGACTGGGGTTCTTTTGAGCTGTTCGTGAATAATCCAGAAGCCCCCGAGAAGATTCAAGCCACGGGTCTCTACGCTATTCAGAGCTCCGACCTGCAATGGCGACGTGCCGGATTGACCGGAGGGGGGGCATTTCGCAATGCCTGGCAACGGGTTTACAAACTGTTCGATAGCACCCAGCAGTTGAGTTTCTTCAGCGCCTACCAGATGCCAGCGCCCGTGCGCGAGACCGTCGTGCAGATGCTCACCGACACCAGCTCATTTTCGGAAGATTTCGAACCCTTCGGAATGGATGCACAGTCGATCAGCAACGCCCGGAGACTGTTCTTTGAGAAAAGGAGCCAATTAAACCAGGATTCGGCGATCTTCTTTCACCACCTGCCCTACTCGCCCCTGCAGCCGGTCCTCCCCCGCTTGAGCTTGAACGAATCACAGCAAAGCATTATCGAGAAACTGCTACGTGCCAGTGACGGCCTCGTGATCGGCGAAAGCCACAGCGCCGAATCGAGCAAAGCCTTTCTGATCGACAACATGCAGATACTCGCCAGCCAAGGTGTCAAACGCATCTACTTCGAACATCTGCTGACGGATGTGCATATTCCGATGCTGAAGGCTTTTTACCGGTCGAAGAACGCCCCTATGGCCGAGGCGCTGACAAACTTCCTGAACGGGATCTACCCATTGCCCCGAAACCACTATTACTCATTCACAAACGTCGTGACCAAAGCCCGAGAGGCCGGAATCAAGATCCAGCCGATCGACTGCACCGTGAGCTACATACTTCGCGATATGCGCGACAGTGCGGGAACCCTGCGCCAGCGGATGATGAACTATTACGCTACCGAGGTGATTCAGTGGATCCAGACCTCCAAGCGCCAACCCGGTAAATGGGTCGCACTGGTGGGCGATACCCATACCAATACGTTCAAGGACATCCCTGGGCTGGCCGAACTCACCGGCAGCATCGGCCTGCGGATAGAAGATAGGATGGGCACCCACCCGTTGGGCATCGAAGTCGATCCGGGGCGCACCGCCAGCCTGGGCCTGAACAAAGGGGAAGGCACGGTCAAAGCCAACCTGGTCTTGCGCGTTGATCCTGCCGCGTTGCAGCACTCAATGGAATCACAGCCCGGCCCTTCGCACAGTCGAGTGGTGAAGTCGGCCCAGGCACTGCTGACACGGCCAGGCCAATTCATGCTCACCGAGGCCACCCACATTGACTATCGGTCCCGACGCGGGGACCTGCGCAGTTTCAGGATCAACAGCCAGGAAGGCCGGAACTCCATCAACGTGGTCGGCTGGCCTATTGATGAGAAGCCATTCGACAGCATTGAGGCATTGGTGAGCGAGCTGAAAACCCTGCCCGGGTTGGAGCAAGTCTACGGCTGAGGGTCAGGACGCCTGATAAGCCCGGCGCTGACGCAGCCATTCAAGGTCTTCGGGGCGGGTGACCTTGATATTGTCCGCACGCCCTTCGACCAGCCGCGGCGCCTGGCCGGACCATTCCATGGCCGACGCTTCGTCGGTGATCACGGCGTCCGCCACCAGGCTGTCGGCCAAGGCGCGGTGCAAGGCCCCCAGGCGGAACATCTGCGGCGTATAAGCCTGCCAGATCAGGCTGCGGTCAACGGTTTCCACCACGCGGCCATGCTTGTCGACGCGCTTGAGCGTGTCGCGAGCCGGCACCGCCAGCAGACCGCCCACCGGGTCATCCGCCAGTTCAGCCAAGAGTTTGTCAAGGTCATCACGGCTCAAGTTAGGCCGCGCCGCGTCATGCACCAGCACCCAGTCATCATCACTGGCACCCAGGGCATTAAGGTGCAGCAGTGCATTAAGCACCGAGCCCGAGCGTTCCGAGCCACCGTCCGCACGCTGGATGCGCGGGTCTGTGGCGCACGCCAGGGTGGGCCAATAAGGATCATCAACAGCAAGACTGACCACCAGGCCCTTGAGCGAGGGGTGGTCGAGAAAACAGCCGAGGCTGTGTTCGAGAATAGTGCGCCCGCCCAATTGCAGGTATTGCTTGGGACGGTCCGCGGCCATACGGGCACCGACGCCCGCGGCAGGAATCACGGCCCAGAAGGCCGGTAGATCGTTATTCATTGGGCCAACTGGTAGAGGGTCTCGCCCTCCTTGACCATGCCCAACTCATGGCGAGCCCGCTCTTCAACGGTCTCCGTACCTTTTTTCAGCTCAAGCACTTCGGCGTCCAGGACACGGTTGCGCTCCAGCAGGCGTTCGTTTTCGGCACGCTGGTCGGCAATTTGCTGGGTCAGCTCTTCCACCTGCGCAAAGCTGCCATTACCGACCCATAGGCGGTACTGCAGGCCAGCCAGCAACAAGAGCAAGACGAGGAACAACCAATTGGGACTGCGCATCGAAATCCGGATATCCAGTGAAAAAAGACAGTCATGCAAACCTTTTGCAGCAACTGATAGCACAAAGCCTGGAAAAACCAGGCTTGCGCTTGTCAGTCAGCAGATTAGCGCCGAAATTCACACTTTCGTGAAATTTCTGACGCAACCCGCCGACTTTTTACCATTTACTGCTTAGCCGCGAAACTCGCCGCGACCGTTGTACTTGGCTTTACCTGCCAATTGCTCTTCGATGCGCAGCAATTGGTTGTACTTGGAAACGCGATCGGAACGGCACAGGGAGCCGGTCTTGATCTGGCCCGCCGAAGTGCCCACGGCCAGGTCGGCAATGGTGGAGTCTTCGGTTTCGCCGGAGCGGTGGGAGATCACAGCGGTGTAGCCCGCAGCCTTGGCCATCTGGATGGCTTCCAGGGTTTCGGTCAAGGTGCCGATCTGGTTGAACTTGATCAGGATCGAGTTGGCGATCTTCTTGTCGATGCCTTCTTTAAGGATCTTGGTGTTGGTCACGAACAAGTCGTCGCCCACCAGCTGGATTTTCTCGCCGATCTTGTCGGTGAGGATTTTCCAGCCATCCCAATCGGACTCGTCCAGGCCGTCTTCGATCGAGATGATCGGGTAGCGCTGGGTCAGGCCCTTCAGGTATTCAGCGAAACCTTCTGAGTTGAACACCTGGCCTTCGCCGGACAGGTTGTACTTGCCATCTTCATAGAATTCGCTGGCCGCACAGTCAAGGGCCAGGGTCACGTCGGTGCCCAGTTTGTAGCCGGCGTTGGCCACGGCTTCGGAGATCACTTTCAGTGCATCTTCGTTGGAGGCCAGGTTCGGTGCGAAACCACCTTCGTCACCCACAGCGGTGCTCAGGCCACGGGCCTTCAGTACAGCCTTGAGGTGATGGAAAATCTCGGTGCCCATGCGCAGGCCTTCGGAGAAGGACTTGGCGCCCACCGGCTGCACCATGAATTCCTGGATGTCGACGTTGTTATCCGCGTGCTCGCCACCGTTGATGATGTTCATCATCGGTACCGGCATCGAGTAGACGCCCGGGGTGCCGTTCAGGTTGGCGATGTGCGCGTACAACGGCAGGTCCTGGTCCTGAGCTGCTGCCTTGGCGGCAGCCAGGGACACGGCGAGGATTGCATTGGCGCCGAGGCTGCCTTTGTTTTCAGTGCCGTCGAGCTTGATCATCGCGTGGTCCAGGGCTTTCTGGTCCAGCGGGTCCTTGCCCAGCAACAGGTCACGAATCGGACCGTTGATGTTGGCTACAGCCTTGAGTACACCCTTGCCCAGGTAACGGCTCTTGTCGCCATCACGCAGTTCCAGCGCTTCGCGCGAACCGGTGGAAGCACCGGACGGCGCGCAGGCGCTGCCGATGATGCCGTTATCGAGAAGCACGTCGGCTTCGACGGTGGGGTTGCCACGGGAGTCGAGAACTTCACGACCTTTGATGTCGACGATTTTTGCCATTGTTGTAAACACTCCAAAGTTGACGAAAACGACGCAGCTGAAGGAAATCTTTTGACCGACCGCAAGGGTGGAACAACGGGGCAGGCTTGCAGACGACAAGGCTCAGGCCCAAGGGCCTGAGCATTTAGCGTGGGAAATTCTACCGGAGAAATGGCAGTTACGCGGTCTCTACCGTCGGAAAACTCTTGACCAGCTCGTCCAACTGCTTGAGTTGGGCCAGGAATGGCTCCAGCTTGTCCAGGCGCAGGGCGCATGGGCCGTCGCACTTGGCGTTGTCCGGGTCCGGGTGGGCTTCAAGGAACAGGCCCGCCAGCGACTGGCTCATGCCCGCCTTGGCCAGGTCGGTGACCTGGGCACGTCGACCGCCGGCGGAGTCCGAACGACCACCGGGCATTTGCAGCGCGTGGGTCACGTCGAAGAACACCGGGTATTCGAACTGTTTCATGATGCCGAAACCGAGCATGTCCACCACGAGGTTGTTGTAGCCGAAGCTCGAACCACGCTCGCAAAGGATCAACTGGTCGTTACCCGCTTCCACGCACTTGCTCAGGATGTGTTTCATCTCCTGAGGGGCGAGGAACTGGGCTTTCTTGATGTTGATCACAGCGCCGGTCTTGGCCATGGCGACCACGAGGTCGGTCTGGCGCGACAGGAAGGCCGGCAACTGGATGATGTCGCACACCTCGGCGACCACGGCAGCCTGCTCAGGCTCGTGGACGTCGGTGATGATCGGCACGCCGAAGGCTTGCTTGATGTCCTGGAAGATCCGCATGCCTTCTTCAAGGCCCGGGCCGCGATAGGAGGTCACGGAAGAACGGTTGGCCTTGTCGAAACTGGCCTTGAACACGTATGGGATGCCCAGCTTCTGGGTAACCCGCACGTATTCTTCACAGACCTGCATCGCCATGTCGCGGCTTTCCAGCACGTTCATGCCGCCGAACAGCACCATGGGCTTGTCGTTGGCAATCTCGATATCGCCTACGCGAATGATCTTCTGGGCCATCAGGGTTACGCCTTCTTCTGATGTTGCGTCAGTGCTGCTTTGACGAAACCGCTGAACAACGGGTGACCGTCGCGCGGCGTCGAGGTGAACTCCGGGTGGAACTGGCAGGCCACGAACCACGGATGATCCGGCGCTTCGACCACTTCAACCAGCTTGCCGTCACCGGAGCGACCGGAAATCTTCAGGCCAGCCTCTTTGATCTGCGGCAGCAGATTGTTGTTCACTTCATAGCGGTGACGGTGACGCTCGACGATTACGTCCTTGCCGTAGCAGTCGTGTACCAGCGAGCCGGCTTCCAGCAAGCAGTCCTGCGCACCAAGGCGCATGGTGCCGCCCAGGTCGGACGTTTCGGTACGGGTTTCAACGGCGCCGGTGGCGTCTTCCCACTCGGTGATCAGGCCGACGACCGGGTGGCCGCTGCTGTGATCGAACTCGGTGGAGTTGGCGTCTTTCCAGCCCAGCACGTTACGGGCGAACTCGATAACGGCCACTTGCATGCCCAGGCAGATACCCAGGTAGGGCACCTTGTTCTCGCGAGCGTATTGCACCGCGGTGATCTTGCCTTCCACGCCACGCAGGCCGAAACCGCCCGGCACGAGAATCGCGTCAACGCCTTCGAGCAGCGCAGTGCCCTGGTTCTCGATATCTTCGGAATCGATGTAGCGCAGGTTGACCTTGGTACGGTTGCTGATGCCGGCGTGGCTCATCGCTTCAATCAGCGACTTGTACGCGTCCAGCAGCTCCATGTACTTGCCGACCATGGCGATGGTGACTTCATGCTCAGGGTTGAGCTTGGCGTCGACCACGGCTTCCCACTCGGACAGGTCCGCGCCATTGCACTGCAGACCGAAACGCTCGACCACAAAATCATCCAGCCCCTGCGAATGCAGGATGCCCGGGATCTTGTAGATGGTGTCGGCGTCTTCCAGCGCGATCACCGCACGCTCTTCAACGTTGGTGAATTGCGCAATCTTGCGGCGCGAGGAAATGTCGATCGGGTGATCGGAACGGCAAACCAGTACGTCCGGTTGCAGGCCGATGGAACGCAGCTCCTTGACCGAGTGCTGGGTAGGCTTGGTTTTGGTTTCGCCGGCGGTGGCGATGTACGGCACCAGTGTCAGGTGCATGAGCATCGCGCGCTTGGCGCCGACTTCGAAACGCAGCTGGCGGATGGCTTCAAGGAACGGTTGGGATTCGATGTCGCCCACGGTGCCACCGATCTCGACCATCGCCACGTCGGCATCGCCTGCACCCTTGATGATGCGGCGCTTGATTTCGTCGGTGATGTGCGGGATCACCTGGATGGTTGCACCCAGGTAGTCACCACGGCGCTCTTTGCGCAGCACATGCTCGTAGACACGGCCAGTGGTGAAGTTATTGTTCTGGGTCATGGTCGTGCGGATGAACCGCTCGTAGTGGCCCAGGTCCAGGTCGGTCTCGGCGCCGTCGTGAGTGACGAACACTTCACCGTGCTGGAACGGGCTCATGGTGCCCGGGTCGACGTTGATGTACGGGTCCAGCTTGAGCATGGTGACTTTAAGCCCCCGCGCCTCCAGGATGGCCGCCAATGAAGCGGAGGCAATGCCTTTCCCCAATGAAGAAACAACACCGCCCGTGACGAATATGTAGCGCGTCATGAAAAACCCTAGAAGTCTGCGTTAAAGCGGTCCGAGCCGCCGGGGAAAGCGAAGGAAGGCCGAAGCCCCCGATCACCTGCATTAATCACAGTGCACCTTTCAAAAAAACCGCCGCGTTGTGACAGACCAGCAAGGAAACACCGGTACGTTGATCGCTACACATTTTTTGGAATCGCCCAGCAAAGACTGCTTGGTAATCGGCAACTGCTGCGATTCAGTCGAATCCACAGAAGTTGTATCAAGAAGGGAGCGTAGTCTACCGGAAAGGCGCTATCAGCTCAAACCTTGATCGCAGGTCTGTGGCAACCAATGTAATTGCCAGTCATCCAGCGGACTGGCCCTCAGCCCCGCAAGCGTTGGTACAGCCAGCAATTGCTCGCCCCGATAGACCAGCGGCAATCTGCCACGGACGAAGCCCGGCATACCACTTTCATTCAACAGGCGCTTGAGATCACGCCGGCCTCGACCTGGCACTTCGACGATTTCGCCACCCTGGCGATAACGAATCGACAAGGGTCCCTCGGGAGCCTTGCCGGCAAACATCAGTTGGCCGTTCCCGGGTAACTCTAGTGGATTTCGCGGATCGGGCCAGCTCACCGACACGTCGGAAAATTCCGACCACGTGGAAGGCAGCCACCAAATGCGTTCGCCGCAACGATGAAGCTGACCGTCGGCCAGGCGCCATAACGGCTGTGCGTCCCCCTTGGCATCGCGCAGGGCGTACCAACTGGCCCAGTGGTCACTGTCGGGCAGACGAGTCAGGGGATTCAGCCAATGACGCAAGGCATTGCGCTGGCGCGCATCGGAAAGATCGCGCAACGGAGCAAGGACCAAGGAAGGCAAAGGCAGCCAGGGAAACGCTGAAGGCTGATCGGCGGCGGTCAGATCCATGTGCGCCAGTTCGTCGAGCAGGCCCTGGGCTTCACTCAGGTGCTCGGCAGTGCGCGCCAGGCTTGATACTGCCTGAGGCCAGCGCTGCGTCAGCGTTGGAAAGACTTGGCGACGCAGGTAATTGCGCGAGAACCGTGGATCGGCGTTCGAAGGGTCTTCAATCCACTTCAATTGGTGTTCGTGGGCGTAGGCTTCCAATGCTCCCCGGGAAACCGCCAGCAATGGCCGCACCAAGTGCCCCGTCGCCAACGGGCGACGCTCGGGCATTGCCGCCAACCCACGCACTCCGGCTCCGCGTAACAGGCGGAACAGCAGGGTCTCGGCTTGATCGTCGCGATGCTGGGCGGTGAGCAGCACCTCCCCTGCCCCGATCACCTCGGTAAACGCCTGGTAACGTGCGTTACGCGCGGCACGCTCCAGGCTGGCACCGGGTTGCACCTGCACACGCAAGACCTGCAAAGGTATGCCCAGGCTGTCACATAACGCTTGGCAATGACTGGGCCAGGCGTCAGCGGCCGCTTGCAGCCCATGATGGACATGCACAGCGCTGATGGGCGGCAGGGTTTCGGTGTTTGCCAGGGAAGCCAGAAGGTGCAGCAGGACGGTGGAGTCGAGGCCACCGGAGAATGCAATGCGCCAGGCCGGAGCATTGCGCCAGGGGGCCAGGGTTTTCAGGAGTCTGGCGGGTAGAGCCGGTTTCATCGGATGTCACCGCCGCAAATCTGGAATACATAAGCCGAGCATACACAAAGCAAATGTGGGAGGGGGCTTGCTCCCGATTGCTGAGTGTCAGTCACTGCATCTGGTGACTGATCCACCGCTACCGGGAGCAAGCCCCCTCCCACATTGAGTTACGGCGTAGACTTTAGAGACCGTAGCTCATAAGGCGTTCGTAACGACGGGCCAGCAGCGCTTCGTTATCCAGCTTCTTGAGCATCGCCAGTTGCGAGCCCAGTTCAGCACGGATGGTCGCGGCAGCCGCGGCCGGGTCACGGTGGGCGCCGCCCAGTGGCTCGGCGATCACTTTGTCCACGATACCCAGGCCCTTGAGGCGATCGGCGGTGATGCCCATGGCTTCAGCCGCATCCGGCGCCTTTTCTGCGGTTTTCCACAGGATCGAGGCGCAACCTTCCGGCGAAATCACCGCGTAGGTCGAATATTGCAGCATGTTCAACTGGTCGCACACGCCAATGGCCAGCGCACCGCCGGAACCACCTTCACCGATCACGGTGGCGATGATCGGGGTTTTCAGGCGAGCCATGACGCGCAGGTTCCAGGCAATCGCTTCACTCTGGTTGCGCTCTTCGGCGTCGATACCCGGGTATGCGCCCGGAGTGTCGATGAAGGTCAGGATCGGCATCTTGAAGCGCTCGGCCATTTCCATCAGGCGGCAAGCCTTGCGGTAGCCTTCCGGACGCGGCATACCGAAGTTGCGACGGACTTTCTCGCGCACTTCACGGCCTTTCTGATGGCCGATCACCATTACCGGCTGGTCGTCCAGGCGAGCGATACCGCCCACAATGGCCGCGTCGTCGGAGAAGTGGCGGTCGCCGTGCAGCTCATCGAACTCGGTGAAGATGTGTTCGATGTAGTCCAGGGTGTACGGACGGCGCGGGTGGCGAGCCAGGCGCGCGATCTGCCAACTGGTCAGCTTGCCGAAGATGTCTTCGGTGAGCGTGCTGCTTTTGTCTTGCAGGCGAGCGATTTCGTCGCCGATATTCAGCGAATTGTCATTGCCGACCAGGCGCAGCTCTTCGATCTTGGCTTGCAGGTCAGCGATCGGCTGTTCGAAATCAAGAAAATTCGGGTTCATAAGCGTCCGTCTTGGGTCGACGGCCAAGGAGTGCCTGGCCAGCCGGTTGTCTATTCGCGCCCTACCTTAAGGGAGAGGCGCGTTTAGGTCGAGATTAAATGTTCAGCCGAGGTCAGGGGTACTGACCGTCAACGGTATTGGAGGAAGACGTTGTCTCGCCCGAACTGGTCACGCAAAGCTTGAATCAAGCCATCAGCCGGATCAATCCGCCACGTCTCACCAAACTGCAACATGGCCTTGGCGTCGCTGCCGGTGTACTCCATGGTTACCGGGCACGCGCCGCGGTGGCGCTTGAGCAGGTCACCCAACCAGCGTAGCTGATCGCCCTTGAGCGCTTCGGTCTTGACCTTCAAGCGCAGGCTTTCGGCCAGGTTGGTGCGCGCATCTTCCATGCTCATCACCCGTTTGATACGCAGGCGCAGGCCACCGGAGAAGTCATCATTGCTGACCTCCCCTTCCACCACCACCATGGCGTCGGTCTGCAAAAGTGACTGGGCGGAGTGGAACGCGTCGGCAAACAGTGACGCTTCGATCCGGCCCGAGCGGTCATCCAGGGTGATGAAACCCATTTTGTCGCCCTTTTTATTTTTCATCACCCGCAGGGCGATGATCATGCCGGCGACGGTCTGGGTATCCCGCGCGGGCTTGAGGTCGATAATGCGCTGGCGGGCGAAACGGCGGATTTCGCCTTCGTACTCGTCAATCGGGTGGCCGGTGAGGTACAGGCCCAAGGTGTCTTTCTCACCTTTGAGGCGTTCCTTGAGGGTCAGCTCCTTGGCCTTGCGATGATTGGCGTAGACATCCGCATCCTCTTCGACGAACAACCCGCCAAACAGGTCGGCGTGGCCGCTGTCATGGGTGCGGGCAGTCTGTTCGGCAGCCTTGATCGCCTCTTCCATGGCGGTGAGCAGCACCGCACGGTTACGGTCGATATTGGCCTGGTAAGCCTTCGGCTCATCATGGAAATACGGGCCGAGACGGTCGAGCGCGCCGCTGCGGATCAAGCCATCAAGGGTACGCTTGTTGATGCGTTTGAGGTCAACACGCGCGCAGAAGTCGAACAGGTCCTTGAATGGCCCATCCTGACGCGCTTCGGTGATGGCCTCCACCGGGCCTTCGCCCACGCCCTTGATCGCGCCGAGGCCATAGATGATGCGACCTTCGTCATTCACCGTGAACTTGAACTCAGAGGCGTTCACGTCCGGCGCATCCAGGCGCAGCTTCATGGTGCGCACTTCCTCGATCAAGGTCACGACCTTGTCGGTGTTGTGCATATCGGCCGACAGTACCGCAGCCATGAACGGCGCCGGGTAGTGGGCTTTCAGCCAGGCGGTCTGGTACGACACCAGGCCATAGGCGGCGGAGTGGGATTTGTTGAAACCATAACCGGCGAATTTTTCTACCAGGTCGAAGATGTTACCGGCCAGGTCGGCGTCGATGTTGTTGGTGGCGCAACCTTCAATGAAACCGCCGCGCTGCTTGGCCATTTCCTCGGGTTTCTTTTTACCCATTGCGCGACGCAGCATGTCCGCACCACCGAGGGTGTAGCCGGCCATTACCTGGGCGATCTGCATCACCTGTTCCTGATACAGGATGATGCCGTACGTCGGCGCCAATACAGGCTTGAGGCCCTCGTATTGATAGTCGGAGTGCGGGTAAGCCAGCTCGGCGCGACCGTGCTTGCGGTTGATGAAGTCATCCACCATGCCCGATTGCAGCGGGCCCGGACGGAACAGCGCCACCAGTGCGATCAAGTCTTCCAGGCAGTCGGGCTTGAGCTTTTTGATCAGCTCTTTCATGCCCCGGGATTCAAGCTGGAACACCGCCGTGGTTTCGGCCTTTTGCAGCAGGCTGTAGGTCGGTTTGTCGTCCAGCGGAATAAACGCGATATCCAGCGGTTCTTCGCCGACCTTGGCGCGGTCGCGGTTGATGGTCTTGAGTGCCCAGTCGATGATCGTCAGGGTACGCAGGCCGAGGAAGTCGAACTTCACCAGGCCGGCCGCCTCCACGTCATCCTTGTCGAACTGGGTGACCAGGCCGTCGCCTTCTTCATCGCAGTAGATCGGTGAAAAGTCGGTGAGCTTGGTCGGCGCGATGACCACACCACCGGCGTGTTTACCGACGTTACGCACCACGCCTTCGAGCTTGCGCGCCATGTCCCAGATTTCGGCGGCTTCTTCATCGACCTTGATAAAGTCGCGCAGGATTTCTTCCTGCTCGTAGGCTTTTTCCAGGGTCATGCCGACTTCGAACGGGATCATCTTCGACAGGCGGTCGGCCAGGCCGTAGGACTTGCCCTGCACCCGCGCCACGTCGCGAATTACCGCTTTCGCCGCCATGGAACCGAAGGTGATGATCTGACTTACCGCGTTGCGGCCGTATTTCTCGGCCACGTATTCAATCACGCGGTCACGACCATCCATGCAGAAGTCGACGTCGAAGTCGGGCATCGACACCCGTTCCGGGTTCAGGAACCGTTCGAACAGCAGGTCATATTCCAGCGGGTCAAGGTCGGTAATCTTCTGAACATAGGCCACCAGCGAGCCAGCACCTGACCCCCGGCCGGGACCTACCGGTACGCCGTTGTTTTTGGCCCACTGGATAAAGTCCATTACGATCAGGAAGTAGCCAGGGAATCCCATCTGGATGATGATATCCAGCTCGAAATTCAACCGGTCGACATACACCTGGCGCTTGGCTTCGTAGTCTTCAGTGGTGTCCTTGGGCAGCAGGACGCTGAGGCGTTCTTCCAAGCCATCGAATGACACTTTGCGAAAGTATTCGTCGATGGTCATGCCATCGGGTATCGGGAAGTTGGGCAAAAAGTGCTTGCCCAGTTTCACTTCGATGTTGCAGCGCTTGGCGATCTCGACGGAGTTTTCCAGGGCCTCGGGCAAATCGCTGAACAGTTGCGCCATTTCATCGGCGCTTTTGAGGTATTGCTCTTCGCTGTAATTCTTCGAGCGGCGCGGGTCATCCAGGGCCCGGCCTTCGCCGATGCACACGCGGGTTTCATGGGCCTCGAAATCTTCTTTCTTGATAAACCGCACATCGTTGGTCGCCACCAGCGGCGCCCCCAGCTTATCGGCCAGGGCTACGGCAGCATGCAGATGTTCTTCATCGTTGGGGCGGTTGGTACGCTGGACTTCCAGGTAGAAACGGTCCGGGAATACCTGCATCCACTCACGTGCCAGCACCTCGGCTTCCTGGGGATTACCGCCCAGCAACGCGATACCGATCTCGCCCTCTTTAGCCGCCGAGAGCATGATCAGGCCTTCGCTGGCTTCGGCCACCCACTCGCGCTCGATGATGATCGAGCCGTTGCGCTGGCCGTCGATAAAGCCGCGGGAAATCAGTTCAGTGAGGTTGCGATAACCCACGCCGTTCATCGCCAGCAGGCTGATGCGGCTCAGTGGGTTATCCGGGTCCTTGTTGGACAGCCACAGGTCGGCGCCACAGATCGGCTTGATGCCGGCGCCCATGGCGTTCTTGTAGAACTTGACCAGGGAACACATGTTGTTCTGATCGGTTACCGCCACCGCAGGCATATTCATGCCCACCAGGGTTTTGACCAGTGGTTTGATCCGTACCAGGCCGTCGACCAGGGAGTACTCAGTGTGCAGGCGCAGGTGAACGAATGAAGCCGGCATAGTGATCCTGTCTTGATACATGAAAACAACAAGGCCCGGATTGTACCGGGCCTTGGTAAAAACATCAGCCTTGCTGCTAAACCTCGATCAGACTTTCGCGGGCCTCATAAGCCAGGCGTACCGGGGCAAACGAGCGGCGATGGATCGGGGTCGGGCCCAGCCGAGCCAGAGCTTCCAGATGAACGGGCGTCGGGTAGCCTTTATGGCCGCCAATCCCGTAGCCGGGGTAGATCAGTTCGAACGCAGCCATTTCACGGTCACGGCTGACCTTGGCCAGGATCGAGGCGGCGGCAATGGCTGGAACCTTGCTATCGCCCTTGACCACCGCCTCCGACGGCATCGCAAGCTTCGGGCAACGGTTGCCATCGATCATCGCCATTTTCGGGGTGATATGCAGCCCTTCAACAGCACGCTGCATGGCTAACATGGTTGCATGGAGGATATTAAGTTTGTCGATTTCCTCGACTTCAGCGCGAGCGATATGCCAACTCAGGGCCTTTTCACAGATCTCGTCATAGAGCTTTTCGCGACGGGCCTCGGTAAGCTTTTTCGAATCATTGAGGCCCAGGATCGGGCGGTTCGGATCTAGGATTACCGCCGCCGTGACCACTGCGCCACACAGCGGGCCGCGCCCTACTTCGTCAACACCGGCCACCAGTTCGTGAGCTTGGGCAACCAGGCTGAAATCCAGCCCCATTTGCGTGGTCATAAGGCTTCCTGTTTATGGCCGATCAAGGTCAGCACGGCGTCGGCCGCCTGGTTCGAGGCATCACGACGCAACGTGCGATGAATGTCGTCGAAACCACGGGTCTGCTCTTCGCCGCCGTCAATCAAGGGCAGTAGGGTCTGCGCGAGCGCTTCAGGCGTTGCATCGTCCTGCAACAACTCTGGCACCAGCAGGCGCTGGGCCAGCAGGTTGGGCAGGGAGATATAAGGGCTCTTGACCATGCGCTTGAGAATCCAGAAGGTCAGCGGCGCCAGGCGATAGGCTACAACCATTGGCCGCTTGTACAGCAAGGCTTCAAGGGTGGCAGTGCCCGACGCAATCAACACCGCATCGCAGGCTGCCAGAGCCAGATGGGACTGGCCGTCAAGCAGGGTCAGCGGCAGGTTGCGACCTTCCAGCAGGGTCTCGATCTGTGCGCGGCGTTGCGGGCTGGCACACGGCAGCACGAAGCGAACCCCCGGTTTTTGTGCCTGCAGACGTTCGGCAGCATCAAAAAACAGCGCCCCCAGGCGCCCTACCTCACCGCCACGACTGCCCGGCATCAACGCCACCAACGGGCCGTCGGGCAAGCCCAGTTCGGCACGCGCGGCAGCACGATCGGCTTGCAACGGAATGGCATCGGCCAGGGTATGGCCGACAAACCGTACCGGTACGCCCTTCTCTTCGTAGAACCTGGCTTCGAACGGCAACAGGGTCAACATCAGGTCGCAGCCTTCGCGGATCTTCAACACCCGCTTCTGCCGCCACGCCCATACGGATGGGCTGACGTAGTGCACGGTCTTGATCCCGGCCTGACGCAATTTGAGTTCGATATTGAGCGTGAAATCCGGTGCATCGATGCCGATAAAGACGTCAGGCTTTTCAGCGATCAGCGTCTTTATCAACAGCTTGCGGCGAGCAAGCAGTTCACGCAGGCGCCCCAACACCTCCACCAAGCCCATGACCGACAGCCGCTCCATGGGGAAGTAGGAAGCAAGTCCTTCTGCCTGCATCAGCGGCCCACCCACGCCGATAAACTCCACCGCAGGATGCTGGGCCTTGAGGGCTCGCATCAGGCCAGCACCCAGAATATCGCCGGACGCTTCACCGGCCACCAGCGCAATACGCAGATTGGCCATGATCAGCGTGTGATGCCGCGAGTCGACGCCTGGATCGAGTCACGGAACACCGCGACTTCCGGAAACAGGCTTGCCGGCTCGGTCAGTTCGGTCAGCGCCTGCTCAACTGTCAGCCCCTGACGGTAAACCGTCTTGTAGGCACGGCGTAGAGCGTGGATCGCCTCTTCGCTGAAACCGCGGCGGCGCATGCCTTCGAAGTTCATGCTGCGAGCCTCGGCAGGGTTGCCGAACACCGTCACGAATGCAGGCACATCCTTGCCAATGGCGGTGCCCATGCCGGAAAAGCTGTGGGCGCCGATATGGCAGTACTGATGCACCAGGGTGAAACCGGACAGAATCGCCCAGTCGTCAACGTGCACATGGCCTGCCAGCGCAGTGTTGTTGACCAGGATGCAATGGTTGCCGATCACGCTGTCATGGCCGATGTGCGCATAGGCCATGACCAGGTTGTGATCACCCAAAGTGGTTTCAGCGCGATCCTGTACGGTGCCGCGGTGAATGGTGACGCCTTCACGGATGATGTTGTGGTCACCGATTACCAGGCGTGTTTCTTCACCCTTGTACTTCATGTCCGGGGTGTCTTCGCCTACCGAGGAAAACTGGTAGATACGATTGTGTTTGCCAATACGGGTCGGACCTTTAAGGATCACGTGTGGCCCGATGACAGTCCCCTCGCCGATTTCCACACCTGCGCCGACGATCGACCAAGGGCCGACCTCAACGTCGGCGGCCAGTACGGCCGACGGATCGATGATTGCGCGAGGGTCAATCAAACTCATAGTTTGCGTTCCGCACAGATGATCTCGGCAGAGCATACCGGCTTGCCATCTACCGAGGCCTGGCATTCGAACTTCCAGATCTGGCGCTTGCAGCTGATAAACCTGGCTTCCAGGATCAACTGGTCACCCGGAGTGACCGGGTTGCGAAAACGCAGCTTGTCGGAGCCCACGAAATAGTAAAGCGTGCCGTCGGCAGGCTTGAGGTCGAGCATTTTGAAACCAAGGATACCGGCAGCCTGGGCCATCGCTTCGATGATCAACACGCCCGGCATGATGGGATGCGCTGGAAAGTGACCGTTGAAGAATGGTTCGTTGATGCTGACATTCTTGTAGGCACGAATGCGCTTTTCCTCGACATTGAGGTCCACTACGCGGTCCACCAGCAGGAACGGGTAACGGTGAGGCAGGTATTCGCGAATCTCGTTGATGTCCATCATTTCGGGGGGAAGCCTGTAATAAAGATTGGGGGCGGGCGAACTAAGCGCACGCCCCACTAGCAAATCAAGGAGGCAGTCTAGCGGCTGTGCACACTTGATATGGAAATGGTATCAGCCTTCAGATGAAGCATTACCGCCAGGGGTCACGTCCCCAACACGCTTTTCCAGCTGTTTGATACGTCGTGCCATGTCGTCGATCTTCCTCAAACGCGCCGCACTCTTGCGCCATTCAGCCGCAGGTTGCATGGCGGTACCGGAAGAATAGGCCCCCGGCTCGGTAATCGAGTGAGTCACCATGGTCATGCCGGTGATAAAGACGTTGTCGCAAATATCGATATGCCCCACCAGCCCGACGCCGCCGGCGAGCATGCAATGCTTGCCGATTTTGGTGCTGCCGGAAATACCCACGCACGCAGCCATGGCGGTGTGATCGCCAATCTGCACGTTGTGGGCGATCTGGATCTGGTTGTCGAGCTTCACGCCGTTACCGATCACCGTATCGGCCAAAGCCCCGCGATCCACCGCAGTGTTTACACCGATCTCCACATCGTCGCCGATCAATACGCCGCCGACCTGGGCAATCTTGTGCCAGACACCTTTGGCGTTGGCAAAGCCAAAGCCTTCGCCGCCGATAACAGCGCCGGACTGAATGACCACACGCTGACCAATACGCACATCGTGGTAGAGGGTTACACGTGGGGCCAGCCAACCATTGGCACCGATTTCACAGCGTGCGCCGATAAAGCAGTGGGCGCCCACGGTGACACCTGCACCAATACGCGCCCCGCTCTCGATCACTGCAAACGCACCGATGCTGGCCGCAGGGTCAACCTGGGCATCATCGGCAATTACCGCAGATGGGTGAATGCCACCGGCCGCTTTCGGCTTGGGATCGAACAGGTGTGACGCCTTGGCGTACGACAGGTACGGGTCGGCCACCACCAGCGCATCCCCGATAAACCCTTCAGCGTCAGCGGCCTTCAGCAACACGGCTGCGGCCTGGCAATCAACCAGGTATTTACGGTATTGGGGATTTGCGAGGAAGCTCAACTGAGCTGGGCCAGCCTCCTGCAAGGTGGCTAGCCCAGTGATTTCTTTCTCCGGGGAGCCACGCAAGGTGGCTCCCAGGAACTCGGCCAACTCGCCGAGTTTGATAGTCGCGGTCATGGCTTACTTCAGCTGGTTCATGCGCTCGATCACCTGACGGGTGATGTCGTATTGAGGCTTGACGTCAATCACGGCGCCGCGCTCGAACACCAGGTCAAAGGCACCCTTCTTGATGACTTCTTCCACGGCGCTGTCGAGCTTGGGCTTGAGCTGCTTGAGCATTTCACGGTCGGCAACAGCCTTGGCTTCGTTCAGCTCCTTGGACTGGAACTGGTAGTCACGGGCCTTTTGCTTGAATTCGAGCTCCAGACGCTCGCGCTCGCCTTGCTGCATCTTGTCGCCACCGGCTACCAGACGATCCTGGATGCCCTTGGCGCTGCTTTCCAAGGTTTTGAGCTTGGTCAGTTGCGGACCGAATTTCTTCTCGGCATCCACGGCGTACTTCTTGGCCGCGTCGGATTCCAGCAGAGCCATCTGATAGTTCAGGACGGCGATTTTCATTTCGGCGAAGGCCGGGGTGGTTACCAGCACAGTGGCCAGCAGGACCAATTGAGTCAACTTACGCACGATGTACTCCTACAGAATCCGTTGTCGTTATCTTGGGTCAGACGCTTAGAACGTCTGGCCGAGGGAGAATTGGAAAATCTGGGTTTCAGCGTTATCCGGTTTCTTGATCGGCATGGCCAGAGCAAAGCTCAACGGGCCCAGCGCAGTCACCCAGGTCACACCCACACCCACGGAGCTCGCCAGGTTGCTGAGGCTCACGTCGTTGCACTGGGTGTTGGACTTCAGACCGCTTGGGTTCTTGATCTGCTCGCACTTGGAGTCGAACACGTTACCCACGTCCCAGAAGACCGAAGTCCGCAGGGAACGCTGGTCCTTGACGAACGGCAGCGGGAACAGGATTTCGGCACCACCCTGGATCAGCACGTTACCACCGAACGGCAGCGGGTCGTTGTCATCATCGCGGCGAGTACCGACGTTACCGGTTTGGTCAACACCGCGGCTTGGGGTACCACGTGGGCCCAGAGTGCTGTCCTTGAAGCCACGCACCGAGTTGAAACCACCTGCGTAGTAGTTCTCGTAGAACGGCAAGCCATCGGTCGAACCATAACCGTCGCCATAGCCCAGCTCTGTGTGCAGGCGCATGGTGTAGTTATCGCTCAACGGCTGGAACAACTGGCCGCGGTAATCGAGTTTGAAGAACGACAGGTCGCTGCCCGGCGTGGTGACTTCCGCAGTCAGGCTCTGGGAATGACCACGGGTTGCCAGCACACCTTTGTTCAGGGTCGACTCGGACCAGCCGGCAGACGCCTTGAAGTTCAGGAACTTGTCGCCTTCACGACGGGTGAAGTCAAAGATCTCGTCCACAGTGTACACACCGGTCTTGATCTCATCCTGTTGCGCAGTGATGCCAAAGGTCAGGCGCGAGGTTTCGCTGATCGGGTAACCGATGTTTGCGCCCACACCCAGGCTGTCGATCGCATAGCTTGCAACGTCGACGTCGAGGTCTTTGTAGTCGGTGGTGCGGTAGAAGGCGTTATAGCCCAGGCTCACACCGTCAGCTGTCCAGTAGGGGTCGACATAACCGAAGTTATAGCGGCTCTGGTATTCGCTTCGGGTCAGGCCGATGGAAACCTTGTTACCGGTACCGAGGAAGTTGTTCTGGGTGATCGAGCCACCCAGGATCAGGCCGGCGCTCTGTGCGAAACCGACGCTGGCGGTGATCGAGCCCGAAGCTTGCTCTTCAACGGCGTAGTTCACGTCAACCTGGTCATCCACACCCGGTACGGCCGGGGTTTCGACGTTGACTTCCTTGAAGAAGCCCAGACGCTCAAGACGGGTCTTGGACTGGTCGATCAGGTAGGTCGAAGCCCAGCCACCTTCCATCTGACGCATTTCACGACGCAGCACTTCGTCCGCAGACTTGGTGTTGCCACGGAAGTTGATGCGGTTTACGTAGGCGCGCTTGCCAGGATCGACGACGAAGGTGATGTCTACCGTGTGATCTTCATCATTCGGGGTCGGCACGCCGTTGACGTTGGCGAAGGTATAGCCTTCGTTACCCAGGCGGCGAGTGATCAGTTCGGAGGTAGTGGTCATCAGCTTGCGCGAGAACACCTGATCCTTCTGCACCAGCAGCAGGGACTTGACCTGGTCCTCAGGGACTTTCAGGTCGCCGCTGAGCTTGACGTCACGAACCTTGTACTTCTCGCCTTCGTTGACGTTCACGGTGATATAGACGTGCTTCTTGTCCGGGGTGATGGACACCTGGGTCGAAGCGATGTCCATGTTGATGTAGCCACGGTCCAGGTAGTAGGAGCGCAGGCGTTCAAGGTCACCGGAAAGTTTTTCACGGGCGTATTTGTCATCGTTCTTGAAGAACGACAGCCAGTTGGTGGTCTTGAGCTCGAACAGGTCGATCAGGTCGTCATCAGCGAATTTGGTGTTGCCCACCACGTTGATGTGCTGAATGGCCGCGACGGTACCTTCGTTGATGTTGACCTTGAGGCCCACACGGTTACGAGGCTGCGGGATCACTTCGGTTTCCACGGTCGCGGAGTAGCGGCCCTGGGCAACGTACTGGCGTTGCAGTTCGTTACGCACACCCTCAAGGGTCGCGCGCTGGAAGATCTCGCCTTCGGCCAGGCCGGATTGCTTCAGGCCCTTCATCAGGTCTTCAGTGGAGATGGCCTTGTTACCTTCGATCGCGATACTCGCAACGGAAGGTCGTTCGACGACCGTGATGACCAGGACGTTGCCTTCGCGACCCAGTTGGATATCTTGAAAGAACCCGGTTTTGAACAGCGCACGAGTGGATTCCACCAGGCGACGATCATCCGCCTGTTCCCCGACGTTCAACGGCAAGGCACCAAAGACGCTACCCGCGGAAACCCGCTGGAGGCCGTTGACGCGAATATCGGAGATGGTGAAGGACTCGGCGTGAACTTCGGCGATCATCAATACGGTGAGAACCGCAGTTAGCAGCAGACGTTTCATGAAGTCCTTTCTTATTCCAACTGGCAATAAACAAACTGCCGCAAAATGCGGCAGATTCGCAATTCAGCGAAGCGTTACAGTCGTCCCAGATCGTTGACCAGAGCTAACAACATCACCCCGACCACCAAACTGATACCGATCTGTATCCCCCAACCCTGCACCCGATCCGACAAGGGGCGACCACGCACCCACTCGACCAGATAAAACAGCAGATGCCCCCCATCCAATACTGGAATGGGCAGCAAATTCAGAACCCCAAGGCTAATACTCAGATAAGCCAGGAAATTCAGGAAATCCGCGACACCCGACTGGGCAGAAGCGCCCGCCACTTTAGCAATGGTTATCGGTCCACTCAAGTTTTTTACCGAGAGCTCACCGAACAACATTTTCTTGAGGGATTCGAGGGTCAGTACGCTCATGGTCCAGGTGCGTTTCGCACCCTCGCCAATCGCGGCCAAAGGCCCGAAGCTGACCTCTCGAACCATCGATGGCGGCCATTCGACACCTTTGACCCCGGCACCCAGGTAACCCCCGGCCGCCTTGGCCTCCCCGCGAACCGACAAGGTCACGGGAACATCGATTTGAGCACCCTCGCGCTCAACTTTCAGCACAATTCTGGTATCAGGACGCACACGTACCAGGTCGACCACTTGCTGCCAGTCACCCAGCGCCTGGCCATCGAGGGCCAGCAGGCGATCACCGGTTTTCAGGCCTGCGGCCTGGGCCGGACCTTTCGGATCCAGCTCAGCGAGTACCGGCGGCAAGGCCGGACGCCAAGGACGAATCCCCAGGGATTTGATCGGATCAGGCTCATCGGCGCCCTTGAGCCAGTGGTCCAGAGCCAACGCCCGCGGGGTTTCGGCACTGGAATCCTGGTCACGCACCACCACATTGACGGTGCCGCTTTCACCCAGGCGGCGCACCAACTGCAAATTGACCGCGCCCCAACCGGTGGTCGGCTCGCCATCAATGGAAACAATTTCCTGCCCTGCCACCAAGCCGGCCCTGGACGCGATGCTGTCCGCCTCGACTGCACCGATGACCGGGCGCACCTGCTGGCTGCCCATCATGGCCAGAACCCAGAAGAACACCATTGCCAACAGGAAGTTGGCGATCGGGCCCGCTGCAACAATTGCGATACGCTGACGAACGGTCTTGCGATTGAAAGACTGATCCAATTGATCAGCCGGCACTTCACCTTCGCGCTCATCGAGCATCTTGACGTAGCCACCCAACGGGATAGCGGCAATCACGAACTCGGTGCCACGACGATCATGCCAGCGCAACAATGGCATGCCGAAACCAACGGAAAAGCGCAATACCTTGACGCCGCAACGACGCGCCACCCAGAAGTGGCCGAATTCGTGGAAGGTAACCAGCACACCCAGAGCAACCAGGGTGCCGACAATCATGTAGAGCGCACTCATCTAATTTCTCCGCATTTCAATCCGATGCCTGAAGGCTCAAACGCGCCCACCCTAACGTGTGTCGCGATCCAGCCATTGCTGGGCCAAGGCTCGGGCCTTGGTATCAGCCTCAAATACCGCTCCCAGGTCATTTACAGCCACGACTGGCTCAAGATTCAGGACGTCCTCGATGATACTCGCGATCTGCGGAAAGCGGATGCGCCGTTCGAGAAACGCCGCCACGGCCACTTCATTGGCCGCATTGAGCATGGCCGGCGCGCTGTTACCCGCCTCGGCCGCTTGCCGCGCCAGGCGCAGGCACGGAAAACGCTGCTCGTCCGGGGCTTCGAAGTCCAGGCGCGCAATCGCAAACAGATCCAGAGGCGCCACGCCGGAATCGATCCGCTCCGGCCAGGCCAAGGCATTGGCGATCGGCGTGCGCATATCCGGGTTGCCCAACTGCGCCAACACCGAACCGTCCACGTAATCGACCAGGGAGTGGATCACGCTTTGCGGGTGAATCACCACCTCGACCTGATCAGGCCGTGCATCGAACAACCAGCACGCCTCGATCAGCTCCAGGCCTTTGTTCATCATGCTCGCCGAATCCACGGAAATCTTGCGCCCCATGGACCAGTTCGGATGAGCGCAGGCCTGATCGGGAGACACATGCTTAAGCTCAGCCAGCGGAGTCTGCCGAAAGGGACCACCGGACGCCGTCAGCAGAATCCGACGCACACCGACCTGGCTCAAGCCGCGGGCGAAATCCCCGGGCATGCACTGGAAGATTGCGTTGTGCTCGCTGTCCAGCGGCAGCAGGACCGCCCCACTCTTGCGCACGGCTTGCATGAAGAGTGCGCCAGACATGACCAGGGCTTCTTTATTGGCCAGCAGAATTTTCTTGCCGGCATCGACTGCCGCCAGGGTAGGACGCAACCCCGCCGCGCCGACAATCGCCGCCACCACGGTATCCACATCGGCGTCGGCCGCCACCTGGCACAACCCCGCTTCCCCGACCAGCACCTGGGTGGTCAACCCCGCAGCCCGCAGATCATCCTGCAGCCCACGGGCCGCCGCGGCCTCAGGCACTACAGCAAAGCGCGGTGAGTGGCGCACGCACAAGGCCAGCAATTCGCGCAAACGCGTGAAGCCGGTCAGGGCGAAAACCTGGTAACGATCCGGGTGACGAGCGATGACATCCAGGGTACTCAGCCCGACGGAACCGGTCGCGCCCAGTACGGTAACCTGCTGCAGGCCGCTCACGAAGCGATCATCCACAGCAACACCGCGAAGATCGGCAGCGCGGCAGTGAGGCTGTCGATGCGGTCCAGCACGCCACCATGACCCGGCAACAGGTTACTGCTGTCCTTGATCCCGGCCTGGCGCTTGAACATGCTCTCGGTGAGGTCACCCACCACCGAGATAAACACGACGATAGCGGTGCCCAGCAAGGCCAGTAGAACCTCTTTCACCGACCAGTCACGCACCAAACCGACCACCAGCGTGATCAGTAGCGTCAAGGCCAGGCCACCGTATACGCCTTCCCAGCTCTTGCCCGGGCTGACGGCCGGAGCCAGCTTGCGCTTGCCAAATGCGCGACCAGAGAAGTAGGCGCCGATATCGGCCCCCCACACCAGCACCATCACGGCCAGGATCAATTCATTACCGATAGGGTAGCGCTTGATTTCCACCAGCCCTTGCCAGGCCGGTAGCAGGATCAGCAATCCGATCACCAGCTTGCAGGCCACGCTGGACCATTGACCGCTGGTGCGTGGGTAAGTCAGCACCAGGACTGTTGCCAACGCCCACCACAGCACCGCCGCCCCCAATACCCAGGGTGCGATGTCCGGCAGGATATACATCAGGAACAACAACACCGCGACCACTGCGGCGTACGCCACGCGCGGCAACTGGTTGCCGAAGCCTGCCAGGCGCGCCCATTCCCAGGCACCCAGGCTCACGACCAGGCCGATAAACAGCGCAAAGCCGGAGCCTTCAAGCAGGAAAAAACCGCACAAGGCAATCGGCAGCAGGATCAGCGCCGTGATGATTCGTTGTTTAAGCATTTAAACCCGGGCTCCAGCTTCGATCTGCTCGCTCGTTTTACCGAAACGACGCTGACGGGAAGCGAAATCGGCCAGCGCATTGCGCATGGCATCGTGTTTGAAGTCCGGCCAGAACAGGTCGGAGAAGTACAACTCGGTATAGGCTAGCTGCCACAACAGGAAATTGCTGATGCGATGCTCGCCACCGGTACGGATACACAAGTCCGGCAACGGCAGGTCGCCGGTCACGAGGCAGGTTTGCAACAGTTCGGGCGTGATGTCGTCGGGGCGCAGATGGCCGGCCTGCACTTCGCGGGCAAGCCGTTGCGCAGCCTGGGCGATATCCCACTGGCCGCCGTAATTGGCTGCGATCTGCAGCACAAAACGATTACTGCCTGCGGTGATAGCCTCGGCTTCGCGCATGGCCACTTGCAGTTCCGGGTGGAACCGCGAGCGATCACCAATGATGCGCAGACTGATGTTGTTGTCATTGAGGCGCTTGGCCTCACGACGCAGCGCCTTGAAAAACAGGTCCATCAAGGCACTGACTTCGTCGGCGGGCCGCTGCCAGTTCTCACTGGAAAAGGCGAACAAGGTCAACACTTCGACCTTGGCCTCGGCGCACACCTCAATCACCGCCCTTACCGCGTCAACACCCGCTTTATGCCCGGCAACACCCGGCATAAAGCGTTTTTTCGCCCAGCGATTATTCCCATCCATGATGATCGCGACATGGCGCGGCACCACGGAGGGCACAGTCTGCTTGGTCTTTTCCATAAAGGCGTCCTGACCCCTTATACGGCCATCAGGTCCTTTTCTTTTTCTTCGGTAGCCTGGGTGATCTTGGCTTCGGCGTCCTTGGTCAACTTGTCGATATCAGCAACGGCACGACGCTCTTCGTCTTCGCTGATTTCCTTGTCCTTGACCAGCTTCTTCAGGTCACCCAACGCATCGCGACGGATGTTACGCACGGCAACGCGCGCATCTTCAGCGGCACTGCGCGCCTGCTTGGTGAAGCCCTTGCGGGTTTCTTCGGTCAGGGCTGGCATGGAGATCAACAACAACTCGCCGAGGTTGGTCGGGTTGAGGTTCAGACCGGCGCTCTGGATCGCCTTGTCGACTGCCGCGAGCATGTTGCGCTCGAAGGCCACGACTTGCAGGGTGCGCGAGTCCTTCACGGTCACGTTGGCCACGCCGCTGAGCGGGGTGTCGGAACCGTAGTAAGGCACCATCACGCTGCCCAGGATGCTCGGGTGCGCCTTGCCGGTACGGATCTGACCAAATGCATGGCTCAGGGATTCCAGGGATTTCTGCATACGCGCCTGGGCGTCTTTCTTGATTTCATTGATCATTGTTGGCCTTCCTCGATCAGAGTTCCTTCCGCGCCGCCGTGTACGATATTCAGCAGGGCGCCAGGCTTGTTCATGTTAAATACGCGCAGCGGCATCTTGTGGTCGCGGCACAGGCAGATAGCAGTCAGGTCCATCACACCCAGCTTGCGATCCAGCACTTCATCGTAGGTCAGATGATCGAACTTCTCGGCATGCGGGTCTTTGAATGGGTCTGCAGTGTATACGCCATCTACCTTGGTGGCTTTGAGCACCACGTCGGCATCGATTTCGATAGCGCGCAGGCACGCCGCCGAATCCGTGGTGAAGAACGGGTTGCCTGTGCCAGCGGCAAAGATCACCACTTCCTTGGAGTTCAGGTGGCGCATGGCTTTGCGGCGATCGTAGTGATCGGTCACGCCAACCATGGAGATAGCCGACATCACGATGGCCGAGATATTGGCACGCTCCAGGGCGTCGCGCATGGCCAGGGCGTTCATCACAGTGGCCAGCATGCCCATGTGGTCGCCAGTGACCCGATCCATACCGGCCGCACTCAGTGCCGCGCCGCGGAACAGATTGCCGCCGCCGATCACCAGGCCGACCTGCACACCGATACCGACCAATTGGCCGACTTCCAGCGCCATGCGGTCAAGCACCTTGGGGTCGATCCCGAACTCTTCCGAGCCCATCAGGGCCTCGCCGCTGAGCTTGAGTAGAATGCGTTTATAGCGAGCCTGATAACCACTGCCCTGCTGAGCCATTGCGAATCTCTCCTGCGGCGTATTTTTTAAAAATTCTTGGCGAGCCGTTTACGGCTTGCGTTCACTCTAGCTGGACGCTGTCACAGCGCCATCGGAACACGGCTTTGTAAGCCAGTTCCGAGAGGAAACCAAATAAAATTGGCCTTCCCATTTGAAAAGAGGCTGCGCGCGTGAGCGGGCAGCCTCTTTCGGCGACAGTTTGGGACTGTCTTATTGCTTGGCGGCAGCCAGCTGGGCAGCAACTTCTTCAGCGAAGTTGTCGACCGGCTTCTCGATGCCTTCGCCTACTTTGAAGTAAGTGAAGGAAACGATTTCAGCACCGGCTTTCTTGGCCAGTTCGCCAACCTTGATTTCAGGGTTCTTGACGAACGCCTGCTCAACCAGGCTTGCTTCGGCCAGGAACTTGCTGATACGGCCTTTGACCATGTTCTCAACAATGTTTTCTGGCTTGCCTTTGATTTTTTCTTCGTTCAGTTGCAGGAACACAGCTTTTTCGCGCTCGATCGCTTCGGCAGACACTTCCGAAGGCAGCAGGAACTCAGGGTTGCTTGCAGCAACGTGCATAGCGATGTCTTTGGCCAGCTCAACGTCGCCGCCTTTCAGAACAACTGCTACACCGATTTTGTTGCCGTGCAGGTAACCACCAACAACATCACCTTCAACGCGAACCAGGCGACGGATGTTGACGTTTTCGCCAACCTTGCCGACCAGTACCAGACGAGCTGCTTCTTGAGCTTCGATCAGAGGCTCAACAGTGGTCAGCTTGTCAGCGAAGGCTTTTTCGACGCTGGCAGCAACGAATGCCTTGAAGTCATCCTGCAGAGCCAGGAAGTCGGTCTGCGAGTTGACTTCCAGCAGAACGGCGGACTTGCCGTCTTCTTTCAGGGCGATAGCGCCTTCAGCAGCGACGTTGCCTGCTTTCTTGGCAGCCTTGATGGCGCCGGAAGCACGCATGTCATCAATGGCTTTTTCGATGTCGCCGCCGGCCTTGGTCAAGGCCTTTTTGCAATCCATCATGCCTTCGCCGGTACGCTCACGCAGTTCTTTAACCAACGCTGCAGTAATCTCTGCCATTTCAAAATCCTCTTGGATAGGTTTTCAACCATTCCACCCGATCAAACGGGCGATCAATTCTTCCCGAATTTCCGTTGTAGGCCGCTGCACGTTACAAATGATGTAGCTGCGCTGCCGACAAATGGTTTTCGAGGTGGCAAAAAGGGGGCCAAGCCCCCTTTTTGCTTACTGAGTCAACGCCAGGGCGTCAGTTACTCAGCGGCAGCTACCGGAGCTTCTTCAACGAACTGCTCGGTACCGCCAGCAACGTGGTTGCGGCCACGGATTACAGCGTCAGCCATCGAACCCATGTACAGCTGGATAGCGCGGATTGCGTCATCGTTGCCTGGGATGATGTAGTCAACGCCTTCCGGGCTGCTGTTGGTATCGACTACGCCGATAACCGGGATGCCCAGCTTGTTGGCTTCGGTGATCGCGATGCGCTCGTGATCAACGTCGATAACGAACAGTGCGTCAGGCAGACCGCCCATGTCCTTGATACCACCCAGGGAACGATCGAGCTTTTCCAGGTCACGGGAGCGCATCAGCGCTTCTTTCTTGGTCAGCTTGGCGAAAGTACCGTCTTCGGCTTGCACTTCAAGGTCACGCAGACGCTTGATGGAAGCACGGATGGTTTTGAAGTTGGTCAGCATGCCGCCCAACCAGCGGTGATCGACGTACGGCGAACCGCAACGTGCTGCTTCTTCAGCAACGATCTTGCCAGCGGAACGCTTGGTGCCGACGAACAGGATCTTGTTTTTGCCCTGGGCCAGACGCTCTACGAAAGTCAGAGCTTCGTTGAACATTGGCAGGGTTTTTTCAAGGTTGATAATGTGAATCTTGTTACGCGCGCCGAAAATGTATTTACCCATTTTCGGGTTCCAGTAACGGGTCTGGTGACCGAAGTGCACACCGGCCTTCAGCATATCGCGCATGTTGACTTGGGACATGATAGTTCCTTAATAAGTCGGGTTTGGCCTCCACGTATCCCAATGACCAACCAGCGGCATCAAGGCCTCCGGCACCCAGGTCATCGTGTCGACACGTGTGTGGATTTAAGCTTTTCGGGGTATCCCCGGAAAGCGGCGCATTTTATACCACAGCAAGGGCGAAAACGAAACCCGCAATCACACCTGACCGCAGCGATCTGTGCGCAAGCCGTTGAATAGAGCGGATTTACCCCCACCCTATAGATAGAAGCGATCGTCAGGGGCTCATGGTTTACCGCCCGCGTCTGTTAGAATCGCGTTTTTTGTGGCTTGTGCGAATTCAGCAACCTTTTGTCGCACGCCCGTAAACCGTATTGATTTCAGCGCGTCGCGCTAGAGAGAGCCTGTATGACCGTTAGTTTGAAAACCGCCGAAGACATCGCCGGCATGCGCATCGCCGGCAAACTGGCCGCTGACGTGCTGGAAATGATTGCAGAGCATGTAAAGCCGGGCGTCACCACCGAAACCCTGAACCAGATCTGCCACGACTATATCGTCAATGTGCAAAAGGCCATCCCTGCGCCGCTGAACTACAAAGGCTTCCCCAAGTCGATCTGCACCTCGGTCAACCACGTGGTGTGCCACGGCATTCCCGGTGACAAGCCGTTGAAGGACGGCGACACCCTGAACATCGACGTCACCGTGATCAAGGACCGCTACTTCGGCGACACCAGTCGCATGTTCCACGTCGGCAACGTGCCGGTCTGGGCCGAGCGCCTGTCCCAGGTGACCCAGGAATGCATGTACAAGGCCATCGAAATAGTCAAGCCAGGCTGCCGCCTGGGTGACATCGGTGAAGTGATCCAGAAGCACGCCGAAAAGAACGGCTTCTCGGTGGTGCGCGAATTCTGCGGCCACGGCATCGGCACCGTGTTCCACGAAGAACCACAGATCTTGCACTACGGCCGCGCCGGCACCGGCATGGAACTCAAGGCAGGCATGACCTTTACCATCGAGCCGATGATCAACCAAGGCAAGGCCGATACCAAGGTGCTGGGCGACGGCTGGACCGCTATCACCAAGGACCGCAAGCTCTCGGCCCAGTGGGAACACACGCTGCTGGTCACCGAAACCGGCTACGAGATCTTCACGTTGCGCGCAGACGACACCATTCCTCGCGTTTCGGCGTGAGGGTTGCTTCGGTTTTCCAGCTTCAACCGTGTGACTGACTCAATAGATAGATAGGAAAGCCGACCGATGCCCCAGGTGGATCCCGAACTCTTCGACCGTGGCCAGTTCCAGGCCGAGCTGGCATTGAAGGCGAGCCCCATCGCCGCCTTCAAGAAAGCCATCCGCCAGGCGCGCGAGGTGCTCGACGCGCGTTTTCGCAGTGGTCGGGACATCAGACGACTGATCGAGGACCGCGCCTGGTTCGTCGATAACATCCTGCAGAAAGCCTGGGAACAGTTCAGCTGGAGTGCAGACGCCGATATCGCCCTGGTGGCGGTCGGCGGCTACGGTCGCGGCGAACTGCACCCCTACTCCGACATCGACCTGTTGATCCTGCTGGACAGCGCCGACCACGAAACCTTTCGTGATTCCATCGAGCGTTTTCTGACATTGCTGTGGGACATCGGCCTGGAAGTCGGCCAGAGCGTGCGCTCGGTGGATGAATGCGCCGAAGAGGCCCGTGCTGACTTGACGGTGGTCACCAACCTGATGGAAAGCCGCACCATCTGCGGCCCCGAGCGCCTGCGCCAGCGCATGCTCGAAGTCACCAGCACCGCACACATGTGGCCGAGCAAGGATTTCTTCCTGGCCAAGCGCGCCGAACAGAAGGCGCGGCACCACAAGTACAACGACACCGAATACAACCTGGAACCCAACGTCAAAGGGTCCCCGGGCGGGCTGCGGGATATCCAGACGATTTTGTGGGTGGCGCGCCGCCAATACGGCACGCTGAACCTGCGCGCCCTGGCTGGCGAAGGCTTCCTGGTGGAGAGCGAAAACACCCTGCTGGCCTCGTCCCAGGAGTTCCTGTGGAAGGTGCGCTACGCCCTGCACATGCTCGCCGGGCGCTCCGAGGACCGCCTGCTGTTCGATCACCAACGCTCCATCGCCACCCTGCTGGGCTTTGAGGGCGAAGACGCGAAGACCAGCATCGAAAGCTTCATGCAACAGTACTATCGGGTGGTCATGAGCATTGCCCAGCTCAGCGACCTGATCATCCAGCACTTCGAGGAGGTGATCCTGGCCCCCGAAGACGAAGCGCCGCCGCAGCCGATCAATGCGCGCTTCCAACTGCATGACGGTTATATCGAAGCACGTAACGACAACGTGTTCCGCCGCACCCCGTTCGCCATGCTGGAAATCTTCGTGCTGATGGCCCAGCAGCCGGACATCAAAGGCGTGCGCGCCGATACTATCCGTTTGCTGCGGGAAAACCGTCACCTGATCGACGACGAATTTCGCAACGACATCCGCAATACCAGCCTGTTTATCGAACTGTTCAAGTGCCGCATCGGCATCCACCGCAACCTGCGGCGCATGAACCGCTACGGCATTCTCGGGCGCTACCTGCCGGAGTTCGGCTTTATCGTCGGGCAAATGCAGCACGACCTGTTCCACATCTACACCGTCGATGCCCACACCCTGAACCTGATCAAGCACCTGCGTAAGTTGCAGTACACCCAGGTGTCAGAGAAATTCCCACTGGCCAGTAAACTGATGGCCAAGCTGCCCAAGCCTGAGCTGATCTACCTGGCGGGCCTGTATCACGACATCGGCAAGGGTCGCCATGGCGATCACTCGGAAATCGGTGCAGTGGACGCCGAAGCCTTCTGCCAGCGTCACCAGTTACCCCTGTGGGACAGCCGTCTGATTGTCTGGCTGGTGCAAAACCACTTGGTGATGTCGACCACTGCCCAGCGCAAGGATTTGTCCGATCCACAGGTAATCCACGATTTCGCAGGCATCGTCGGCGATGAAACCCGTCTCGACTATCTTTATGTGCTGACCGTCTCCGACATCAACGCCACCAACCCCACGTTGTGGAACTCCTGGCGCGCCAGCCTGTTGCGCCAGCTGTACACCGAGACCAAGCGCGCCCTGCGCCGCGGCCTGGAGAACCCGGTGGACCGCGAAGAGCAGATCCGTCGCACCCAAAGTGCGGCCCTGGATATTCTGGTACGCGGTGGTAACGACCCGGACGACGTCGAACAGCTCTGGTCGCAACTGGGCGATGATTATTTCCTGCGCCACACCGCCGGCGACGTGGCCTGGCACAGCGATGCGATCCTGCAGCAGCCGGCCGACGGTGGCCCGCTGGTATTGATCAAGGAAACCACCCAGCGCGAATTCGAAGGCGGCACGCAGATCTTCATCTACGCGCCGGACCAGCACGACTTTTTCGCCGTGACCGTGGCCGCCATGGACCAGCTCAACCTGAACATCCATGACGCTCGGGTCATCACCTCCAGCAGCCAGTTCACCCTCGACACCTACATCGTGCTCGACACCGACGGCGACTCTATTGGCGATAACCCGGCGCGGGTGAAAAAGATCCGCGAAGGCCTGACCGAAGCCCTGCGCAACCCGGACGATTACCCGACCATCATCCAACGCCGGGTACCACGCCAGCTCAAGCATTTTGCCTTTGCGCCCCAGGTGACCATCTCCAACGATGCCCAGCGACCGGTGACGGTGCTGGAACTCAGCGCGCCGGATCGCCCGGGCCTGCTGGCGCGTATCGGCGGGATTTTCCTGGAGTTCGACCTGTCGTTGCAGAATGCCAAGATTGCGACCCTCGGCGAACGGGTGGAAGACGTGTTCTTCATCACCGACGCTGATAACCAGCCGCTGTCCGACCCTGAGCTGTGTCGCCGCCTGCAGGATGCGATCGTGGAACAATTGAGCGTGACCCAGGAACCCGGCGTTGAGCTGACCCGACTGACTATTTGAATTCTTAACTTTGTGAACACGAGTCATGTGGGAGCTGGCTTGCCTGCGATGCAGACACCTCGGTCCGTCAGGTCGACCGCAGTGATGCCATCGCAGGCAAGCCAGCTCCCACAGGGGCCGCGCTCACCGTGATAGAGGCTTATATGAACAACGCCCTTAACCAGTTGCAGCCCTACCCTTTCGAGAAACTGCGCGCCCTGCTCGGCAGCGTGACGCCGAACCCGGACAAACGCCCGATTGCACTGTCCATCGGCGAGCCCAAGCACAAGTCCCCGACCTTTGTCGCCGAAGCGCTGAGCAACAACCTCGACCAGATGGCGGTGTACCCCACCACCCTGGGCACCCCTGCTCTGCGTGAAGCCATCGGCGCCTGGTGCGAACGCCGCTTCAATGTGCCCAAGGGCTGGTTGGACCCGGCGCGTAACATCCTGCCGGTCAACGGTACCCGTGAAGCCCTGTTCGCCTTCACCCAGACCGTGGTCAACCGTGGCGACGATGCGTTGGTGGTCAGCCCCAACCCGTTTTACCAAATCTACGAAGGCGCCGCGTTCCTGGCCGGGGCCAAGCCGCATTACCTGCCGTGCCTGGATAGCAATGGCTTCAACCCGGACTTCGACGCCGTCTCCCCCGACATCTGGAAACGTTGCCAAATCCTGTTCCTGTGCTCCCCAGGCAACCCGACCGGCGCGCTGATCCCGGTCGACACACTGAAAAAACTCATCGCCCTGGCCGACGAATACGACTTCGTGATCGCCGCCGACGAATGCTACAGCGAGCTGTACTTCGACGAACAAACCCCGCCGCCGGGCCTGCTCAGTGCCTGCGTCGAGCTGGGGCGCCAGGACTTCAAGCGTTGCGTGGTATTCCACAGCCTGTCCAAGCGTTCCAATCTGCCGGGCCTGCGTTCGGGCTTCGTGGCCGGCGACGCCGACATCCTCAAGGCCTTTTTGCTGTACCGCACCTACCATGGTTGCGCGATGCCGGTGCAAACCCAGCTAGCCAGCATCGCTGCCTGGCAGGACGAGGCCCATGTACTGGCCAACCGTGATCTGTACCGCGAGAAGTTCGAGGCGGTGCTAGCCATTCTCAAGCCGGTACTGGATGTACAAAACCCGGACGGTGGCTTTTACCTTTGGCCGAATGTAAACGGAGACGACGCCGCGTTCTGCCGTGATCTATTTGTGGAGGAACACGTGACCGTAGTGCCGGGCTCTTACCTGTCGCGGGAGGTCGACGGCTTCAACCCAGGTGCAGGGCGCGTGCGCCTGGCGCTGGTCGCTCCACTGACCGAATGCGTGGAAGCGGCCGAGCGGATGCGCAATTTCATCCAGCGTCGGCGCTGACCTGCCTGGCCTGCGCGCGCCCTGGAGCGCACAGGCCTTTTCCCAGCAATATTTGCTCATACCGCTGCTAGGAACTTTTTCGTCGTTTCGAACGAATCAACAAAGACAACCACCGGAAATATGAGTCAGCCCCCTACGATCCGGACTCAATCATGCACTATGCGCCAGAATCCCGTCCCCAAGGCTTGATCACCCGATATCGCATTACCAGTGCGACAATCTTGCGAATAAAACACATGAACATAACGCCTTTCCCCTCCAACCCAGCCCCCCTCCACCCGCAGCCTCGCACCGAAGATATCCCGGCACCCGAAGCAGGGCGAATCAAAAGAGGCTTGGCAAAAATCTATAACCTCTGGAGGCCCGGCGTGGTCACCGTGGCCCTGGACCTGCGCGATCAGAAAAGCAAGACGCTGATGGTGGACGCGATCCGCGAATGGGCACACCACACACCGGCTCTGCGCTTTCACATTGTCGACGGAAAGAAGGGAGATATCCGTATTTCTGACGACGAAGGGTTAAAGGGCAACTGGTCTTATTTCGGCACAGATGCCAAGTCTGCGGATAAAGACAAGCCAACCATGCACTTGGACAGGACCGACGATTCGAAGAAGTTTCGCAGCTCCGCCCTGCACGAATTTGGCCACGCCCTCGGCTTGGTACACGAACACCAACACCCACAAAACACTGTCGACTGGAACGCCTCAGCGGCCTACGAATACTACATCCGCGACTCTTTTTCCCGAGAGCAGGTCAACGCGCAAATACTTGGCACCCTCTCCGGCCCCGGTATCCTGGCCACGCCCTACGACCCTAAATCCGTGATGCACTATAGAATCCCGATGAGTTTGAGGAACAAAGGGCAAGGCATTCCAAAAAATACCTCACTGTCCTCAGGGGACAGAAACATTGCGCAAGAAATCTACGCCGTTGCGCCCACCTAAGGCGCCTAGAGGAAAGCCCCCCGCAGCCCAACATCAGGGCTCAGTTTGGCCTCACTCATGGTCAACTCATCCACTACTACGCGCAAACCTTATTACCAGAATGGTTCAATATAAAAGCCATGGGACCGTGCGCAACTTCGGGCAGTTTTAGGAAACTTTCAGATACACTCGACGAGGAACTTTTCGTACGGTTTTGACGAATAAAGCGGTATCTCAAACCCAACCATTATAGGATCCAAAATGATTAACGGTGTTTCCTCTACCCCGTTTTATCCTAGCCCCAATACCTCGGTCAGCGACAACGCCGCAAGCGAAACCCAGACCCAGGCGCTCACAAGAAATCGACGGAGTATCGGAGTCCCATCCACCTACTGGCCACAAAACAGCACCATCAAAATCGCCATATACGACTTAGATATGGACAGTGAATACGTAAAAACGCTCAAAAAGGCAGCCAGCGCCTGGCTGCCTCATATCAATCTCAAGTTTGAATTTGTCTCAGGTTCAGTAGGCGACGTTCGCATCATGCGAAACAGTGACGGTAACGAAGGTGCGGAAAGCGAAATAGGCACGGAGGCGCGCAACGTCCCCCTTGACAAACCAACCATGAAACTCCCGCCAGACCATACAGATGACTTTTTCAAAACAGCTGTGAAACACGAGTTTGGACACATGCTGGGCGCTCACCACGACCATCAACATCCAGATTCCGGTATTCCCTGGAACCCCGACGCGGCTTATGATTACTATAAGAGGCTTGCTAACTTCACCAAAAAAGAAGTAGACGAAGACGTACTACCACTACCACGCGACAATAAAAAATACGATTTTGGGCCCTACGACCGTGACTCGATCATGCACTACCCCATCAGTCCGTATGTTACGGATGGTCAGTGGTCCCAAGGAAATAACGACTCACTAACGCCACGCGATATTGATTGGGCAAGAAAGACCTACCCGCGCAAGGATACTGATTCAGACACACTTCACGACCATCTACCCTTTTCATCTCGGATGGAAAAAAATATCGCCCACGGGGGTGATCAACAGTCAATTCGTAAATTTTCACCCAAGGGACATATAGTACCGTAAGCCGAGACTTTCACTCCAGCAGTCAGGTAGTACAAAGATGCCGAACGCTACTACCTGACCTCTCATACTTTACCAACGTCGACACTCTCGGCATCGTATATTTAATTCATAAACAGCTTACAACGTGTTTTCTGATGGCGACAAACAGATCACACACTGCCTTTACACACATACTCGTCGAATAAACTGTTAATACACGAGAATCACTTCAACACCCCAAGACTCACCTCATTCATATCCAACTCCGCCAGCACTTCGCGCAACACATCATCGCCAATTTGGTGATCGCGACTGAGGGTATACAACTCAAGGCGCTGCGCACGGAGTGCCTTGAGGCGCATTTTACGCTCCAGTTGGTCCATATGCTGCGCCAGGGCCTGGGCTTCGGCCGAGTCGTTGAACACGTCCAACTGATGCCGATACTCCGCCATGATCCGCGCCTTGAGCTCAGTGGCCAGGGCGGCCTGGGTGGCATCCTGGGATTCGGGTTCTGCGGGTTCCTCAGCTTCCAGGGCATGAATGGCGGCCACGGCGGTTTTTTTCCAGGCTTCCCGAACTTCGTTATGACGCTTTTCATCGAGGCTTTTTTCGATGCCGCGCAGCAGCAATGGCAAGGCGATGCACGCGGCAACCAGTGACAACAGAATCACGCCGGCCGCAATGAAGATCAGCAGGTCGCGCTCGGGAAAGTCCTGGCCTGGCGCAAGCAGCAACGGCACCGACATCACACCCGCCAAGGTCACTGCACCGCGCACACCGCCGACGGTCAATAACCAGCAGGACCGTGCGGTAGGTACGAGTGTCAGCTTGCTTTTCCCACGCAAGCGACGCAACAGACCTGACAGCCGCCAGATGCTCTGCACCCAGATAAAGCGCAATACCACTAGCACCAGGAAGGTCGCCACCACATCCAGGCAGCGATACATCAAGGTGGGCCACAGCGTGGTTTCATGGCTGACCACGGCCTTGATGATGTCTGGCAGTTGCAGGCCGAGCAGCAGGAAGATCAAACCGTTGAAGGCGAACTCCAGCAACGACCACACACTGCGATTGAGCAACCGCGTACTGGTCTGGCGCGGCAGCAGGTCGAGCCAGCTCTGCATCATGCCCGCCGCCACCGCCGACAAAATGCCCGAAGCGCCCAGGCGCTCAGCCAACACGTAGGCAGCAAAGGGCAACAACAGCATGAACACCACATGGGTCGCGGGGTCATCCCAGCCCCGTGCAATCATCCACGCGCGCAGACGGCCGACCAGCCAGCTCAACGCCACCCCGACCGCCAAGCCGCCCACGGCGACCAATACAAAGGTCAGGCTGGCATCCGCCAGGGAAAACACCCCGGTCAACGCCGCCGCCAGGGCAAACTTGAAGGTCACCAGGCCTGACGCGTCATTCATCAGCGCCTCGCCTTGAAGCATGTGCATCAGCGGTTTAGGCAAGCGATTCTGAGAAATGGCCGACACCGCCACGGCATCCGTCGGGGATAAAACCGCCGCAAGGGCAAAGGCCACCGGCAAGGGGATCGAGGGCAGCAACCAATGAATGAAGTAGCCGGCGCCGACCACGGTAAACAGCACCAGGCCCACCGCCAATGTCAGAATCGGGCCACGCAGGCGCCACAATTCGCGCTTGGGCATGCGCCAGCCATCGGAAAACAACAGCGGCGGCAGAAACAGAAACAGGAACAGCTCCGGGTCCAACGCCACATGCAGCCCCAATGTGGGCCAGGCCAGCAAGGCACCGGCGGCAATCTGTAGCAAGGGCAACGGTAGCGGGATGATGCGTCCGACCAGACGCGAAAAGCTGACCAGCATCAGCAGGATAAGAACGGTGTAGGCGGTTTGCATAACGCGGGTTTCCCGGACAATCGACTTGCAACGACACATCAGGCAACAACTGGCCGTTGAAGTGCCATATTACCCCGCTATGTTACTCGCCTAAGCCGCGCACCGGCTTTTGCACAAAAGTCGCAGGATGCTGACGAGCGGCGCCGAAACCGGCTGGTCGTGGCATAATCCGTGATCTTTCATTTTTCATTGGTCCAAAGGGGGGCAATTCCTTGACCGCTTCAAGCAAAACCCTGCACCTTTTCGGCATCAAAGCCTGCGACACCATGAAAAAGGCGCGCACCTGGCTCGATGAGCACGCGCTGAGCTACGAGTTCCATGACTACAAAACGGCCGGTATCGACCGTGAACACTTGACCCAATGGTGCAACGAGCACGGTTGGCAGGTGGTTTTGAACCGTGCGGGCACCACCTTTCGCAAACTCGAAGACGAACGCAAAGCCGATCTCGATCAGTCGAAAGCCATTGAATTGATGCTCGCACAACCCTCGATGATCAAGCGCCCGGTGCTTGATCTCGGTGACAGAACCCTGATTGGCTTCAAGCCAGATAGTTATTCGGCGGCCCTCAAGTAGGCCAGCCTTCCATTTTTGTAGAGGTAACAGCATGTCCAATTCCCTGTTCAGCCTGGGCTTCGGCGTCGGCACTCAGAACCGCCAAGGCGCTTGGCTGGAAGTGTTTTACGCACAACCGTTGCTCAACCCGTCGGCCGAGATCGTTGCCGCCATTGCGCCGATCCTGGGTTACACCGAGGGCAACCAGGCGATCACGTTCACCATCAGCCAAGCGCTGCAACTGGCAGATGCACTCAAGAACGTCGACGCCACTCAAGCCGCGCTGCTGAATCGCCTGGCTGAAAGCCACACCCCACTGGTTGCCACACTGCTGGCCGAAGACGCCGCGCTGACCTCCACGCCAGAGGCCTACCTCAAGCTGCACTTGCTGTCCCATCGCCTGGTCAAGCCTCACGGCCTGAACCTGGCAGGCGTGTTCCCGCAGTTGCCGAACGTGGCCTGGACCAGCCAGGGCGCCATCGACATCGCCGAACTTGCCGAGCGCCAGCTCGAAGCGCGTCTGCGTGGCGAGCTGCTGGAAGTGTTCTCGGTGGACAAGTTCCCGAAAATGACCGACTACGTGGTACCGGCCGGCGTGCGCATCGCTGACGCTGCGCGTATCCGCCTGGGCGCCTACGTGGGCGAAGGCACTACCGTGATGCACGAAGGCTTCGTCAACTTCAACGCCGGCACCGAAGGCCCGGGCATGATCGAAGGCCGTGTATCGGCAGGCGTGTTCGTCGGCAAGGGTTCGGACCTGGGCGGCGGCTGCTCTACCATGGGCACCCTGTCGGGCGGCGGCAATATCGTGATCAAGGTGGGCGAAGGCTGCCTGATTGGCGCCAACGCCGGCACCGGTATCCCGTTGGGCGACCGCAACACCGTGGAGTCGGGCCTGTACATCACCGCCGGCACCAAGGTTGCGCTGCTTGACGAGCAGAACCAGTTGGTCAAGGTGGTCAAGGCGCGCGAGTTGGCCGGTCAACCGGACCTGCTGTTCCGCCGCAATTCCGAGACCGGTGCCGTGGAGTGCAAAACCCACAAATCGGCCATCGAACTGAACGAAGCGCTGCACGCTCACAACTAAGCAGCCACTCGATGCCACTAGCGGGCCGCACCTTCGGGTGCGGCTCGCTTATACGAGTCTTGATCACCATGCTTGTGCCCTCCCCCTGGCGCGCCGATTTCCCGGCGATCGCCACCCTGCAAAGGCAAGACCAGACCTATCTGGACAGCGCCGCCACCGCCCAAAAACCCCAGGCCCTGCTGGATGCCATCAACCATTACTACGCCAATGGCGCAGCCAATGTGCACCGCGCCCAGCATTTGCCGGGGGCCCATGCGACCCAAGCCTTTGAGGACAGTCGCAGCAAGGTCGCGCAGTGGTTGAATGCAGGCGACAGCGGGCAGGTCGTATTCACCCACGGCGCAACCTCTGCGCTGAACCTCTTGGCCTATGGCCTTGAGCACCTATTCAATGCGGGCGATGAGATAGCCATCAGCGCCCTGGAACACCACGCCAACCTGTTGCCCTGGCAGCAATTGGCCAAACGGCGTGCGCTGACGCTGGTGGTATTGCCCCTGGACGATGACGGCGTGATCGACCTGCAAGCCGCCGCATCATTGATCGGCCCGCGCACGCGCCTGCTGGCGGTGAGCCAGTTGTCCAACGTGCTGGGCACCTGGCAGCCGCTGGAAGCGCTACTGGCACTGGCGCAGGCAAACGGTGCCATGACTGTTGTGGATGGCGCCCAAGGCATCGTGCATGGTCGCCACGACGTACAGGCCCTGGGCTGCGATTTCTACGTATTTTCCAGCCACAAGCTCTACGGCCCGGACGGCGTCGGCGTGCTGTTCGGTCGCAACGCTGCCCTGCATCACCTGCGCCACTGGCAGTTTGGCGGCGAGATGGTGCAGCAGGCAGATTATCAAGGCGCCAGCTTCCGCCCTGCCCCACTGGGGTTCGAAGCCGGTACGCCGCCCATTGCCGGCGTGATCGGCCTGGGTGCCACCCTGGATTACCTGAGCTCACTGGATCAGCACGCCGTGACCGCCCATGAAGCGGCACTGCACGACTATTTGCTGCGCGGGCTGAAAGCACGCAATGGCGTGCGCGTACTGGGATCACCGCAAGCAGCGCTGGTGAGCTTTGTGGTGGACGGTGTGCATAACGCCGACCTGGCTCACCTGTTGACCGAGCAAGGCATCGCCGTGCGCGCCGGGCATCACTGTGCAATGCCACTGCTCAAGGCCATGCACTTATCCGGCGCCATTCGAGTGTCCCTGGCGCTGTACAACGACTCCGATGACCTGGAGCGCTTCTTTGAAGCGTTGGACCAGGCGCTGGATATGTTGCGATGAGCTTGCCAGTGGACGCGATGGCTGCGCTGCAGGCATTCCAGGCTGTCGGCGGTTGGGAGCAGCGCGCGCGGATGCTGATGCAATGGGGCGAGCGACTGCCCGCGTTGGCGGATGATGAAAAGGTCGACGCCAACCTGGTGCAAGGCTGTGAAAGCCTGGTGTGGTTGGTGGGGCATTTGCAGGACGGCCATTGGCAGTTTGCTGCCAGCAGCGAGGCGCGAATGATTCGCGGGTTGGTGGCGCTGTTGCTGGCGCGGGTCAATGGGTTGTCGGCTGATGAACTGCAAGCGGTGGATTTGCCGGGTTGGTTTGCACAACTGGGCCTGTCCCGGCAGCTGTCACCATCGCGCACCAACGGCTTGAATGCAGTCCTGCAACGTATGCGCGAACTAAGCCATACACACAACTGAATGTGGGAGGGGGCTTGCTCCCGATGGCGGCGTATCAGCCACCAGATCTATCAATCTGACACTCCAACTTGATAGCAACCGACGGTAACCACGATGCGAAGCGAGCCGCTCTTGATCTCGATCTTAGGCGCCCCGTTAAACCACGCTGGCCCAAATCCATGGCGGATTGCGGGCACACCGAGCCTAAGCGAGGTGCCGAGTGGTGGGGCAAGAGCCCTTTTGGTTACTTTTGGCTGGGCCGGCATTCCGGGCTCTTTTCCAAAAGTGACCCGCTGTAAAAGCGGAACCAATAGCGGCCGTTACCTAAATAACGGATATGTACTCGGTCTAATCCAACATCCTGGTCGGCCCTGAGGCCGCCATCGGGAGCAAGCCCCCTCCCACATTTTGAACGGTGTGAAACTCTGAGACTCAGAGGGGCTTGACCCGCTCCGAAGGTCTGCGCACCCCAGCCACAATCTTGTCCACCGCCTTGGTCGCCGCCACCATCCCGAAGGTAGCCGTGACCATCATCACCGCGCCAAACCCGCCCGCGCAGTCCAACTTTACGCCGTCGCCAACAAAACTCTTCTGCAAACAGATGCTGCCGTCCGGCTTCGGATAGCGCAGTTGCTCGGTGGAAAACACGCACGGCACGCTGTAATGACGGGTGACGGTGCGCGAGAAACCGTAGTCGCGGCGCAGGGTGGAGCGCACCTTCGAGGCCAGCGGGTCATTGAAGGTGCGGTTCAGGTCGCACACCTGGATCAGCGTCGGGTCAATCTGCCCGCCAGCGCCGCCGGTGGTGATGATCTGGATCTTGCGGCGCTTGCACCAGGCAATCAGCGCCGCCTTGGCGTTGACGGCGTCGATGCAGTCGATCACGCAGTCGATATTCGGGGTGATGTACTCCGCCATGGTGTCGCGGGTGACGAAATCCGCCACGGCATGCACGGTGCAATCCGGGTTGATGCCTCGCAGGCGCTCGGCCATCACTTCGACCTTGGGCTTGCCCACGGTGCTGTCCAGGGCGTGCAACTGGCGGTTGCTGTTACTCACGCAGACATCGTCCAGGTCAAACAGCGAAATCTCGCCCACCCCGCAACGGGCGATCGCTTCCGCCGCCCAGGAGCCCACGCCGCCGACGCCGACAATCGCCACATGGGCCGCTTTCAAGCGTTCCAGCCCTTCGATGCCGTACAAGCGGGCGACGCCTGCAAACCGCGGATCTTCTGTACTCATGATCATTACCCCAAAAACCGGCGCGCATTATGGACTACAGCGCGACAAGTTCGAAGCTTCCAGCTACAAGTAAAGAACTTAGGTGGACTTTCGCAGACTAACGTCCGGCTTTTCTCTGTCTGCTATACGCTCAGGGAAAGGCCGGTGTAGGATGCGCGCCGTTCGGCGTAGGCCGACACCTCTTTTCGTTCCGCACCTTTTGGAACCTGACATAACCATGGCATCGCGTAAATTTGGACTCAACCTGGTGATCGTGCTGGCCATCGCCGCGCTGTTCACCGGTTTCTGGGCGCTGATCAACCGCCCGGTCACCGCTCCCAACTGGCCTGAACAGATCTCCGGGTTTTCCTACTCGCCGTTCCAGCAAGGCCAGTACCCGCAGAAGAATCAGTTTCCGACTGAAGAGCAGATGCGTCAGGACCTTGCGATCATGAGCAAGCTGACGGACAACATCCGTACCTACTCGGTCGATGGCTCCCTGGGCGAAATCCCCAAGCTGGCCGAAGAGTTCGGACTGCGCGTGACCCTGGGGATCTGGATCAGCCCGGACCTTGAACGCAACGAGCGTGAAATCCAGCGTGCCATCGAGATCGCCAATAACTCGCGCAGTGTCGTGCGCGTGGTGGTCGGCAACGAAGCCTTGTTCCGTGACGAAATCACCCCTGAAGCGCTGATTGTGTTGCTGGACCGCGTGCGCGCTGCCGTGAAAGTGCCGGTGACCACTTCCGAACAATGGCACATCTGGGAAAAGAACCCGCAACTGGCCAAGCACGTCGACCTGATCGCCGCGCACATCCTGCCGTTCTGGGAGTACATCCCGATGGACAAGGCCGGCCAGTACGTACTCGACCGTGCCAAGGATCTGAAGAAAGCCTTCCCAAAAAAGCCGCTGCTGCTGTCGGAAGTTGGCTGGCCGAGTAACGGCCGTATGCGCGGTGGTAATGAATCGTCGCCGGCTGACCAGGCCATTTACCTGCGCACGCTGGTAAACAAGCTTAACCGCCAGGGTTACAACTACTTCGTGATCGAGGCCTTCGATCAGCCGTGGAAAGTCAGTGACGAAGGCTCGGCAGGTGCTTACTGGGGCGTGTTCAACGCCGCGCGCCAGCAGAAATTCAATTTTGAAGGCCCGGTCGTTGCTATCCCGCAATGGCGGGTGCTGGCCATCGGCTCGGTGGTGCTTGCACTGCTGTCCCTGACCCTGTTGATGATCGACGGCTCGGCGCTGCGCCAGCGGGGCCGGACCTTCCTGACCTTTATTGCGTTTCTGTGCGGGTCGGTACTGGTATGGATCGGCTACGACTACAGCCAGCAATACAGCACCTGGTTCAGCCTGATCGTCGGCGTGTTGCTGGCCCTCGGTGCTCTCGGCGTATTTATCGTGTTGCTGACCGAAGCCCACGAACTGGCGGAAGCGGTATGGACCCACAAGCGCCGGCGTGAATTCCTGCCGGTAGAAGGCGATTCGGACTACCGTCCGAAAGTGTCGATCCACGTGCCGTGCTACAACGAGCCTCCGGAGATGGTCAAACAGACCCTCGACGCCCTGGCTGCCCTCGACTATCCGGACTACGAAGTCCTGATCATCGACAACAACACCAAGGACCCGGCGGTATGGGAACCGGTGCGCGACTACTGCGAAACCCTGGGCCCGCGCTTCAAGTTTTTCCACGTCGCACCCCTGGCTGGTTTCAAGGGGGGCGCGTTGAATTATCTGATCCCGCACACCGCCAAGGATGCCGAAGTGATCGCGGTGATCGACTCGGACTACTGCGTGTCACCCAACTGGCTCAAGCACATGGTGCCGCACTTCGCCGATCCGAAAATCGCCGTGGTGCAGTCGCCCCAGGATTACCGCGACCAGAACGAAAGCACCTTCAAGAAGCTCTGCTACGCCGAATACAAAGGCTTCTTCCATATCGGCATGGTTACCCGCAACGACCGTGACGCGATCATCCAGCACGGCACCATGACCATGACCCGTCGCTCGGTGCTTGAGGAACTGGGCTGGGCCGACTGGTGCATCTGTGAAGACGCCGAACTGGGCCTGCGCGTGTTCGAGAAAGGCTTGTCGGCAGCGTACTACCACGACAGCTACGGCAAGGGCCTGATGCCGGATACCTTTATCGACTTCAAGAAACAGCGTTTCCGCTGGGCCTACGGCGCGATCCAGATTATCAAGCGTCACACCGCCAGCCTGATACGTGGCAAAGACACCGAATTGACTCGCGGCCAGCGCTACCACTTCCTCGCGGGCTGGTTGCCGTGGGTAGCGGATGGCATGAACATCTTCTTTACCGTCGGCGCGCTGTTGTGGTCGGCGGCGATGATCATCGTGCCGACACGGGTCGACCCGCCGTTGCTGATTTTCGCGATCCCGCCGTTGGCGTTGTTCGTGTTCAAGGTCGGCAAGATCATCTTCCTCTACCGTCGTGCCGTAGGGGTGAACTTGAAAGATGCGTTCTGCGCGGCCCTGGCCGGGTTGGCGCTGTCCCATACCATCGCCAAGGCGGTGTTGTATGGCTTCTTCACCACCAGCATTCCGTTCTTTCGCACGCCGAAAAACGCGGACAACCATGGCTTCTGGGTAGCGATCTCTGAAGCCCGCGAAGAAATGTTCATCATGCTGCTGCTGTGGGGCGCCGCGCTGGGGATCTACCTGGTGCAGGGCCTGCCAAGCAATGACATTCGCTTCTGGGTCGTGATGTTGCTGGTGCAGTCGCTGCCCTACGTGGCTGCGCTGATCATGGCGTTCTTGTCGTCGCTGCCGAAACCGGCGCCGAAGGCTGAGCCCGCCACGGCTGTGTAAAAACTTGCGCAATGCACTAAACGGCGGCCTCTGGCCGCCGTTTTGCTATAAGATAACGGCCCTTTTGTGAGACTTGGCCTGGCCCAATTCTATGTGGGGGCTGGCTTGCCTGCGATGCAGACGCCGCGGTCTGACAGGCACACCGCAGTGATGCTATCGCAGGCAAGCCAGCTCCCACATTGGAATTGCGTCGCTCCAGGCTCGATATTTCCACATTCGTCCTGCGCCCATCACACGCTTTCCGGAGTTTCCCCATGACGGCCCATGCCGACCTTTCGCCGACCCTTCAACTGGCCATCGACCTGATCCGTCGCCCCTCGGTCACGCCGATCGATGCCGATTGCCAGAAGCTGATGATGCAGCGCCTGGGCGACGCCGGTTTTGCGCTTGAACCGATGCGTATCGAAGACGTAGACAATTTCTGGGCCACCCACGGCAAGCACGAAGGCCCGGTGCTGTGCTTCGCCGGCCATACCGACGTGGTGCCGACCGGCCCGGTGCAGGCCTGGCAGAACGACCCATTCGACGCCTTGATCGATGAAAACGGCATGCTTTGCGGCCGTGGCGCGGCAGACATGAAAGGCAGCCTGGCGGCGATGCTGGTGGCGGCGGAACGCTTTGTCACCGACTACCCGGACCACAAGGGCTCGGTCGCCTTCCTGATCACCAGCGACGAAGAAGGCCCGGCGCATCACGGCACCAAGGCCGTAATCGAACGCCTGGCTGCACGCAAGGAACGCCTGGACTGGTGCATCGTCGGCGAACCGTCGAGCACCACCCTGGTGGGCGATGTGGTCAAGAACGGCCGTCGTGGCTCCCTCGGTGCCACCTTGACCGTACGCGGCGTACAGGGCCACGTGGCTTACCCGCACCTGGCGAAGAACCCGATCCACCTGGCTGCAGCGGCTCTGGCCGAGTTGGCTGCCGAGCATTGGGATGACGGCAACGCCTTCTTCCCGCCGACCAGCTTCCAGATTTCCAACCTCAATTCCGGCACCGGCGCCACCAACGTGATCCCCGGCGACCTGACGGCGGTGTTCAACTTCCGCTTCTCGACCGAATCCACCGTCGAGGGCCTGCAACAGCGGGTCGCGGCCATCCTGGATAAACATGGCCTGGACTGGCATGTGGATTGGGCGCTGTCGGGCCTGCCGTTCCTCACCGAGCCGGGTGCGCTGCTGGATGCAGTATCTGCCAGTATCAAGGCGATCACCGGGCGTGAGACCAAGGCGTCCACCAGCGGCGGTACTTCCGATGGGCGCTTTATCGCCACGCTGGGCACCCAGGTGGTCGAGCTGGGCCCGGTCAACGCGACCATCCACCAGGTCAACGAACGCATCCTGGCCAGCGACCTCGATGTGCTGACCGAAATCTATTACCAGACCCTGATCAAGTTGCTCGCCTGATGCTTGCCTGCCCCATTTGCAGCGCACCGCTCAACGCGGTGGACAATGGCGTGGCGTGCCCGGTCGGGCACCGTTTCGACCGTGCGCGCCAGGGCTACCTGAACCTGTTGCCGGTGCAGCACAAGAACAGCCGCGACCCGGGCGACAACCTGGCCATGGTCGAGGCACGCCGTGACTTCCTCAACGCCGGGCACTACGCCCCGGTGGCCAAGCGCCTGGCCGAGCTGGCCGCCGAGCGCGCACCGCAGCGCTGGGTCGACATCGGCTGTGGCGAGGGTTACTACACCGCGCAAATTGCCGAGGCGCTGCCCGACGCTGATGGCTATGCCCTGGATATATCCAAGGAAGCGGTCAAGCGCGCGTGCAAACGCAACCCGGCGCTGACCTGGTTGATCGCCAGCATGGCCCGAGTACCCTTGGCCGATGCCAGCTGCCAGTTCCTCGCGAGCGTGTTCAGCCCGTTGGACTGGCAAGAAGCCAAGCGCCTGCTCAGCCCCGGCGGCGGCTTGATGAAGGTCGGCCCGACCAGCGGCCACTTGATGGAACTGCGCGAGCGCCTGTACGACGAAGTGCGCGAGTACACCGATGATAAACACCTGGCCCTGGTGCCGGAGGGCATGAGCCTGGCGCACAGTGAAACCCTTGAGTTCTCCCTGAGCCTGGCCGAGCCTGCCGACCGCGCCAACCTGCTGGCCATGACGCCTCATGGCTGGCGGGCCAGTGCCGAGCGCCGCGCCGAAGTGATTGAGGCGGCCGAGCCGCTGCAGGTCACGGTGTCGATGCGCTACGATTATTTCGTGCTTCAATAGCTGACTTTACAAATATCCGCGAATGGATTTTCGAATCCCGCAACGAGGAACATCCATGCGCCAACCCGATATCGAGATTTACCTGAAAGACGCCGACGTCGATCACAAGGCCATCGCCGCCTGGCTGGGCGCCGCCCTGGGCCCTTGCTCCGACTGGGTCCAGAGAGGCCAGACCTACAAGTGCAAGGCCGGCAGCGTGCCAGTTACCTGGCTACCCAAGGCTGTAGGCAAATGGAACAGCCTGTACCTGGAAAGCGACCAGACCCCGTGGGACGACGACATCGCCTGCGCCCGCGCCGCGTTTGCCGCATTGAATGTTGAAGTGCGCTGCGCACCGGGGACGTGGGTTGAGGAAGAAGGCGAGGAAAGTGCCGATACCTGGATTCGCATCAGCGTAGACGGTGAAGAGCAGATCACCTGGAAGACCACCTGATCCTGATCTGTAAACCCAATCAAAAGTGTGGGAGGGGGCTTGCTCCCTCCCACATTGGTTCAGTGCTGAACTTACAAACCGACCACATCCTCTGCCTGCAAGCCCTTCTCCCCCGTCACCACGGCGTATTCCACCTGCTGGCCTTCGGCCAACGAGCGGTGGCCTTCACCGCGAATGGCGCGGTAGTGCACAAACACGTCCTTGCCGTCTTCACGCTGGATAAAGCCGTAGCCCTTTGCATCGTTGAACCACTTCACATTGCCGGTTTCGCGCGTTGCCATCTGTTCACTCCCACTGGTTTTTTATTGTTGAGTCGCACGTATTGAACTGCCGAGTATAAGACAGGCTCAAAAACCATCAACTCAAGTTTACATCGCTGCTTTTTTGCCGATTTTCGGTGAATACGGCACACTACCTGCCCGAGCATCTGCTCGGTTTTTTCCACTTGAAGCAGTTCGCCTATGACCCGCTCCCCGTTCCGCCGTCTGGTGTTTGGCACCTTGCGCCGACTGTTGTACCTCTGGGTTCGCTCGGAGACGATCAACCAGTCGTCCCTCACCCTTAACCTGGACCGCAGCCGGCCGGTTTTCTACGTCCTGCAATCACCCTCCCTCACCGAGTTGGCGGTGGTCGATGCCGAGTGCACCAAGGCCGGCTTGCCGCGCCCGGTGCTGCCAGTGTCGGTAGGCCCATTGATGGAGCCCGCGGCGTTCTTCTATCTCACGCCGGATCCGGATTGGCTCGGCCGCCAGGACAAGCGCGGTGCACCGCCCACCCTGACACGCCTGGTCAATACCCTCACCGAGCACGCCGAAGAGAATGCACAAATCATTCCCGTCAGCGTGTTCTGGGGTCAGTCTCCTGCAAGCGAGTCCAGCCCGTGGAAACTGCTGTTTGCCGACAGTTGGGCAGTGACCGGGCGTCTGCGCCGGTTGCTGAGCATCCTGATCCTGGGGCGCAAGACCCGCGTGCAATTCTCCGCGCCAATCAACCTGCGTGAATTGATCGAGCACAATAAAGGTCACGAACGCACCGTGCGCATGGCCCAGCGCATCCTGCGCGTGCACTTTCGTAACCTGAAGACGGCAGTGATCGGTCCCGACCTGTCTCACCGCCGTAACCTGGTGAAGGGGCTGGTGAATATGCCGCTGGTGCGCCAGGCCATTTTTGATGAAGCCGAACGAGAAAAAATCTCTGCGGAAAAAGCCAAGGCCCTGGCGCTGCGCTACGGCAACGAGATTGCCTCGGACTACACCTACACCGCGATCCGTTTTCTGGAAGTGGTGCTGAGCTGGTTCTGGAACAAGATCTACGACGGTATCAAGGTCAATAACATCGAAGGCGTGCAGAAGGTGGCCCAAGGCTACGAGGTGATCTATGTGCCTTGCCACCGCAGCCACATCGACTACCTGCTGCTGTCGTACCTGCTGTTCAAGAACGGCCTGACCCCGCCGCACATCGCGGCCGGTATCAACCTCAACATGCCAGTGATCGGCAGCCTGCTGCGCCGTGGCGGTGCGTTTTTCATGCGCCGCACCTTCAAGGGCAATCCGCTGTACACCTCGGTGTTCAATGAATACCTGCACACCCTGTTCACCAAGGGGTTCCCGGTGGAGTACTTCGTCGAAGGCGGCCGCTCGCGCACGGGGCGCATGCTGCAACCGAAAACCGGGATGCTGGCGATTACCCTGCGCAGCTTCCTGCGCTCCTCGCGTATGCCGATCGTGTTCGTGCCGGTGTATATCGGCTATGAACGCGTGCTCGAAGGCCGCACCTACCTCGGCGAATTGCGTGGCGCGAGCAAGAAGAAAGAGTCGATCTTCGATATTTTCAAAGTGGTCGGCGCCCTCAAGCAGCGCTTCGGCCAGGTCGCGGTCAACTTCGGTGAGCCGATCAAGCTGGCCGAATTTCTCGACGCCGAGCAACCGGACTGGCGCGCCCAGGAACTGGGCCCGAACTACAAGCCGGCGTGGCTCAACGAAACCACCAACCGCCTTGGCGAGCAGGTGGCGCGGCACTTGAACGAAGCCGCGGCGATCAACCCGGTGAACCTGGTGGCCCTGGCCCTGCTGTCGACCACACGCCTGGCCCTGGATGAACAAGCCATGGCGCGCCAGCTCGACCTGTACCTGGCGCTGCTGCGTCGCGTGCCCTACTCGCCCCACACGACCTTGCCGGAGGGCGATGGCCTGGCGCTGATCAAGCACGTCAAGGACATGAAGCTGCTGTCGGAACAAAGCGACGCCTTGGGCAAGATTGTCTACCTGGACGAACAGAACGCCGTCCTGATGACCTACTACCGCAACAACGTGCTGCATATCTTCGCCCTGCCGGCGTTGCTGGCGAGCTTCTTCCAGAGCAGCTCGCGGATGAGCCGCGAACAGATCCTGCGCTACACCCGTGCGCTCTACCCGTACCTGCAATCGGAGCTGTTTATTCGCTGGTCGCTGGAAGAGTTGGACACCGTGGTCGACCAGTGGCTGGACGCGTTTGTCGAACAAGGCCTGCTGCGCTTCGAAAACGCTGTGTACCTACGCCCGGCGCCGAGTTCGCGACAATTTGTGCTGTTGACGCTGTTGTCCAAGAGCATCGCCCAGACCCTGCAACGGTTCTACATGGCGATATCGCTGCTGCTCAACAGCGGCCAGAACAGCATCAGCGCCGAAGAACTGGAAGACCTGTGCACGATCATGGCCCAGCGCCTATCAATCCTGCACGGTCTCAACGCCCCGGAGTTCTTCGATAAGAGTCTTTTCCGACATTTTATTCAGACGTTGCTGGAGCAAGATGTGCTGCGTCGCGATGAAGCCGGCAAGCTGGGCTATCACGACCTGCTCGGCGAACTGGCCGAAGGCGCCGCCAAACGCGTGCTGCCGGCCGATATTCGCCTGTCGATCCGCCAGGTGGCCTTGCACCGCGTAGATGGCGCAGCCGAAGCGCTGGCGCAAGCAGAAGCGGTCACACCTGAACAAAGCCGTTAGATTGACTGAGGCACCGGGCGGATTCCGGCGCCGTTGAAAAGGAGCTGCACCATGAAAAAGATCATTCTCCTGGGCCTGACCGCCCTGCTCGGAGCCTGCCAATCAATGACCCCAACCCCGAAAGCCAGCCTCGACGGCGAAGTGTTCTATCTGCAACGTATTGCCCTGCCGCCTGCTGCCACCTTGAGCGTCAGCCTGCAAGATGTGTCCCTCATGGACGCCCCGGCCGTGACCCTCGCCGAACAGAAAGGCCCGGTCAAAGGCCAGGTGCCGTTGCCGTTTCACCTGAGCTACGACCCGGCCCAGGTCAAGCCAGGCCATACTTACTCGGTCAGCGCTCGCATCGAACTGGAGGGCACGCTACTGTTCATCACTACAGAGCGGCACGCCGTGCAACTCAATGGCCAGGATCCACAGCCGCTGCGTCTGCGGGTTGATGCGGTCGCACACTGATCAATTCACGTCATAAGGAAGCGCCCATGCTCCGCAAATCTCTTCGCCTCACCGCCCTGTGTGCCGGCTTGCTGTTCGGTGCCAACGCCATGGCCCTCGACCTTGGCAGCCTGTCCCAGGGCGACGCCAGCGGCGGCCTGAAGGATGCCTTGACCCAAGGTGCGCAGATTGCCGTCAAACAACTGGGCAAGCCCGGTGGTTTCAGCAACAACCCGGAAGTAAAAATCGGCCTGCCAGGCAAGCTCGGCAAAGTCGCCGACAAGCTGAAAATGTTCGGCATGGGTGACCAGGTCACACAGCTGGAAACCAGCATGAACGCAGCGGCTGAAACCGCCGTGACCCAGGCCCAGCCGATTCTGGTCAATGCGGTGAAAAACATGAGCGTGACCGACGCCAAGGGCATTCTCAGCGGTGGTCAGGACTCTGCCACCCAATACCTGAACAAAAGCAGCCGAGAGGAAATCCGCGCCAAGTTCCTCCCCATCGTCAAGGCCGCTACCGACAAGGTCGGCGTGGCTCAGCAGTACAACGCCCTGGCCGGCAAGGCCGCGGCCTTCGGCGCCGTGGATGCCAAGAGCGCCAACGTCGAAAACTACGTGACCGAGCAAGCGCTGGATGGTTTGTTCAAGATGATTGCGCAGCAGGAAGAGACGATTCGCAAGAATCCGGCGGCGGCTGCCACCAGTTTGGCAAAGAAGGTGTTTGGAGCGCTGTAACCCCGCACTACGACCCTACTGCGCCAAGGCCGCTGGTAACGGGCCTTGGCGCAGTTGTTTCAGGTCAAGCCTGTCACGGGTTTAACGAAACAGCGGATACAAAGGTCTGCTGGGTGATTGATACCCGTTGACCGGTTGTTGATGCAGGTATGACGGGTTGTGATACCTGGTGGGTTGGGCATAGCTAAAATGCGGGCGGTGGTAATGACCTGAACTGCCATGATGAGGTCTATACGGTTGGGTAACCGCGAAATCATTTCGCGGCGCATGATTACCCAGCAAGGCCTCGAGAAAAGCCCCTTTGAAAGCCGCAATCGCATTAAAGAACGACATGTAAAACTCCATGAACTCAATGAAAAGGCCTGGCCGCCACATGGCAGTGCCAAGTCCTCTGCCTGTCCGTCAGGCATTGCCTGAGTGGAGTTACAAGGGCAAGCGTTCCATCTGAGCGACTGCGTGTTTGCATCGGTATGTAAATACTGCCCGGTGGGAATCAGGGGATGGCCAGGCACCGGCCTGGCAGAGAAACCCGCAAAAAACACATGTACGGGAAACAGCAAACACCTCGCTACGCTACCTCCTTCCTGACTCTGAACCACGCCGCGTACAACGCCGGCAAAAACAACAGCGTCAACGCCGTCGCCACAATCAACCCGCCCATGATCGCCACAGCCATGGGCCCGAAAAACACGCTGCGCGACAGTGGGATCATCGCCAGCACCGCCGCCAGGGCCGTCAGCACAATCGGACGAAAGCGTCGCACGGTCGCTTCGATAATCGCCTGCCACGGCGCCAGTCCGGCCTTGATGTCCTGCTCGATCTGGTCCACCAGAATGACCGAGTTACGCATGATCATTCCCGACAACGCGATCGTGCCAAGCATGGCGACGAAGCCAAAGGGTTGGCGGAATACCAGCAGGAACAAGGTCACACCGATCAGGCCGAGGGGGGCAGTCAGAAAAACCATCGCCGTGCGTGAGAAACTGCGCAATTGCAGCATCAGCAAAGTCAGCACCACCACGATGAACAGCGGCACGCCGGCCTTCACCGAGTTTTGCCCGCGAGCAGAGTCTTCGACGGTGCCACCCACTTCCAACAGGTAACCGTCCGGCAGTTCGGCACGCACACCTGTGAGCGTCGGCAGGATCTGCTGCACCAAGGTCGCCGGTTGTTCCTTGCCGTAGATATCGGCACGCACGGTCACGGTCGGCAGGCGGTTGCGGTGCCAGATGATGCCTTCTTCGAAACCGTATTCGAGGGTGGCGATCTGCGACAGCGCCACGCTTTTACCATTGTCAGTGGGTACGGCAAGGCTCGGCAGCAGCGACAACTCGGTGCGTTCGTGGACGGTACCGCGCAGGAGGATCTCGATCAATTCGTTGTCCTCCCGGTATTGGCTGACGCTGGAACCGGTCAGGGAACTCTGCAGGAATTTCGACAGGTTGGCAGTACTCACGCCAAGGGCGCGCGCCCGGTCCTGGTCGATATTCAGATACACAATTTTGCTCGGCTCTTCCCAGTCCAGATGCACGTTAACCACGTGGGTGTTTTCGCGCACCTTGGCCGCCACTTTGCGGGCCAGGGCGCGGACCTCTTCGATGTGTTCGCCGGTCACGCGAAACTGCACCGGATAGCCCACGGGCGGGCCATTCTCCAGACGAGTGACCCGCGAGCGCAGCTCGGGGAACTGCTCGTTGAGCGTTTCAATCAGCCAGGTGCGCAGGCTTTCACGCTCCTCGATGGTGTTGGCCAACACCACGAACTGCGCGAAGCTGGCGGCCGGCAGTTGCTGGTCCAGCGGCAGGTAGAACCGCGGCGAGCCGGTGCCCACGTAGGCCACATAGTTTTCGATACCCGCGTGCGCCTTGAGCAATACCTCCAGACGCTTGACCTGCTCGGCGGTGTTGCTCAGGGAGGCGCCTTCGGCCAGTTTCAGGTCGACCATCAGTTCCAGGCGCCCGGAAGCAGGGAAGAACTGCTGCGGTACAAAGCGGAACAACGCGACCGAGCCGATAAACAACAGCAGGGTCAACACGATGACCGTCTTGCGCCGACGTATACACCACTCCACCAAACGTCTTACACGCTGGTAGAAAGGCGTGCCGTAGGGATCCGGGCCGTCGGTGCCGTGCTTGGCCGCGTGAATTTTCGCCAGGTCCGGCAGCAGCTTTTCCCCGAGATACGGTACAAAGACCACGGCAGCCACCCAGGAGGCCAATAAGGCAATGGTCACCACTTGGAAGATCGAGCGAGTGTATTCACCGGTGCTCGACTGCGCAGTGGCAATCGGCAAAAAGCCCGCCGCCGTGATCAAGGTACCGGTGAGCATGGGGAATGCTGTGCTGGTCCAGGCGAAGCTCGCAGCCTTGAGCCGGTCGTAGCCCTGCTCCATTTTGATCGCCATCATTTCCACAGCGATGATCGCGTCATCCACCAGCAAACCCAGGGCCAGCACCAGAGCGCCAAGGGAAATCTTGTGCAGGCCGATGCCCAGGTAATACATGCAGGCAAATGTCATCGCCAGTACCAGCGGGATCGCCAGGGCGACCACCATGCCGGTGCGCACACCGAGGGAGAAAAAACTCACCAGCAATACAATGGCCAATGCCTCGGCGAGCACCTGGACGAATTCGCCGACGCTGGTCTTCACCGCTGCCGGTTGGTCGGACACCTTGCGCAGCTCCATGCCCGCAGGAAGGTTCTTTTGCAGGCGTGCGAATTCACTCTCAAGAGCTTTGCCCAGTACCAGAATATCCCCACCGTCGCGCATGGCCACGGCCAGGCCGATGGCGTCCGCGCCCATATAACGCATGCGCGGTGCCGGTGGGTCGTTGAAGCCCCGATGGATATCGGCCACGTCTCCGATACGAAAGGTGCGATCGCCCACTCGAATCGGGAAGTCGCGAATCTGCTCCACGGTTTTGAAGTTGCCCGACACGCGCAACTGCACACGCTCGCTCGGGGTTTCAAAAAAGCCGGCGGTCGATACGGCATTTTGTTCCTGCAACGCCTGCTGTACTGCGGCCAACGGCAAACCCAGGGTGGCAAGCTTGAGGTTGGACAGTTCGATCCAGATCTTCTCGTCCTGCAGGCCAAGCAACTCGACCTTGCCCACGTCCGGCACCCGTTGCAGCTGAATCTGGATGCGGTCGGCGTAATCCTTGAGCACGGCATAGTCAAAACCATCGCCGGTCAGGGCGTAGATATTGCCGAAGGTGGTGCCGAACTCGTCGTTGAAAAATGGCCCCTGGATATCCGGTGGCAAGGCTTGGCGGATGTCGCTGATTTTCTTGCGCACCTGGTACCACAACTCAGGAATTTGCGCCGAACGCATCGAGTCGCGGGCGATGAAAGTGACCTGGGATTCGCCAGGGCGCGAGAAAGACACAATGCGCTCGTACTCACCGGTCTCCATCAATTTTTTCTCGATGCGTTCGGTAACTTGGCGCGACACCTCCTGGGCCGTGGCGCCGGGCCAGTTGGTCTTGATCACCATGGCCTTGAAGGTAAAGGGCGGGTCCTCGCTTTGCCCCAGCTTGGTGTAGGACAAGGTGCCGACCACGGCCAGCAGGATCATCAAAAACAGTACGATCTGGCGATTACGCAGCGCCCATTCGGAAAGATTGAAACCCATCGGGATTACTCCTTGGCCGCCAGATTCACGACACGGTTGGAGCGATCCACAGGGCGCACTTGCTGGCCCTCATGCAGCACATGCACGCCTGCGGCAACCACCCAGTCGGTGGGAGCCAAGCCTTCGAGCACCGGCACATTTTTTTCACCGAACGCACCAATGCGCACCGTCGTACGCTCAAGGGTGTTGTCCGGCTTTACCCGCCAGACGAAGGACGCGCCGTTCTCTGCGCTGAGGGCAGACAGCGGTACCGAGAGCGCAATGACGCCGTCGGTTTGTATGAATACGCGCGCGCTCTGGCCCAGTTCGGCAGGGACTTTACCGCCGGTGAAGGCTACACGGGCGGCGAAGGTGCGGGATTTCGGGTCGGCTGCGGGTGACAGTTCACGGATGCGTCCGGCGAAGCGCTGTTCGGGCTGGCTCCACAACTCTACCGACACCGGCTGGCCGACCTTGAAGCGGCCGAAGCCTTGCTCGGGCAGGCTGATCAGCACTTCGCGCTCACCATCGGTGGCCAGGGTGAACACGGTCTGCCCCGCCGAGACCACTTGGCCGACTTCGACAGCACGCTTGGCGACCACGCCGTCCTGGGGCGCGCGCAGCACGGCATATCCGGCCTGGTTGCTCGACACGTCGAACTCGGCCTTGATCTGCTTCAGGCGCGCTTCACCTGCTCGGTAGAGGTTTTCGGCGTTGTCGTACTGCGAGCGGCTGACCATCTGACGGTCCATCAGGGTCTTGTAGCGATCGCGCTCAGCGCGCACCAGGTTCAGATTGGCCTCAGCGCCGGCCACTTGGGCACGACTGGCTTCCAGTTGCAGGCGCACATCCTGGGGGTCAAGTTCAGCCAGTGGCTGGTTGGCCTTGACCCGCTCGCCCTCTTCCACCAGCCGCTTGCTGACTTTGCCGCCGATGCGAAAGGCCAGGTCCGGCTCATAACGGGCACGAACTTCACCGGGGTAGCTGTCCATTGCCTGTGCCGAGGGCTGCGGCTGCACCACCATGGCGGGGCGGACGGTGGCCTGGGTCGCTTCTTCATGGCCGCAGGCGGCCAATAAAAAGACCAGGCTGACAGGCAAAGCAAGGGGCAGGAACGCGCTGCGCATGCTGAAGGACCTTTCGCAAATGGAGCTTGGAATAATTATACTGGCCGGTATGTTATTAATACCAAACTCGCCAGTCCAGTATTAAAGGTGAAAATGTCCGACAATCCTGTGAACACCGCCAGCCCCGGGCGTCCCAAGGACATGGCAAAACGCCAGGCAATCCTCGAAGCCGCGAAATCCCTGTTCCTGGGCAATGGCTACGCGAACACCAGCATGGATGCCGTCGCGCTTGCGGCGGGCGTCTCGAAACTCACCGTCTACAGCCACTTCACCGATAAAGAGACGTTGTTCACCGCGGCGGTAGTGGCCAAATGTGAAGAGCAATTGCCGGTGATGTATTTCGAACTCCCCACAGGCATGCCCGTAGAGACGGTATTGCTGAACATCGCACGGGGCTTTCATCGGCTGATCAACAGCGAGGAGTCGGTGAACCTGCATCGCCTGATGATGACCACCGGCAATCAGGACGTGAAGCTCTCGCGGATCTTCTTCGAAGCCGGCCCCATGCGCATGTTGCAAGGCATGGAGCGCCTGCTCGGCAAGATCGACCAGAGCGGTGCCTTACACATCGACAACCCCTTCAAAGCGGCGGAGCACTTCTTTTGCCTGCTCAAGGGCACGGCGAACTTTCGCCTGTTGTACGGCTGCGGCGGGCAACTGAGCGCAGAAGAGGCAGAAGAACATGTGCAGGACGTGGTGAAGTTGTTTATGCGGGCCTATCGCAGCCCGGTCTCGACAACAGCGTAGGGTGCAGCAACCGACCGTAACCATCGGGAGCAAGCCCCCTCCCACATTTGGATCTCGCAGCATCACGAATATGAGTGCTGTTGCTTGCAGCTTATGGCTTGAGCGCTTTCTTGGGATAAATATCGTAGCGGCTGGACTTGCCATCCAACGCATGACTCGGCTTGGGCCCGTCAATGCACGGCGCCTTGCGCGGGCGCTTGACCACCACACGGTGGCTGGCCAAAGCCAGGGCGGCAGCGAGCAAGGCCGGTGCATCCGGATCATCGCCCACCAACGGTCGAAACAGGCGCATTTCCTTCTTCACCAGGGCGGTTTTCTCACGGTGTGGAAACATCGGGTCCAGGTAGATCACCTGGGGCGGCTCGCCCTCCCAATTGAGCATCACATCGATGGAGTTGCCCTTGAGCAGCTTCATGCGCGCCACAATCGGTGCCACTTCAAAATCCTGCGCAGCGCGTGCCAGGCCGTCTTCGAGCAAGGCACCGATCAACGGCTGGCGTTCGATCAGGCTCATCTCGCACCCCAGGCTGGCCAATACGAACGCGTCCTTGCCCAACCCGGCCGTGGCGTCCAGCACCTTGGGCCGTACGCCTTGGGCGATGCCCACGGCCTTGGCGATCATTTGCCCACTGCCACCGCCATATAAACGCCGATGTGCCGCGCCGCCTTCGACAAAGTCGACCCGCACCGGCCCCGGCGCATCGGGCCCAAGCTGCTGCAATTGCAGGCCCTGCTCGCCCACTTGCAGGGAAAAATCCGCATCCGCCACCTGTAAAGGCAAGCCCAGCAGCGAAGCCCACTGCTCGGCGCAGGCCTGGAAACTGTCGGCCAACGCCTCGACCTGGATGCGGCTGGCCGCTGGTTGTTCGTTCATCAATCGCTACGCTCAAAAATATTAAGGATCGGCAAACAGCGGCCGATAAAAACAGCAGTCAGGTATTTTGCCAGAGCTGAGCGTCGACCGAGAAAAATGTCAGACATTCTTCCCCTAACCATCGGTGTACTGCCGACCCACAACCACTACGGCCTGCGCAATACTCAAGCGCTGGCCGGGGTGAGTCATGTGTGGCAGGACTTCTTCGCCCGGGCGCTGGCCGAACAGCTCGGTGAAACGCCGCAGGCACTGGCCGCCAAGGCGCCTGCACCTGCCGACCCTTCGGTCGAACCCGGCGAAGGCGCCGACATGCTCTCGCAGATCCTCACCCAGCGTGAGTGTGACGTGAAAGACACCGAGATCGCCCCGCCTGAGCCGCTGTTCCTGCCGATTGCCGAATTCGAAACCGAGTTGCTGCCACCGGCGCCGATACCCTTCCCGGAAGAAGAACTCGTCGCCCAGCAGCGCCAGCAGGACTTCGACAGCGGTTGGGTCCGCCCGATTGTGCTGAACGCCGGCCAACCACTACCAGAGCCCGGCCCGGCCCCCGAGCCACGCACACTGCACTTGCCGATTGCCGAGTTCGAACTGGACCTGTTGCCACCGGCTGCCGAGCCATACCCCGAAGAAGAATTGATGGCGCAACAGAAGGCGCTGGATTTCGACTACTACTGGGCGCGCCCACTGGTGACCCACAACCTGCGCCTGGCCGCTTAAGCCTCAGCGACACACCCACCATCGCCCCATATCCAGGTGAAAATGGTTGCGGTGAGCAGCGTTGTAATCCGGGCTCAGCACCACGTTGAAATCATCACAGGCACCATCGCGCACCAAGCGCAGGAAACGCGCACTGTCGCCCTCCCCCGGCCAATCCTTCAACACGCTGATGCTGCGCCCGTCCGCCAGACGAAAACCGGAGATATCCAAGGCATTGGCCGAGGCATGTTGGCTCAGGCGCCCGTCGGCACGGTTGTAAACATTACGGCAGGCAAAGCTGCCCAAATGCTCGACCCGACTCACCGCCTGGCCGAACACTGCCTGGGCCGCCGGTTGCAGGCTGTGACGCTCGAACAACGCGAACGCCACAGCCAGGGGGCAACTGGCCAGAAAGCTGCTGCTCAGAGCCACCTCAGCGCCCTGCACACGCAGGACATTGCGCAACGGGCACGCCGCATCGGCAGCGGTATCCGCCTGACGGCTGACCCGCAGGCCGGAGGTTTTCAAGACTTGGTCACACAGCGCCGGATCATCCTGCAAACGGCTGAGCTTGTAGCGCGTGAGCAGGTTGGGACTGGCGCGCACATCCAGGGGTGCCCAGGGGTTCCACTCAGCCGGCATCGGCACCCAGCCACGCCAGACGCCCAGCGCGAAAGCGCCCGCCAGCAGCAACAGCAGGCCCAGCACTTTTATCGAACCCACGGCTCAATCCTTGAAAAATCGGATGTCTAGGGGGCGTTCTCAATTAGTTTCCCCGCCGGGGAAACTAATTGAGAACGCCCCCTAGAGTAACCCCAGTTGCTGCGCAACGGGCTCTCGATGCAGGGTGGGCAGCGGCGGCAGGCCGGGCAGGCGCGCCATCAGCTGTGCATGAAAGCGCAACGCCAGTTGTGCCGCGAGGCGGTTGTCCGAGGTGTGCAGGAATATGTACGGCGTGCGTCCCTCTTCGATCCAACTGGCGATCTTTTCCACCCATGGGATCAGGAACGGGTCATTGGCCTCCAGCTCCGGATGCCCGATGAAGCGCACCTGGGGAAACTGGGTCAGCGCCGCCGGTCGCGGTGGCACCTTGGGCTTTTTGGATTGGGCGTGCAGCACTGCCGCCGAGGTTGACGTACAACTGAACAGGGCGCGAGGGTCGAGGCAGATGCGCTCGACGCCACGATCGCGCAACAGGCGGTTGAGCATACGCTCGGCGTCTCCCTTGGCGAAGAACTGCTCGTGCCGGACTTCCACGGCCAATGGACGATCAATGCCATCGAGGAAACCGGCCAGTTCGGCCAGGCGCTGCGGGGTAAACGCTTTTGAGAGCTGCAGCCACAGCGGTGAAACGCGCTCACCCAAAGGGCTCATCAAACTGACAAAACTCTCTGCCGCGGGCAATTGCTCACGCAAGTCACCCGCATGGCTGATATCCCCTGGGAATTTGGCGGTGAAGCGAAAGTCAGCCGGCATGATCTCGGCCCAGCGCTGCACGGTAGCGGCCGAAGGTCGAGCATAAAACGTGGTATTGCCTTCAACCGCATTGAAGACTTGAGAATAGAGCCCGAGGTAATCGCTGGAACGCGCCTCCACCGGGTACAGGTACTCACGCCAGGCGTTTTCACTCCAGGACGGGCAACCAATGTAATAAGGCAAACCCATCAGATATGAATGTCGAGACCCAGCACTTCCATATCCCATTCGACAAAGCCGGCGGTGGTCAGGTAACTGGCCAGGGCGGTGGCAACGCTTTTGCTCATGGAGCGGGGGAAGACCATGTCTTGCTGGCGGGCAGGAACGCCGCTGATACGTGCGCTCCCGGCCCCCTTGGCGCTGGAGGGCGAATCAGCGTGGACTTCAATGAAGTCCGGCGAATCCTCTACGGACTCGTCTACCGTCACGTTCGCCTTGCGTGGCTTACGCTTGAGAGGGTAGGACTGTGAGGAGAAGCCGTCTATACGCATACATGCAGACTCGGTATCAATGATGGCAATTTAGCGGCACTTTCCGTAGTGCGCAAATGCTCTGGTGATAACTAGAACACATAATTTGTAAAAGGTTTAAAAACCGCGGCAAATTCTGACGATTGGCGAAATTTGCCACCGAATGCCCACATTTTTGGCGTCAAATAATTCCGCGCTCGGCCTTTGTCTGCGCCACTTTATCGCGCAGGTAAACCGGTGCCGCTTGATCCGCCGGGACCGCCTCACCGCGTTCGAATGCAAAACGTGCCAACGCCAGCAGATCTTCGGCATGGGGCAACATCGCAGCGTCCTGCCCTACCAAATGCACGTCGATGCGTTCGCCATAACCCCAGCCGGTGCCGGCACCGAACCACTCACCGCTGGCATCAGCCGGCAACCCTGCCGCTTCTGGCGGCTGCACTGCCTCCACGCCCACCAGACGCATTTCACCGGCAGTTTCGCGGTAGCAGCCCCAATAGACTTCATCCATCCGCGCATCAATCGCCGCGGCCACTTGCGTGGCGCCGCGTTCACGCAGTGCGCGCTGGGCCAGCACGGCAAGGTTGGACACCGGTAACACCGGGCGCTCCAACGCAAACGCCAGGCCCTGCACCACGCCAATGGCAATGCGCACACCAGTAAAGGCACCGGGGCCGCGACCAAAGGCGATGGCATCCACGGCAGCCAGGGTGATACCGGCGTCTTCGAGCAACTGCTTGATCATCGGCAGCAACTTCTGCGCGTGCAGGCGCGGGATCACCTCGTAGTGGCTCGTTACCTTGCCATCGTGCAGCAAGGCAACGGAGCAAGCTTCAGTCGCGGTGTCCAGGGCCAGCAGGGTGCTCATCGGTGTGGGTGTCCAAATCGGGAAAAAGTGCGCCAGTATAAACAACAACGGCCCGCAAGCGGGCCGTTGTACGCAAAGCTGATGGCGGGATCAGCTCAGTGCTTGCATCACCTTGGCGGTAATGGCTTCTACCGAACCCACGCCAGGGATATGGCTGTACTTCGGCTTGCCTTGGGCCGCGGACAACTTCTGGTAGAAGTCCACCAGTGGCTTGGTCTGGGAGTGATAGACCGACAGGCGATGACGCACGGTTTCTTCGGTGTCGTCTTTACGCTGCACCAGGTCTTCACCGGTGACATCGTCCTTGCCCGCCACTTTTGGCGGGTTGTAGACGATGTGGTAAACGCGGCCCGAGCCTTCGTGAACGCGACGACCGGCAATACGCTGGACGATTTCTTCGTCTTCTACGGCGATTTCAACCACCGCATCCAACTCAACACCCGCCTTCACCAAGGCTTCAGCCTGGGGAATGGTGCGAGGGAAACCGTCGAACAGGAAGCCGTTCTTGCAATCTTCCTGGCTGATGCGTTCCTTGACCAGGTTGATGATCAGATCATCGGAGACCAGGCCGCCGCTGTCCATCACGCTCTTGGCGATCAGGCCCAGCTCGGTGCCGGCTTTGACAGCAGCACGCAGCATGTCGCCGGTGGAGATTTGTGGAATGCCGAATTTTTCAGTGATGAACTTTGCCTGAGTACCTTTACCGGCCCCGGGAGCTCCCAGCAGAATGACGCGCATCGATGTGCTCCTCAATTTTTTATAGAGATGACGCTCGGATTCGCCGCGTGGGGCCAATCTCGTAAAAATATGGTTCCAGGCCGATCAAACGGCCAAAGGCTGATCAAGATACACAGCGGGCCCTCACCATACAAGCCGCCAAAAGTAGGAGAAACCCGCACCCGGCATACGTCAGCGACAGGGTGTGCCTGAGCGCAACCCGCCTCCTCAAACAACGACCGCCCTTTTCAGGACGGTCGTCGTGGTTGATCCGCAAGCCGTTGAGAACACGCAAGAAACCTCAACCGGTGTTGCGCAAACCGGCGGCAATACCGGCCACGGACACCAGCAGCGCCTGTTCCAGAGGGCTGTCTTGCGCCGCCTCTTGCCGACGGGACCGCGCCAGCAACTCGGCCTGCAACAGGTGCAACGGGTCGAGGTAGGTGTTGCGCAGGCGGATGAACTCCAAGGTGTCAGGGCTATGGGCCAGCAACTGCGACTGGCCGGTCAAGCCAAGCACCACATTACAGGCCTGCGACAATAGGTCGCGTAAATGCGCACCCAATGGCAGCAGGTCTGGCTGCACCAGGCGCTCATCATAAAGACGGGCGATATCGGCATCGGCCTTGGCCAGCACCATTTCCAGCATGTCGATGCGCGTGCGGAAAAACGGCCACTGTTCACGCATCTGCGCCAGCAACTCACCTTCCCCCCGCTCCAGCGCCTTGCTCAATGCCGCCTCCCAGCCGAGCCAGGCAGGCAGCATCAGGCGCGTCTGGGTCCAGCCGAAGATCCACGGGATCGCGCGCAAGCTTTCAATCCCACCTGCGCGACGCTTGGCCGGGCGGCTGCCCAGGGGCAAACGGCCCAACTCCTGCTCCGGCGTGGACTGGCGAAAATACTCGACGAACTGCGGATTTTCCCGCACCACGGCGCGGTAAGCGCTGACACCGTCTGCCGCCAATTCGTCCATCAAGTGACGCCAGGCAGGCTCCGGTGGTGGCGGCGGCAGCAGTGTCGCTTCCAGCACGGCGGCCAGGTAGAGGTTGAGGTTCTGCTCGGCGATATCCGGCAGGCCGAATTTGAAGCGGATCATCTCGCCTTGTTCCGTGGTGCGGAAACGCCCTGCCACCGAGCCCGGTGGCTGCGACAGGATCGCCGCGTGGGCCGGGCCGCCGCCACGACCAACGGTGCCACCACGACCATGGAACAACAGCAGTTCCACCTGCTGTTCGCGGCAGATATCGACCAGACGCTCCTGCGCCCGGTATTGCGCCCAGGCGGCGGCGGTAGTGCCTGCGTCCTTGGCCGAGTCGGAGTAGCCGATCATCACTTCCTGAGGCCCCTGCAACCGCGCGCGATAACCCGGCAGTTGCAACAGCCGCTCCATCACCGGCCCGGCGTTATCCAGGTCAGCCAGCGTTTCGAACAACGGCACCACACGCATCGGTCGTTGTACGCCCGACTCTTTCAACAGCAACTGCACCGCCAGCACATCCGAGGCGGCACCCGCCATGGAGATAACATACGAGCCCAATGAGGCAGCCGGTGCGGCGGCGATTTCCTTGCAGGTATTGAGCACCTCGGCGGTGTCTGCCGACGCTTTGAAATACCCCGGCAGCAACGGCCGACGACTGGCCAGTTCCTGGGTCAGGAAGCTGATGCGTGCGTCTTCGTCCCAATCCTCATAACGCCCAAGGCCCAGGTAGTCAGTGATTTCAGTCATGGCCGCCGAGTGACGGCTGGAGTCCTGACGCACATCCAGGCGCACCAGGAACAGCCCGAAGGTCACCGCACGGCGCAAGCAGTCGAGCAGCGGCCCATCGGCGATCACGCCCATACCGCATTCATGCAGGGACTGGTAGCACAACTCCAGCGGGTCCAGCAGGTCGCGGTTGTTCTGCAACACTTCGGCAGGCGCCGGGGTGCTGGCCGTCAACGAAGCGTGAGCCCACTGGCGCGTGGCACGCAGGCGTTCGCGCAGTTGCTTGAGCAAGGCGCGATAGGGTTCGACGCTGTCGCCGACCTTGGCTTGCAACGCCGGGCTGGCCTGTTGCATCGACAGCTCGGAGGCCAGCTGATCGATGTCGCGCAAGTACAAATCCGCTGCCATCCAGCGCGCCAACAACAGCACCTCGCGGGTAACCGGCGCGGTGACATTGGGGTTGCCGTCACGATCGCCGCCCATCCACGAGGCAAAGCGAATCGGCGCAGCCTCCAGGGGCAGGCGCAAACCGGTAGCAGCGTGCAGGGCCTGGTCAGCCTTGCGCAGGTAATTGGGAATGGCGTGCCACAGCGAATGTTCGATCACCGCAAAGCCCCACTTGGCTTCGTCCACCGGGGTGGGCCGGATGCGGCGAATTTCTTCGGTGTGCCAGGCTTCGGCGATCAGCCGTTGCAAGCGTTCGCGGATCTGCTCGCGTTCGGCGCTGGTGAGGTCACGGTGGTCCTGGAGGGCCAGTTGCGCGGCGATGGCATCGTATTTCTGGATCAGGGTACGGCGAGCCACTTCGGTGGGGTGGGCGGTGAGCACCAGCTCGATCTCCAACCGTGCCAACTGCCGGGCCAGGGATTCATGGCTGTGCCCTTCGCTTTTCAGGCGCGCCAGCAACTCCGGCAACACCCGGGACTCAAAAGGCGCTGGTTGCGATTCATCGCGCCGATGAATCAGTTGATATTGTTCGGCAATGTTGGCCAGGTTGAGGAACTGGTTAAAGGCCCGGGCAACAGGCAGCAACTCGTCCTCTTGCAACTGATTCAAGCTGGCACTCAGTTCGTCGCCGGCCGCCTTGTCCGAGACGGCGCCGCGGCGGTCAGCCTTGGCGCCTTTGCGGATTTGCTCGATCTTGTCGAGAAAGTCATCGCCGTACTGCTCTCGAATGGTGTTGCCCAACAGTTCACCCAGCAGGTGAACATCCTCACGCAAGCGTGCATCGATATCACTCATCAGCCAATCTCCAGCCAGAAATCCGGGACGCGCAGGTGTTCCAGAGTGCCGTCGGCGTCGGTTTCTGACAAGGCCGAACGCAAACGACTTTAAACCTTGTGGCTTAAAGCTAGTCTCAAGCATGAGCCGTCGCGTTATTCACGCAGGCGGCTGGTCACTCATCACCGCCTGCCAACGCAGGCTTATTGAGGTAGCCATGAAAATTCGAGAACTGGCCCAGCATTGGGAAGAAACCGCCAAGGGTCGCCTGACCAAGACTGAGTACGCGATTCATCTGGATGTGGAATCTGCCGCAAGGCTGGCCGCCATTGCCGAGATGTACCCCAAGCGCCACGTCGAAGAACTGCTCGGCGAGCTGATCGGCGCCGCCCTTGAAGAGCTGGAAGAAAGCTTTCCCTATATCAAGGGCGACCAAGTGATTGCCACCGATGAAGAGGGGGACCCGCTGTATGAAGACGTGGGTCTCACACCCAGGTTTCTGACATTGTCGCGCCGCTATTTGCATGATTTGTCCGCCAGCGCTGACGAACAGAAACACTGAAAAACATTTTATTGACGTCAATCTAACCCAGGTATTCCGGGCTTTTTACAGGCTCGGAGTACCGTTGCGGGCTGCGAAAGTTCCATCTTTTGAACACTGACCACTCAGTCAGATATTTTTTCAGGCAATTCGCCATATCCGCTGAACTTTTGAAAAAAGCCTCAGGTCACAGCCAGTAGCCATCACTTGTGGAACGGTCGTTTGAACTGGCCTCATGAGCTTTACCGCCGGGCCCGCAACCGATACGCCACGATGGATTTTGATGTTTTTCAGGAGTTATCCAATGGAGTTGAAGACGATGAACACCAGCACCGCCAAATCCTCGTTTAACCACCTGCGCGGGCTCAAATTGGCCGCGCTGGCAATCGGCACCAGCTTCGTTCTGGCAGGCTGCGCCGGCAACCCTCCAACCGAGCAGTACGCCGTGACCCAATCGGCCGTTAACAGCGCCGTGAGCGCTGGCGGTACCGAGTTTGCAGCCGTGGAAATGAAGTCGGCTCAGGACAAGCTCAAAGAAGCTGAAATCGCGATGCACGACAAGAACTACGAGAAAGCTCGTCAGCTGGCTGAACAAGCCGAATGGGACGCCCGCGTCGCCGAGCGTAAAGCACAGGCTGCCAAGGCTCAACAGGCTGTGAAGGATTCCCAGAAGGCTGTTGAAGAACTGCGTAAGGAAGGCATGCGCCCAGCTGCAATCATGCAGAAGTAAGCCACTGCCCCTTGATTGCATCGCACCTGATATCGAATTGAAAGGACGACACGACTATGCGTAAACAATTGATGATCCCTGCCCTGCTAGCGATGAGCGTTGCCTTGGCGGCCTGCTCCACCCCGCCGAACGCGAACCTGGAAAATGCACGGACTAACTTCTCGGCCCTGCAAACCAACCCGCAAGCCACCAAACTGGCAGCCCTGGAAACCAAAGACGCCAGCGAATGGCTGGACAAGGCTGACAAGGCATACCGCGACAACGAAGACGAGAAGAAAGTCGACCAACTCGCTTACCTGACCAACCAGCGTGTTGAAGTTGCCAAGGACACCATCGTCCTGCGCGAATCCGAAGCCAAGCTGAAAAATGCCGGCGACGAACGTGCCCGCGCCCTGCTGGACGCCCGCGACGCGCAAATCAAGCAACTGCAAAACAGCTTGAACGCCAAGCAAACCGATCGCGGCACCCTGGTGACTTTCGGTGACGTACTGTTCGCCACCAACAAGTCCGACCTGAAATCCAGCGGCCTGGTGAACATCACCAAGCTGGCGCAGTTCCTGCGCGATAACCCGGATCGTAAAGTGATCGTTGAAGGCTACACCGACAGCACGGGTTCCGACTCGTACAACCAGAGCCTGTCGGAGCGTCGCGCAGCTTCCGTGCAACGTGCACTGGCTCAACAAGGCGTGGATATCTCGCGCATCGTGACCCAGGGCTACGGCAAGGAATATCCAGTTGCCGACAACGGCAGCGTTTCGGGCCGTGCCATGAACCGTCGCGTTGAAGTGACCATCTCCAACGACAACCAGCCAGTCAAGCCACGGTCTTCCGTTGCTAACTGATTGATTGTTGCCGGATAAAAAAACCCACCTCGCGGTGGGTTTTTTTTGGCTAGGAAAAATTGATTGGGCGATCTGTGTCTTCATCAGGCGGTTTTATCATGCCGGGGTCTTTGCAGCCCTGCGTCGAACTGCCTGCCGACTTGTTACGCGCCTGCTCCAGCGCATCTTGTCGTTCTAACGCCTGATGCGCCCTGACCATCGCCAGCATATTGCGTATCGCATCAATATTTATCACCACCGTCCCAGCCCCGCTGTAAAGAACTCACACCACCGTTTGTGGCGGTTTACGCAATTCAGTTCCAGGCGACTTCTTGAGGAGATACTGTGGTGGCACCGGCACGCCGTGGGCCGGCCACACTCATGCCCCCCCAAATCACTGGCAGGCTTTCAAAGGCAGGGGATTAAAACGCGATAGAGCCCGGGCTGTCGCCGCCGCCCACCTGAATCTGGCCTTGGCCAGATGTGCCACCTGGGTCTTTTGCCTCCAGGGCGGCTCTTTCTTCCAACAACTTCTTCAGCTTTTCGAGCAGTTCTTCAAGGCCCTCCCCGCCTCCAGCCCCCTGGGCCCCGCCCGAACCCTGCGAACCTTCGCCGCGCTTGGCTTGAATTTTATCCCGGATGTCCTGAATTAGCTGATCCAGGCCCTGCGAGGGTGCCTCGGAGCCAACTGAATAGCCCGCGCCAACTGAAAGTGAACCGCCGATACCGTCCATAAACTCGTACTCCAGATTAGTTAATACAATGCACTGATCAGACAAGCTGATCAGTCCACGATCTGTGGCAAGCGAGTACAGATGGTTCCAGGCTATATAGATTCGGACAGACCTCGCCTGACTAATCAGGAGACTTTAAGGACGTTTTCATACAACGGCGGTGTTAGGACTCACTGCTCCAGTTGCGGAGTTTCCTGCCCCATGCAACGCACGGCCTGCTTCTTGTTGTTCACCAGCACGCCGCTCAAGCCTTTTTGCTCGGTATCAAACATCACCAACACGCCGTCAACGCACTGCGCCACCTGCGCGGCAGGGGTCAGGGAAATTTTGTAATCCTCCCCCGGCACGGTTTTGAGCATGGTGAAGTCGCTGAGCAGCAACGCGTCTTGCGGCTTGGCGAAGTGCAGGTAGCCGTAATACCACAAGCACCCAACGGTACCGATGATAGTGCCGATGCCGGTGAGGATCAGCGGGATCATGTTGCGTTCTTCACTCATTGCGGGCTCTCTGATGAATCAACTTTAGGAATTGGATAATTCGGAATCTCGCCCAGCCGGCGCAGGCCGTTGAAGTGCTGCGGGTCGTCCAGGTAACGCAGCATGACGGTTTGCCAGGTCTTGTCGGCAAACGTCTGCACATGGCCGCCACGGGTCAGTTGCAACACCCTTGGCGCAGGGGCCACTTGATACAGGCGGATGCCATTGGCCACTGGCACGATGGGATCATCCAGGCTGTGGAACAACAGTTTTGGCACACCGGTCAGTTGGGGCATGGCATTGATTGCACTGTCGGCGTCGGGCACCAGCCACGACAGGGGCACCTGCAACGGCCAGGTTAACCAGGACGTGCTCAGGGCGAATTGTCCTACGTCACGATAACTGGCGGGTACGCCATCCAGTATCAGCGCCTTGAGCTGGGGTTGACGCGCCGGATGGGCCGCCAGGTAATGCACCGCCAGCGCGCCGCCCAGGCTTTGGCCGAGCACAATCAACGGTTGCCCCTGGGTTTCAGGAGCTTTGTCGAGCCAGCTGAATGCTGCGTCTATATCCTGATAGATCGCCGGCAAGGACGGTTTGCCTTGCGAAAGCCCATAGCCGCGATAATCGAGCAACAGCACTTGATAGCCTTGCTCCGGCAACCACCAACTGCCGCCCAGGTGCCAGGCGAGATTACCGCCGTTGCCGTGCAGGTGCAGCACCGTTCCCTTCAGAGGTACGCCGGGTTTAGCCGGCAACCACCAGGCGTGGAGCTTGAGGCCGTCAGCAGTGGTGATAGTGACGTCGCGGTATTGCAGGCGGGCTTTTTCCGGCGTGAAGGGCAGGCCAGGCTCGGGATAGAACAGCAAGGAGCTGCAGCCGTTCAATGTGAGTAGAAGGCATAAAATGCCGAGGATTCTCATCCGTTGAAACCTCGTAGGTGAGTTGAAACCTGAAGTCTTGTGAAGATCCAATGGTGGGAGGGGGCAAGCCCCCTCCCACACGGTGACCCGGTTGCTTCAATGAAATACCTAAAGGATATTGGAGTAATCCGCCTCGATCCGATCCAGGCTCAAGTGGTTGAGGAAGTTGGAAAAACACATCCACGCCGCCAGCGCGTTCATATCGCGAAACTGCTCCGGCAGGTACTTGGGCGGTACCACCAGCCCCTCGTCTACCAGTTGGCGCAGGGTGCGCATGTCTTCCAGGGTGGTCTTGCCACAGAACAGCAGCGGCACTTGTTCCAACTTGCCTTTGCGCACGGCGAGCTGGATGTAGTTGTAGACCATGATAAAGCCCTTGAGGTAGGACAAATCCTTGGTAAACGGCAGACCGGTCGGCACTGAACCACGGAACACCCGGCTGGCGTTGCCATAGCTTTCGGCCATTTCAAAGCCTTGCTCACGGAAGAACTCGAACACCTGCAGGAAGTCGGCGCCCTCCTCCACCATATGGATGGCGCGGGTACGGTTGGTCAATTTACGCAAGCGGCTGGGATAGGAGGCAAACGTGATGATTTCCATCAGGATCGCCAGGCCCTCCTGGGTCACGGTGGACGACGGCGGACCCTTGGACAGGAACGTGCAGATTGGCTGGTTCTGGCCATTGAGCGTGGTGCCCACATGCACCAGCCCTTCATGCACTTCCAGGGCGCGCACGTCGCGGTCGTTGAACATCGCGTCGGCGCGGATCTTGATATAGTCGGCGCCCGCCGCCGCATCCGCGACGATACCGTCGGACTCGAACACGCGGATGGTCTCTTCTGCCTCGCCAAACACCTTGTTCAGACGCGTTTGCAGCAGGCTCACCGCATCCTTGGCGGTGAGGGTCTTGGCTTCGTCCTTCAGATCGCCCCGGCCATCGATATTGTTCAGGTAGTCCGACAGCATCAGCCCCAGGTCTGCCAGGGTCGGGTCGCCGGCGTGGAACGCATCGGAGGCAGCGCCGTACAGTTCCTGGGATATCAGGCCAAAGTCCTCGGTACCGCGCGCTTCAAGCATACGCACCACCATGCGGTATTCGCGGCACATGCGCCGCATGATCTGCCCCACCGGGCTGAACTGGCCCAGGCGGCGGGTGATGTCGCGCTCGATGTTCTGGAACTCCAGCTTCACCGCACTGGAATCGAAAGACAGGGGCCGGTTCAGGTAGTAATCGCGGTCCACGGCAGGCATGGCTTTGCCCTTGGCCTTGAGGAATCCCTGGCGGATGTTCTCGTCCCACTTTACTGCGTCGAGAACCCGGATCGGTGTCTGCGCCAGCACAATGCGATCGGACAAGCTGCGTATCGTCTGCTGGTAATCGTCCACCCGGTGTTTTCCTCTTTAAACGTTGAGCGTTGTCAGGCTTTGCTCGAATGCTGTCAGACCGAGGCCAATACCAGGTGCATGTAACGCTTGAGGATTTCAAGCATCTCTTCACCGGTCAGAGGCTCTGCGCCGCCCAACAGGCCCTGATATTCCATCCGACTGATGATAGCCGTCAACACCTTGGCATCCTGCTGCGGCTCACGGGAGCCCAACACTTGAAAAAACTGCCCGGTGCCCTGCAACAGAATCTGTTGATGGGAGCGCACCAGTTCAGCCAGTCGCGGGTTCAGCAGGGCCTCCTGTCGAAACGCCTGCTCGGCCATCAGGTATTCGCGGCGGTTGGTCAGTTGGCGCAGCACGTAATCGGCGGTCAGCCGGGCAATGTCATCGGCCAGTTGCGCGCGCGACTGCGGGCTGCCATCGCCATAGGCAACCATCTCGCGCAACAAGCCCTCGTTACGCACCCACAGTTTGCCCATGAAGGCCGCGCTGCGCTCGACGTATTGGGCGAAGGTGTCGGTGAGCAGGTCATCGATATCCTTGAAATAGTAGGTGGTGGCCGACAACGGCACACCCGCCTCCGCCGCGACGGCTCGATGGCGTACGGCACGCACCCCTTCGCGCACCACGATGCGCATGGCCGCATCGAGAATGTCCTGGCGGCGTTGTTCGCTGCCGCGGCGGCTGGCCTTGCGGCCCTGGTACTGAACGCTTTCAGCCACGGCAGCAGCAATGCCGGCGGCACCTTCTTGAGCCATTACGCGGTTCACCACACTTCTTCCTTTAAAAGTGACACTGGAATACGCCACATAAAAAAGCCGCCTTATAAAAGGCGGCTTCGGATTTCGCAACGGTTACGCTTGTGGCCGCATGTGCGGGAACAGGATCACATCGCGGATCGATGGCGAGTTGGTCAACAACATCACCAGCCGGTCGATGCCGATGCCTTCACCGGCAGTCGGCGGCATGCCGTACTCCAGGGCACGTACGAAGTCGGCGTCGTAGTGCATGGCTTCGTCATCGCCGGCGTCCTTGTCGGCCACCTGAGCCATGAAGCGCTCGGCCTGATCTTCCGCGTCGTTAAGCTCGGAGTAGGCGTTGGCGATTTCGCGGCCGCCGATGAACAGTTCGAAACGGTCAGTGACGTTCGGGTTGTCGTCGTTGCGACGCGCCAGCGGCGACACTTCGAACGGGTACTGGGTAATGAAGTGCGGCTGTTCCAGCTTGTGCTCGACCAGTTCTTCGAAAATCATCACCTGCAATTTGCCCAGGCCTTCAAAGCCCAACACCTTGGCGCCGGCTTTCTTGGCGATGGCGCGAGCCTTGTCGATGTCGTTCAGATCGTCAGCGGTCAGCTCAGGGTTATACTTGAGGATCGAGTCGAACACCGACAGACGCACGAACGGCTCGCCGAAGTGGAACACCTTGTCGCCGTACGGCACGTCGGTAGTCCCCAGAACAAGCTGCGCCAGTTCACGGAACAGTTCTTCGGTCAGGTCCATGTTGTCTTCGTAGTCGGCGTAGGCCTGGTAGAACTCCAACATGGTGAATTCAGGGTTGTGACGGGTCGAGACGCCTTCGTTACGGAAGTTGCGGTTGATCTCGAACACCTTCTCAAACCCGCCGACCACCAGACGCTTGAGGTACAGCTCCGGCGCGATACGCAGGAACATTTCCATGTCCAGCGCGTTGTGGTGGGTTTCAAATGGCTTGGCTGCGGCACCACCGGGGATGGTTTGCAGCATCGGCGTTTCCACTTCCAGGAAGTCACGCTGCATCAGGAAGCTGCGGATGTGGGCAATGACTTGCGAACGCACACGGAAGGTCTGGCGCACGTCTTCGTTGACGATCAGGTCAACGTAACGCTGGCGATAGCGCTGCTCGGTGTCGGTCAGGCCGTGGTGCTTGTCCGGCAGAGGGCGCAAGGACTTGGTCAGCAGGCGCACGCTGGTCATTTCGACGTACAGGTCGCCCTTGCCGGAACGGGCCAGGGTGCCTTCTGCGGCGATGATGTCACCCATGTCCCAGGTTTTCACCGAGGCCAGGGTTTCTTCCGAGAGGGTTTTACGGTTGACGTAAACCTGGATACGCCCGGTCATGTCCTGAATCACCATGAACGAGCCACGGTTGAGCATGATGCGACCTGCCACCTTGACCGGGATCGCCGCTTCTGCCAGCTCTTCCTTGGTCTTGTCCGCGTACTGTTTCTGCAAGGCATCGCAGTAGTTGTCGCGGCGGAAGTCGTTGGGGAAGGCGTTACCCTTGGCGCGCTCGGCAGCAAGCTTTTCCTTGCGCAGGGCGATCAGGGAGTTTTCTTCCTGTTGCAGGGCTTGCGGGTCGAGTTGTTGGTCGCTCATGTCTTTTGAAATTCCATCACAGGTACGTTTTCCCCAGCCTTCGGCTGGGGATCGCGAGCAAGCTCGCTCCTACAGGGGTGTTACAGGCCGGATTTCAGGCTGGCTTCCAGGTATTCGTCGATATCACCGTCGAGTACCTTGTCGCAGTCGCTGCGTTCGATGTTGGTGCGCAGATCCTTGATCCGCGACGCATCGAGTACATACGAACGGATCTGGTGACCCCAGCCGATATCCGACTTGGTGTCTTCCAGCGCCTGGGAAGCGGCGTTGCGCTTCTGCATTTCCTGCTCGTACAACTTGGCCCGCAGCATTTTCATGGCGGTATCCTTGTTGGCGTGCTGGGAACGTTCGTTCTGGCAACTGACCACGGTGTTGGTCGGTACGTGGGTAATACGTACGGCCGAGTCAGTGGTGTTTACGTGCTGACCACCGGCACCGGAGGAACGGTAGGTGTCGATGCGCAGGTCGGCTGGGTTGATCTCGATTTCCACCTTGTCGTCGATCTCTGGCGAGACGAAAACGGCGGAGAACGAAGTGTGACGACGGTTGCCGGAGTCGAACGGGCTCTTGCGCACCAGGCGGTGCACACCGATTTCGGTACGCAGCCAGCCAAAGGCGTATTCACCCTTGATATGCACGGTCGCGCCCTTGATACCGGCGACTTCACCGGCGGACAGTTCCATGATGGTCGCGTCGAAACCGCGCTTGTCGGCCCAGCGCAGGTACATGCGCAGCAGGATGTTGGCCCAGTCCTGGGCCTCGGTGCCGCCGGAACCGGCCTGGATGTCCAGGTAGGCGTTGTTCGGGTCCATTTCATGGCTGAACATGCGGCGGAATTCGAGCTTGGCGAGGTTTTCCTCGAGACGGGCCAGCTCGGCGACGACATCGCCCACTGCGCCTTCATCATTTTCTTCGACAGCCATGTCCAGCAGGTCACGGCAATCGGCCAGACCGGTGTTCAGCTCGTCGAGGGTGTCGACGATCTGCGCCAGCGCAGCGCGCTCGCGCCCCAGTTCCTGGGCGTATTCAGGTTTGTTCCAGACACTCGGATCTTCAAGCTCGCGGTTGACCTCGGTCAGACGCTCATGCTTTTGATCGTAGTCAAAGATACCCCCGAATAGTTTCGGAGCGCTCGGACAGGTCCTTGATGGTGTTAAGGATCGGGTTGATTTCCATGGCGGGCAGCACTCGTTGGCGAACTTTTGAAAGCCGGCGAGTATAACGGCAAACGGCTGGGAACGGCAGCCCGCTTGGCCGATTCTGCCAAGGCGGCGCTTCCTCTCCTCACGCTAGCTTCGCTAACAGATGCGCGACCACCAAAGCGTTTCCTGCGGGAGGGCGATACCCCGCGTTAGAAAAACCACACCTACTACTCGCTCAAAAATGACCGTTCATCTGTTTATACAAATAATCTGAACATCAAAACCAGAGCCCGCCTAAAAGAGCACAATCCAACCCACCCTAACAAAAACAAACAATTAGGTTTCTAGCCAAATCGCCCCAAGACTCAAGTCACAAATATACAAGAATATAAATACATCAATTTCAGACCCGTCTTACAAATACTCCTACAGACATAAAATCAAATCAAAACGCCATCAGTTTTTTATTCCTTCCCGCTCAAATAAGTTCGATCAAAGCGACTGAGCTTTTTCTTCAGGACGTACAAACTTTCAAACTCGATCACTCTCACAAAAAACGGAGAGACCCTATGGCCCAGCAAGGGTGGCAACCAGGACAACCTTTAGAACTCAAGCCCACGATAATTACCGCCGGGAGACGAAACACTTATTGGGGTGGCGAAGGCGGAGGCTACGCAGGAAGTGGAGATGGCTGGGGCCTTCAAGAAGGGCCTCGTCGAGGTGAAGGAGACCGTAGCCGCTTCAAGCAGTTTGACTTCCCTAGCACCACCGCTGATTTCATTGGAGAGCAAAAGTACAACCAATCCTTGATTGACGCAGAGTACAGCGCACGGTTCGCAACGCTAACGACTGAAACTGAACGCGAACTCGCAGAGAAACAGCAAGCCGCGAAAGCTCCACAGCCACTCACAGAGACAGCCTCAGCCATTCTCGATCAAAAAATCGCACTTGAAATCATCGACGCGAAGAAAACCAAATACGCCAATACTGCGCCACTCATCTATGGGCTCTATGATCAAAGCCCTTTTTATCTGATGGAAAACTTAACCTATACAAAACTACGTGAAACGCTTGCATCCTCTGACCCGATAAAAAATTTGGGCGATACGTACACACTTTACGACAACGTTTGAAGAGCCGCGCAAGAACTCAAGGCTCTCTCGCTCTCCATAGACATTCTGGCTGTAAAACTTTCAGGGTTGGCAAAGGCCCGGCAAACGCTGGAGGCCAATTTAGCCGAACATGATCCTGGCTGGGCAAATTTACACAATGAGTATCTGAAGGCCATTGCCGATGAGTTGGAAATTCAGGTGCAGTTGCTGCCGGAATATTTGCAGGTGGAACTCGCCTCTCGTGCAGGTTCTGTCGTTGGATTGACACCCGACCAGACCCTCATGCTTTACAAACACACGCTGGACAAAATGATCGAAGAAACGATGGCTGCGATCAAACCTATTGACCCACCGTTAGCCATAAACCGGAACGGGTTGATGATTTACTATCCCGCAGCCAACCCACGGGTTACACCGCCACTGAGCAAACCCGAGCTTGAGGGACTGAAACAGCTTATTTATCTGCAGCAGAACACCGCTCGTGGGGTGAGATGGCTCAGCCACCATGATTTTGTGCTGAAGTCAGAGTCCGCGCGGTTTCTTGCCAACGCCTCCAATGCAATCAGCGACCTCGCAGGACGTGCGCAGCAGGTAGCCACGGCCCAGGCGCGTATTGAAGCGGTACGAGTAACCAATACCTATCGACTGTCGGGCACTGCTGCTGCGACTCAAGCGATAGTCATGACCTCAGTCGGGACTATCGCTACAGCAGAAGGGATTACCATCACGCTGCAAGCTGCTATTCGGTCAGCAGTGGCCGCATTGACGGAGTTGGTCGCAAGTACCGCGAGTGGCTTAATGGTCGGTGTTTCAGCGTTGGTCTATTCCCCCAAACTCGCAAATGGAGAACTTCCAGAGCGTTATGCGCTTGGTACACCGATCTCAACCTTGGTACCAGACCTCAACGAGTCGACGATAACCACGGCAGTCAACGGCACAATCGACCTGCCGGTTCGAATGAGTTCGAAGACGGCTACCGATGGGCGGTCAGAAGTATTCGTGGTCACTGCCGACGGTACAAGCGTGCCTTCCAAGGTCAAGGTGGTTGCTGCGACCTATGATCCTGGGCAGAAGGTATACACCGTCACGACAAGTGACATTCCACCAAGAACGTTGATCTGGACACCTATCGTTGCCCCTGGGGATAGCTCAACAACGCTGCCCGTTGATCAACCTGAACCGCCTGTCTATGCGGGAGCTACCGTAACTCCCGTTGAAGGAAGGATTGACAGTTTTCCAGCCGCTGCTGAGGCGGGATTTGACGACTTCATCACTGTCTTCCCGGTCAACTCTGGCTTACCTCCCATCTATGTGTTTTTCAGGGATCGACGGGAAGACCCAGGAATTGTGACAGGCAACGGGCAATCTATAACCGGTTCCTGGCTAGGAGCGGCCTCACAAGGGGAAGGCTCCCCTATACCTTCGCAAATTGCCGACAAGCTTAAAGGTCAGGAGTTTAAAAACTTCAGAGCATTTCGCGAAGCCTTCTGGAAATCTATTGCGAACGACTCGGAACTGGCGAATCAGTTCAACCGTCAAAACCTACAAAGAATACTTAACGGCAAAGCCCCATATACAAGCGAATTAGAGCATGCAGGAAAACCTGGTAAATTCGAGCTCCACCATAAGATATTCATCTCCAAAGGCGGAGACGTTTTCGACATAGACAACATCTACATAGTCACGCCAAAACTCCACAAACAAATTCATGGTAAAGGTAATTAGGATGAAAACTTCAATTTCCGAGTACACAGAAACCGAATTTTTAAACTTCGTAATCTCTCTTTGTGACGCGAGTGCTCGTACTGAGGAAGAAGATGACGAAATGCTATTAGAGTTCACGCGCCTTACAGAACATCCTGACGGATCAGATCTCGTCTATTATCCGAGAGATGACAGAGAAGACAGCCCTGAAGGCATCGTAAAAGAAGTCAAAGAATGGCGCGCCGCTAATGGTAAGCCTGGCTTTAAAGAGGGGTAACGCCCCGGCAAACTCCGTCATCGGCTAGGCATTGATGGCGGAGTTCTTGTTTCAACCTTTCTTCATTCGCACTCAACTCACAAGCTTTGAAATTCCAGGTGTAGGATGGGCATAAATTCCTCACCTGGAGTTACGCTGGTCCCAACTCACTCAATCCCCACCTGATTGCGCCCATTATGCTTGGCCGTATACAGCCCCTTGTCCGCCGCCATGATCAACTGCCGGCAGTCCGTACCCTAGATCGGCGTCAACGTCGACAGCCCAATACTGATGGTCAGGCTGGCACCTTCAGCCGGGGCTGATGCTCCAAAACTTCACAAGCGTATTCACGGCAAAGGTAATTAAGATGAAAACCTCAATTTCCGAGTACACAGAAAGCGAATTTTTAAGCTTTGTAATCTCTCTTTGTGACAGCAGCGTTCGCACCGAAGAAGAAGACATTGAAATGGTTTTCGAGTTTGAACGCCTGACGGAGCACCCGGACGGAGCAGATCTAATCTACTACCCAAGAGATGGCAGAGAGGACAGCCCAGAAGGCATTGTAAAAGAGGTCAAAGAGTGGCGGGCGAATAATGGCAAGCCTGGATTCAGAATAGAATAACGCCGTCCTGCCCCCTGCCATCGGCTCTACAACGATGGCAGATTTCTTAGCTCAAAAACTTTCATATGTAATCAATTCGGATGAGTACGAAACTCATGAGTGCAAGGGGGAAGTCCCCCTCTCACATTGGAATTGGCCTCTAATTACTCGATACCAACCTGATTACGCCCATTATGCTTGGCCGTATACAGCCCCTTGTCCGCCGCCATGATCAACTGCCGGCAGTCCGTGCCCTGCACCGGCGTCAAGGTCGACAGGCCAATGCTGATGGTCAGGCTCGCCCCTTCTGCCGGGGCAATGTGCGGGATTTTCAGGGCAGCCACCGCCATACGCAGTTTTTCTGCCACCAGGCGCGCACCGCCCGGCGAGGTGTTGGGCAGGACCAGGGCAAATTCTTCTCCGCCGTAGCGCGCCGGCAAGTCCGAAGGGCGGCTGCTGGCGTCGCGGATAGCGGCGGCGACTTTGCGCAAGGCTTCATCGCCTTCGACATGGCCGAAGCTGTCGTTGTAGGTCTTGAAGAAATCCACGTCGATCATCAGCAGCGACAGTTGGGTCTGGTCGCGCATGGCACGGCGCCACTCCAATTCCAGGTATTCGTCGAAGTGGCGGCGGTTGGACAGCCCGGTCAGGCCGTCGGAGTTCATCAGGCGTTGCAGCACCAGGTTGGTATCCAGCAACTGTTGCTGGCTGACCCGTAGCGCACGGTAGGCCGCGTCACGCTGCAACAGGGTCATGTAGGACCGCGAGTGATAGCGGATACGCGCCACCAGCTCGATGTTGTCGGGCAGCTTGACCAGGTAATCGTTGGCGCCGGCCGCAAAGGCCGCACTCTTGATCAGCGGGTCTTCCTTGGTGGACAGCACGATGATCGGGATATTCGCGGTCGCCGGGTGATTGCGGTATTCACGCACCAAGGTCAGGCCGTCGAGGCCGGGCATTACCAGGTCCTGCAGGATCACCGTCGGCTTGATGCGGATCGCCTGGGCAATCGCCTGGTGCGGGTCGGCGCAAAAGTGGAAGTCGATGTTTTCTTCATGGGCCAGGCCGCGCCGCACGGCTTCGCCGATCATGGCCTGATCGTCGACCAGCAGCACCATGGCGGCGTTCTCATCGGTCTTGAAGTCGTCGAGTTGTAAATCATTCATGTGCAGTCACCTGAATTACTACCTGCAAGCCAGCACGGCGGGAGATTTTCGATCATTTTGCAAAGACCTCCAGCAATCGGGGCGCAATTCTATCCAGTGGGCGAATTTCAACAGCAGCATCAATCGCCGCCGCCGCTTTGGGCATGCCGTACACCGCCGAGCTCTGCTGATCCTGGGCGATGGTCAAATATCCTTGTTCGCGCATCAGCTTGAGGCCCTGGGCCCCGTCGCGCCCCATGCCGGTCAGTAGTACGCCGACGGCGTCACCGGTCCAGTAACTGGCGACGCTTTCGAAAAACACATCGATGGAGGGCCGGTAAATCTCGTTCACCGGCTCTGCGGTATAGGCTAGCGTGCCATTTTTCAACAAGCGAATATGGTGGTTGGTGCCGGCCAGCAATACCACGCCGGCCTGGGGCGGCTCGCCCTCACAGGCCAGGCGCACGGGCAGGCCGGAGGCGCTGCTCAGCCACTCGGCCATGCCGGCGGCGAAGACCTGGTCCACATGCTGCACCAGCACGATGGCGGCGGGAAAATCCCGCGGCAAGCCCTTGAGCAGAACCTCGAGGGCCGCCGGCCCACCCGCTGAAGAACCAATGGCCACTAGCCGTTGACGCTTGCCGGTGACCCGTTGCGGTGGGGGTTCGGCACGCACGCGCGTGCCGCGCTGGCCGATCAACCAACCGATATTGAGGATCTTGCGCAATAGCGGTGCCGCCGCATCCTTGGGGTTGCCTACGCCCAGCGCCGGGGTATCCACCACATCCAGCGCTCCGTGGCCCATGGCTTCGAATACGCGGCTGACGTTGGCCTGGCGGTCGACAGTAACGATCACGATAGGGCAAGGCGTGTCGGCCATGATCTGCCGGGTAGCCTCCACCCCATCCATTACCGGCATTATCAGGTCCATCAGGATCAGGTCCGGGGTCAGCTCGGCACAGCGCCGCACCGCTTCCAGGCCATTGCTGGCCACCCACACCACCTCGTGGGCGGGCTCAAAGCTCAAGGCGCGGCGCAAGGCCTCTATCGCCAGGGGCATGTCATTGACGATCGCAATCCTCATGCCCGGGCGCCTCCAATCAGTTCAACCACGGCGTCGAGCAAGGCGTCGTCATGGAAACTGGCTTTGGCTAAATAATAGTCGGCGCCCGCGTCGAGTCCACGACGTCGGTCTTCTTCACGATCCTTGTAGGAAACCACCATCACCGGCAACGATTGCAGGCGACTGTCACGACGCAAAAGTGTGACCAATTCAATACCGTCCATGCGAGGCATATCAATATCAGTGATAAGCAGGTCGAAGTCCTCGGAGCGCAATGCGTTCCAGCCATCCATGCCATCGACCGCAACAGCGACTTCATAACCACGATTGAGTAATAATTTGCGTTGCAGCTCGCGTACGGTCAGCGAGTCGTCTACCACCAGCACGCGCTTGCGCGGTGCTTCGGTGGCCTGCTGGCTGCGCCGGGCGATACGTTCCAGGCGGCCGGTGTTGAGCAATTTATCCACCGAACGCAACATGTCTTCGACATCGACGATCAACACCACCGAGCCGTCATCGAGCAAGGCCCCTGCGGAAATATCCTGGACCTTGCCCAGACGATCATCCAGCGGCAACACCACCAGGGTGCGTTCACCGATAAAGCGCTCCACGGCAATCCCGTACACGGCATCGCGCTCGCGGATCACCACGACTTTCAGGGTCTGCGAAGGACTCTGCCCCGGTGGGCGCTGCAGCAACTGGCTGGCGGCAACCAGGCCCACATGCCGGCCCTCGTGCCAGAAATGCTGGCGGCCTTCCAGTTGCACAATTTCGTCGGGAGCCAGGTCACACATGCGTTCAATGTGGGCCAGGGGGAAGGCATAGGCTTCTTCGCCCACGTCCACCACCAGGCTGCGCACCACCGACAAGGTCAACGGCACTTCCAGATGGAAGCGACTGCCCTGCCCCGCCGTCTGCTCCAGTACCACCGCGCCACGCAGTTGGCGAACCATGTGCTGCACCGCATCCAGGCCAACGCCACGACCGGACACCTCGGTGACCTTGTCGCGCAAGCTGAACCCCGGCAGGAACAGGAACGTCAGCAATTCCTCTTCGCTCAGGCGCAGGGCAGTTTCCACCGGCGACAGATTACGTTCGACAATGGTGCCGCGCAGCCGCTCCAGGTCGACACCGTTGCCGTCGTCGCTCAATTCCAGTACCAGCAACCCGGCTTGATGGGACGCACGCAGGCGGATCAGGCCTTCCGCCGGTTTGCCTGCCAGCAGCCGCTGCTCGGGCGTTTCGATGCCGTGGTCGACAGCATTGCGCAGTAAATGAGTGAGCGGTGCTTCAAGTTTTTCCAGGACGTCTCGATCGACCTGGGTCTTTTCGCCTTCGATTTCCAGGCGCACTTGCTTGCCCAGGCTGCGACCGAGGTCACGCACCATGCGCACCTGCCCCGCCAGCACGTCGGCAAACGGTCGCATGCGGCAGGCCAGCGCGGTGTCGTATAGCACCTGGGCGCGCTGGCCTGCCTGCCAGGCGTACTCGTCAAGTTCCGCGTTTTTATCCGCCAGCAGTGCCTGAGCTTCGCTCAACAAGCGGCGGGTATCGGCCAGGGCTTCCTGAGTCTCAAGATTCAAATCCAGGTGCTTGAGGTGACCGTCCAGGGTATCGAGGGCGCGCAGGCTGTTGCTTTGAATGCGCTTGAGGCGTTGCATACTGGCCAGGTGAGGCTTGAGCCGCTGGGTTTCCACCAGGGACTTGCTCGACAGGTCCAACAGGCTGTTCAAGCGCTCGGCGGTGACCCGCAGCACGCGCTCGCCACCCTCGGTGATGCGCTTGTTCTGACGCGGTGGCTCACTGCTGACGGGCGGTGCAACCTCTGGCTCTTGCGGCAATGCTTCAACGATAGGCGCCGGAGCAGGCTCGGGCTCAGCTTTTGGCGCAGGCGTAGCGGGTGGCTGCGCCGGGTCAAGCAGACGCTCCATCAACGCCACGTACGCCTGGATATCCAACGGCCCCACGCTGTTGCCTGGCGTGGCGATACGCATCAGCAGGTCAGTGCCTTGCAACAACGCATCGATATGTTCCGGTTGCAGGTACAGACGACCTTCCTGGGCGCTGACCAGGCAGTCCTCCATGACGTGGGCCACGCTGACCCCGGCATCCACGCCAACAATCCGCGCCGCTCCCTTGAGCGAATGTGCGGCGCGCATACAGGCTTCAAGTTGATCCGCCTGGGTTGGGTTGCGCTCCAGGGCCAGCAGGCCGGCGCTCAAGACCTGGGTTTGCGCATCGGCCTCCAGGCTGAACAGCTCCAACAGCGAGGCATCACGCATCTGATCGGGGGTCATGCGAGGCTCCGGGTCACGGCGGACAACAATTGCGTTTCGTCCAGCCAGCGCAGGCCGCGGCCTTTGAACTGCAACACACCTTGGGTATAGCGTGCGCTGGCCTGGGTACCGGAGGCCGAAGCCGCGTTCAAGGTGCGCTCATCGATGGCATGAATGCCATCCACCTCATCCACCGGCACGACGATCGGACCGTCCTGGGCGGCAATGATCAACATGCGCGGCATGATCCGCCCGCCACTGGGCACGCTGCTGGTGCTGTCCAGGCCCAGCAGTTCCACCAGCGACAGGCATGCCACCAGCGCACCCCGCACGTTGGCCACTCCCAGCAGCGCACGGGAACGCTGGTGCGGCAAGGAGTGGATCGGTTGCAATGGCGCCACTTCCACCAGGCAGCGGGTGGCGATACCGAGCCATTCTTCACCGAGGCGGAACATCAACAGCGAACGGGTGACCACCTCGCTACCCGCTTCGGCGGCGGCCTGCGGGCGCTGATCATCCTGCTGCAGGGCGTAGCGGTCGAGCAGGCGCGTGGCGGCGGCGGAATACACCGAGCAGTTGCGGCAGTGAATATGCTCGTCCAGCAGTGGGCAGGACCTGTCGCCATGAATGCCGATACGGTTCCAGCAGTCATCGATGGCTTGGGTATCGGTCAGCGTCAGGTCCAGGCCTGCGGTGTCGAGCGCGTCAGGGCTGTTCATCGTTCGGACTCACTGTGTGCTCGCTCGCTACGGGCGGCGCGGGCCTGTAGCCGGCGCGCTCCCGCACTGTCGCCCTGGGATTCGAGCAACGCGGCCAGATGCATCAAGGCCTGCGAATGCTGCGGTTCCAGGTACAAGGCTTTTCGGTAATACCCCTGGGCTTCCAAGGCGCTGCCGGCAACATCGCTGAGCAACCCCAACCAGTAGAACACCTGGGCAACCGGCGGGTGGCTGCTTAAATAACGCTCACAGGCGGCCCGGGCCTCGGCACTTTTGCCTTCATTGGCCAGGGTCGCGATCTGGCCGAGCAAATCCCCTGCGTCGGTGTGGGGCACCTTGACCGGCGGCACCTGAGTGCTGACCGTGCTGAACGGACGCGGCTTGAGTGGTATCGGTGCTGCACTGCGCTGCGGTGCTGGCGCAGGCATCGGCACGAATACCGGCGGCGGGGTCTGCTCTATGTGTCGACTGAAGGCAAAGGATTGCGGCACGCCAATCGAACGCATGCCATGGCGCCCCAGCAGGCTGCCCTCGGCCGGGCCGATAAACAGCACACCGTCCACATGAGTCAGTTCCTTGAGCACATCAAAGACTTGCTTCTGGGTCGGCTGGTCGAAGTAGATCAATAGGTTGCGGCAGAACACAAAATCGTAGGTCGGCTCGTTGGCCAGCAGTGTCGGGTCGAGCAAGTTGCCCACTTGCAGACGCACTTGCTCGCGCACCCGGTCGGCGATGCGGTAACCGCCCGTTTCTTCTGTGAAGTGGCGGTCGCGAAATTCGAGATCGGCCCCGCGAAACGAGTTCTTGCCGTACACACCGCGCCGGGCACGTTCCACCGACAGCGGGCTGACGTCCATCCCCTGAACCTTGAACTGATGGGGCGCCAGGCCCGCATCCAACAAGGCCATGGCAATCGAATAGGGCTCTTCGCCAGTCGAACACGGCAGGCTGAGGATGCGCAGCGCGCGCATCTGCTTGATCTCGGCCAGGCGCAGCAGGGCCAGGCGAGCCAAGGTCGCGAAGGATTCGGGATAGCGGAAAAACCAGGTCTCGGGAACGATCACCGCTTCGATCAGTGCCTGCTGCTCGTCGTGGGAATGTTGCAGGAGCTGCCAGTAGGCCTCCGTCGACTGCGCCTGGGAGGCTTGGCAGCGCTGGCGCACCGCACGCTCGATGATCGCCTCGCCCACCGAGGCAACGTCCAGGCCGATGCGTTCTTTCAAGAACGCCGAAAAACGCGGGTCACTGCTCATAGGCTTAACTCGGCGCAAAACAGCAAGGCGCGTACTTCAGCGCTCAGCAGTTCGGCAATGCCAATCCACTGCATCAAGCCCTGTGCATCCTCGCGTACCGGCCCCAGGTAGGGCGCCTGCTGGTTGTCCACGCCATAAGGCTGGAACTCGGCGGGGTCGCAACGCAGGGTGTCGGTGGCCTGCTCCAGGATCAGCCCCAGCCCACGCGCTTCACTCCAGGGTTGCGGCTGGTAGTTGACCAGCACCAGCCGCGTGCTGGTGCGAGCCTGGGCCGGGGTGCCGAACGTCAGGGCACTGACATCGATTACCGGCACCAGCGTACCGCGATGCGCAAAAATACCCGCCACCCACAGTGGCGCATGGGCGATGGGTTTGAGCGGCAGGCGCGGCAGCACCTCCGCCACTTCGGTGGCCTTGAGGGCAAAGCGTTCGTTGCCGATGCGAAACACCAGGAACAACGCCGTTTTCGCTGCCGGGACGGCGACGCGTTTAGCCGCGAGATCGCTCATCAGACTTTGAAACGCGACACGCCACTGCGCAGACCCACCGCGACCTGGCTCAGCTCATCAATGGCAAAGCTGGCCTGACGCAGGGATTCGACGGTCTGGCTGCTGGCATCGCCCAATTGCACCAGCGCGTGGTTGATCTGTTCGGCGCCGGTGGCCTGGGCCTGCATGCCTTCGTTGACCATCAACACCCGCGGCGCCAGGGCCTGTACCTGGTGGATGATCTGCGACAGTTGCTCGCCCACTTGCTGCACTTCGAACATACCCCGGCGGACTTCCTCGGAGAACTTGTCCATGCCCATCACGCCCGCCGACACCGCTGACTGGATCTCACGCACCATTTGCTCGATGTCGTAGGTTGCCACGGCAGTCTGGTCGGCCAGGCGGCGCACTTCGGTGGCCACCACGGCAAAGCCGCGACCGTACTCACCAGCTTTCTCCGCCTCGATGGCGGCATTGAGAGACAACAGATTGGTCTGGTCAGCCACCTTGACGATGGTCACCACCACCTGGTTGATGTTGCCGGCCTTCTCATTGAGGATCGCCAGCTTGGCGTTGACCAGGTCGGCGGCGCCCATCACCGAGTGCATGGTCTCTTCCATGCGTGCCAGGCCCTGCTGGCCGGAACCGGCGGCCACCGAGGCCTGGTCGGCGGCGGTGGACACTTCGGTCATGGTACGCACCAGGTCCTTGGACGTGGCCGCAATCTCGCGGGAGGTGGCGCCGATTTCCGTGGTGGTGGCTGCGGTTTCCGTGGCGGTGGCCTGTTGCTGCTTGGAGGTCGCGGCGATCTCGGTGACCGAGGTGGTGACCTGCACCGACGAACGCTGCGCCTGGGACACCAGGGCAGTCAGCTCGGTCATCATGTCGTTGAAGCCGGTTTCGACCGCGTTGAATTCGTCCTTGCGCTCCAGGTTCAGGCGCTTGCTCAGGTCGCCGGTACGCATGACTTCGAGGATCTGCACGATACGCTGCATCGGCGCCATGATCGCGCGCATCAGCAACAGGCCGCACAGCGCCGCGGCGAGAATCGCCAGCAGCAGCGAGACGCCCATGCTGACCTTTGCCGCTGCTACGGCATCATCGATGGCAGCGGTGGCATTGTCGGCGACCTGTTTGTTCTCATTGATGATGTCGTTGAGCTTCATGCGGCCTGCGGTCCAGGCGGGGGTCAGTTGCTCGTTGAACAGCCTCAGCGCCTCGGCCGGGTTGTTGCTCTGATGAGCCGCCAGGACCTGGGCAAGAATGGCGTTGTAGTTCTGGTGCAGTTTTTCGAAGGCATCGAATTCGGTGCGATCCTGGGTGATATTGATCGTGCCCGCGTAACTGGCCATGTGCTGCTCAAGCCGCGCTTCGAATGACTTGTAGTCCTGCTTGTCTTCATCGGAAATGCCCTGGTTTTCGTGGATCCCGACCAGTTCCTGGGTTTGCAGGTAGCTGTCGACCCAGGCACTGCGGATCATCGAACTGAAAAACACGCCGGGCACGGCGTCGTCGCGCACGGAGTTTTCGCTGGCTTCGATCTTGAGCAAGCGCGAATAGGAGAGCACCACCATCAGCAGCATGATGGCGATAATTACCGCAAAGCTCGCCAAAATCCTTTGGCGCAGGGTCCAGTTCTTCACAGTAATTCCTCGCAGGGGCATTCAAATGGAGGGGAGTATAGCTGAGCGGATGCTCGGGTTTATCAACGCTTTTGAGGGGGGATCCACAGAATGCGTAAGTGGGATGGGTGGTACGTGTGCCTAGGGAGATCCAACTGATGGGCCGCAGTTCAAATGTGGGAGGGGGGCTTGCTCCCGATGGCGGTCTTGTAGTCGACCGGGATCTTGGATCAGACCGAGTACATATCCATTGCTGCGGTAACGGT
>NZ_SPKL01000010.1:240666-454803 GCF_023127755.1 Pseudomonas sp. W2Aug9 | reverse complement strand
TCTTGCCCCACCACTCGGCACCTCGCTTAGGCTCGGTGTGCCCGTAATCCGCCATGGATTTGGGAGGCCGCCGCCACGCGCCGTCCATGGCGCGGGGCGGCTAAACCGGCATCCCTGCCGGTTTACCCCCCAAATCCCTGTCGAATTCCGGCCAGCGTGGTTTGACGGGGCGCCTAAGATCAAGATCAAAAGCAGATCAAGAGCGGCTCGCTTCGCATCGTGGTTAGCGGGGCAGAGCTGCGTCGATAGCCTTACTTATGCGTTGAGCCGCACTTGCTTTTCCAACTCCAGCTTTAAGCCGGGTTCAAGTTTCAGTTGGCGGGCCAGTTCATCCAGGTAGGCTTTTTCCATGAAATTTTCCTCATCCACCAGCATTACGCTGGCGATGTACATTTCGGCGGCCATTTCCGGGGTGCTGGCGGCGCGGGCGACGTCGGTGGGGTCCAGGGGCTTGTTGAGTTCAGCGTGCAGCCAGTGTTGCAGTTCCTGGTCGTTGTCCAGCTTGGTGAATTCGCCTTCGATCAACGCGCGCTCGCGCTCATCCACATGGCCGTCTGCCTTTGCGGCGGCCACCAGTGCCTTGAGAATGCCCTGGCTGTGTTGTTCAACCTGGGCCGGAGGCAGGCGGTCGATGGTTTGTGGTTCGCCTTGGGGGGCGCTGGCTTGCTGGGCTTGCCAGTTGCCGTAGGCTTTATAGGCAATCACACCCAATGCGGCCAGGCCGCCGTAGGTCAGGGCCTTGCCGCCGAATTTGCGCGCTTTTTTGTTGCCCAGCAGCAAGCCCATGGCTCCGGCCGCCAGGGCGCCGCCACCGGCACCGCCGAGCATGCTGCCCAGCCCGCTACCCCCGAGTAAACCGCCAAGGGCGCTTTTGTCGCTGGATTTGCGTTGGCCGCCAGCCTTGTTTTGCAACATATCCTGGCCAGACTTGAGCAACTGATCGAGCAATCCGCGGGTATTCATTCGTAGCCTCCAGACACTTGGGTTCATAGGACCAATAGGCCCCCAGCGTAAGACGAAGTGCCAAAAAGCCGCGATCTAGAGTGCTTCCAGATGTAACGCGGGTATTCGACCAGGAAATGTCTTGTTGCATATGCAGCGCCATCATCCCGCCATCAATCAATTTGCCTTGTTCATCGAACCGCTTAAGCTATCCGGCGTCTGTTTATTGTCCGTTGCGTTTGGCCGAAGGCATGTCCGAACCGTTATTTCTGATCCGCTACGTGCCAGGAACGGCGCGGGATTTGCTCACGACAGGTTGTCTCTATGCACCGCAGGAATTTGCTCAAAGCATCCATGGCCATTGCGGCTTACACCGGTTTGTCGGCCAGCGGCCTGCTGGCCGCGCAGGCTTGGGCCGGGAACCGTGCCGCCGACGGCGAGGCCGTGGCGTTCGATTTCGAAGCGCTCAAGGCGCAAGCCAAGCAACTGGCCACCCGTGGCTATCAAGACACTAAGCAGGTGCTGCCGCCAACCCTGGCCACCATGACCCCGCAGAATTTCAACGCCATTGGCTACGACGGTAACCATTCGTTGTGGAAAGAGTTGAACGGCCAACTGGACGTGCAATTCTTCCATGTCGGCATGGGCTTCAAGACGCCGGTGCGCATGCACAGTGTCGACCCCAAGACCCGCGAGGCTCGCGAAGTTCATTTCCGCCCTTCGCTGTTCAACTATGAAAAAACCACGGTAGACACCCAGCAACTGACCGGCGACCTGGGTTTTTCCGGCTTCAAGCTGTTCAAGGCGCCGGAGCTGGACCGCCATGACGTGCTGTCGTTTCTCGGCGCCAGCTACTTTCGCGCGGTGGACTCCACCGGCCAATATGGCCTGTCGGCCCGCGGCCTGGCGATTGATACCTACGCGAAAAAACGCGAGGAATTCCCCGACTTCACGCAGTTCTGGTTCGAAACTCCGGACAAGAATGCCACCCGCTTTGTGGTCTACGCCCTGCTTGACTCGCCAAGCGCCACCGGCGCCTACCGCTTCGATATCGACTGCCAGGCCAACCAGGTGGTGATGGCAATCGACGCGCACATCAATGCACGCACTGCCATCGAACAATTGGGCATCGCCCCCATGACCAGCATGTTCAGCTGCGGCACCCATGAGCGGCGCATGTGCGACACCATCCACCCGCAAATCCACGATTCGGACCGCTTGGCCATGTGGCGCGGCAATGGCGAGTGGATCTGCCGCCCGCTGAACAACCCGGCCAAGCTGCAATTCAACGCGTTCGCCGACACCGACCCCAAAGGCTTCGGCCTTGTGCAGACCGACCATGAGTTCGCCAGCTACCAGGATACCGTCGACTGGTACAGCAAGCGCCCAAGCCTGTGGGTTGAACCGACCACCGCGTGGGGCGAAGGCTCGATCGACCTGCTGGAGATCCCCACCACCGGCGAAACCCTGGACAATATCGTCGCCTTCTGGACCCCGAAAAAGCCCGTAGCCGCGGGTGATTCGCTCAACTATGGCTACAAGTTGTACTGGAGCGCACTGCCACCGGTGAGCACGCCGCTGGCGCAGGTCGACGCGACCCGGTCAGGCATGGGTGGTTTTACCGAAGGCTGGGCACCCGGCGAGCATTACCCGAAGGTGTGGGCGCGGCGTTTCGCCGTAGACTTCAAAGGCGGCGGGCTGGATCGCCTGCCAGCGGGCACCGGCATCGAGCCGGTGGTGACCTGCTCCCATGGTGAGGTGAAGGATTTCAGCGTGCTGGTGCTGGATAACATCAAGGGCTATCGCATTCTGTTCGACTGGTACCCCACCAGCGACAGTGTGGAGCCGGTGGAGCTGCGCCTGTTTATTCGCACCCAAGACCGCACCCTGAGCGAAACCTGGCTGTATCAGTACTTCCCGCCCGCACCGGAGCAGCGCAAGTACACCTGAAATTAACCGCCTGATCATTCCCACGTCGCAGCGTGGGAATGATCGCAGGTGGCTTAGAACCGCGATACGCTTTTCATCGCGCCAATCAGATACCGCATCGCCACCTGATCACTCTCGGTCAGCGCCCGGTACTGGGCCAGCAACTCCATTTCATCCGAACTCAACCTTCGACCCCGCAATGACATCCGGCGGCTCAGAAAAGACGCCATTGCACCCGCTACGCCATAGGATTTGGCCATGGACCACTACTCCTGATATCAGTCAAATACTCCTGGTGCCCATTTCCAAACTCCCCCCGAAGCACAACGCTTTCGTGGTCAAGCAGCCTACCTCCCTGGGCTAGGAACCAGGCTTACCCTAAGCTTAGAAACTATCTTGTGGCACGTGGGATTTTTTTAGAGTATTCACTTAAAAAAATGGCCTCGGTAATAAAACCCTACAGCGCTTGCTTACGCCGTGGTCGATACAGGACGCGAGTTCTGGCAACCGCAAGAAAAAACCCACCGTATCAGGGTGGGTTCGACCTAACTGTGCGCGGGATCAATCGCGCAGATCCGACTCATGAATCGGCTGGTCCCGATGGGTTGCCCGCTGGTACTGCGCCGGCCAGATAGCCTTGCGCCCGCCCAGGTCATCGTCGGCATGCAGCGGCCAGTACGGGTCGCGCAGCAGTTCACGGGCCAGGAAGATGATGTCGGCCTGGCAGGTGCGCAGGATGTGCTCGGCCTGGGCCGGTTCGGTAATCATGCCAACCGTGCCGGTGGCGATGCCCGACTCCTTGCGCACGCGCTCGGCGAAGCGCGTCTGGTAGCCAGGGCCGGTGGGGATCTCGGCATTGGCGGCGGTGCCCCCGGAGGACACGTCGATCAGGTCGACGCCCAGTTCTTTGAGGCGGCGCGCCAACTCCACGGTTTCATCCGGGTTCCATCCGTCTTCGACCCAGTCGGTAGCCGATACCCGCACAAACAGTGGCAACTCCTGAGGCCAGGCCGCACGTACGGCCTTGGTCACCTCCAGTACCAGGCGAATGCGGTTTTCGAACGAGCCGCCGTAGTGGTCCTGACGCTGGTTGCTGATGGGCGAGAGAAACTGGTGCAGCAGGTAGCCATGGGCAGCATGGATTTCCACCACTTCAAAACCTGCGGTCAAGGCGCGCTTGGCGGCAGCGACAAAGTCGGCGATTACTTGCTGAATCTGCCCTTCGTCCAATTGCTTGGGCTGGGTGTGATTGGGGTCGAAGGCAATCGGCGAAGGGCCCACCGGCACCCACCCGCCCTCCTCCGGCTTGACGCTGCCATGCTTGCCGATCCAGGGCCGATGGGTGCTGGCCTTGCGCCCGGCATGGGCCAGTTGAATACCCGCCACCGCGCCCTGGGCCGCGATAAAGCGCGTGATACGCCGCAGCGGCTCGATCTGGGCGTCGTTCCACAGGCCCAGGTCCTGGGCGGTGATACGCCCATCAGCCGTCACGGCGGTGGCTTCGGTGAAAATCAGCCCCGCGCCCCCCACGGCTCGGCTGCCGAGATGCACCAGGTGCCAGTCATTGGCCAGGCCGTCGTCGCTGGAGTATTGGCACATCGGCGAGACCGCGATGCGGTTGAGCAGGGTCAATTGGCGCAGGGTATAGGGTTCGAGCAGTTGACTCATGGCGCACCTCTTCTGGGTTCTATGGGCACTGTTCAACAGTGTTTAGAGCCTAGTCGACAACCACCGATTGCACAGGGTTCAGAAAGGAAAGCGGGAGCCGATTGCCGGCTCCCGTTATGCAGCGCCTTACATTTCGACCTGGGTGCCCAGCTCGATCACACGGTTTACCGGCAGCTTGAAGAAGCGCAGGTTACCGTTGGCGTTCTTCAACATGAAGGCGAACAAGGTTTCGCGCCAGCGCGCCATGCCCTTGATGCGCGAGGCGATCACGGTCTCGCGGCTGAGGAAATAGGTGGTGCGCATCGGGCTGAAATCCAGATCATCCAGATGGCACAGTTTCAGCGCTTCGGGCACGTCCGGTTCATCGGTGAACCCGAAATGCAGGATCACGCGAAAGAAACCTTCACCGTAGGAGTCCACCTCGAAACGCCGTGCGGCAGGCACCCGTGGAATGTCTTCGTAGACCACCGTCAGCAGCACCACCTGCTCATGCAGCACCTGGTTGTGCAGCAGGTTATGCAACAGCGCGTGGGGCACCGCATCCGGGCGCGCGGTCAGGAACACCGCCGTGCCCTGCACGCGATGAGGCGGCTGCACGCGGATGCTGCTGATAAAAATCGGCAATGGCAGCCCACCCTCGTCGAGGCGCTCGACCAGCAATTGCTTGCCGCGCTTCCAGGTGGTCATCAACACGAACAACACAATCCCCGCCAGTACCGGGAACGCGCCGCCCTGGATCACCTTGGGCACGTTGGCGGCGAAAAACAGACCGTCCACCAGCAAGCAGCAGAGCAACACCGGCACCGCCAGCACCGGCGGCCACTTCCACAGCAACAGCATGACCGCCGACACCAGGATGGTGGTCATCAGCATGGTGCCGGTCACCGCTACGCCGTAGGCCGACGCCAGGGCACCGGAAGATTCGAAGCCCAGCACCAGCAGGATCACGCCCACCATCAACGACCAGTTCACGGCGCCGATGTAGATCTGGCCTTGCTCGGCACTCGAAGTGTGCTGGATGTGCATACGCGGGATGTAACCCAACTGGATCGCCTGGCGGGTCAACGAGAACGCACCGGAAATGACTGCCTGGGACGCGATCACGGTCGCCAGGGTGGACAAGCCCACCAGCGGGATCAGCGCCCAGCTCGGTGCCAGCAGGTAAAACGGGTTGCGCGCGGCCTCCGGATCGCCCAGCAGCATCGCGCCCTGGCCGAAATAGTTGAGCACCAGCGCCGGCAGCACCAGGATGAACCAGGCACGGGCGATGGGCTTGCGCCCGAAGTGGCCCATGTCGGCGTACAACGCTTCGGCGCCGGTCAAGGCCAGCACCACCGCGCCAAGAATTGCCACGCCGATGCCGGGGTGAACCATAAAGAAGCGCACGCCCCATGCAGGGTTCAGCGCATTCAATACTTCAGGCTGCTGCAGAATGCCGTACACCCCGAGACCGCCCAACACCAGGAACCAGGTGACCATCACCGGGCCGAACAGCTTGCCGATACGATCGGTGCCGTGTTTCTGGATCAGAAACAGCGCCACCAGCACGATCAGCGCGATGGGCACCACCCATTTTTCCAGGCCGTCAAACGCCAGCTCCAGACCTTCAATGGCCGACAATACCGAAATCGCCGGGGTGATCATGCTGTCGCCATAAAAGAGCGCCGCGCCACACAGGCCGCACACCACCAGGAAACTGCGCAATTTAGCGCGCTCCCCAGCAGCCCGCCGCGCCAACGCGGTGAGAGCCATGATGCCGCCCTCGCCCTGGTTGTCGGCACGTAGCACGAACAACATGTACTTGATCGACACCACCCAGATCAGCGACCAGAAGATCAGCGCCAGAATCCCCAAGACGCCGTCATGGTTGACCTGCACCCCATAACCACCGTTGAACACCTCTTTAAGGGTGTAGAGCGGGCTGGTCCCGATATCGCCATAAACCACCCCGACCGCTGCCACCAGCATGCCAATCGGCTTGGCGTTTGAATGCTCGGCACCTGCTGCCTGACTACTTGCCTGACCCATCAACCACTCCTGCCCTTTGACCCAAGGTCTTTTATAAACAGCACGACTAAGCTGACCCTAGCATGCGCTGTTTTACTTCTCGAAACAGACGTTTTATTGACCCAAGGGCATTACCCGTGCGCAACGGCGCGAAGCATAGCGCAGCACTCGTCGCATTTCGCTGTTCCAGTAGCTGAGACGTCGCTTTATGTAGTCAGCAATGACTGAGGCGGCATTTTGGCGCCTTTTTGCCTGCATTGATGACATCGCGGCCAACCGTATATGTTGGCCCGGCTCAGCAGGGTTGCCTCAGAAACTACTTAATCAGCTTGGCCGATCAATAAATTACGATCCGGCATGTCACCTTCAGTCCATATAAAAACTCAATCATCGCCCTGTCTCTTTTAAGGTACATTGCTCATGTACGAAGTGAAACATGTGCTGTCAGTCAATGGCGTGGATATCTACCAAGCTTGGCTAGACACCGTGCAAGACACACGTTCAAAAGCAAGAATCACTGCCAGAGTGGACCGCGCTTCGTTGGGTCACTTTGGCGTTACCGAGCCAGTAGGTGATGGAGTCTTTGAGATGAAGCTCGACTTCGGGCCTGGATTTCGCGTCTATTACGCAATCCAGGATCGAAAAATTGTGTTTCTGCTAGGCGGAGGCTCAAAGGCCAGACAGCAAAACGACATCAATCAGGCCAAGGCTCTCTGGACGTCTTATAAGGGGCAGCAAAAATGACCAGTCGGACTCGCTCTCATGAAGATAGCGTTCTTGAAATGCTCCAAGACGACGAGGCGTTTGCTCTCGAGTATCTCTCTGTAGCTCTTGAGGAAATCGATGAAGCGGGTGGTGAGGACGCCTTCCTTGTTGCTGTCCGCCGAGTCGCGGAAGCCCGTGGCGGAATGCTTAGCTTGTCGCAAAACACAGGGCTCAATAGGGCTAATCTCTACAGGTCCATCGCTGTGGGCGGCGATCCAAAGCTCTCCACCCTCCTGAAAGTACTTCAGGCATTAGGTGTGGGCATGTCTAAAGTCGTCTCGCACCGTACAGAACAAGACGTACGCGCTTGAAAGCGTTGTAAGCACTCTGCGAATTATCCAGCGCAGCACTCGTCGCATTTCCCTGCATAAAGCTGGTCAAGTGCGCTGCCCGCCGATAGAATTGCGCACTTTTTGATCAGAGGCGCACCAAGCGCCCATCCGTGCCTTGTCGTGCACGACCGGCAGCGTCATTCAATACCGAGGTTAGACATGTCCACCACCATCGCAAAAGCCAACCCCAAGGTTGGCTTTGTTTCCCTGGGTTGCCCGAAGGCTCTGGTCGACTCCGAGCGCATCCTCACGCAATTGCGGATGGAAGGCTATGACGTCGTGTCCACGTACCAGGACGCCGATGTGGTGGTGGTCAACACCTGCGGCTTCATCGACTCGGCCAAGGCGGAGTCGCTGGAAGTGATCGGCGAAGCCATCAAGGAAAACGGCAAGGTCATCGTGACCGGCTGCATGGGCGTGGAAGAAGGCAATATCCGTAACGTGCACCCGAGTGTGCTGGCGGTGACCGGCCCGCAGCAGTACGAGCAGGTGGTCAACGCCGTGCATGACGTGGTGCCGCCACGCCAGGATCACAACCCGCTGATCGACCTGGTGCCGCCTCAAGGTATCAAACTGACCCCACGCCACTACGCGTACCTGAAGATATCCGAGGGCTGCAACCACAGCTGCAGCTTCTGCATCATCCCGTCGATGCGCGGCAAACTGGTGAGCCGCCCGGTGGGTGATGTGCTTGACGAGGCCCAGCGCCTGGTCAAATCCGGCGTCAAGGAGCTGCTGGTGATCTCCCAGGACACCAGCGCCTACGGCGTCGACGTGAAATACCGCACTGGCTTCTGGAACGGCGCGCCGGTGAAAACCCGCATGACCGAACTCTGCGAAGCCCTCAGCAGCCTGGGCGTGTGGGTGCGCCTGCACTACGTTTACCCGTACCCGCACGTGGACGAGCTGATCCCGTTGATGGCCGCCGGCAAGATCCTGCCGTACCTGGACATCCCGTTCCAACACGCCAGCCCCAAAGTGCTCAAGGCAATGAAACGCCCGGCGTTCGAAGACAAGACCCTGGCGCGTATCAAGAACTGGCGCGAGATCTGCCCGGAGCTGATCATCCGCTCCACCTTCATCGTCGGCTTCCCCGGCGAGACCGAAGAAGACTTCCAGTACCTGCTCGACTGGCTGACCGAAGCGCAGCTGGACCGCGTCGGCTGCTTCCAGTACTCGCCAGTGGAAGGCGCTCCGGCCAACCTGCTGGACCTGGCCGTGGTGCCGGACGACGTCAAGCAAGATCGTTGGGAGCGCTTCATGGCGCACCAACAGGCGATCAGCTCTGCACGCCTGCAACTGCGCATCGGCAAGGAAATCGAAGTGCTGATCGACGAAGTCGACGAGCAAGGCGCCGTTGGCCGCTGCTTCTTCGATGCACCGGAAATCGACGGCAACGTGTTTATTGACGATGCCAGCGGCTTGAAGCCGGGCGACAAGGTCTGGTGCACCGTGACCGACGCCGACGAGTACGACTTGTGGGCTGAAAAGCGCGACTGAAGCGTGTTTGCGTAATATTTTGAAAAAGCCCCGCCTCTGACAAGATGCGGGGCTTTTTTAGGTCTATCGTTTTGCTCATCAGCGCAAATAACGCCAAGAGGCAGCGGTCATGCGACAGCATTCGGTCATCTATACGCCTAAATCCAGCGACTACCCGCGCCTGGCGCAGATCTGGGAAGCCTCAGTACGCGCCACCCACGACTTCCTGCCGGACAGCTATATCGACCGGTTGAAAAACCTGGTGCTGACCCGCTACCTGGATGCGGTGATGCTGATCTGCACCAAGGACTCGCGCCAGCGCATCACCGGGTTCGCCGGGGTGGTGGCCGGCAAGGTGGAAATGCTGTTTATCGACCCGCAACACCGTGGCCAGGGCCTGGGCCGGCAATTGCTGGGCTATGCCATCGAACACCTGAACGCCGAGGAACTGGACGTCAACGAGCAGAACCCCCAGGCGCTGGGCTTTTACCTCAAGCAGGGCTTCGAGGTGATCGGACGCACGGAGCATGATGGCCTTGGGCAGCCTTACCCGTTGCTGCATATGCGTTTGCGCCAGCTGCAACAGCAGGCGCGCCAGGGCTAAATGAAATGGGCTCGGGATTAACCGGCGCCAGGCAGGTACAATAGCCGCCCCCTTTTGTTACGGCCCTTGTCATGACTGACCCCATACGCCTCTCCAAACGCCTTATCGAACTGGTCGGTTGCTCCCGTCGGGAGGCTGAGCTGTTTATCGAAGGCGGCTGGGTCTCGGTGGACGGCGAAGTGATCGACGAGCCGCAGTTCAAGGTCACAACCGAAAAAGTCGAGCTGGACCCAGAGGCCAAAGCCACCCCACCAGAGCCGGTGACCATTCTGTTGCACGCGCCGGCAGGCATGGACGCTGAAACCGCCATGGCCACGATCAGCGCCGAAACCTTGTCTGAAGAACACCGCTTCAGCAAGCGCCCGCTCAAGGGGCATTTCCTGCGCCTGACCGCCAGCGCCGACTTGCAAGCCAAGGCCAGCGGCTTGCTGGTGTTCACCCAGGACTGGAAGATTCTGCGCAAGTTGACCGCCGATGCCGCCAAGATCGAGCAGGAATACGTAGTAGAAGTCGAAGGCGACATGGTTGCCCACGGCCTCAACCGCCTGAACCACGGCCTGACCTACAAAGGTAAGGAACTGCCCGCTGTGAAAGCCAGCTGGCAGAACGAAAACCGCCTGCGCTTTGCGATGAAAAACCCGCAACCCGGCGTTATCGCGCTGTTCTGCGAAGCTGTTGGCCTGAAAGTCATCGCCATCCGCCGTATCCGCATCGGCGGCGTGTCCATTGGCAAGGTGCCAGTGGGCCAATGGCGCTACCTGTCCGGCAAAGAGAAGTTCTAAGCCGTTCCCCTTTTCCCGACACCGCCTGATTGGGCGGCGTCATCAGTTCAATAGCAGGATTGCTCACCATGATTCACAACGACGTACTGCGCAGCGTGCGCTACATGCTCGACATCAGCGACAACAAGATGGTCGAGATCATCAAGCTCGGCGGCATGGACGTGACCAAGGAAGACCTGCTGACCTACCTCAAGAAAGATGAGGAAGAAGGCTTCGTGTTCTGCCCGGATGAAGTCATGGCTCACTTCCTCGATGGCTTGGTCATCTTCAAGCGCGGCAAGGACGAAAGCCGTCCACCGCAGCCGATCGAAACGCCGGTGACCAACAACATCATCCTGAAAAAGCTGCGCGTGGCCTTCGAACTGAAGGAAGACGACATGCATGCCATCCTCAAGGCAGCGGAGTTCCCGGTGTCCAAGCCAGAGCTGAGCGCGCTGTTCCGCAAGTTCGGCCATACCAACTACCGCACCTGTGGTGATCAGTTGCTGCGTAACTTCCTCAAGGGCCTGACCTTGCGGGTCCGTGCCTAAGCCATGAGTTACCAGGTCTCGCCCGTCGGTTTCGTACGCTCCTGCTTCAAGGAGAAGTTCGCCATCCCGCGCCAACCGCAACTGGCACCGGCTGCCCGTGGCGTGCTGGAGTTGGTGGCGCCGTTCGACCAGGGCGAGGCGGTGCAGGGGCTGGAACAGGTCAGCCATGTGTGGTTGCTGTTCCTGTTTCATCAGGCCCTTGAAGACAAGCCACGCCTGAAAGTGCGCCCGCCACGCCTGGGCGGCAATACGTCCATGGGCGTGTTTGCCACCCGTGCCACCCACCGACCTAATGGCATTGGCCAATCGGTGGTCAAGCTGGACAAGGTGGAACCGGGGCGACTGTGGATTTCCGGGATCGACTTGCTCGATGGCACGCCGGTGCTGGATATCAAGCCATATGTGCCCTATGCCGACATTGTCGACAGCGCTACCAACACCATTGCCAGCAGCGCGCCGCAACTGATTGCGGTGCAGTGGCTGAAGACGGCGCTGCAACAGGCGCAAGGCCACGCTCAACGCCTCGGCGAGCCGTTGGTGGAACTGATTGAGCAGTGTTTGGCGCAGGATCCGCGGCCGGCGTATCAGGTTCCTACGTCGGAACGGGAATACGGTGCGCAATTCTGGGATGTGGATGTGCGCTGGCACTACCCGGAACCCGGGATGATTTGTGTGCTGGAAGTGGTTCCCGCCGGATAAACCGGAGACTGAATGTGGGAGGGGGCTTGCCCCCTCCCACATTTTGATCTGCTTACTGACGCTGTATTACTTCTCGACGAACGCACGCTCGATCAGGTAATCGCCCGGCTCACGCATCCGTGGCGAAACCTTCAGGCCGAAGCTGTTCAGCACTTCGCTGGTCTCATCCAACATGCTTGGGCTGCCGCACAGCATGGCGCGGTCGTCTTCGGGGTTGATCGGTGGCAGGCCGATGTCGCTGAACAGCTTGCCACTGCGCATCAGGTCGGTCAGGCGGCCTTCGTTTTCGAACGGCTCGCGGGTCACGGTCGGGTAGTAGATCAACTTGTCACGCAGGGCCTCGCCGAAGAATTCGTTCTGCGGCAGGTGCTCGGTGATGAATTCGCGGTAGGCGACTTCGTTGACGTAGCGCACGCCGTGGCACAGGATGACTTTTTCGAAACGCTCGTAGGTCTCCGGGTCCTGGATCACGCTCATGAACGGCGCGAGGCCAGTGCCGGTGCTGAGCAGGTACAGGTGTTTGCCCGGCTTCAAATCGTCAAGCACCAAGGTGCCCGTCGGTTTTTTGCTGATGATGATCTCGTCGCCTTCCTTCAAGTGCTGCAATTGGGAAGTCAGCGGGCCATCCGGCACCTTGATGCTGAAGAATTCCAGATGCTCTTCCCAGTTCGGGCTGGCAATCGAGTAAGCGCGCATGAGCGGGCGGCCGTTGGGCTGTTGCAGGCCGATCATCACGAACTGACCGTTCTCGAAGCGCAGGCCCGGATCGCGGGTGCACTTGAAGCTGAACAGAGTGTCGTTCCAGTGATGAACACTGAGGACACGCTCGTGGTTCATGTTGCTCATGTACGGGGGACTCCTGGAAATGGGTCTGCGCCAAAGGTAAGGATGCGCAATTGCACAGCATTCTAATGGCGGCGACAATATCTGTTAACTGGATTATTAAGATAAGGGTTATCGGTTATATCGATATGCGATTTACTCTCCGTCAACTGCAAGTTTTCGTCGCCGTCGCCCAGCAGGAAAGCGTCTCGCGCGCTGCTGGCCTTCTGGCCTTATCTCAATCCGCCGCCAGCACGTCGATTACCGAGCTGGAGCGTCAATCCAGCTGCCAATTGTTCGACCGCGCCGGCAAACGCCTGAGTCTCAACGCCCTCGGTCACCAGCTATTGCCCCAGGCGGTTGCACTGCTGGACCAGGCCAAAGAGATCGAGGACCTGCTCAACGGCAAGTCCGGCTTCGGCTCCTTGGCGGTCGGCGCGACCCTGACCATCGGCAATTACTTGGCGACGCTGCTGATTGGCAGCTTTATGCAGCAGCATCCCGAAAGCCAGGTGAAACTCCATGTGCAGAACACTGCACATATCGTGCATCAGGTAGCGCACTACGAAATTGACCTGGGTCTAATTGAAGGCGACTGCAGCCACCCGGATATCGAGGTGCAAACCTGGGTAGAAGACGAGCTCGTGGTGTTTTGTGCGCCCCAGCATCATCTGGCCAAACGTGGCGTGGCCAGCATGGATGAGTTGACCCACGAGGCGTGGATCCTGCGCGAACAAGGCTCGGGCACGCGCCTGACGTTTGACCAGGCCATGCGCCATCATCGCAGCGCGCTGAATATCCGTCTGGAACTGGAACACACCGAGGCGATCAAGCGGGCAGTGGAGTCGGGGTTGGGGATCGGCTGCATTTCGCGGCTGGCGCTGCGCGACGCGTTCCGCCGCGGCAGCCTGGTACCGGTGGAAACCCCGGATCTGGACCTGGCCCGGCAGTTCTACTTCATCTGGCATAAGCAGAAATACCAGACCTCGGCGATGCGCGAGTTTCTCGAACTGTGCCGCGCCTTCACCGCCGGGGTGCAGCGCAGCGACGAGATCGTACTGCCGAGTATCGCCTGATCGTCAGATCAGGATCACAGCCCACACCAGGGTGATCATGGTCAGTGCCACAAATTGCGCGGCGCTGCCCATGTCCTTGGCGTTCTTCGACAGCGGATGGCGGTCCAGGGAAATACGGTCAATGGCCGCTTCTACCGCAGAGTTGAGTAATTCGACAATCAACGCCAGCAGGCACACCGCAATCAGCAGTGCTCGCTCGACCCGGCTGACCTGCAGGAAAAAGCTCAAAGGGATCAGGATGACGTTCAACAACACCAACTGACGGAACGCCGCCTCGCCGGTGAAAGCTGCGCGCAGACCATCCAGGGAATAGCCCCCTGCATTGAAGATACGTTTGATACCGGTTTGACCCTTGAAAGGCGACATAGATGTAGGCAACTGAACCAAAGAAGTGGGGAAGCTAGATCACGCAAAGTCAAAAAAGCGTGAAGCGGCTGTAACTTAATGTTGCGAGATTGACTCAAGTTGTTGCAAGAGCAACGCCGCCTGGGTCCGGGTACGCACTCCCAGCTTACGGAAAATCGCCGTTACATGGGCCTTGATGGTCGCTTCCGACACGCTCAATTCGTAGGCAATCTGCTTGTTCAGCAAACCCTCGCAGACCATGGTCAGCACCCGAAACTGCTGGGGTGTGAGACTGGCCAGGCCATCACGGGCGGCCTTGGCTTCGTCGGACACGTTGATTTGTTCAAACGCCTGGGGCGGCCAGGACACATCGCCGTCCAATACCGCGCGCACGGCTTTCTGGATATCTTCCATCGCGCTGGACTTGGGAATGAAGCCACTGGCGCCAAACTCCTTGGAGCGCACCACCACGTCGGCTTCCTCCTGGGCCGAGACCATCACCACGGGGATCTGCGGGTATTGCCCGCGCAGCAGCACCAGCCCGGAAAAGCCGTAGGCACCGGGCATGTTCAGGTCAAGCAGCACCAGGTCCCAGTCGGATTTTTCGGTGAGGCGAGCTTCCAGTTCGGCGATGCTGGCCACTTCGACCAGGCGAACATCAGGGCCAAGCCCCAGGGTGACTGCCTGATGCAGAGCGCTGCGAAACAGCGGATGGTCATCGGCTATCAGGATTTCGTATGTGGCCATTGGTTAAATGATCCTGTTTTTTATGGCAGCCCTGATGGTTCAGGGCTCACCAATACACAAGGCGACGGCCTGGCAGCTATCGCCACAGGGCCTGCTCAACGTCAAAAGCACTTGAAACGACGTCAGGCATTCACGGTTGCGCCCCAATCGGCGCCCAGCATGACCAGCGTAGCCTGGAGGGTCAAGCACTACGCCCGCGGGCATTTTAGCGGGTTGCAGGTTTACGGTGCCATCATGCAAACGTCGTCTGGTTATACCGCCGGGATGTAGGGTGCAAGGCGAGTATGCACAGCGTCCATCGGGTCCAGCGGCATTTGGAACTTGGCAGCCAGGTAATGGGTGCTGAATACATCGAGATAGGCATCCAACACTTCGCTGGCGGCCACGTCTTCGGCCAACTCCAGACAAAGTGCCGCCACCTCGGCGGTGCAGAAATGGTCATCACGCTTGGAACGCCGCAGTTTGTAGCGTGACAACTGCTCTGGCGCCAGGCTCAGTACCGGCAAGTGCTCCAAGTAGGGGCTTTTGCGAAACATCTTGCGCGCTTCGCTCCAGGTGCCGTCCAGCAAGATAAACAGCGGGCGCTTGCCCTCCTCCATGCGCACTTCACTGACCACCCGTTCTGGTGCCACGAATTCACCGGGGAAGACAATATATGGCTGCCACTGCGGATCGGCCAACAATCTGAGCAAATCGGGGTCGACTTCGGTGCGCGACCATGCGAATGCAGTGGTGTCGTGTATGACATCAGCGATCAGCCAACCCGTGTTGCTGGGTTTCATCGGCTCAACGTCATGCATCAACAGGCACATGGCCGACTTGGCTTGTACCTGGGGCCGCCAGGCACATAAGCAGTACTCGGGAATTACCCGACAGCCGGGGCAACGCTCAGCTCGGGAACCACGATTAAGAAACGGCCTGACGGCACGCGCCAGACGCTGAGCACGCAAACGGGAAACGGCGTGGCTCATCGGGCACGCGGCGAAGAAAAGGGAATCGGCACGGAAGAAACTCGTGAAAAGCAGAAGTCCCGCAGTTTACCAGCGATACGCCTGGCTGTAGTGGCAAGGGCTCACCTATAATTGCGCGCCACTGAACGCACAGCGCAGTGGCTGGTCTATGCACCAGTAACCGAATCAGGAGAGTTTCATGCTGCGTTCCATGCTGCGCCTTGTTGCCCCATCCCTCGCCATAGCGTTGGTCTTGCCTATGGGCGCCCACGCGGCCTCGCTGCTGGAGGCTCAAATGAACAGGAAACTGCAAAGCGTCGCGGCCGAAAGCAACAAGGACCTGCCCCGGGAAATTGATGAAAAGACCCTGGAAGTGGCCTACACCGTTGAAGGTATGCAGCTGATTGATCACCTCAGCGTTCAGCCTGATCGTGCCGAACAGATGCGTGCCAACCCCAAGGCTGTGTATTTCCAGCTCGGCCGCAGCGTCTGCACCAACCCAGGCTACCGCGAGCTGATGGCCAAGGGCGCAGTGATGCGCTATGAAATCACCGAGAACAAAAGCAACCGCCCTGTGGCATCGGTCAAGTTCGTTGAAGCGGATTGCCCGGCACCGGCTGCGGCGAAGAAGAAAAAGTAAGCACGATTTGACCGTCGCGCGCTGCTGTCCAGCGGCGCGCACTCCCCCGCTCCAGCTCCTGCCAACGACTAAACTACGCGATGAGTAACCAATAAGCGGTTGCCAGCCAAGGGTTTTTCGGCCCATGATCAAGCCATCCCATACGCCCGCCCACAGCTACTTCAATGCTGTTCTGTAACACTTTCAGGGCATAAGCGGCCTGCCCTCCTGTGGCATGCAACGACACATGCAGTGTCGTGGCCCCGACGACGCTCTCGTCGACTATCCAGGCCCTGTAAAGAAGGAGAAGTTGAATGCCTTATGAATCCAATGATCAGTTGCTTCGTCATTTTGAAGAAAACGGGACCGACCTCACGCAGCAGGTCGACGCGCAAATCCAGTTGATCGCCCCCAACAGCCCGAATATCCCCCTTTATCGCGACATGATCCTTACCGTTCTGCGCATGGCCCAGGACGACCGGGATCGCTGGAATGCCAAGATCACCCTGCGCGCCATTCGTGAATTGGACCATGCATTTCGCGTACTCGAACAATTCAAGGACCGGCGCAAGGTGACGGTGTTCGGCTCGGCACGTACACCTGTGGAAAGCCCACTGTATGCACTGGCACGAGAGGTGGGTGCAGCATTGGCGCGCTCCGACCTGATGGTGATCACCGGCGGTGGCGGCGGCATCATGGCGGCAGCCCACGAAGGCGCGGGCCTGGCGCACAGCCTGGGGTTCAATATCACGCTACCCTTTGAACAGCACGCCAACCCCACCATCGATGGCACCGAAAACCTGCTGTCATTCCACTTCTTCTTTACCCGCAAGCTGTTCTTCGTCAAGGAAGCCGACGCGCTGGTGTTGTGCCCAGGCGGTTTCGGCACCCTGGACGAGGCTTTGGAAGTACTGACCCTGATCCAGACTGGCAAGAGCCCGCTGGTGCCAGTAGTGTTGCTGGATGCGCCGGGCGGTGGGTTCTGGCAAGGTGCCCTGGACTTTATCCGCAGCCAGTTGGAAGCCAACCGCTACATTCTGCCTACTGACCTCAAGCTGATACGCCTGGTCTACAGCGCCGAAGAAGCAGTGGATGAAATCAACCAGTTCTATGCCAACTTCCACTCCACCCGTTGGTTGAAACGCGAGTTTGTGGTGCGCATGAACCATCCTCTCAGTGAGCGTGCTCTGGCCCATTTGCAGCAAGAGTTTGCCAGCCTGCGGCTCAGTGGCGAGTTTCAACAGCTCGCCTATACAGGCGAAGACCATGACGAACCAAGGTTCAGTCACTTGACCCGCCTGATGTTCAACTTCAATGGCCGCGACCAGGGGCGACTGCGTGAATTGGTGGATTACATCAACCTGCCGGAAAACTGGGCACAGGCCCAAGGCAAGACGCAGCAACGTGTGACGTCACTGCCGGCGTAGTTTTTTGCAGGCGAAAAAAAAGCCCACTATTTTCATAGTGGGCCTTTTCGTTTTGGGGCGTTCAGTCGTCCATATCGCGGCCGCTCAACAAGCGGCTGATCATGTCCATCGAAAACCCGCGATAGCTCAGAAAGCGCCCTTGCTTCGCACGCTCCCTGGCGTCAATCGGAAGGTGCCCCGCAAACTTGCGGCGCCAAGTGTCTTCCAACTGCGACTGCCAGTTGATACCGCACTCACGCAGGGCAAGGTCGATATCGGCACGTTGCAGACCACGCTGGCTCAGCTCTTCACGAATCCGCGCAGGGCCGTAACCGGAGCGCGCTCGATAGGACACAAAACTTTCAAGGTAACGGGCTTCCGACAACAGCCCTTCTTCTGTCAAACGGTCGAGGGCTGTTTCGATCATCTCAGGCTCTGCGCCGCGCTGACGCAATTTACGCGTCAGCTCGACTCGGCCATGCTCGCGGCGAGCGAGCAGGTCCATTGCAGTGCGCCGAACGGCAACGAGTGTATCCAGTACAACGGTCATCGTTTGCTTCAGATGTCAGTGTCGGCTTCTTCCATCTCGTCAACCGGCTCGCGGTTAGCGGCAGCTTTCACGTCCGGCGCCGGGGTCAGCAGCTTGTCGCGAATCTGCTTCTCAAGCGTGGCAGCGATATCCGGGTTGTCCGCCAGGAACTTGGCCGAGTTGGCCTTGCCCTGACCGATCTTGCTGCCGTTGTAGGCATACCAGGCACCGGACTTTTCGACGAAACCGTGCAGTACACCCAGGTCGATCATCTCGCCGTTCAGGTAGATACCCTTGCCGTAGAGAATCTGGAACTCAGCCTGACGGAATGGCGGGGCCACTTTGTTCTTCACAACCTTGACGCGAGTTTCGCTACCGACAACCTCGTCACCTTCCTTCACCGCGCCAGTACGGCGGATATCCAGACGGACCGAAGCGTAGAACTTCAGCGCGTTACCACCGGTGGTGGTTTCCGGGCTGCCGAACATCACGCCGATCTTCATGCGGATCTGGTTGATGAAAATCACCAGGCAGTTGGCGTTCTTGATGTTACCGGTGATTTTACGCAGCGCCTGGGACATCAGGCGGGCTTGCAGGCCCACGTGCATGTCGCCCATTTCGCCTTCGATTTCAGCCTTGGGTACCAGGGCAGCCACGGAGTCGACCACGATCACGTCAATGGCGTTGGAGCGCACCAGCATGTCGGTGATTTCCAGGGCTTGCTCGCCGGTGTCCGGCTGGGAAACCAGCAGGTCATCGACGTTGACGCCCAGCTTGCCGGCGTACTCAGGATCCAGGGCGTGCTCGGCGTCGACGAACGCGCAGGTGGCGCCCATCTTTTGCGCCTGGGCAATCACCGACAGGGTCAGGGTGGTTTTACCGGAAGATTCAGGACCGTAGATTTCAACGATACGGCCTTTTGGCAGGCCGCCAATGCCGAGCGCGATGTCCAGACCCAGAGAGCCAGTGGAAATAGCCGGGATCGCCTGACGGTCGTGATCGCCCATACGCATTACGGCACCCTTGCCGAATTGACGTTCGATCTGACCCAGGGCCGCAGCCAAGGCTTTCTTCTTGTTGTCGTCCATTAAAGTCCTCACGTAATCAATAAGGCCTGACGGCCAACACCTGTATAAGTAGACAGTATTGTTCCACAAAGATCGGTGATCGCCTACCCCTGTTTCTCGATTTCTGCTGCAGCTCGTCGCAACAAGCCCTCCAGTGCGGCTTTTACCGTTTGTCGGCGCACCTCGTCGCGGTTGCCGGGGAAGTGCGCAAGCTCGGCTGTCACCTCGTCGCCCACTGCAAAGGCCAGCCAAACGGTGCCCACCGGCTTGTCTGGCGAGCCGCCATCGGGGCCGGCCACACCGCTGACCGCCACGGCAAACCGCGCCAGGCTTTTTTCCTGAGCGCCGCGGGCCATCGCCTCCACCACTTCCTGGCTGACGGCGCCTACTTTGGAAAAGAGTTTTTCCGGCACGTTCAACTGCCGGGTCTTCTGGCGATTGGAATAGGTGACATAGCCCGCCTCGAACCAGGCCGAACTGCCCGGGATCCGCGTGATGGCTTCGGCAATGCCGCCGCCGGTACAGGACTCGGCAGTGGTGACGTGGGCACTGAGCACCTGCAAACGGCGACCCAGTTCAGCGGCCAGTTGAGTGATTTCCTTCACGGTCGTCTCCAGGAGTGGGCGGGGGTTCGCCTACCCTACAGGAGCCTATCGGCCATGCAAGATACAGAGTGCATCAAGAGGCTAACGCGCGACGGCCTGCACATAGGCCTGGCAAGCGCGCAAGGCGATCAGGGCGCTGTCGCCGTCGTCGGTGATGCGGATAATTCGCTGAGCATGCGCCGGGTCAAGTCGGGCTCGCGGGGCTGCATGAACCAGGCTGCCGGCGGTGGTGGAGGCAGGCACTGTACAGCCAGTGGCGGAATCGGCGGCGTCGAGAAGGACTGACAACCGCACATCAGCAGTGGCCAGACGGTCACGCAGAGCAGCTTGGTTGCGTTGGGCATCGCTCAACTCCTGGGTGTGTTGGTGGTCGTTGACGTTGAGCTGTTGCTCCAGAGCCCGGCGTTGGTTTTGTGCTGCCAGCCTTTGCTGGTTCAGCGCTTGAACATGGGTGCTTGATTGCAGCTCAAGCTGCGCACCATATCGCCAAGCCTGGACCTGCCAAACAAACGCCATGAGCAGACACACGCCGATCAAACGCAACGCACTTAGGAGATGCATAACACCGCCTTGGCCCGCGCCCACAAGCGCAAACGCTCATCCAGGCCATTGAGACCGCCGTTGATACGCCGAGTGATAGCGGTGAATTGGTCCCTGTCGGCCAGTTCATTCAAACCGTTGCTCTGCCAAAACCAGGCTGCCGATTCGCAAGCCCATTGCGGTTGCTCCAGCAATTGCGGTTGCAGCAGCAGGCGATCATCGCCGAACAGCGCTCGGCTGCAGGCCAGGTAGTTGCGACGCCCCGTGATCTGGATAAGCCCCCTGCCCCGATACTTCTGGCCATCGCCATCCGCCTCGGGCGTGTTGCCCAGCCGGGCGGCCAGGGTACCGGTGTCGTATTTGCTCAGGTAGTGATCGCTACCCAGTTCTCGCACATAGAGCAACTGAGCAGATTCGTGGCCGATTTGGGCGAGGAATGCCGCAGTGCGTTCAGGTGTGGTGATTTGGTGATGGGACATCGCCGTGTTTAACGCCGAAATGAAAACTCCCGCTTTAAGGCGGGAGTTTGGTAGTACTTTAACCAGCTGTTGCTCAGATAGAACCATGCATCCCTCCTTCTTGAGCTCGAGCTTTCAGTGATACACGAACTCAAGCTCCCTCTTCTGCCCGCGCCTAAGACGCCAATCCACTGGCCATGATCGAACTGCGATACCCCGTCGCCGGGTCGCCAACGTGGGTCACTTGAGTAATCGACCAGCGCCCCTGCATATACGAAGGCCAGGTTTCATCCAGCACCAGCAAGCCTTCGGCAGCGAGCAACGGGTTACCGGGGCAATCGATCTGCAGCTTCAAACCTTCACGTCCCACCCGGCGCAGTTCGCCTTCGGCCACGGCGCGGGCTTCGGCTTCGTTCTGGCAGCGCTGGCGCAGGGTCTTGAACGGGGCAATCCCGACCTGGACCATGCGCTGCTTGCCAGCTCCGGAATCCCACCAGCTGACGCGGCTGCCCATGTATTTGGAGCGCGATTTTTCGTCGAGCTTGGCGGTGATAAAGGCCTGCTCACCGGGACGGTTGTCCTCGGTCACCGACAATTTCACTTGCGGTAATAGCTGGCCGGAGAGTGATTTGGCTTGCCCCGCTTCGGCCAGCACATAGAGTTCGTTGAACGGCTTGGTGACAGCGTTGTAGCGTTTGGCCAAGCGGGTGATGAAGGCCATGTCGCTTTCGTTGGACTGGTCGATGTGCGCAATCGCAATGCCGTCCAACGTCGGTGCCACTCGCGGTGAAAAACCATGGCGGCTGACCAGTTGACGAAACAATGCCCCCAAGGTAGTCGGCCCATGGCTGGCGGAGCGGCGCTGGCGATAGCCGCTTTTATCCGCCTCGCTGAAGGGCGCGGCGGTGGCCACGATCATCAGGCGCATCGGAAACAACACCGGGGTGCGTTGGGTGACAACAAACTCGCCTTTTTCCACCAAGCCGGTTTCCAGGTAACCGACACGCAGGCCGATCTTGCCACTGAGGCTGGGCAAGCCCTCCATCCCTTCTATGTTAAGGGTCAGTTCCAGGCGGTCAGTCTGGATACCCGCGGCGTCGGTGTGGCTCCAGTGCATCAGGCGTTGATTGAGCAGCGCCGCGTTGGCGCCGTAGAACTCTACGACCGGGGTAAATCCCTGTGCCATGCAGCCTCCTTAATCCCAGGCCAGAACGGGCCGTACAGCAGCCGGCCGGGCTTGCATCTCAGGCACGACCACCCATACGCCTGCCGGCAGTACCGGGCCGTATTCAGCCAGTTCAGGGTTCAAGCGCCAGAGGGTTTCTTCCGCCGCGTCATCGCAACGCCCCAGTTCGCGGTAGAGCAGCAGGTTGACCGAGTCACCGGCGATACTTCGTACTCTACGCATTGACGAATTCCTCCAGTTCAAGGGTCCAGGTCATGACCATGGCGGTGCCGTCATCGATCACGTTGCTCTGGTTTTCCATCACTGCATTGATCCGCCACTGGCCCCAGTTACGGCCGATGCCGTCGACCAGCGGCAACGGCGCTCGCGCATTTTGCAGAGCGCGCAATTCGTCCAGGCGCTGCATGCCAACGGCGTACATGGCCGTGCCGCTGAAGATGAGTTTTTCCAGCTTCTGGCCGCTCTGACGCGACTGCGGCTTGCTGGCAATGATCGCCAGATCACTCCAGCCGCCGTCGCTGTTGCGGGCCAGTGTGGAATAGGCGAACCCTCGGGATAAGCCAAAAATAAAGTCGCCCAGTACCATTTGTTGTCGCATCAATCACCTCCTGAGGGATCGGCCAGTGCCGCGTTGCGCCGGATGCCCAGGGAATCGGTGACCATCGGCACGCATTGAAATTGCAGGGCCTGGATCACCTGATTGACCACTTGCTGGGCGTCCGCCGGATTAACGCCGGTGATCTGAATGCTCGGTGAGAGCGTGATCTGGACGTTGTCCGTTCGCGCGCTGTTGAGCTCTTTACTCAGCGCGTTCGGCGCAGGCAGACGATCGCCTGAACCGAACAACTTGTCCCCAAGCCAGCTTCCGGCTTCGCTGCCGAGCAAGCCACCGATGGCGCCGCCGACTGCGGTGCCGATGCCTGGGAAAACCAGAGTGCCGAGCGCGGCGCCGGCGGATGCTCCCGCCCAGGCGCCGCCAGCGATGCCAAGGCCAGCACCGACGGCCTTGACGTCGCCATTGCGTACGCCCTGGACCACGTCAACGGCGGTGTCGACATACTTCAGCGGGCCGAGACGGCGCGCGCCGGCAGACTCCAGCTTACTCATCACGCCCAACAGCCCGGAAGCCGGTATTTTGGGCGCGGGAGTCACCACAGGCACGGCTGAACGCTCATGGCTGACAGCCTGTGAGTGTGGCTGGGTCGTTGCGCGAGCTCCGGAAGGCACGGGCACGCGCCTGCGTTCCGAGGCTTCAATCAGCCCAGGGGCTCTATTCGGGATCGAATGACGCAGATCAGTGTGAGTCGTTCGGTTATTGACCTGGGCACCACGCGGCTGCAGACCTTGCACGGGTGCTCCGGCATGGAAACCATTGGACTGCGCCGGGAATAAGGGTTGGATGAAGCGCTCAGACAGACTGCGCAGCGTCGACATCACCCCAGCGTTTTTCACAGATGCCCGCTTTGTAAACGCCGGCCTCGCCACAGACGCCTGTTTCTTCTGCGCTTGCTGTTTCTTCTGCGCGTTGCGCGCCTTCTGGTTTTTCTGCGACTTGGGCCTATTGCTACCCCTTTTCCTGACAGAAGAGCCTCTGCGACTGGAGCGGCGACTACTCAGTGAGGCTTGGGTTGCAGTGGCGCAGCAGCATGGCTGATCCTTTTTAAAGCCGTCGCTCTTGAACAGTTTGCCAACCACTCCAGGCAGTTTGCCCAGCGTCACGTCGACCACATTGCTCGTCACCCGACTTTTTATCGTATCTCCCAAACCCGAAAAAAAGTCGGTAAACACAGGTGAAAACACCGGCAGAATCACCGCCTCAGCGGTTTTCACAGTGGTGGCGGCAGCCGGAGATGTACTCGCCCAGGCGTTGGCTTTGTCCATCACTTCGGTCTTTTTCTGAAGCCACACGTCTTCCCAGAGTACCGGTGCTGGCTTGAGCGTCGTGGAGAGCCGCTCCTCGCTCTTTGAGGACGCCTCGCGCAGCTGCGCTATGGTTTTTTCCTTGATGGCTGGCGCAGCAAACGATTGTTGAAAAGCTGCGACCGGATCGAGGCTCTTTACCTCGCTCAGCGTCATGGCTTCACGGATCAGCCGCAGTTCTTGCGATGTGCTCGACGTCACTTCGGTGGTTGTCGTCTGATCGCTGCGTTTTTCGGTTTTGGACGGTTCAATGCCCATTGCCGTAAGCTGCGGCAAGGAGGCTTGCAGCGCGTCCACACTATCGCGCAGCAACCCCAGGGACAGCGAAAGCCCCTGGAGTTGCAAACCGGCATTGGTCAGTTCCAGGCCCATCGAGGACAATGGCGCCGCCTCTGCATGACTTTCAGATGCCATCGGGCCCGGGTTAACACTATCGGCACCCTTCGCGCCGCCTGCGTTGCTGAATACACCCTGGCCATCCTTGACCATGGCATATGCGAGCGAATACTTGTGCTGCATCCCGCTTACTCCTGTTTAACGCCAAGGCGAGTGATCGCAATGTCGTAGCGGCGCAATGCTTTTCCGGCGTCCCAGTCGAGGATCTCCGCCTCATTGACCGAGTAGATCAGCGGCACCACATCGAGGATTACTTCGATGTCGCGCTGCGAAAGAAGTCCGCCGGTTGATTTAAAAAATCGTCGATACGCTCCTGCAGTTCCGTCCAGTCGGGCACGGTCAAGCCGGCCAGGTCAGGGATCATCAGGCCGGTGCAATGGGCGGTGATGAACTCGGCGCGCTCTTTGTTGGTGGCGAGTTTTTTCATCACCTTGGTGGCGCGCAGGGCAGGCATTTCCAGGGGCAGTTCGGTCAGGGTTCGGCCGGCTGCGTTCAGGGGCAATAGCAACTGGACGGGTTGGTCGTGGGGTGTCGCTTCATCCGCATTCAGGAAGAACGACGTCGGGCGCGTCGACATCTCGTGTACGTACTGGGCAATGCTCACGTAGTCAGGGCGCTTGAGCTGGTCGAGCTCTTTTTCCGACAGGCCAGTGGCGAGTTTCGCCAGTTCGAAAAACTGATCGTCCTCGTCATCACCGGCCCGGGCCAGCGCGTCTTTTTGCGCGGCGTAGAACAACGGTTTTAGCTGAACCTGCTGGATCGTCGCGCCGGTGTCGGCGGTGATCGGAGCCAGCAGGATGTGCAACGGTGGCATCCAGGCCATGGGGCAATTCCTTGTAGAGCGGTATTGAAAAGCACGGGAATCCCAATCTGAGCGCGGTCTCTGTGGGAGCTGGCTTGCCTGCGATAGCATCAACTCGGTGCTCCAGACGCACCGAGTCGCCTGCATCGCGGGCAAGCCCGGCTCCCATATTGACCGTGCCCGCTTCGATTGCAGTTATCCTTACGGCATCAGCACGGCGCGGCGCGCATCGCCAAGAATATCGACGCCGTTGAGCACGAACTTCTGGGTGCGCACGTCGATGTCGATCACCGAAACGCCATTTTCCAGACGGTTGTAGGTACGGCAGGACAGTTCCAGCGTGGTGGTAGCCTTGTCGCCCATTTTCAGCTTCGCCTCCTCCAGGGATTTGAGCTTGCCGCCGACGGTGTGGTAGGTGAAGTAGGTCTTCCCGTCCTGGTCCTGGCCGGCTTCACGCACGTTCAGCAGGATGTCGTCGCCCATGCGCACGCCCAGGGCCAGCATGATTTCCGGACCGGCACCTTGCAGCACCAGCTTGGCATTGAGCACCTTGCCGCTCTTGGCCATTTCCTCGGCGATAAAGCGACCTCCGGACATGGGCTCCATGTCGAACTCGATCTTCGGCGGGGTGAACTCTTCCACGGTTGCGGACAACGGCAGGCCTTGAAGGGTGGCCGCAATGGCCTGTCTGACTCGGTTGGTAAACATTAGAGAACGTCCTCCAGGAACTGCTCGATGATTTCATCGCGGGCGTTGAGTTGATAAACCATGTGTTCGTTCGGCGCGTAGCGGCCGTAGTCGATAACGATGAACCAGGTGCCGTTCTTGTACTTCTCGACGCTGTTCAATTCCGGGTGCAGGTATACGCTGCCGCCAGGGATGGTCTCGTCGGCCACCAGGGTTTGCAGCCAGTCGTTGATGCGCTTGACCTCCTGGTCCATGAAGGACTTGGTGAGGTTCTTGGCCATGGCTTTCTGGCCGGCCTTGACCAGCTTGCGGCTGATAGCATCTTCCAGGCCGACGTAGCTGATGAACTTGCCGGTGATGGAGCGGTTACCCAGCAGCGAGAAACCGCCGAGGATGGTGCGGGCGTAGTAGCTCACGCCGTAGCGGTTGAGCAGGTCCCCTTCGGTGGAGGTATCGAGGATGTTGTACTCGACCACGCGGGAAACGTCTTCGGCGAAGGTCACCTGGTTGCCCGGGCTTTCCCACTGTTTGACCTTGGCCAGTGCGGCGATGGCCAACGAGGATGGCGACAGGAATACGTTTTTCTTCGCGGCCTTGGAGTACACCGACGGCATGTTGTGCACCAGCAGGCAACGGTCGAAACCGAGGTCGGCACCGCCCAGCTCGCCGCTGTAGGTCACTTGATCGGCCACCGAAGCGTCCTTGCCATCCAGTACCACACGCGCCTTGATGCGCTTGCCGAAGGAGGCAAACTCACCGGCCACGGCCTTGGTGCCGGTAAAGCCTGGAGCGCCGATGATGGTCAGGTCTTCAGGCACGCTGCTCAGGGCCGCTAGGCCCAGCTTGCGGCCGGTGACCGGGTCGTTGCCGCCGATCACATTGTTGATCGTATCGGCCGGGGTGGCGCCTTCTTCGACGATGACCACATAGACCGGCACCTTGACCACTTTGAGGATCTGGTACACCGCCTGGAACAAGGTGCCCGACTCGGTGCCGGTGGGGTCCAGCAGCGCCTGGGTGGTGAAGCTGTTGATGCGAAACGGCGCGTTTTTGGGAATCGAAGCATGGGCATTCGGCGCAGTGCCGACCAGGCCGATCACGTTATCGCCAAGGCCACCCATGGCCTCGGGGGATTCAGTGGCATTCACAGTGATGCCGTTGTGCTCGAAGTTCAAAACCTCAGCCATGATTATTCAGCCTTCTTGGGGGTGGAGTTGAGGACGCTGGTCAGTTCCAGGCGGCCAGCGATGCGCAGGGCGGATGCTTCGACGTCCAGCAGTTCCAGCTCCTCGCCGGCGGTAGACCAATGGCCGTTACCGATGGGGAATGGGATGAGGACGGTGTAGGTTTGGCGGGTGGGCATGGGTGGAAATCTCCGGGTGGAAAATGCCAAAGCCCCTGCGGGGAGGGGCTTGGGGGAGGCGAAAAAAAGCCGCTTTCGCGGTGGGTTATTTCAGAAAACCAGGTTTAGGAGGCCACACAACTGCATCAGGATCGCTGCCTTGATCAGGGATATCACGCAAGCCCTGACGGTAGGCCATAAATACAGGACGATCCTTATCCAGCATTGGATAGTCGGGCATGGCCGCATAATCACTGGCCGCCAAGTCAGCATCACGAGCTTTACGAATCAGTGTCCATTTAATCAGCGGGTGAATCTCAGCAAGTGCAAATTCAGGTTTCATCAGTATTTTCCTTAACCCAGAGCCAACATAGTTCCCCAATCGGATGGGTGAGTGACGACACCTGTACAGGCACCGCCAAGCATGACTTCAATTAGTCCACTATTAGAAGTACGCATAGGGTGAATATGCATATAGTGAGAAAAGAACCCTGTCGGTGGTACAGGCACAGCGCACCAGCGCCATTTACCCTTTTTGTTGCCGGTAGTCCATGTGCCGTCGACAGAACCCTCTACCACCCGAACAAAAGCAGCTATCGTCATATGAGTGTTGAGAGGCACAGGTGTTGTTCCGCTCAATCGTTCCATATCGACCGCACAAGGGAACGCAAGCCACGGACTGACATTGTCCTCCGACCATTTCATCTGCCAGACATGAATCGGGTTTCGCCAATACTCGGCTGAACTAATATCGAAATCAGGAAACTGCTCACGCACATCTGCCTGAACCTGGCGCATAAAATCGACGTCTGCCTGAGGGCGTCCCGCCGACTGAGCTACCTGAGTAATCGTTCGTGTTTTTGTCGCCGTGACTTGGGTATGAACATACCAGCCGTCAATCAGGTTGCCCGTCGCATCGGGAGCCATATGAAAGTTTTTTGTCATCGCCACTCTGGGTATATGGCGACTCAAACTCAAAAGCTGGTCTTCATACTTCCTCTGGGCATCTGCAAGGGCTTTGTCAATTTCCCCTACCTTACCCGCCACAGTATTCGTCAAGTTGTTTGCCGCGCTGACAACGGCGGCCAATTGCTGTTCAGTACTCAATGTTTGAGCTCCTTGTTTTACTGGTCATCCCTTAACGGCTTTCAATCAAGCCAACGTATTCCGTCCTCAGGGTCATTTGAAAGAGGCGGTTAAACTGTTCTCTCCTCCAGCGCCATCAGGCGAAATAGAACCCCGATACCCCGTGTCATATTGTCGATGCTCGCTGCCGAGAGTGAAGCCAGCTCTTCCGTTAGTAAGACATTGAGATTCTCAGTCCCCACCACTACTGTCACGCTATCCGCCGGCAAGGGCGATACATCCAACGTAAACTTCTGCAGCACCCGAGCCGCCGCCGCCTTATACGTCAGCAACTTCCCCGCCACGGAATACACCGCCAGCAAAGTCCCGCTTGCGAGGTAAAAACCGAACTCGCCAATCTCATATTCACCGTCGCCATCAAACAGCGCGGCCATCCTGAGTTGGCGCGCGCCCAGGTCTTCGTAATCGACGATGGCCACCCGTTGGCGCTCATCGCGCAAGGCTACCTCGCTACCGTCGGGGGTATAGCGGCCAGTGCCGGCGCCGATATGGGTGATTTCGCCTTTGAGGCCCTGGTTCTTTGCCTGCAGCACTTCATCCAAACCTTTGGAGGTGAAGCGCACCAGGCGCGTTATTTCATCTGTCATGGCTGCGCCCTGAGGTCGTAGTCGTTAATGGTGTAGTGCTGGGCAACCCCGGCACTGTTTAGCCGGGCAACCAGCGCCAATTCAGGCAGCGCGCCGTTCAGATAGAACTCGCCATCGCTTAAAGGGGCGTCGAGCACTTGCGTAAGCGCGAGCTGACCGTCGGTTTCATGCACGATGGTGATCGTCGCCTGATCGCGCTCACTCTTGGCCGCATTGATACGCCGGATCAGCCGGTTGTGATCGCCGCTGGACCAGCTGCGCCCGATGATCGCCTGTACGTCGAAGGTGTAAGGCACACCCAAGGGGCGCTGCTGATACCAGGCGCTGATGTTGGGGGTAAAACCCAGCGATTCCACCGCATGACTGAGTGCCTTGGGCGTGCCGGCCTGGCGCTGGATTTGCCAGGACAAGGCCACGGTCAGGCGCTTTTCCGCCTCGCTGGCCTCGGCATCCCATTCACTGACGCCGCGGTCGGCGGCCAGGTAAGGCAGGAATTCGCTGGGGGTTTGCAGCGGGTTCATCAACGCTGGAAACGGCGGTGTGACGCGCTCGAGCAATGTGCCGAAACCCAGGTCCAGCGCCTTTTCCAGCGGTGAACTGTTGGTCGGTAGTAAACTCGCTTTAGGCTCACTCATAGCGTGCGCACCTCCACCTCGACGCCCGTGCAATACGGGGCCTGGAACGCGGTGCTGACAATCGGCGCCAGCGGTTCCAGGATCTGCAGTTGCGCAGCTCCGGCACTGTGAATGGCGTAGTCGATCCAGCTGGGGTCGACCCGCCCTTCCAGCCGATGGCAGGACTCTGCGTAGTCTTGCAGCAGTTTCTGCGCCGCTACTTGGGTCAACCCCGAATCCGGGCCGGCGTTGATCTTGGCCACCACGCGAATCTTGTAAGGTTGAATCTGAGCGCCCTGGACGGTGACAAGATCGGTCTCCGGCCTTACATCCGGCCGTGCGAAATGTCGACGTACACCGTCAAGCAAGTCCGCGGACGGCGTGCCGTCGCCCTCGCGGGAAAGCACAGTGACCATGACTTCACCCGGTGCGGTGCGTCGAGCGTTGCCGTCCTTGACCTGGGCTGCATAGCCATCCGGATCGAAGGTGTAGATGACGCTCACCACTCCCGGCGTCGCGCTTTGCACTTTCACCGCCGGGCGCTCGCCAAGGGTGAACACTTCGCGGCGATACTGCATCCGCGAGCCGGCCGCCGGAGCATGGGGCGCCAGGTAGTAACGCAGGCGAGCGTCGTCGTCGCTTTCCAGGGTGGGCGGCACGGGCGGGAAAGCCGCCGGGTCGACAGGGTCGAGCACTTGGCGTTCCAGGCCCATGTCGGCCAGGCGCGCATCCAGGTTGCTGCCGGTAGCCCACCACGCCAGCATCTGCTTGATACGGGCGTTGTATTTGCGCTCGTGGGTTTGCAGGCGCACGCAAAACGCTTCCAGGGCCAGGGTCAGCAGTTCGCTTTCGTTGTCGAGGCTGGCCTTGAGTTTGGCCGCGCTTTGCGGCGCGCGGGTGGCGACGTGGTCGATGACAAACGTCTTGAACTCGGCCAGCAACGGTTCGAACTCATCCACCTTGATGATGGTCGGTTCCGCCAGTTGGTTCTGGCCGGGGATCAACATGCTCATGTCACGACCTCGAAGGTTTGTTGGCGGTTTTTCCAGGTACCGGCAAACCGCAGCAGCAGGCCGGCGCCTTGGCGAGTGGCGACGATGACCTGGGGGTCAAAATCGCTGATGCCGTTATGGGTGTTGTAGAACGCCTGGGCGGCATGGCTCTGGGCGAGAATCAGCAGGTCGTCGCCGAGGTTTTGCCCGAGCAACTGCGGGATCAGCGAGCCATACAACGGACGCTTTTGCCGGGTGCCCACGGGGGTGGTCAGCGCTCGGGTGGCGCGCTGCACAAATTGCAGCCAGTCATCGACGGCTGCGCCGGTGTTCCTCTCGATTCCGAGCATGGGATGTCCTTATCGGGGGCTGATGACGCGTCCTTGATGGTCCACTACCGGGCCGCTGAAGTGAGCTCCGCCAGCATCCAGCAACAGGCTGGTGCCGCCGATTTGCAAAGTGATGCTCTGGGCATTCATGGTCAGGCTGGCAGCGCCGACTTTAATGTCGACCTGTTCACGGGAGCCGCTGACGGTGGTTGGGCCGTTGGCCCAGTTGAAAGTATGGCTGGCGTCGTCGTAGTCGCTTTGGGTGCCGTCTTGATGGCGACGCCTGGTCAGCGTCGCAACGCTGGAGACTGGCGGAAAGCGATCACTGTTGAGGCCGAACAGCGCCACTGACTGCACGCCGCCCTCCCCGCCACCGTAGTTAAGCAACAGGCATTGCTCGCCCACCGTTGGAATGCGGGTTTCCGTTTGCGCACCGGCGCTGGGGTTGAAAAAGCGGATCGCCGGGGTCAGCAAATCACCGTGGCTGACCTTGCAAGTGTTGCTCGCCGCGTCGACCTGCTGGCAAATGCCAATCCGGCAGAAGCTTTCAGCGCGGCGGTAAAGGTCTTCGAGTTGGGTCTCCATCTCTGCCAGGCGTTCGACGATCGGTCCCAATTGCATGCGTAACAGCGCGTCGAACATGGGCTACTCCGCCAGTGGTTTGTATTGGGCTGGGTCGTCGATGTTGGAGACGTCCCAGGTGCAGGCAAACAGCGGCTGGCCTGTAGGATCTTCAAGTAACGGCGGCCCCAGATAGAGGGTTTGAGTGAAGGAAACCGTCCAGGTGTCGTAGTCCGCGTCAAGGGTGCTGCGCACAGCCGGAGCGGCGACGATATTTGCGGGCAAATCGCACTGTGCCTGGGGCAGGTCCCAACGGTTATCCAGCACAAGGTCCATGAGTTGGCTGGCCAGGTCGCAGGCATCGAACGGCAATGCCCCGGGGGCGACCATGGCCCTGAGTGAAATGCTCAGCACGTGAGCCTTGCGCCCTTCGCGAGAGCGAATGCCCGGGCCATTGCCTTCGACTGTGACCTGCACACCGGTTTTTTCAGTGTCGCCCTGGAAGTCCTGATGACTGCCGACCTTGAGGTCCGGGAAGGCTGCATGCAGCGCAGCGCCCACGGCCTGGGGCAGTTGGGATGGCTTTTCGATAAGCGTCATTTTATGTAGCGTCCTTGCAACGATTACTGCGGGTCCTGGCGGGAGCCTTGGTTGATCCCGATGCGCTTGGCCGCCCACCGCTCATAAAGGCCGATAGCCACGTCGGCACCGGCCATGGCGGTCAGGCAACCAATGGCGCCGGCGGTCCAGATCGACATCCCCGCTGCGTAGCACAGCATCAGAGCCGAAACCCCGCAGACCATGCACGCCCCGGAACGCAGGGCCAGGCGTCGGATCAGCGACCAACCGCGAGCCCCTTCCTTATCGGCGCGCCACATCTCGCCGGATACGCCACCGATCACGGCCAATACGATGACCAGCCAGATAGGCATTTCCGCTAACGCTTGCTGTTCATTTGTCATGTCACGCCTCCTGGCTGAGCATTTAATAATCCATATTTCATTTACAGATGCTTCGATAGGTAGGCATTCCAAAAAGCCCGGTTGCCCGGGCTTTTCAGTAATGCTGTCCTCGGACTTTCGGCGCTACTGGCGCGGTACGGTCCTTTCCTCGATGTTTTTCCGACCACGATCCCTGTCTGCCGGATAACTGCTTCTGGTGCTTTACGCTGCACACCCGGGTCAGTTGCCAACCCTCTGAACCGTCAAGGCCGGTTCATCGCTGCCTGTTTTTGAAGCGTTGAAACTAAAGAGCGTCGGCATCCTTGCCGGTGTTGCCTGGCATCCCTGCCATCGCTTCGATGGCGTCCTTGCCGATGTTGCGTGCCTTCCTTGTCTTCCTTGGCAGCATCCTTGCCACCTCCACCAGGCCTTGTTGGCTGGCTTGAGATGGAGAATATGCATGTATGCATATACAGTCAATGCATCAATGCATTTATTTTTGCTATGGAAATGCACAAATGCATTTAAGGCCTTGCCAGCATGGGGTTTGCCGGTTTTTTCGGGGCGAAAAAAAACCCGCTCATGGGCGGGTTTCGTCTTACGCGAGGGGGTTAGCGGGCGTACATGCCCCACCAGAAAACATGACCGAGGATGCTGATCTGCTCATCCTGGATATCCTGGAAGCTGTAGTCCTCATCCGGATGCTCATCACGGTTGAAACTGCGCAGGCGAATCCCGGAAGGCAGGCGGTAGAGCTGTTTAACTCGCAGCTGGCCGTTGTGATTGATGGCATACAGATCACCATCGACGATATCGCCAATGCCGCTTTTACCGGCGTTCACGCCAACCGTGGCGCCGTCGCGCAGTACCGGCAACATGCTGTTGCCGCGTACCGTCACGCACTTGGCCTGGTCGAACTGCACGCCGTTATGCCGCAGACTGCGCTTGCCGAACCGCAGGCTGGCCTTCTCGCTTTCCTCGATGACGAATCTTCCTGATCCAGCAGCCAATTCAACCTCGCGCAGAAAGGGGATCGACACCTCGTCATCATTGACGGGGGTGTCGTCGTCCCACAGGCTTATGTCCTTGAGTTCCGAATGCATCGGGTCGCGCCCGTCATCGCGCAAGGCTCCCACCGCAGCGCGCCCGCGCAGTTGGTCGGTGCTCACGCGAAAATACTCGGCGATACGGGAGATGTGTTTATCCGACGGATCAACGATCTTGCCGCTGAGGATCCGGGACAGTGTGGATTGAGGCACGCCGGTGCGCCGATGAAGCTCCGTGGGGGAGATCCGGTCGCGATCCAGCAGCTCTCTTAAGACGATAGAAACATTGCGTTTTTGCATAACGCGGATAGTGACGGGAGTTTTTAAGGTTGGCAAATGCTAATTTGCATATTTATGCATTAAACATCCAATTGTGTTTAGCCTGAAACAAAATACTGTATATCCAGACAGTTAAATACTCACTATTATTGCGAGCGCCTGAGGTAAGACGCGGCAAATGAACAGCCTCCCTTGCTTATCGACAATTCAGGGGCTATGTATAAAACTCGTCAATCACCTAGCCAGCAACGACGGAGGTGCTCATGGCTTATTCAGCGCTAGCTGTTGCTAACGCCTTCATTGAACGCGCGAAGGAAGGCAAGGTTTCGGGCCTGACCCCGATGAAGCTGCAGAAACTGCTGTTCTATACACAGTCCTGGCATTTGCGCGAGCGAGACCAGCCCCTGATGGATGACCACTTCGCCCGCTGGCTATATGGCCCGGTCATTCCGTCGCTTTACCATGAGCTGAAATCCTACGGTAATCGCCCGGTGACCTCACTGCTCAGCAACCTGAAGCCCGACGCCGAAGACATTGTCTTCGTTACACCGAGGGTTCCGGAGAGCGATACCTATACCCATCGTTTGATTGACCGGATCATTAACAAATACGGCAAATGGTCCGGCACCCAACTGTCCAACCTGTCCCACGAGGACGGCACAGCCTGGGCCCTCAAGGGCGCCGACGGCTCCGCCATAGACTGGGAAGACATGGCAGCACTCATTCACCCAAAGAGCCGTATCCGTGAGTGAAGAACTCGACAACCTGGAACTCACCCTGCCCCCCGTGGCAGGGCCTGACCAGGACTCCCAGGCCGGTGGCGAGCAAGCCATAGGCACCGACGATGAAAGAAGCCAAAACCTCAAAGACCAGAAAGCCGAACGGCAACTGCGCAAGAAGTATGCGGGGCGTGCGTTTTGGTTTGCTGCCTGCGGCGTGATCTTCTGGGCGGTCCTGCTGGTGTGGAATGGCTGGTCGACGTATTACTCGGGTAAAGCGCCGTTCTCGGAAAATGTATTGATTGCCATCACTACGGCGACTTCAATCAACTTGTTTGCGGCGTTTCTTGGGGTGATCAGAGGGTTGTTTCCGGCCAGTGGGCGTAGGTCCAAATAGTTTGGTCGTATTCGCGCCCGCATTCTCTCTATCCTGCATTGTTATATGAAAAGTCAGCTCATCATCTTCCTGGCACTGATCAGGTCGTTATTTTTTGCCTGCCTTATCCAGCAGCAATCCACAAACCTGACACACCCAGCATTCGCTTGTAGAATCCGCCTCGATATCAATTTGCCCCCGGCCACGCCGGAGAAAGGGACTTCATGCACAACAAAAACCTAAAATATCGGCCAGACATCGACGGGCTAAGGGCCGTTGCAGTACTGGCTGTGGTGGTCTATCACCTCAACAAGCTATGGATCCCTGGCGGCTTTGCTGGCGTGGACATCTTCTTTGTAATATCGGGGTTCCTCATAACCGGGATTGTTCACCGCCAATCAGCAAACGGCACCTTCTCATTTTCAGAGTTCTACCTACGGCGAGTTCGGCGAATTTTCCCCGCCGCTTTTCTGGTCACCTTCGTGACACTGGTGTTCGGTGCCGCCTTCATGCTCCCGGAGGATTTCTCCGGACTCGCAAAGTCGGCGTTAGCGGCAACCATCTCAGCTGCAAACATATATTTTTGGCTGTACCTGGATACAAGCTATTTCGCCGCATCCTCTGACACGATCCCCTTGCTGCACCTCTGGTCCCTTGGGGTTGAGGAACAGTTCTATCTGGTGTGGCCGGCGCTGATGATTATCGCCTTCAAGATCGGTGGAAGAAGACTTGTCATCATCACCGCATCTGTCTTGGCAATTGCCTCTTTTGCCATTAGCGAAGCATACGTATCAAAAGCGCCGACATTTGCTTATTACATGCTTCCATCGCGGGCCGGTGAGCTTCTGGCAGGCGGCCTGCTTTTCTTCCTGACGGATGCTTTCAAGGGCTCTGTTTCGAGAGTAATCAGAGAAATAGCCTCGGCTCTTGGCTTGATTCTCATCGTATGGTCGATGATTTTCCTTGACGAGAAAAAAGGCTTCCCAGGATTTATATCCCTGGTGCCGACACTCGGTGCCGTGCTGATTATTTTTGCTGGCGCGTACGGGAGCAGCATCGTCGGCCGCATTCTTTCACTTCGACCAATGGTTGCAATCGGCCTCGTTTCCTTCTCCCTGTACCTTTGGCACTGGCCTGTTTTGGCCTTCTACCGTTACGCCTACGGCGAGCCAGACGCTATGGGCATAGTAGGCTGCTCGGTAATAATGAGCGTGTGTGCACTGCTGGCGTATCGACTTGTTGAAAAGCCAATGAGAACTGCCGGTGAGAAAAAGGGCGTGAAGACTGGAGCAATACTTACCGCCGGCCTGCTGCTGATAGCGGTTTCAGCCAACCCATCGGTGCTTCAAAAAACCGTGAGTGGCGGCGATCAGCAAGAGCAAGCCATGAAGATGCAGGCCACCCCTCCTGCAGATATGCTATACGTCTGCCAGGGGTTCGGGAACGAGGCCGAGGCGCTCATGAATGACGACCGGTGCGTGATCGGTCCAAAGGGGCAAAAGCCGAAAATATTGATGGTAGGCGACTCTACGTCGTCTCACTTTGTCGGCGTGTTCAAACAAATTGCCGATAAGTATGGCGTTTCGATAAGAAACATTTCCCACCCAATCTGCCCAATCTTCCGAGGCGAAAAAAGCGACCCGTACATACCGGTAGGGAATGCGCAGTCCTGCCGTCAATTCAATGAGGTTGTTAGGGCCCACGCTGGGGAATATGAAACCATTGTGATCAATGGGATTTGGCCGACATACGCTGGGAAGTCTGCGAACTTCGAATCCGACATTGAAGCAATGATTAACGATTTTTCGGGGCAAAAGATTCTCATAGGAATGTCAGTTCCGATGTTCTCCAATGCTGATCCAAAGTGCTATGCAAAATCTCTGAGAATCCCTTTCATGGATTGCGAATCCAGAGCAGAAACGCCGTTTCACTTTGACTATGTAGAAAACACAGTTGTGCGGCAGGTGGCTCAAAAACATAAATCGGTATCTACATTCACCCTATTTGACGTGTTTTGTCACGACGACAAATGCTCGTCATATGTAGATGGCAAACCTGTGTTTTGGGACGGCTTTCACTTTAGTGGCGTCGGATCAGAGATAGTTGGATCAATGCTTGTTAAGTCAAACAGGATCCCTACAGAAATCAAAGACATCATGGTTAGGTAATGATAGGGAGGGGGCCGAAAACAGGCCCCTACAATTACAAAATAAGGGGACGCATTTATTTTCGATGAGGAATTCCGAGAGTGTCAGCGGGAGCAAGCTCCCTCGCCACAGGTATGATGGTGCTTCTTCAGTGATTAGTATTAGGGCGACACCGCTTTCGAGTTTTACCTTTCCGTTTGCGACCTGCGTCCCCTCCACCTCGCGTGTTAACCTTGCCGCCATCGCAAAAAATGCTGGGCCAAGCGCCCCCTTTGCCCCATCACTTTCAACGAATTTGCCTACTACCCAATGAGTAAAAACACTTCAGACCTGTCCTCCCACACCCCGATGATGCAGCAGTACTGGCGCCTGAAAAACCAGCACCCTGATCAGTTGATGTTCTATCGCATGGGCGATTTCTACGAGATCTTCTACGAAGACGCGAAGAAGGCCGCCAAGCTGCTGGACATTACCCTGACCGCGCGCGGGCAGTCGGCGGGGCAGTCGATTCCGATGTGTGGCATTCCTTATCACTCGTTGGAAGGCTACCTGGTCAAGCTGGTGAAGCTGGGCGAATCGGTGGTGATCTGTGAGCAGATCGGCGACCCGGCTACCAGTAAAGGGCCGGTGGAACGTCAAGTGGTGCGCATTATTACGCCGGGTACGGTGAGTGATGAAGCGTTGCTGGATGAGCGTCGCGATAACCTGATCGCTGCGGTGTTGGGCGATGAGCGTCTGTTCGGCCTGTCGGTGCTGGATATCACCAGCGGCAACTTCAGCGTGCTGGAGATCAAGGGCTGGGAGAACCTGCTGGCGGAGCTGGAGCGTATCAACCCGGTGGAGTTGTTGATCCCGGATGATTGGCCCAAGGACTTGCCGGCGGAGAAACGTCGTGGGACCAAGCGTCGTGCGCCGTGGGATTTCGAGCGTGATTCGGCGCTGAAAAGTCTGTGCCAGCAGTTCTCGGTGCAGGACCTTAAAGGCTTTGGCTGTGAAACGCTGACCCTGGCCATCGGCGCTGCTGGCTGCCTGCTCAGCTACGCGAAGGAAACCCAGCGCACCGCCCTGCCCCACTTGCGCAGCCTGCGTCATGAACGCCTGGACGATACCGTGGTGCTCGATGGCGCCAGCCGTCGCAACCTGGAATTGGATACTAACCTGGCCGGCGGGCGCGATAACACCCTGCAATCGGTGGTCGACCGCTGCCAGACCGCGATGGGCAGTCGCTTGCTGACTCGTTGGCTGAACCGTCCGCTGCGGGACTTGACCGTGCTGCAAGCGCGTCAAACCTCTATTACCTGCCTGCTCGATGGCTATCGCTTTGAAAAGCTGCAGCCGCAACTCAAAGAAATCGGTGATATCGAGCGTATCCTGGCGCGGATCGGCCTGCGCAATGCACGACCCCGCGACCTGGCGCGCCTTCGTGATGCCTTGAGCGCCCTGCCGCAGTTGCAACTGGCAATGACTGAGTTGGATACGCCTCACTTGCAACAGCTGGCGGTGACTGCCGGCACTTACCCGGACCTCGCGGCGCTGCTGGAAAAAGCCATCATCGACAACCCGCCCGCGATCATCCGTGATGGCGGCGTGTTGAAAACCGGCTACGACAGCGAGCTGGATGAGCTGCAGTCCCTGAGCGAAAACGCCGGCCAGTTCCTGATCGACCTGGAAGCCCGCGAAAAAGCCCGCACCGGTCTGGCTAACCTGAAGGTGGGCTACAACCGCGTGCATGGCTACTTTATTGAGTTGCCGAGCAAGCAAGCGGAGTCGGCGCCTATCGATTATCAACGCCGCCAGACGCTCAAGGGTGCCGAGCGTTTTATCACCCCAGAGCTCAAGGAGTTCGAAGACAAGGCGCTGTCAGCCAAAAGCCGCGCCCTGGCCCGGGAAAAGATGCTTTACGAAGCCTTGCTCGAGGATTTGATCAGCCGTTTGGCGCCATTGCAGGACACTGCGGCCGCCCTGGCGGAGCTGGATGTACTGAGCAACCTCGCCGAACGAGCGCTGAACCTTGACCTGAACTGCCCACGGTTTGTCAGCGAGCCATGCATGCGCATTGTGCAAGGTCGCCACCCGGTGGTGGAGCAGGTATTGACCACGCCGTTCGTCGCCAACGACCTGTCGCTGGACGACGATACCCGCATGTTGGTGATCACCGGTCCGAACATGGGTGGTAAATCCACCTATATGCGCCAGACCGCGTTGATTGTGTTGTTGGCCCATATCGGCAGTTTTGTGCCGGCGGCCAGTTGCGAGCTGTCCCTGGTGGACCGCATCTTCACGCGGATCGGCTCCAGTGATGACCTGGCGGGTGGCCGCTCGACCTTTATGGTGGAAATGAGCGAGACCGCCAACATCCTGCACAACGCTACCGAGCGCAGTCTCGTGCTGATGGACGAAGTGGGTCGCGGCACCAGCACCTTCGACGGCCTGTCCCTGGCTTGGGCGGCGGCCGAACGCCTGGCGCATTTGCGCGCTTATACACTGTTTGCCACGCACTACTTCGAACTCACGGTGTTGCCGGAAAGCGAGCCACTGGTGGCCAACGTGCATCTCAATGCCACCGAGCACAATGAGCGCATCGTGTTCCTGCACCATGTGCTGCCAGGGCCGGCGAGCCAGAGCTATGGCTTGGCCGTAGCACAGTTGGCCGGCGTGCCGAATGACGTGATTACTCGCGCCCGCGAACACCTCAGCCGCCTGGAAACCACAGCCCTGCCCCATGAAACCGTGGTCGCCAGCCCTGCCAAGGCCAGCAAGAAACCCGCCGCGCCGCACCAGAGCGATATGTTCGCCAGCCTGCCCCATCCGGTGCTGGATGAGTTGGCAAAGCTTGATCTGGATGACTTGACGCCGCGTAAAGCGCTCGAAATGTTATATGCACTGAAGACTCGGATATAACGCAGACGCTTGCAAGCTGATAGAATCTCGCGCGGTTTGGGATGCTGCGGGCTTTTAGCCTGGTCCGCAGACTATCGCTCTCAAACCTCGCGAACCCCACCACAAGGGGTTTCGCTGCCGCCGCCTGAGGAGAAAATTAGAAATGACCTTCGTCGTCACCGACAACTGCATCAAGTGCAAGTACACCGACTGCGTAGAAGTGTGTCCGGTGGACTGCTTCTACGAAGGCCCGAACTTCCTGGTTATTCACCCGGATGAGTGCATCGACTGCGCCCTGTGTGAACCAGAATGCCCGGCCGTCGCGATTTTCTCCGAGGACGAAGTGCCTGCGGAGATGCAGGAGTTTATTCAGCTGAACGTCGAGTTGGCGGAAATCTGGCCGAATATCACCGAGCGCAAAGACCCGATGCCCGATGCAGCGGAGTGGGATGGCAAAAAAGGTAAGATTGCAGACCTCGAACGCTGATAGCGTCGCCGCCCCCAAAAGGCCCCTTGCGGGCCTTTTTGCGTTTCTGATGGGAGCGTTTTTACTTTTCTACAGGCGAAAAAAGGGGCGGTATGACCCGCCCACATTTTTTCCCTAGTCCCTGTATTCCTTTTCATCATCCTGATGAATCGCATCCTGCGACGTTCCTTCAAACCATCGTTCCTTGATGGCTGTGTCAATCCGTGGACACAGGGCTGATGTTAGAGGGTTCGAAGATAAGTTCAACGCGACCCGGTTCGATCGACTGGCACGCTCTGACACCTAAACACAGATAAATAAGTCTTGTTTTTCAATGAGATGAAAAAAGTCTCAAAAAAATCGAGACGTCCATGCATGATAAAAAAACCGATCGCTTACGCAAAGGTAAGCAAATGCTTACACGCACAATTGCGGAAAAGGGCAATAAGCCTCATTACCCCCACCGCTTACTGTTGAAAGGCATCAGTCGTCACTGACAGTAATGGTCGGCATCGCCGGCGCAGCAGCTTCCTGCAAGACAATTCTCGCGCCGACATGCCGGGCCAGTTCCTGGTAGATCATCGCGACCTGCCCGTCCGGTTCGGACGCCACGGTTGGTTTGCCACCATCTGCCTGTTCACGAATGCCCATCGCCAGCGGCAACGAAGCGAGCAGCTCGACACCGTATTGGGTCGCGAGCTTTTCGCCCCCACCTTCACCGAACAGATGCTCGGCGTGACCACAGTTGGAGCAGATGTGCACCGCCATGTTTTCCACGACGCCGAGCACCGGGATATTGACCTTGCGGAACATCTCGACGCCTTTCCTGGCGTCCAGCAGCGCGAGGTCCTGAGGCGTGGTGACGATCACCGCACCGGCCACCGGCACTTTTTGCGCCAGGGTCAGCTGGATGTCGCCGGTGCCTGGCGGCATGTCGATCACCAGGTAATCGAGGTCGCCCCAGGCGGTCTGTGTGACCAATTGCAGCAACGCCCCGGAAACCATCGGCCCGCGCCAGACCATCGGCGTGTTGTCATCGGTAAGAAAGGCCATGGACATCACTTCCACACCGAGCGACTCGATGGGTACAAACCATTTCTGATCCTTGACCTTCGGCCGCGTGCCTTCGGCGATGCCGAACATCACGCCTTGGCTTGGGCCGTAGATATCGGCGTCGAGAATCCCCACCCGCGCGCCTTCGCGGGCCAGGGCCAGGGCCAGGTTGGCCGCGGTGGTGGATTTGCCCACGCCACCCTTGCCGGAGGCCACCGCCACCACGTTCTTGACGTTGGCCAGGCCCGGGATCTGCGCCTGGGCCTTGTGCGGGGCGATCACGCATTGGATATCGACCTTGGCCGAACCCACGCCGTCGATGCCCTCAATGGCCATTTGGAGCATCTGCGCCCAGCCGCGTTTGAACAAGCCTGCGGCATAGCCCAGTTGCATCTGTACCGACACCTGGTCGCCCTGGACCTCGATGCTGCGCACACAACCGGCACTGACCGGGTCCTGGTTCAAATAAGGGTCGGTGTACTGGCGAAGAACGGCTTCCACCGCTGCGCGATTGACGGCGCTCATGGGCTACTCCCGAAAAAAGACTGACTGAAACAGGCGGCTATCCTAACCGTTCCGGCGGTTGAACGGCACGCTTTCGAGGTTCCGGAAGATTCTGAAACAGCGTCACGGGGTGAAATAAATTTCCCGGCGCTTTATAGTGGCCGACCTCCGTTTCATCAAGTAGCCGAGCCCCATGTCCGAGCCACGCAAGATCCTCGTCACCAGCGCCCTGCCCTATGCCAATGGTTCCATCCATCTTGGCCATATGCTTGAGTACATCCAGACCGATATGTGGGTGCGCTTCCAGAAGCATCGCGGCAATCAATGCATTTATGTCTGCGCGGACGACGCCCACGGTTCGGCCATCATGTTGCGCGCCGAAAAGGAAGGTATCACCCCGGAACAACTGATCGCCAACGTGCAGGCTGAACACAGCGCCGACTTTGCCGAGTTCCTGGTGGACTTCGACAACTTCCATTCGACCCACTCCGACGAAAACCGCGAGTTGTCGAGCCAGATCTACCTGCGGTTGAAGGAAGCCGGGCACATCGACCAACGTTCGGTGACCCAGTATTTCGACCCGGAAAAGAAGATGTTCCTGGCCGACCGCTTCATCAAGGGCACCTGCCCCAAATGCGGCACCGAAGACCAGTACGGCGACAACTGCGAAAAATGCGGCGCGACCTACGCACCGACCGACCTGAAGGATCCCAAGTCGGCGATCTCCGGTGCCACTCCGGTGCTCAAGGACTCGCAGCACTTCTTCTTCAAGCTCCCGGATTTCCAGCAAATGCTGCAAACCTGGACGCGCAGCGGTACCTTGCAGGACGCCGTGGCCAACAAACTCTCCGAATGGCTCGACAGTGGCCTGCAGCAGTGGGACATCTCCCGCGACGCGCCATACTTCGGCTTCGAGATCCCGGGCGAGCCGGGCAAGTACTTCTATGTATGGCTGGACGCGCCGATCGGCTACATGGCCAGCTTCAAGAACCTGTGCGACCGCACCCCGGAGCTGGACTTCGACGCGTTCTGGGGCAAGGACTCCACTGCCGAGCTGTACCACTTCATCGGCAAGGACATCGTCAACTTCCACGCGCTGTTCTGGCCGGCGATGCTTGAAGGCTCGGGCTACCGCAAGCCGACCGGCATTGCCGTGCACGGCTACCTGACGGTGAACGGGCAGAAAATGTCCAAGTCCCGTGGCACCTTTATCAAGGCGCGCACCTACCTGGACCACCTGTCGCCTGAATACCTGCGCTACTACTACGCATCCAAGCTGGGCCGGGGTGTCGACGACCTGGACCTGAACCTGGAAGACTTCGTACAGAAGGTCAACTCGGATCTGGTGGGTAAAGTCGTCAACATCGCCAGCCGTTGCGCCGGTTTTATCCACAAGGGCAACGCCGGTGTACTGGTAGCCGAGAACGCCGCACCGGAACTGACCGACGCCTTCCTGGCCGCCGCACCAAGCATCGCCGACGCCTATGAGGCCCGCGACTTCGCCCGCGCCATGCGCGAAATCATGAGCCTGGCCGACCGTGCCAACGCCTGGATCGCCGACAAGGCCCCGTGGTCGCTGAACAAGCAGGAAGGCAAGGAAGCTGAGGTTCAGGCTATCTGCGCCACCGGCGTCAATCTGTTCCGCCAGTTGGTGATCTTCCTCAAGCCGGTGCTGCCATTGCTGGCCGCCGATGCCGAGGCGTTCCTGAATGTGGCGCCGCTGACCTGGAACGATCACGCCACCTTGCTCGGTAATCATCAGTTGAACGCGTTCAAGCCCTTGATGACCCGCATTGACCCGGTGAAAGTCCAGGCCATGACCGATGCTTCGAAGGAAGACCTGGTCGCCAGCCAGACCGATACCGGCCAATCTGCGCCTGCGGGCAATGGCGAACTGGCCAAGGACCCGATTTCTCCGGAAATCGATTTCGACGCCTTTGCCGCCGTGGACCTGCGCGTAGCACTGATTATCAAGGCCGAAGCCGTGGAGGGCGCCGACAAGTTGCTGCGCCTGACATTGGATATCGGTGACGAACAGCGCAACGTGTTCTCCGGGATCAAGAGCGCTTACCCGGACCCGTCCAAGCTCGATGGGCGCCTGACCATGATGATCGCCAACCTCAAGCCACGGAAAATGAAGTTTGGCATTTCCGAAGGCATGGTGATGGCGGCGGGCCCTGGCGGCGAAGAAATCTACCTGCTGAGCCCCGACAGCGGCGCCAAGCCGGGCCAACGCATCAAGTAATTCCTGCAAAATGCCCCGCTGTTGCCACGGCGGGGCTTTTCAGCTTGCCCACCTCCCTGGGCCGGGCGTTAACGCTATGATCACAGCATGAACCTCATTCAACGTATCGACGCGCTGCTGCCGCAGACTCAATGCGGCAAGTGCGGGCACCCGGGTTGCAAGCCTTATGCAGAAGGCATCGCCAGGGGCGAGGCCATCAACAAGTGCCCGCCCGGTGGGCAGGAAACTATCGCCGGGCTTGCGCAACTGCTACACCTGCCAGTGCTGGACTTGGACACCAGCCGCGGGGAAGCGCCCGCGCAGATTGCCTATATCCGTGAGGCCGAATGCATCGGTTGTACCAAATGCATCCAGGCTTGCCCGGTGGACGCCATTGTGGGCGCCGCCAAGCTGATGCACACCGTGATTACCGACGAGTGCACCGGTTGCGACCTCTGTGTCGCCCCCTGCCCCGTCGACTGTATCGAGATGCGTGCGCTCGCTGACGTACTGCCTATCGTGGGCGGCTTGGCAGGCACCGATGACGAGCGGCGTGAACGCGACCTCAAACGTGATCGGGCGCGACGGCGTTTCGAACAACGCAACGCCCGCCTGCAACGTGAGGAAGCCTGCAAGCTCGCCGAACGCCTGACACGGGCCAAACGCGCAGCTGCGGTGGAAACGACACAGGTCAATAATCATCAGGCCGCTCAGGACGCCGCGATCAAGCAGGCCAAAATCAGCGTCACCATGAGTCGCGCTCAATTGCACAAATCGTTGAAGGCGTTTGGGCATCCCCCGACCTTTGAGCAACAGTCGCAATTGATTATGCTGCAACGGCAGTTCGAGGCTTGCGAACAGGCGCTTGCCGCGCTGGAGGCCAACAGTGCGCCGCCGACAACGCCCCCCAAGAGCGCCGACCTCAAGCGTGCAAAAATCCAACTGGCCATGCGCCGAGCCGAGTTGAAAAAGGCCCAGGCCGAGCAGGCTGGCGAGCAGCAACTGGCAGCCTTGAGCGCTGCGTTGAACGCCGCCGAGCAGACGCTGCAGGATGCCGAGGCCAACACCGACGCCTGAACCTGCGCTTTGCATTGCTAACATCACGTCGACCGCCAGCAAGGAAACGTCCGCCCCTATGAATGCCGCAAAACGCCTGGAAATCTTCCGCAGGTTTCATGAAGACAATCCGGAACCGAAAACCGAACTGGCCTACTCCTCCCCTTTCGAATTACTGATTGCGGTGATCCTGTCAGCCCAATCCACGGACGTCGGTGTCAACAAGGCCACGGCGAAGCTGTATCCCGTGGCCAATACCCCGGCCGCGATTTACGCCCTGGGTGTGGAAGGTTTGTCCGAGTACATCAAGACCATCGGCCTGTATAACAGCAAGGCCAAGAATGTGATCGAAACGTGCCGCCTGCTGGTAGAGCTGCATGGTGGTGAAGTCCCGAAAACGCGCGAAGCCCTGGAAGCCTTGCCAGGGGTGGGCCGCAAAACGGCCAACGTGGTACTCAATACCGCATTCCGGCAGTTGACCATGGCTGTGGATACGCACATCTTCCGGGTCAGTAACCGAACCGGCATTGCGCGGGGCAAAAATGTGGTCGAGGTGGAAAAGCAACTGATGAAGTTCGTGCCCAAGCCGTATTTGCTCGACTCCCATCATTGGCTGATCCTGCATGGGCGCTACGTTTGCCAGGCTCGCAAGCCCCGCTGCGGCAGCTGTCGCATCGAAGATCTGTGTGAATACAAGGACAAGACGTCCGACGATTGAGCGACCATTGATTTTTTTGATCAGTCGATTGAAAAAATCTTTTTTACCCGTTCGCAGATTATCGCTATAAGGAGCCCCAATGGCAGTCTTAGCCCGGAGTTAATCTTATGAGCGCTGGCAAAGAACAACTGGAAGTGGAAGACGACCTCGCTGAGTCGGATGAGGACGCGGTAGAGACACCTGTAGAGGTAGCCAAGACCAATTTGAGCAAACGTCGCACTATCGACAATCTTCTGGAAGAGCGACGCTTGCAAAAACAGCTGGCCGATTACGACTTCGATCTGTGATCGATGCGTGAACGACCGGAAGCCTCCCTGACGGAGGCTTTTTTCTGCCGGATACACGGGTTTTGAGCGGTGCAACGTCCTCCTACACCAAGCCGTTGCGCTGGGCCAACTCGATCAGGTCCACAAGGGAGCGGGCATTGAGCTTGAGTAGCAGGCGAGTCTTGTAGGTACTGACGGTTTTGTTACTGAGGAACATGCCGTCGGCAATCTCCTTGTTGGTTTTGCCACGTGCCAGTTGCTGCAGCACCATCATCTCTCGCCCCGACAAGCGTTCAACCATTTCAGCTTCGCTGGCGTTGCCCATGGTTGAACGCACTGAATTGAGCGCCTGGTTCGGGAAGTAGCTGTAGCCGGAGAGCACCGCCTTGATGGCGCTCAACAACTCGGTAAGATCCTGCTGCTTGCAGACATAGCCGGCCGCCCCTGCCTGCATGCAGCGCATGGAAAAATGGCCAGGGGCCTGGGACGTCAGCACCAGCACCTTGAACGATATGGCTTGCTTGGTTGAAGCCAACCGGCAAATCACCTCCAGGCCGTCGAGCTTGGGGATTCCGATATCCAGTATCACAATATCCGGCATGTGTTCCCGTGCAAGTTGCAACGCATCGACACCGTTATCGGTCTCGGCAACGACCTCATAACCATGACGCTCCATTAGCATGCGCACAGCAAGACGAATGACGGGATGATCATCCACGATCAGCACTTTATTCATGAGAAAGTCCAATTTCGCTGTTCGAATTATTTAGAGCAAACACAATAGCCTAGTCGATTACTAGTTGGCATAGCATTCCACCCCGAGCAACGGCAGGGAGAGACCCAACCCACAGGAAGATAGGAATTAGCCTACAAAAAATCGCAAACTTAGATGTATAGGGCTTTATGGATGCTTTCAGACTTTTCTCGACGCGCACATATTTTGAGTGAAATGTCCTTGGCATAAGCCTATGAAGGTAAACGCACCGCACAAGACTTTCAGGAAATACCCCTTGCCTGGAGCCTGGCTGCACGCAGAACGACAAGGAAAGCCCGTCTGTATTAGTTCCATTTAACATATTTATAGATTTCCATAATTCCTACAGAAGATTCAACGAATAACCTCGCTATTGCAGTTACATGAGTGAATTTTCTGTCAGACATAGTTCCTCAGCAGATGTAAAAAATCATTCAGCGTTAAAAACAAAGCGCAAAAAAGTAAAACAACCAGTAAAGTTTCAGAAAAAACACACTCAAGCACCCGCTAAACACTGATAAACATCATTGCCCTATTTATGTTCATCCAATAATAAACAAGCAAAAAAAATGGCCCCTTGGATAAGGGGCCATTTTTCACAACCGAGGCAACACTCAGAACAACGAGCGCCCCTTGTTGGCAGCAATCCGCATACGCAGGGCGTTCAGCTTGATGAAGCCCGCCGCATCCGCCTGGTTATAGGCGCCACCGTCTTCTTCAAACGTCGCAATGTTGGAGTCGAACAGCGACTCATCGGATTTACGACCCGTGACGATCACGTTGCCCTTGTAGAGTTTCAGGCGCACAACGCCGTTCACGTGGGCCTGGGAGGCGTCGATCATCTGTTGCAGCATCAGACGCTCAGGGCTCCACCAGTAACCGGTGTAGATCAGGCTGGCGTACTTGGGCATCAGCTCGTCTTTAAGGTGGGCGACTTCACGGTCCAGGGTGATGGATTCGATGGCACGGTGAGCACGCAGCATGATGGTGCCGCCCGGGGTTTCATAGCAGCCGCGGGACTTCATGCCCACATAGCGGTTCTCGACGATGTCGAGACGGCCGATACCATGCTGGCCACCGATACGGTTGAGGGTCGCCAGCACGGTGGCCGGAGACATTTCAACGCCGTCCAACGCGACGATGTCGCCGTTGCGGTAAGTCAGTTCCAGATACTGTGGCTTGTCTGGAGCGTTCTCCGGGGAGACGGTCCATTTCCACATGTCTTCTTCGTGCTCGGTCCAGGTGTCTTCCAGCACGCCGCCCTCATAGGAGATGTGCAGCAGGTTGGCGTCCATCGAGTACGGCGACTTCTTCTTGCCATGACGCTCGATCGGGATCGCGTGCTTTTCAGCGTAATCCATCAGCTTTTCACGGGAGAGCAGGTCCCATTCACGCCAAGGGGCGATCACTTTTACCCCTGGCTTGAGTGCATAGGCACCCAGTTCGAAACGCACCTGGTCGTTGCCCTTGCCAGTGGCGCCGTGGGAAATGGCATCAGCGCCGGTTTCGTTGGCGATCTCGATCAGACGTTTGGCGATCAGCGGACGTGCGATGGAGGTACCCAGCAGGTACTCACCTTCGTAGACAGTGTTGGCGCGAAACATCGGGAATACGAAATCGCGGACGAACTCTTCGCGCAGGTCGTCAATGTAGATCTCTTTCACGCCCATGGCTTGCGCCTTGGCACGTGCAGGTTCGACCTCTTCGCCCTGACCCAGGTCAGCGGTGAAGGTCACCACCTCACAGTTATAAGTATCCTGCAGCCACTTGAGGATCACCGAAGTGTCCAGGCCGCCGGAATACGCGAGAACGACCTTGTTTACGTCGGCCATGCCATCACTCCACGGGGTTGTACGGAAAGGCAACGATTCTACCGATCAAAACCGCGAAATTACAGGGGCGCGACAGCAAATGAAGATAAAGCGACAGATTATGTCGAGTGGGCGACCGATGGTCGCACCTACGAGGTAGCCGCCGGGTTGCTCGGTACCGTGGCTTGGGATGCCGGTTTCTCGGGGGCAGCGACCCGCTCAAGCTGGATATTCACACGGCGGTTGCGGGCGCGGTTGGCGGCACTGGTGTTGGGTGCCAGAGGGTAGCTCTCGCCGTGGAAACGCAGGGTGATCTGCGATTCCTGAATGCCATTGGCCTTGAAGTAATCCATCACCGCCAGGGCGCGGCGGCGCGAGACGTCGCGATTGGTCAGGCGATTGCCACTGTTATCCGAGTGGCCGTTCAACTCGACATGATTGACGGTAGGGTCGGCCTTCATGAACGCAAGAATCACAGACAGCTTCTTCCTGGCGGCAGCGTCCAGCTCAATGCCGCCACCGGGGAATCCGACTTCAGTCTGCTTGACCTGATCGTAATTCATGGGCAACAGCTTGGCAGTGCACGACTGATAGTCGCTGTAAGCCTTGCTGAACCTCACCGGCAGCAGACGCACCTCCGAGTACCCGCCCTCGCGCGCGTAATGCCGTACGGTCGGGCTGCGCCCCTCAAGCAATCCAGTGAACAGGCGCCCGGCCTGGGCCTGGGAGCTATTGAACAGTACGTCGCCACTGCCGACACGTACCGCCCCGAGGTTGATATCGCCTCGGCCCGGCTGCCAGGGCGCAGCGGCGGCCAACAAGGTTGCCGAGCCTGCGCCAAACGCACCGTTGTAGGCTTTCAGGCGAAACGTCGCCTGCTCGCCGGCCCGGCGCACGAACTCCCCGGAACCAAAGTCGGTGATCGGCTGCGTCAGGCGGCACTCGAACTGGTCGCCCTCTACCTTCCACTCAATATTCTCCAGACGGGTCTGGAACGTGAGGGCCATAGCGGGCAGGCTGGCGAACACACTGAGCAGGGCTAGATAATGCTGGCGCACGGGAGGCTCCACTGGTTTCTACAACACTTCAAAGCGTCATACATCGTTAGGGCATACCCGGGGATATCGGTCGCATCCGGCAAAACTTGATAGCGAGTGCCTGCAAGAGTCTTTTCCGGTAGCATTCCCACCAGATTGACCCGCCTGGAATCCCCAATGTCCGACCGCCTGACCCTGCTGCGTCCCGACGACTGGCATATTCATCTTCGCGATGGTGCTGCGTTACCCCAAACCGTGGCCGATGTGGCGCGCACGTTTGGCCGTGCCATCATCATGCCTAACCTGGTACCTCCGGTGCGCAATGCCGCAGAAGCCGACGCCTATCGCCAGCGTATTCTCGCTGCACGACCGGCCGGCAGCCGCTTTGAACCGTTGATGGTGCTCTACCTGACCGACCGCACCCAGCCTGAAGAGATTCGCCAGGCCAAGGCTAGCGGCTTCGTACACGCTGCCAAGCTCTATCCGGCCGGCGCGACCACCAACTCTGATTCCGGCGTGACCAGTATCGACAAGATCCTGCCGGCGATCGAAGCCATGGCCGAAGTTGGTATGCCGTTGCTGATCCATGGGGAAGTGACCCGTGGCGATGTGGACGTGTTCGATCGCGAGAAAATCTTTATCGACGAACACATGCGTCGTGTGGTCGAGTTGTTCCCGACTTTAAAGGTAGTGTTCGAGCACATCACCACCGCCGATGCCGTGCAGTTCGTCACCGAAGCTTCGGCTAACGTTGGCGCGACCATCACCGCTCACCACCTGCTCTACAACCGCAACCACATGTTGGTGGGCGGAATTCGGCCGCACTTCTATTGCCTGCCGATCCTCAAGCGCAACACTCACCAGGTGGCACTGCTGGATGCCGCCACCAGCGGCAGCCCGAAGTTCTTCCTGGGCACCGACTCGGCGCCCCACGCCCAGCACGCCAAGGAAGCCGCATGCGGTTGTGCCGGATGCTACACGGCGTTTGCCGCCATCGAGCTGTATGCCGAAGCATTCGAACAGCGCAATGCCCTGGACAAACTCGAAGGTTTTGCCAGCCTCAATGGTCCGCGTTTCTACGGCCTGCCGACGAATACCGACCGCATTACCCTGGTCCGTGAAGATTGGACCGCCCCCGCCAGCCTGCCGTTTGGCGAGCTGACCGTTATCCCGCTGCGCGCCGGTGAAACACTGCGCTGGCGCCTGCTGGAGGAAAGCAAGTGAGTGAAGACCATTACGATGACGAACAAGAGCACAGTGGCGGCGGCTCGCGCCACCCGATGGCCGAGCGTTTTCGCGGTTATCTGCCGGTTGTCATCGACGTAGAAACCGGTGGCTTCAACTGCGCCACCGACGCCCTGCTGGAAATCGCCGCAACCACCATCGGCATGGACGAACAGGGTTTCGTGTTCCCGGAACACACCCACTTCTTCCGTGTCGAGCCGTTCGAAGGCGCCAATATCGAAGCCGCGGCCCTGGAGTTCACCGGGATCAAGCTCGACCACCCGCTGCGCATGGCCGTCAGTGAAGAAGCAGCACTGACCGATATCTTCCGTGGCGTGCGCAAGGCGCTGAAGGCCAATGGCTGCAAACGCGCGATCCTGGTCGGCCATAACAGCAGCTTCGACCTGGGCTTCCTGAATGCCGCCGTGGCGCGCCTGGACATGAAGCGCAACCCGTTTCACCCGTTCTCAAGCTTCGACACTGCCACCCTTGCAGGCCTGGCGTATGGCCAGACCGTACTGGCCAAAGCCTGCCAGGCAGCGGGTATCGACTTTGATGGTCGTGAAGCCCACTCGGCGCGCTACGACACCGAAAAGACCGCCGACCTGTTCTGTGGCATCGTCAACCGCTGGAAACAGATGGGTGGCTGGGAAGACTTCAACGACTGAGCCTGCACCGCCCCTCCCATAAAAAAACCGGCCTTTTCAGGCCGGTTTTTTTGTACCTCGACGCAGGCTTACAGCTTGCCGGCGTTCTCGGTCAGGTAAGCGGCAACGCCTTCTGGCGAAGCGTTCATGCCTTTGTCGCCTTTTTTCCAGTTGGCAGGGCAGACTTCACCGTGCTCTTCGTGGAATTGCAGGGCGTCAACCAGGCGGATCAGCTCTTCCATGTTACGGCCCAGCGGCAGGTCGTTGATGATCTGCGAACGCACGACGCCCTTGTCGTCGATCAGGAACGCGCCACGGAAAGCGACGCCGCCTTCAGACTCAACGTCGTAGGCCTTGGCGATGTCGTGCTTCATGTCGGCAGCCATGGTGTATTTGACTTTGCCGATGCCGCCGTCGTTGATGGCGGTGTTGCGCCAGGCGTTGTGGGTGAAATGGGAGTCGATGGACACGGCAACCACTTCTACGTTGCGCGCCTTGAAATCGTCCATGCGGTGGTCCAGGGCGATCAGCTCCGAAGGGCAGACGAAAGTGAAGTCCAGCGGGTAGAAGAATACCAGGCCGTATTTGCCTTTGATGGCTTCAGACAGTTTGAAGCTGTCTACGATTTCGCCATTGCCGAGGACGGCTGGAACGTCAAAATCCGGGGCTTGTTTACCGACGAGTACGCTCATTGGATATCTCCTGATATAGGGGGTGACGATTGAAGTAAAAGGACCGGTCGAGTCTGCCTGTGGAAGCAGACAGAAATATGACGCAATCACGCTTCGTGAAGACCGACCATCATACACCGAAAAAACCGTTCGTCAGCGCACGGGCAATTCCTCTCGGATTGCTGCTGAAACTATTTTGACAATCATTCTCGTTAACATTAAGATCCATCGCACTTAAGCCATAAACCCGCGACGGTTCTCACTTATGTATGTCTGCCTCTGCACTGGCGTCACCGACGGACAAATCCGCGAAGCGATCTACGAAGGTTGCTGCAGCTACAAAGAAGTGCGTGAAACCACGGGCGTTGCCAGCCAGTGCGGCAAATGCGCCTGCCTCGCCAAGCAAGTGGTACGGGAAACCCTGACGCAGCTGCAAACAGCCCAGGCCGCGATCCCCTACTCGACAGAATTTACACACGCCTGATAGACATGTTTTAAAGAGCCGGACCTTGTGTCCGGTTTTTTTATGCCTGTAATTCAATTAGTTAGCGCCAAGACGCGGAACACAAACATTCTTATTCCGATTAATTTTCATTTATTATTCAATAACTTAGGTTTGACACTGGGATTTTCACCGCTCAGACTCCCCCTTATACACAGCTATTACAGGGCAGGACCCCAGTCATGAAAGGCGACATCTCAGTCATCCAGCAACTCAACAAAATCCTTGCCAATGAACTGGTCGCGATCAATCAGTACTTCCTGCATGCGCGCATGTACGACGATTGGGGCCTGGAAAAGCTCGGCAAGCGTGAATACAAAGAATCGATCAAGGCCATGAAGGACGCCGACGCGCTGATCAAGCGCATCCTGTTCCTGGAAGGTCTGCCGAACGTGCAGGACCTGGGCAAGCTGAACATCGGCGAGCACACTCAGGAAATGATCGGCAGTGACCTGGGCTTTGAGCGCAAAAGCCACAGCGACATCAAGGCAGCGATTGCCCACTGTGAGACCAAAGGCGATTTCGGCAGCCGTGAGCTGCTGGAAGACATCCTGGAAGACCAGGAAGAGCATATCGACTGGCTGGAAACCCAGTTGGGCCTGATAGACAAGGTCAGCCTGGAGAACTACCTGCAATCGCAGATGGGTGAATAACCCCTACATACAAAAAAGCCCCGCTCTCGTCAGAGAAGCGGGGCTTTTTATTGCAGGTCAATCAAGCTTCAGTCTTGGCTGCCGCTTTTTCCGCTGCGTCTTTGATCAGCGCTTGCAGCGAACCATCGGCTGCCATTTCAGTGATGATATCGCTGCCGCCAACCAGCTCACCGGCTACCCACAGTTGCGGGAAAGTCGGCCAGTTAGCGTATTTAGGCAGGTTGGCGCGAATTTCCGGATTCTGCAGGATATCCACGTAGGCGAACTTCTCGCCACACGCCATGATGGCCTGGGAGGCTTTTGCGGAAAAACCGCACTGAGGAGCGTTAGGCGCGCCCTTCATGTAGAGCAGAATGGTGTTGTTGGCAATCTGGTCTTTGATCGTTTCGATGATATCCATGGAACACCTCGGCTGGAACTTTGCGACTCACAGGTCGGCACGGTGGCGCATTGTAACGCAAAATCCCAGCGCAGTGCTCGGGCACCTCACGCAGCCGCCACTTGCACCGGCACCCCATTGAGCGCCGCATTACCCGATAACTCATCCAGTTGCCGCTCGTCGGTCAAGTCATTCGCACTCGCACCCGGCTGGCCGCTTGCGATGCTCATCTGCACGCCCGGACGATCATGGCCCCAACCGTGAGGCAGGCTGACCACACCCGGCATCATGTCCGTGCTGGCCACGACTTCCACTTCGATCATGCCGATGCGCGAACTCACTCGCACTCGCTGGCCATCGCTCAACTGCCGACTGGCCAGATCGTCGGGGTGCATCAACAGTTGATGGCGCGGCTTGCCCTTCACCAGCCGGTGATAGTTATGCATCCACGAATTATTGCTGCGCACATGACGGCGACCAATCAGCAGCAGTTCGTCCACCGCAGGCACCGGTTGCGCGGCAAAACGCGACAGGTCCGCCAGGATCACCGGCGGTGCCGCCTGCACCTTGCCATCGGCGGTTTTCAGCCGCGCGCCCAGGTTTGGCTGGAGCGGGCCCAGGTCTACGCCGTGGGGGTGATCGGCCAGCATCGCCACCGACAGCTTATGTACAGACGCATCACCATAAGTGCCGGCGCGCAGCCCGAAATCGATCATTTGCGCGGGCGGCATTGTGGGTTTGAGTGACACGCCGGTCTGCGCCGCAAAGGCTTTGGCCAAGCCGACGAAAATTTCCCAATCGTGCAGCGCGCCTGCGGGTTTTGGCAGGATCGCGCGGTTGAAGCGCGTGACGTTGCGCACCGCGAACATGTTGAAGGTGGTGTCGTAGTGGTCATTTTCCAATGCCGATGTGGACGGCAGGATCAGGTCGGCATAACGCGTGGTTTCGTTGATGTAGAGATCGACACTGACCATGAACTCCAACCCATCCAGCGCCTGCTCCAGTTGACGGCCATTGGGCGTCGACAGGACCGGGTTGCCGGCCACCGTCACCAGGGCACGGATTTGCCCTTCACCTTCGGTGAGCATTTCTTCGGCCAAGGCTGACACCGGCAGTTCCCCGCCGTACTCGGGACGCCCGGACACACGGCTCTGCCAGCGATTGAAATGCCCGCCGCCAGTCGACGCCACCAGGTCCACCGCTGGTGTGGTGCACAACGCACCTCCCACCCGATCCAGGTTGCCGGTCACCAGGTTGATCAACTGCACCAGCCAATGACACAACGTGCCGAACGCCTGGGTCGAGACGCCCATGCGTCCGTAGCACACCGCTTTATCGGCGGCCGCAAAATCTCGCGCCAATTGACGGATCTGCTCGGCAGGCACTGCACATTGGCGGCTCATGGCCTCGGCGCTAAAGTTGGCGATCTCCCGGCGTACGTCGTCCAGGCCTTCAACCGGCAAATGGCTGGCGCGGGTCAGCCCTTCAGCAAACAGGGTGTTGAGCACCCCGAACAACAACGCCGCATCACCGCCGGGGCGTACGAACAAATGCTGATCGGCAATCGCCGCCGTCTCGCTGCGTCGAGGGTCGACCACCACCACTTTACCGCCCCGTGCCTGGATGGCTTTGAGGCGTTTCTCCACATCGGGCACGGTCATGATGCTGCCATTGGACGCCAGCGGGTTGCCACCCAGAATCAGCATGAAGTCGGTGTGGTCGATGTCCGGGATCGGCAGCAGCAAGCCATGGCCGTACATCAGGTGACTGGTCAGATGGTGGGGCAACTGGTCGACGGAGGTTGCAGAGAACCGGTTGCGCGTCTTCAAAAGGCCAAGAAAATAATTGCTGTGCGTCATCAGCCCATAGTTGTGCACGCTGGGGTTGCCTTGGTAAACCGCCACCGCGTTCTGGCCATGCCGGGCCTGGATACCCGCAAGGCGTTCGGCTACAAGCGCAAAGGCACTTTCCCATGAGATCGGCTGCCATTCGTTACCAACCCGCAGCATGGGCTGGTGGAGGCGGTCCGGGTCATTCTGGATATCCTGCAGCGCTACCGCCTTGGGGCAGATGTGTCCGCGGCTGAAGCTGTCCAGGGGGTCGCCCTTGATCGAGGTGATCGCCAGGCGACCGTCTTCGGCTTGAGTCGTTTCCAGGGTCAGGCCGCAGATGGCTTCGCACAGGTGGCAGGCACGGTGATGGAGAGTCTTGGTCATGGCCAGTCTCTTTATAAGGGCTTTGGCCAACTATGGCCCGCGACCGCCCAGGGCGCCAGCAACCTTCGCGCTGTGAATCGACGGGCATAGGCAAAGGCATGGCTAACCATGAGCAAATGTTTCAGAAGCCTCCCGCGCACCGACTAAAACCGACACAACCTGGCCTGGGCCCGCCCCCGCGCATTGCAAAAGGTCTCGGCGCCAGTGTACAAATGGCCCGCTGCTGTCAGGAAATCGTCTTCAAACGCGCGTCAGCGCCCTGCTTGAACACTCTTAAAAACCGTAGCCCTATTGGTAAGACGCGACATTTAATGTCAATATCGCGCCTTCCCCTATTTCGTCGCCCCGTGCGGCTTTCGCCGCAGGTCTCGCCCGTTGTCACAATAAACAAGGCTTTGAGTATCTGCGGTCTGTTGCAAAAAGGTAGTTAATGATGAGCGCAAGGCACTTTCTCTCCCTGATGGATTGCACGCCCGAAGAGCTGGTCAGCGTGATCCGTCGAGGCATTGAGCTTAAAGACCTGCGTAACCGCGGCGTACTGTTTGAGCCCTTGAAAAACCGTGTACTGGGGATGATCTTCGAGAAGTCTTCGACTCGTACACGCCTGTCTTTCGAAGCCGGCATGATCCAGCTGGGTGGCCAGGCGATCTTCCTGTCCCCGCGTGATACCCAACTGGGCCGTGGCGAGCCGATCAGCGATTGCGCCATCGTTATGTCGCGGATGCTCGATGCCGTAATGATCCGTACCTTCGCCCACAGCACCCTGACCGAATTTGCCGCCAACTCGCGCGTGCCGGTGATCAACGGGCTGTCCGACGACCTGCACCCCTGCCAGTTGCTGGCCGACATGCAAACCTTCCTCGAACACCGCGGTTCGATCCAGGGCAAGACCGTGGCCTGGATCGGTGACGGCAACAACATGTGCAACAGCTATATAGAAGCGGCGATCCAGTTCGACTTCCACCTGCGTATCGCTTGCCCTGAAGGCTACGAGCCGAGCGCCGAGTTCATGGCCAAGGCCGATGGCCGCGTGCAGTTGCTGCGTGATCCGAAGGATGCGGTGGTCGGCGCACACCTGGTCAGCACCGACGTCTGGACCTCTATGGGCCAGGAAGACGAAACGGCCAAGCGCCTGGCCCAGTTCGCACCTTTCCAGGTGACACGTGCCCTGCTCGATACCGCAGCGCCGGACGTACTGTTCATGCACTGCCTGCCTGCTCACCGAGGTGAGGAAATCAGCCTCGACCTGCTCGATGACCCACGCTCTGTCGCCTGGGACCAGGCCGAAAACCGCCTGCATGCGCAAAAAGCCTTGCTCGAGTTTCTCGTCCCACCGTCGTACCACCACGCATGAGCCAGCCATTACTGCTGAACCTGCGCAATCTGGCATGCGGCTATCAAGATCAACGGGTGGTGCAGAACCTCAACCTGCACCTCAATGCTGGCGACATCGGTTGCCTGCTTGGCTCGTCCGGTTGCGGCAAGACCACCACCTTGCGCGCCATTGCCGGCTTTGAACCGGTACACGAAGGCGAAATCAGCTTGGCGGGCGAAGTCATCTCCAGTGCAGGTTTTACCCTGGCACCGGAGAAACGGCGTATTGGCATGGTGTTCCAGGACTACGCACTGTTCCCGCATTTGAGCGTGGCAGACAACATCGTCTTTGGTATTCGCAAACATCCGCAAAAGGATCGTGTGGTCGCCGAGCTGCTGGAACTGGTCAACCTCAAGAATCTGGGCAAGCGCTTCCCTCATGAGCTTTCCGGTGGCCAGCAACAACGCGTCGCCCTCGCCCGCGCCCTGGCGCCAGAGCCGCAACTGTTGCTATTGGATGAACCCTTTTCCAACCTCGATGGCGAATTGCGCCGCAAGCTCAGCCATGAAGTGCGCGACATCCTCAAGGCACGCGGCACCAGTGCGATCCTGGTGACCCACGACCAGGAAGAAGCCTTCGCGGTCAGCGACCATGTCGGCGTGTTCAAGGAAGGTCGTCTGGAGCAATGGGACACGCCCTACAACCTTTACCACGAACCGCAGACGCCCTATGTCGCCAGCTTTATCGGGCAGGGTTACTTCATTCGAGGTCGCTTGAACTCACCGGAGTCAGTGAGCACCGAACTGGGAGACCTGCGCGGCAATCGCGCCTATACCTGGCCCACAGGTGGCGCGGTGGATGTATTGCTACGCCCGGACGACATCGTCTACGCACCGGACAGCGCATTGAAAGCCCGGATCGTCGGCAAGACGTTCCAGGGCGCCTCGACCTTGTACCGGTTGCAACTGCCAACGGGCGCTCAGCTGGAATCGATTTTCCCCAGCCATGTTGATCAACAGGTGGGGACGGACGTGGGGATTCGAGTGGCGGCCGAGCATCTGGTGCTGTTCCAGGCGTAAGCGGTTATACATGTGGGAGTGGGCAAGCCCCCTCCCCCATTAGATCTCCACACGGCTGATCATCAGGCCCGGCCGATGGCCGCGAATTTGGCTTGGGTATGTTCAGCCAGCACCGCGGCGGGCAATTCCACCTCCAGCCCTCGCCTCCCGGCACTGACAAAAATCGTTGCAAAGGGTTGCGCAGTTTCGTCGATAAACGTGCGCAAGCGCTTCTTCTGCCCCAGCGGGCTGATACCGCCCAACAGATAGCCAGTAGACCGCTGCGCTGCCGCCGGGTCTGCCATTTCGACCTTTTTTACGCCAGCCGCATGGGCAAGCGCCTTCAAGTCCAAACTTCCGACGACCGGCACCACCGCCACCAACAATTCGCCCTTCTCGCTGCTCGCCAATAACGTCTTGAACACCTGCGCCGGGTCGAGGCCCAATTTCTCCGCAGCTTCCAGACCATACGACGCCGCCTTGGGGTCATGTTCATAACTGTGAATGCGATGTTCGGCGCGAACTTTTTTCAACAAATCCAGTGCGGGCGTCATGGCGTCTCCGGCAGTGAAAACAGGTGCCCAATTCTAGGCCAAGCGCCGGCAAAACGCTCTAGTCCAAGCACTGCTGGGGCACAAGCTCGGTATAAAGGGCGTGATCATTCACCAGACCAATAGTTCGAAAGTGACCAATGGTTCACTTTCGACCTTTGACAGCGGTCATTCTTGTCTATATTTTTTCGTTTCCGAATACTGTAGGAATAGTCCATCAGTGCTCCAGCAGTAAGCCGCGGCTAAGGATGGGGATCCTCGTCACGGTGAAAATCGCGCAACCGCCCGTTGAGGCAGTGCGCCAGACAAGAACAACAACTGAGGTTTTCCATGACAACTGCTCTTCAACAGCCTTCACTTTCGAGCCAATGCATGGCCGAGTTCCTGGGCACTGCGCTGCTGATCTTCTTCGGTACCGGTTGCGTCGCTGCGCTCAAGGTCGCGGGTGCGAGCTTTGGGTTATGGGAAATCAGCATCATCTGGGGGATCGGTGTCAGCATGGCGATCTACCTGAGTGCCGGTATATCCGGGGCTCACCTCAACCCGGCGGTAAGTATCGCCCTGTGCCTTTTTGCCGACTTCGAAAAACGCAAACTGCCCTTCTATATTCTCGCCCAGGTCGCCGGCGCATTCTGCTCCGCCGCACTGGTGTACACGCTCTACAGCAATCTTTTTTTCGATTACGAACAAACCCACCAGATGGTCCGTGGCTCCCAGGCCAGCCTGGAACTGGCGTCGGTGTTCTCCACCTACCCCCATGCATTGCTGAGCACGGCCCAGGCATTCCTGGTGGAAATGGTCATCACCGCAATATTGATGGGCGTGATCATGGCCCTCACCGACGACAACAACGGCCTGCCTCGCGGCCCACTGGCCCCGCTGCTGATCGGTTTATTGATCGCCGTGATTGGTAGCGCCATGGGCCCGCTGACCGGCTTTGCGATGAACCCGGCACGGGACTTCGGGCCCAAGCTGATGACCTTTTTCGCCGGTTGGGGTGAAATGGCCTTTACTGGCGGTCGCGATATTCCTTACTTCCTGGTACCGATATTCGCCCCGATTGTCGGTGCTTGCCTCGGTGCTGCCGCCTATCGCGGGCTGATCGCTCGCCACCTGCCGAGCGCAGCACCTGCTATAGCTGAAACACCTGACACGGCTGTCGACGGCAAGACTCGTATTTCCTGAAAGCGCCAGCCTGGTCCCCTGCCCTTCACGGCCCAGGCTGATTTCTGACTTCCTTATTTCGTTCAAGGCAATTGACATGACCGACCTTCAGAATAAGAACTACATCATTGCCCTCGATCAGGGCACCACCAGTTCGCGGGCGATCATCTTCGATCGCGACGCCAACGTGGTGTGCACCGCGCAACGTGAATTCGTCCAACACTACCCGCAGGCCGGCTGGGTTGAGCATGACCCGATGGAAATCTTCGCCACCCAAAGCGCGGTGATGGTAGAGGCGCTGGCCCAGGCCGGTTTGCACCATGATCAGGTTGCCGCCATCGGTATCACCAACCAGCGTGAAACCACCGTGGTCTGGGATAAAATCACCGGTCGCCCGATCTACAACGCCATCGTCTGGCAGTGCCGACGCAGCACCGAAATTTGCCAGCAACTCAAGCGAGACGGCCATGAGCAGTACATCAGCGACACTACCGGTCTGGTTACCGACCCGTACTTCTCCGGCACCAAGCTCAAGTGGATCCTCGACAACGTCGAAGGCAGCCGCGAACGTGCGCGCAATGGCGAGCTGTTGTTCGGCACCGTCGACAGTTGGCTGATCTGGAAATTTACCGGCGGCAAGACCCACGTCACCGACTACACCAACGCGTCGCGCACCATGCTCTTTAACATCCACACGCTGGAGTGGGATGCGAAGATGCTGGAGATTCTCGACATCCCGCGGGAAATGCTCCCCGAAGTGAAGTCGTCCTCCGAAATCTACGGCCGCACCAAAAGTGGCATCGCCATTGGCGGTATTGCCGGTGACCAACAGGCCGCGCTGTTCGGCCAGATGTGCGTCGAAGCCGGCCAGGCCAAGAACACCTATGGCACCGGTTGCTTCCTGCTGATGAACACCGGCGACAAGGCGGTGAAATCCAAGCACGGCATGCTCACCACCATCGCCTGCGGCCCCCGCGGTGAAGTGGCTTACGCTCTGGAAGGCGCGGTATTCAATGGTGGTTCCACTGTGCAATGGCTGCGTGACGAACTGAAAATCATCAACGACGCCCACGACACCGAATACTTCGCCGGCAAGGTCAAGGACAGCAACGGCGTGTATCTGGTACCCGCCTTTACCGGTCTGGGCGCACCGTACTGGGACCCGTATGCCCGTGGCGCGCTGTTCGGCCTGACACGAGGCGTACGCGTAGACCACATCATTCGTGCGGCGCTGGAGTCGATTGCCTACCAGACCCGCGATGTACTCGATGCCATGCAGCAGGACTCTGGCGAACGCCTCAAGGCCCTGCGCGTGGACGGTGGTGCGGTCGCCAACAACTTCCTGATGCAATTTCAGGCCGACATCCTCGGCACTCAGGTCGAACGCCCACAAATGCGCGAGACCACTGCCCTCGGCGCCGCCTACCTGGCGGGCCTGGCGTGTGGCTTCTGGGGCAGCCTGGAGGAGTTGCGTGGCAAGGCGGTGATCGAGCGCGAGTTCGAACCACAGCTGGATGAAGCGGCCAAAGAGAAACTCTACGCCGGCTGGCAAAAAGCGGTGAGCCGCACCCGTGACTGGGAACCGCACGAAGGCGCTGAATAAGGTTGTAACTGGCAGGGAGCGGATTCCTGCGTCATCATGGGCCACTTTTGTATGGCAGCCCAAAGGACGCCCCATGAATCTGCCTCCACGCCAACAACAAATCCTCGAACTGGTCCGCGAACGCGGCTACGTCAGTATCGAGGAAATGGCGCAGCTATTCGTTGTCACCCCGCAAACCATCCGCCGCGATATCAACCAACTGGCGGACGCCAATCTGCTGCGCCGCTACCACGGCGGCGCGGCCTATGACTCCAGTGTCGAGAACACCGCGTACGCCATGCGGGCCGATCAGATGCGTGACGAGAAGCAACGCATCGGCGAAGCCATCGCCGCTCAGATTCCCGATCATGCCTCGCTGTTCATCAACATCGGCACCACCACCGAATCCATCGCTCGTGCGCTGCTCAATCACAGCCACCTGAAAATCATCACCAATAACCTCAACGTCGCCACCATGCTCAGTGCCAAGGACGACTTCGATGTGTTGCTGACCGGCGGCAACGTGCGCCGCGATGGCGGCGTGGTGGGCCAGGCCAGTGTCGATTTCATCAATCAGTTCAAGGTCGACTTTGCCCTGGTCGGTATTAGCGGGATCGACGAGGACGGCAGCCTGCTGGACTTCGATTACCAGGAGGTGCGGGTTTCCCAGGCCATCATTGCCAATGCGCGGCAGGTGATCCTGGCGGCGGACTCCAGCAAATTCGGGCGCAATGCCATGATTCGCCTGGGGCCGATCAGCCTTGTGGATTGCCTGGTGACTGATCAACAGCCAGTGCCCGCATTGGTGCAAGTGTTGAATGAGCATAAGGTGCGGCTCGAGGTCGTGTAGCGCCTGCACTGCCGCCATCGGGAGCAAGCCCCCTCCCACATTTTGAGCTGTGAACACATACCAAAGTGGGAGGGGGCTTGCTCCCGATGGCGATCTATCCAGCACTCAACCTCTTGAGTCTTCCCCCGACTCATGTTCACAAATTTTCCTTTTCCTGCCCTTCGATGAGTTTTTTCAATCGAAGTCAGCTGGCTGTGCCCGCATTTATCAGCTACCATTTTCGCAAATGAACATTAATGTTCGAATTCCAAGACGAAAAGATCGCGAGGCTAGCCGATGAACCCTTCCACCTTGCCTGCTCCACCGCTTGCCGAAGTCTATGACGTTGCCGTGATTGGCGGCGGGATCAACGGCGTCGGCATTGCAGCAGACGCAGCCGGGCGCGGTTTGTCGGTATTCCTTTGCGAAAAGGATGACTTGGCCAGCCACACGTCTTCGGCCAGCAGCAAGCTGATCCACGGTGGCCTGCGTTATCTGGAACATTACGAATTCCGCCTGGTGCGGGAAGCCCTCGCCGAGCGTGAAGTACTGCTGGCCAAGGCCCCGCACATCGTCAAGCAAATGCGCTTCGTACTGCCACACCGCCCGCACCTGCGCCCGGCGTGGATGATTCGTGCCGGTCTGTTCCTTTATGACCACTTGGGCAAGCGCGAAAAGCTGGCAGGTTCCAAAAGCCTCAAGTTCGGCGCCGACAGCCCGCTCAAAAGCGAAATCACCAAGGGCTTTGAATACTCCGACTGCTGGGTCGACGACGCCCGCCTGGTGGTACTCAACGCCATGGCTGCCCGCGAAAAAGGCGCGCACATCCACACGCAGACCCGTTGCGTCAGCGCCAAGCGCAACAACGGCATGTGGGAAATGAACATGGAACGTGCCGACGGCAGCCTGTTCTCGATCCGCGCACGCGCGCTGGTGAATGCCGCCGGCCCGTGGGTAGCCAAATTCATCAGGGACGACCTGAAGCTGGATTCGCCTTACGGCATCCGCTTGATCCAGGGCAGCCACCTGATCGTGCCAAGACTGTACGAGGGCGCCCACGCGCATATCCTGCAGAACGAAGACCAACGCATCGTCTTCACCATTCCGTACCTGAACCACCTGACCATCATCGGCACCACCGACCGCGAATACACGGGCGACCCGGCTAAAGTAGCGATTACCGAAGGTGAAACCGACTACATGCTCAAAGTGGTCAACGCGCACTTCAAGAAGCAGCTGAGCCGCGAGGATATCGTCCACACGTATTCCGGCGTGCGCCCACTGTGCAATGACGAGTCGGACAACCCATCGGCCATTACGCGTGACTACACCCTGTCGCTGTCCGGCGGCTCCGGCGAAGCGCCGATCCTGTCGGTATTCGGCGGCAAGCTGACCACCTATCGCAAGCTGGCCGAATCGGCCATGGCCCAACTGGCGCCGTACTTTACCCAGATGCGCCCAAGCTGGACCGCCACCGCCAGCCTGCCCGGCGGCGAAAACATGAGCACGCCTGAAGCGCTGGCCGAAGCCATCCGCAACAAGTTCGACTGGGTGCCGAGCGAGATCGCCCGTCGCTGGTCCACCACTTATGGCAGCCGCACCTGGCGCCTATTGGAAGGCGTGCAATCGCTGGCCGACCTCGGTGACCACCTGGGTGGCGGCCTGTATACCCGCGAAGTCGACTACCTGTGCGCCGAAGAGTGGGTGACCCAACCGCAGGACGTGCTGTGGCGCCGTACCAAGCTTGGCCTGTTCACCACACCTCAGGAGCAGGAAAACCTGCAGCGTTACCTGTCCAAGGTCGAGCAGAGCCGCAGCAAGATCGAAGCGGCCTGACCGCCCAATTGTAGGAGCGAGCTTGCTCGCGAAAAACCTGAGAGCGCCGCGTTTATTCAGCATAAACGCGGCGTTTTTGCGTTTTTCGCGAGCAAGCTCGCCCCTACGGACTATTCGGTTTTCCGAACACACCCCTCCACCCTATTCGGTTTGCCGGACCTCCGCCTGAAAATATCGCCGAAACAAAAAGTTAATCTCCATATAAATCATGTAGTTACCCTTTTATTTTCGGTATGGCACGACTCATGCTCTACACTCTCTGACGATTACCTGAGGCGCCTTAGGAGCCGTCACGGGCATTCGCTATACAAGAGAGCCGTTCACCTGGCTTCATAAAAAAAACAAATGTCGAGGAAGTATTGATGCGTATCGTTCCCCATATCCTGGGCGCAGCTATCGCTGCTGCTCTGATCAGCACTCCAGTTTTCGCCGCAGAACTCACCGGCACGCTGAAGAAAATCAACGACTCCGGCACCATCACTCTCGCTCACCGCGACAGCTCTATTCCGTTTTCCTACATTGCGGATGGTTCGGGCAAACCCGTGGGCTACTCCCACGACATTCAGTTGGCCGTCGTTGAACAACTGAAAAAAGACCTGAACAAACCCGACCTGAAAGCCAAATACAACCTGGTGACCTCGCAAACCCGTATCCCGTTGATCCAGAACGGCACCGCGGATCTGGAGTGCGGCTCCACCACCAACAACGCCGAACGCGCCCAGCAAGTCGACTTCACCGTCAACATCTTCGAAATCGGCACCCGCCTGCTGGTCAAGAAAGACAAGGAAGGCAAGCCGTCCTACGCTGACTTTGCCGACCTCAAAGGCAAGAACGTCGTGACCACCGCCGGCACCACGTCCGAGCGCATCATCAAGGCGATGAACGCCGACAAGCAGATGGGCATGAACGTTATCTCCGCCAAAGACCACGGCGAATCCTTCCAGATGCTCGAAAGCGGCCGTGCCGTTGCGTTCATGATGGACGACGCGCTGCTGGCCGGTGAAGAAGCCAAGGCCAAGAAGCCGGATGACTGGGTTATCACCGGCACTCCGCAGTCCTTCGAAGCCTATGCTTGCATGGTTCGCAAAGGCGACCCGGACTTCAAGAAAGCCGTGGATGACGCCATTGTCGCCCTGTACAAGTCCGGCGAGATCAACAAGATCTACGCCAAATGGTTCGAAAGCCCAATCCCACCGAAGGGCCTGAACCTGAACTTCCCGATGAGCGACAAGGTCAAGGAGCTGATCGCCAACCCAAGCGACAAACCAGCGCCAGAAGTAAAAATCTGATACCTGACTAAGCTTATCTCCTGAGGGAGCCAACCCTCCCTCAGGCGTCTGTAATTACCTGCTAGCTTCAACTTGGAACACTCGACCTGGCGGTTTTCGAGCCGATCGCGTGTGCCTGGCATTCATTGTCGGGCGGAAAAGGATCTTCCCAAGCGGGTGCTTGTACATCGATCGATCTCGAGGGGAGACCCTAATGAATTACAACTGGGACTGGGGCGTGTTCTTCAAGTCCACCGGCGTGGGCAGCGAGACTTATCTCGACTGGTACCTCTCCGGGCTGGGCTGGACCATCGCCATCGCCATCGTGGCATGGATTATCGCCTTGCTGCTGGGCTCCATTCTGGGGGTCATGCGCACGGTGCCAAACCGCCTCGTGTCGGGCATTGCGACCTGCTACGTAGAACTGTTTCGTAACGTGCCGCTGCTGGTTCAGCTGTTCATCTGGTACTTCCTGGTACCGGACATGCTGCCGCAAAACCTGCAGGACTGGTACAAACAAGACCTGAACCCGACCACCTCGGCCTACCTGAGCGTTGTGGTGTGCCTGGGCCTGTTCACCGCCGCCCGTGTGTGTGAGCAAGTACGTACAGGCATCCAGGCGCTGCCACGTGGCCAGGAATCCGCCGCGCGCGCCATGGGCTTCAAGCTGCCGCAGATCTACTGGAACGTGCTGCTGCCCCAGGCGTATCGCATCATCATTCCACCGCTTACCTCCGAATTCCTCAACGTGTTCAAGAACTCCTCCGTGGCGTCCTTGATCGGCTTGATGGAACTGCTGGCGCAAACCAAACAGACCGCCGAGTTTTCGGCCAACCTGTTTGAAGCCTTCACCCTGGCCACGCTGATCTACTTCACCCTGAACATGAGCCTGATGCTGCTGATGCGCGTAGTGGAGAAGAAAGTCGCAGTGCCCGGCCTGATCTCCGTGGGGGGTAAATAATGGACTTCGATTTCAGCGGCATCATCCCCGCCATCCCGGGCCTGTGGAACGGCATGGTCATGACCTTGAAGCTGATGGTCATGGGCGTGGTTGGCGGCATCATCATCGGGACCATCCTGGCCCTGATGCGCTTGTCGTCCAATAAACTGCTGTCGCGTGTGGCCGGCGCCTATGTGAACTACTTCCGCTCGATCCCGCTGCTGCTGGTGATCACCTGGTTCTACCTGGCGGTGCCGTTCGTACTGCGCTGGATCACCGGCGAAGACACGCCGATCGGTGCGTTCACTTCCTGCGTCGTGGCGTTCATGATGTTCGAGGCTGCGTACTTCTGCGAAATCGTGCGGGCCGGCGTGCAGTCGATCCCCAAGGGCCAGATGGCAGCGGCACAAGCGATGGGCATGACCTACGGCCAGACCATGCGCCTGATCATCCTGCCCCAGGCGTTCCGCAAGATGACGCCGTTGCTGCTGCAACAGTCGATCATCCTGTTCCAGGACACCTCCCTGGTCTACACCGTGGGCCTGGTGGACTTCCTCAACTCCGCCCGCTCCAACGGCGACATCATCGGCCGCTCCAATGAGTTCCTGATCTTTGCCGGTGTCGTCTACTTCATCATCAGCTTTTCCGCCTCGCTGCTGGTCAAGCGTCTGCAAAAAAGGTTTGCCGTATGATCTCTATCAAGAACATCAACAAGTGGTATGGCGACTTCCAGGTGCTGACCGATTGCAGCACCGAGGTTAAAAAAGGCGAAGTGATCGTGGTGTGCGGGCCCTCCGGCTCGGGCAAGTCCACCCTGATCAAGTGCGTCAACGCGCTGGAACCGTTCCAGAAGGGCGACATTGTGGTCGATGGCACCTCCATCGCCGACCCGAAGACCAACCTGCCAAAACTGCGTTCACGCGTTGGCATGGTGTTCCAGCACTTCGAGCTGTTCCCGCACCTGACTATCACTGAAAACCTGACCATCGCGCAGATCAAGGTGCTGGGCCGCAGCAAGGAAGAAGCCACCAAGAAGGGCCTGCAACTGCTCGACCGCGTGGGCTTGTCGGCACACGCCCACAAGCACCCTGGCCAGCTCTCCGGCGGCCAGCAGCAACGTGTGGCGATTGCCCGCGCCCTGGCCATGGACCCGATCGTCATGCTGTTCGACGAGCCGACCTCGGCGCTGGACCCGGAAATGGTCAACGAAGTGCTCGACGTGATGGTGCAACTGGCCCATGAAGGCATGACCATGATGTGCGTGACCCACGAAATGGGCTTCGCCCGCAAAGTGGCCGACCGCGTGATCTTCATGGACGCCGGCAAGATCATCGAAGACTGCCCGAAAGAAGAGTTCTTCGGCGACATCAGCGCACGCTCCGAACGTGCGCAGCACTTCCTTGAGAAAATCCTGCAGCACTAAGTACTAAACAGCTCCCACTGTAGGAATATGGCCAATGTGGGAGGGGGCTTGCCCCCGATAGCGGTGGATCAGTGACAGATGTATCGACTGACACACTGCTATCGGGGGCAAGCCCCCTCCCACACTGGATCGCACAGGCTGGCAGCTCTGGTTGACCCAAGGCATCTGTGATGAAATGCGACCCCAATCAATATCGCGCCGCGCCGCCATCACTTGCCGTGAAGCCTCGTCTGATACGCCAACTGTTCCTTCCGCCGTTGATCATCGCCCTGATGATCGGCCTGGGTTATATCGGCTTTTGGGTCAGCGAGTACTATGGCATCCGCACCCTCAGCGACAACGGCGAACGCCAGTTGGAGTTGCACGCCCGCACCGTCGAAAGTGAACTGAGCAAATACACCTATCTGCCCAGCCTGCTGGAGTTGGAGTCCAGCGTGTCGCAATTGCTGGCCGAGCCGAACCAGGAAACCCGCAAAACGGTCAACGACTACCTTGAGGGCCTGAATCGTCGCAGTCGCAGCCGAGCCATCTATGTGATGGACACCACCGGCCGCGTGCTGGCCACCAGTAACTGGCGCGATGCCGACAGTTACCAGGGTGAGGACCTGTCTTTTCGCGCCTATTTCCAGAATGCCGTACGCGGCCAGCCCGGCCGTTTCTACGGTATCGGCAGCACCAACGGCGAACCCGGCTATTACCTGGCCCATGGCCTGGAAGAGCACGGCAAGATCATCGGCGTCGCCGTGGTCAAGGTGCGCCTCGAAGCCCTCGAAGAACGCTGGCAGCGCGCCCGTCTCGAGGCGTTCGTGAGCGACGAGAATGGCATCATCATTCTGTCCAGTGACCCGGCGCGCCGCCTCAAGGCTGTACGCCCGCTGAGCGATGACACCAAGGATCGCCTGGCCCACAGCCTGCAATATTACTGGGCGACGCTCAATGAACTGCAACCCCTGGCCCGCGAGCGCCTGAACGAAGGCACCGAGAAACTGACCTTCCCGGCCAATTCGGAAGTGGTCAACGACCAGCACGCCGTCAGCTACCTGGCGCAAACCCGACCGCTCAACGACACGCCGTGGAATTTCACCCTGCTCACCCCGCTCAATGATCTGCGCCGTGCCGCGATCAATCAGGGCATCCTGGTGGCAGTTGCCTTCGGCCTTGTCGCCTTCCTGCTGATTGCCTGGAACGAGCGACGCAAGGTCATCGCCACCCGCCTCGCCGCTCGGGAAGCCCTGCAGGAAGCCAACAGCCAACTGGAGCGGCGGATCGCCGAACGCACCGCCGACCTGCGCGCCAGTAACGAACGGCTCAAGGGCCAGATCCGCGAACGGCGCCAGGCCGAAGAGACCCTGCGCCGCGCCCAGGACGAACTGGTGCAGGCCGGCAAACTCGCCGCCATCGGCCAGATGTCCACCAGCATCGCCCACGAGTTGAACCAGCCGCTGGCCGCGCTGCGCACCCTGTCCGGCAATACCGTGCGCTTCCTTGAGCGCGGCGCCCTGGACACCGCCAGCACCAACCTCAAGACCATCAACGAACTGATCGACCGCATGGGCCGTATCACCGCCAGCCTGCGCTCGTTCGCCCGGCGCGGCGATGACCAGGGCGAAGCCAGCCTGGGCAAGGCCGTGGACGCTGCGTTCCAGGTGCTGGGCGCACGCCTGGACGGTTTGCCACTGACCTTGCACCGCGACTTCGCACCCGCCCAGTTGCAGATCGACCAGACACGCCTGGAACAGATTCTGGTCAACCTGATCGGTAATGCTCTGGACGCGATGCAGACGCAACCGGCGCCGCAATTGTGGTTGGAGGGCCAGAGTACCGAGGGCAAATACCGCCTGCTGGTACGCGACAATGGTCACGGCATCGCCCCTGAGGCACGCAAGCATTTGTTCGAACCCTTCTTCACCACCAAGCCCGGCGAACAAGGCCTGGGCCTGGGCCTGACCCTGTCCGCGAGCCTCGCAGCCGCGACCGGTGGCAGCCTGGCCGTGGAACACCCGGCCGGTGGTGGTACTGCCTTTGTCCTTAACCTGCCGCTGGCGGGCGCTAAAAAAGTTGAGTCGACATGAATACTGATCCCCAAGAACTGACCGTGCTGATCGTCGAAGATGATCCCCACGTGCTGCTCGGTTGCCAACAGGCCCTGGCGCTGGAAGACATCCACAGCGTCGGCGTGGGCAGCGCCGAAGAAGCGCTCAAACGTATCGGCGAAAACTTTGCCGGCATCGTCATCAGCGATATTCGCCTGCCGGGCATCGATGGTCTGGAGCTGCTGACCCGCCTCAAGGCGTTGGATAAAAGCCTGCCGGTGGTCCTGATTACCGGGCATGGCGATATTTCCATGGCCGTCGGCGCCATGCGCAACGGCGCCTACGATTTCATGGAAAAACCCTTCTCTCCCGAGCGCCTGGTCGATGTTGCCCGTCGCGCCCTGGAGCAGCGTGGGCTGGCGCGAGAGGTCTGGTCACTGCGCCGCCAGTTGGCCGAGCGTGATTCGCTGGAAGGCCGCATCATTGGCCGCTCGCCAGCGATGCAGAACCTGCGCGAGCTGATCGCCAACGTCGCCGACACGTCGGCCAACGTGCTGATCGAAGGTGAGACTGGCACTGGCAAGGAGCTGGTTGCCCGTTGCCTGCATGATTTCAGCCGACGCCACTCCCATCAGTTCGTCGCCTTGAACTGCGGGGGCCTGCCGGAAAACCTGTTCGAAAGCGAAATTTTCGGCCACGAGGCCAATGCCTTCACCGGCGCCGGCAAACGCCGCATCGGCAAGATCGAACACGCCCACCAAGGCACGCTGTTCCTCGATGAAGTGGAAAGTATGCCGATCAACCTGCAGATCAAACTGCTGCGGGTGCTGCAGGAACGCACCCTGGAGCGCCTGGGTTCGAACCAGAGCGTGGCAGTGGATTGCCGGGTAATCGCTGCCACCAAGTCCGACCTCGACGAACTGAGCCGCGCCAACCAGTTCCGCAGCGACCTGTACTACCGCCTCAACGTGGTCACCCTGGAACTGCCGCCTTTGCGCGAGCGGCGCGAAGACATCCTGCAACTGTTCGAACACTTCCTGCAGCAATCGTCGCTGCGCTTCGACCGGGCGGTGCCGGAGCTGGACAACCAGACCTTGTCGAGCCTGATGAGCCACGACTGGCCGGGCAACGTGCGTGAACTGCGCAACGTCGCCGAACGTTTTGCCCTGGGGCTGCCCGCCTTCAAGAAAAGCGGCGCCAGCAGCGGCAACCATGGCCTGGCCTTTACCGAAGCGGTAGAAGCCTTTGAGCGCAACCTGCTGGTGGACGCCCTGCAGCGTAGCGGCGGCAACCTGACCCAGGCCAGCCAGGAATTGGGCATGGCCAAGACCACGCTGTTCGACAAGGTCAAGAAATACGGGTTGAGCCACTGATGGATCTGTTCTTGAAGGCCGCACTTGGCGCGGCGGTGGTGCTGATCCTGGCGGCACTGGCCAAGACCAAAAACTATTACATCGCAGGCTTGGTGCCACTGTTTCCGACCTTCGCGCTGATCGCCCACTACATCGTCGGCAAAGGGCGTTCGGTGGAGGATTTGAAGACCACCATCGTGTTCGGGATGTGGTCGATCATTCCGTACTTTGTGTACCTGGCAACCTTGTATGTGATGGTCGATCGGATGCGGCTGGAAGCGTCCCTGGCAGTGGCCGCCGTGGCCTGGTTGATGGCCGCCTCGATCCTTGTCAGCATCTGGGTTCGCCTCCACTCCTGACTCAACTCGGTAAGAAATGTGGGAGGGGGCTTGCTCCCGATAGCGGTGGATCAGGGAAATATGTACTGACTGACACACCGTTATCGGGAGCAAGCCCCCTCCCACATTTTTTAGCTACGCAGCATCAGCGGACTATTTTGTCGACCTGAATGCCCAGTTTCTTCAGTCGATACCAGAAACTGCGTTCGGAAATGCCGATCCGCTGCGCCGCCGCGGCCTGCACCCCGTTGCTCTCCTGCAACGCCGCCAGAATGTAGGCTTTCTCCACCTCGGCCAGCGCCGCATCCAGATCCTGCGGCACGCCCGGGCCGTCGCTGAGGATCGCCGTCACATCGCCCTCGCTCGGTTTTGAAGCAAACAGATAACCCGGCAAATCAATATCCTCGATCACCGGCGACGCTGCCACGATGGTCGCGCGCTCCACGCAGTTTTGCAGCTCGCGGATATTGCCCGGCCAGTGATACGCCGCCATCGCCTGCAATGCCTCGGGGCTGAAGCCGGTAATGCGCTTACCGGCGGTGGCGCTCAAGGTCTGGGCGAAATGCCGGGCCAGGGGCGCGATATCTTCCACGCGCTCACGCAGGGCCGGCAATGGAATCGGGAAGACGTTGAGGCGGTAGTAGAGGTCTTCGCGAAACTCTTTGTTCGCCACTGCGTCCAGCAGGTTCTTGTTGGTGGCGGCAATGACCCGCACATCCACCTTGCGCTCGCGTGGATCGCCCACCGGCTCGATGACCCGCTCTTGCAAGGCGCGCAAAATCTTGGCCTGCAACGCCAGGGGCATGTCCCCCACTTCATCGAGGAACAGCGTGCCCTTGTCGGCCTGCATGAAGCGCCCTACCCGGTCGGCCACGGCGCCGGTGAAGGCGCCTTTGCGATGGCCGAACATCTCGCTTTCCAGCAAACCTTCGGGAATCGCCGCGCAGTTGACGGCCACAAAGGGTTTGTCGGCGCGGCTGCCATGCTTGTGGATGGCGCGGGCGACCATTTCCTTGCCGGTGCCGCTTTCGCCGGTCAGCAGGATGGTTGCGCTGCTGTCACGCACCGAGTCCACGGCTTGCAGCACCTTGCGAAACGCCGGGCTGTCGCCCACCAGGCTGTCGAACTGCGCATGTTCATCCAGCTCGGCGCGCATCCGCGCGTTATCGCGCATGATGTCGCGAAATTGCAGGGCCTTGGCCACGGTGATGTCCAGCTCGTCGATATCGAACGGCTTGGCGATGTAGTCATAGGCACCGTTGCGCATCGACTGCACGGCATTTTTTACCGTGCTGTAGGCGGTCATCACAATCACCGGCACCTGTGGATAGCGCACCTTGATCTCGGCCAGCAATGCCGGCCCGTCCATGCCCGGCATACGCCAGTCGCTGATCACCAGGTCGATGTCCTCCTCGCCCAGCACCTTGAGCGCATGCAGGCCGTTGCCCGCGCTGAACACCTGGATACCGTTCTGGCTCAGGGCCTGGGTCAGCAAATCACAGAGCTTGGGCTCGTCGTCCACCACCAATACGTTATGCGTCATGCCCGTCCTCATCCTCGCCGTCGTCTTCACCGTTAGCCGGAATGTACAGGCTGAAGGTGGCGCCGGCATCTTTCTCACTGGCGCATTCGATGCTGCCGTCGTGACTTTCCATGATCGAATAGACTTTGGCCAGGCCCAGTCCGGTGCCCGATGCCTTGGTGGTGACAAACGGCGTGAAGATACGCTCGACCATATCCGCCGGGATACCCTGGCCCGTATCGGCGATGCTGATCACCGTGTTGTCGCCCACGTTGCGGATGCCCAGGGTCAGGCGCCCGCCTTCGGGCATCGCGTCGATGGCGTTGAGTATCAGATTGAGGCAAGCCTGCTTGAGCTGCTTGGCATCGGCATAGATCGTGGCGTCGGGCGCCTGATCGTCAATCTGTGCATCAATATTGTGAGTGCTCAGCTCCGGGCCGCAGAAACCGAGGATTTCTTCCACCAGGGCACGTGCCGGCTGCAGCACGCGTATCGGTGGATTGGGCTTGGCGAAATCGAGGAACTCGGTAATCAGCTCGTTGATGCGGCTGACCTCGCTGATGACGTACTCCAGGTGACGCTTATCGGTTTCCGCGAGGTCGGCCCGCCGATGCAACAATTGGGTGGCGGTCTTGATGATGCCCAGCGGGTTGCGGATTTCATGGGCCAGGCCCATGGCGACTTCACCCAGGGCATGCAGCCGATCACGCCGGCGTAGTCGGGCTTCCAGGTGGTGCAGTTCGCCGAGGCGCTCGGTCATGTGGTTGAAGGTGCTGCTCAACTGCGCCAGTTCATCACCGCCACTGACCACCACGCGATGCGCGTAACTACCGGAGATCACCGCGTTCACACCTTGGGACAAGTCGCGCAGCGGTTTGGTCAGGCGCTGCGACACCAGCACCCCGGCCGCCAGTGACAGCGCCGAGCTGAGCAGGAAGATCAGCACGAACAGGTTGCTCTGGTTCACCAGCCCTACCAGGCTGGTGTGACGCAACAGGCCGCTGAATATAACGCCTTGCAGTTCGCCGGCATCATTGAAGATCGGCCAGTACAAACCGCTGTACTGGTTAGTGAATTGCTCGCTGGGCTGCTTGGTGCTGCGCAGCGCGGCCTCGACGTTCTTCGGGATGCGCGAAGGGTGATTCTCGAAACGCTGGGTGGAAAATATCTCTGAAAAACCCGCCGGGTTGGCCAGGTACAAACGCAGGTCCAGGGAGTGCACATCGGCCACGCTGGTGAGGAAACTGCTGTCCAGGTAGGTCGCCACCAACAACAGGTAATCAACGCCATCGCGGCTGGTCTCGAAGGTTGACACCACCAGCCCCGTGCTCACCCCCGCGACTTGCACGGTCTGCAGCACGGCATTGCTGGTCAGGTTGATCTGCCTGACGATGTCATCGGCGGCTGTGCTGAACACCACTTTGTGGTCGCTGGTGCGAATCAGCGCGACCACGTCGATATCGGTGGCATCGGCAATGTCGGCGGTCAGCCGGTCATGCTTGGCCGCCTGTTTGGACGACGGTGGGCTGGTATAGCGCAAGAACAGCTTGGCCATGCGCGCGTTGTCATGAAGGATGTCACCGATCTCATCCTTGACGATCTTGGTCGATTCTTGCAGCCAGATACGCACGTTGCTGTCGAAAATCTGCGACAGCGTGGTGGCGGCCAGCTCAGCGGCAATCATGGTCGGAATAACGCTGACCAGCCAGAACGCCAGCACCAGCTTGCGCTGGACGCTCCAACGCGAAATGGCAAAGGGGCGGGCTTTCTGGCGGGTCTTGGTGATCATCAGGTTTCGCTTATCGCAGCAGCCATGGCAGGGTCGGAACGATCCGGTCGAATAAACAGTTTTACAAGCTTGAGCAGGCCGTTGACCAGCCGGTTGCGGTGGCGGAAGAACAGGCTGTTGCCCTCGAACTCGCACCCCAGCCGCAGTTTACTGGCATACCCGGCCTGGCCGCACTCGTACACCGGGATATTGTGCTCAATACAATAGTCGACATTGGTCAGCCAACTGCGAAAGTACAGGTTGTACTCACGGCTGAATTCGATGTCGTGGCCAAAGAACTTATCCACCAGCCGCTGCTCATCCAGCAGGATCAGGTTGAACGCCACCAGGCGTTCGTCCACCCAGTAAAGAACACAGACCGCCCGTTCGTGAAGGTGTTCAAGCACGCCGGTGAAGTAAGCGGCAGGCAGGCGCTCGAACTGTAGATCTGCGCGCGCAAGCGTGGCCTCGTACAGGCGCATGATCTGGGGCAGCACATCATCGACGTTGTGCCGCCACTCGATGCGCGGCCCGGGTGCCCGTAGCTTGCGACGCAGGTCCTTGCGCGTGGATTTGCCCAGCGAGCCCAGGTACGCATCCACCGACCCATAGGGCAACGGCAACACCCCGGTCGGCAAGCTCGGCATGGTCTGAAAGCCGGCCGCACGACAACTGTCGGCCCAATGCGGGTCGTTGGTCGGCGCGTCCTTGACCGCCACCAGCCCAATACCGAAATGGTCGGCATCCCGACGCGCAGCCGCCAGTAACTGGCGCAACAACAACGCGCGGCGGGCCTCGGGCACATGGCTGGCGACCCCCGCATCACAACGCTCAGCCACCGGCGAACCAATGGCGTACAGCGCCAATTGCAAAGCCTGCGGCCACAGGCGAGCCAGGCGTTCGGTCACGCGCTTGCCCGCCCCCGACACCGTGGTGTCGAGGCGATAATGGGTAATGAACGCAGCAGCCACAGCCACTAACGTTTCATCTTCGTAGACCGCCAGGTAACGCCACTGAAAATCATCGATAGCGGCGTTTTCTACAGCCAGGTAATAGTCCCAATCCTCCAGGGCACCGGGAAAACAGTCATTCCAGGCGTCACGCTGGATCGCCCGGATGGTCGGGAAGGCTTGGGTGGTTATCACAGATTGCCCTTATTTCTATGGCGAACGCCGATCAAATGTGAGAGCTGGCTTGCCGGCGATGCAGGCCCCTCGGTGCGTCAGGCAGACCGCAGTGATGCCATCGCCGGCAAGCCAGCTCCCACCTTGACCGGCGTTGACCTGAAGGCTGTGTGCTGCTCGACAAACTCGGCACTCAGCTCGATTACCCGTCGGTATTGCAGGTCGACCGTGATCATGTGGTAGCAGTTATCCAGCAAAATCTTGGTCACCGGGCCGCCGAGGTGGCGTTCCACGTAGTCGGCGTTCCAGCGGCTGGTGATGTCGTCTTCGATCGAATGCAGCACCAGCGCCGGCACCTTGATGTCGGGCATGCGCTTTTTGACCACCGCGTTCATGCGGTGCAATTCGCGCACGGTAATGCCTTCCATGGTCAGTAAACCGGCCTCGCTGCTTTCGCCTTCCTTCATCTGTCGCTCGACGATGGCCCGCAGGCGCTCATTCTTGATGCCGTAGGGCGGCTTTTCTTCGAAGCTGCAAACGTGCACGCCGAATGGAATCTTCATCAGCAACGGCGTGAGGAACGCCAGCTTGTTGATGCTCCAGCCGTCGTACTTCAGGGTGGTGGAGTACATCAGCAGCCCGGCGACCTGGCCTGGGTGTTCGGCGGCCACATACATGGACATCACCGCGCCCATGGACAAGCCGCCGACAAACACCTGCCCGTGGCGTTGCTTGACCTGCAGGAAGGTCTTGCGTACGCCTTCGTACCAGTCACGCCAGCCGGTAGCCTGCAAGTCGCTGTTATCGCCGCAGTGCCCGGCCAACGTGGGCACATACACCGTGCAATTGCCTGTCTTGGCCAGGCCCTTGGCGACCTGGCGCAACTCGGTCGGTGTGCCGGTCAGGCCGTGGATCAACAGGATCCCGACCGGACCTTCACCGAGAACGAAGCCGGCGGTACCTTCACCGAGGTCGATCCCTTGCGCATTCACCGATTGGTCGCTCGCACCAGCAGTTGCTCAAGCAGCTTGAGACCCAATTCGATTTCCGGGTAGCTGATTTCCAGGGACGGTGCCAGGGTGATCACGTTCTTGTAGTAACCGCCCACGTCGAGGATCAGACCCAGCTTCTGGCCGTCCACCACCATGTCGCCTTTCATGCCTTCCTCGACCATGTAATCCAGGGTCGCCTTGTCTGGGGTGAAGCCGTCCGGGCCGCAGATTTCGCAGCGCAGCGCCAGGCCAAGGCCGTCGACATCGCCGATGATCGGGAAGCGTTTTTGCAGGTCCTGCAAGCCTTCCAGGAAGAACTTGCCCTTGGCCATGACCATCGCGCCGTAATCGACTTCGTTGGTCATCTTGAACATTTCCAGGCCGACGGCGGTGCCCAACGGGTTGGAGGCGAAGGTGGAGTGAGTCGAACCTGGCGGAAACACCTTCGGGTTGATCAACTCTTCACGGGCCCAGATACCGCCCAATGGGTTGAGGCCATTGGTCAGGGCCTTGCCGAACACAATCACGTCCGGCTGCACATCGAAGTGCTCGATCGACCAGAGCTTGCCGGTGCGGTAGAAGCCCATCTGGATTTCGTCGGACACCATCAGGATGCCGTGCTGGTCCAGGACGTGCTTGAGCTCGCGGTAGAAGTTCATCGGTGGGATCACGTAGCCGCCGGTGCCCTGGATCGGCTCGACATAGAAAGCTGCGTATTCGCACTGGTTGGTTTTGGGGTCCCAGACGCCGTTGTATTCGGTCTCGAACAAACGGGCGAACTGCTGCACGCAATGGCTGCCATATTCTTCCTTGGTCATGCCCTTCGGGCCACGGAAGTGGTAAGGGAATGGGATGAAGTTGGCGCGTTCACCAAAGTGGCCGTAGCGACGACGATAGCGGAAGCTGGAGGTGATCGACGAGGCGCCGAGGGTGCGGCCGTGGTAGCCGCCTTCAAAGGCGAACATCAGGCTTTTGCCGTTGCTGGCGTTGCGTACCACCTTCAACGAGTCTTCGATGGACTGCGAACCGCCGACGTTGAAGTGCACGCGGCCGTCGAGACCGAACTTCTTCTTGGCATCGACCGCGATCATTTCCGAGAGCTCGATCTTGCCTTTGTGCAGGTACTGGCTGGCAATTTGCGGCAGGGTGTCGATCTGTTGTTTCAGCGCATTGTTCAGACGCGGGTTGGCGTAGCCGAAGTTGACCGCCGAGTACCACATTTGCAGGTCGAGGTAAGCCTGGTCTTCGGTGTCCCACACGTAGGAGCCTTCGCAACGGCTGAAAATACGCGGAGGCTCGATGTAGTGAACGGTGTCGCCGTAGGAGCAATACTTGGCTTCTTTATCCAGAAGGATCTGGTCTTCGGCGGTAGCGATACGGATATCAGACATGATGGAAGAGTTCCTGAGTGTCAGAAGAGGTGTTGAAGGTGGTGGCGTTGGCGGCGATGCCTTGGGGCAGCTTGGCCAGCAGTGCGGTCACTTGCGCAAAGGTGTCGAAGCGCGCGTGAGGAATGTGGTTGGCGACGCAGTACTCGGCGAGGCTGCCCTTGGCGAACACGAAGTCGGCGGTGGAAGCCACGCACATGTCGGACTTGCCGTCACCGATCACCAGTACACGCTTGTTGCGCGGGGTGGATTTGCACTTGCAGTTGCCGGAAGCGGCGCGGCAAGCATCGCTGGCGTAGGGGAAGTCGATACGCCAGCTGTTCTGGTCGATCTGGCGCAGGCGGTTGGCGAGGATCGGCAACAAGGTCACGTAATTGCGCGACAGGATGCGCGCGATGCCCTGCTCGATGCCGTCGCTGACCACCTCGATAGAGGCGCCCAGGTCCATGACGTGATCAACGAAATCCGGGAAGTCCGGGTCGATCTCGACGCTGTCGAAATACGCCAGCAGTTCGCTTGGGGTGGCCTTGATCAGCGCCAGTTGGCGGCTCAGGCATTCGCGTGAACCGATATGCCCGTCCAGCCATTGCTGTTCAATGGTTTCCCACTCGGGGCCGGCGAAGCGTTGGAGGACGTTGTCGATGACATCCGCGGGGGTAATGGTCCCATCGAAGTCACACACGATATGCCAGTGGATCATCTACCTGTACCTGAGAGAGCGCGCTGTATGCGCTTGCAACAGGGATAGAGCAGGGAGTGTGCCAACTAGTCAAAACCCAGTGGGGCTGGGGGTTTGCCGGCAGAGTCGCAGTGATAGGCGTGCTGCAAGCTACAATTTTTGTAGCTTGCTACAAACAACATGAGTGCTTGCGCAGGCGCGAGGGTTTGCGCGTTCATGCGCGCCTGTCACCTCAGGAACGTACACCATGACCAACATCACTTCTGCCGTATTCGCAGGTTTGCTCGGCCTATGGGGCTGCTCCAGTGCCGCCTGGGCAGACGGCATCAGCGGCGACGTGGGCGCGGGCCTGAGCTATCAGCCCCATGACCCCACCGGCAGCCGCTACGAAACCCGGCCCGTGCCCTACCTGGACCTGGATTGGGGCGACGTCAGCCTGAGCACCGACGACGGCTTGACCTGGAGCGCGCTGAACACCCACGGCATCACCGCCGGCCCCTATATCAATTACCTGGCAGGGCGTACCTCCAACGGTGAGTTGCAGGGCTTGCGCAATGTGTCGGACATGGCTGAGGTCGGCGGTTTCATCCAGTACGCCCCGGCCAACTTCTGGCGGGTCTACGCGCAACTGGGCCAGGCCGTGGGCGGCGGGCACTCCCAGAGCGGCACCCTGGGTAAGATCGGCGGCGAACTGGGCTACCCGTTGGGCGGCGGGATTATCGGCAGCAGTGGGCTGGTGGCGCATTTTGCCGATGCACGCCAGGCCAATACCTTCTTTGGCGTAGACAACAACGAAGCCGCCGCCACCGGCTTTCGGCCCTACAACGCCAGCGGCGGCTTCCAGAACGTGATGTTGAGCCAAAGCTTCGCCTTTCCCCTGGCGCCCCACTGGTCGCTGCTGACCAGCGCAAGCTGGGTGCATCTGGTTGGCTCGGCGGCCCGAAGCAGCATCGTCAAGCAGGCCGGCGAGGTGAATCAGGGGCAGGTGCAGACGGCGATCAGCTACACCTTCGATTAGAACCCGATGCAGTTCTGCCTTAAGTAAGCACATCCAAAATGTGGGAGGGGCAAGTCGCATCGTCGCACCGCCCCTCCCACATTTTGCCTGTGATTCGCAGCACAGTTTTCAGTGCTCTTCGCCCTCAGCCAAAAGCGCGATACCACCGATAATCACCCCCACCCCCACCCAATGCAACAGGCTGATGTGCTCACCCAACCCCAACCACGACCCCAGCAGCACCGCCACAAACACCAGTGAACTCAGGGGAAACGCCAGCGACAAACTGCTGCGCCGCAAGATCAGCATCCACACAAAAAACGCCCCCAGGTAACTGGCAATCGCCGCCAGGATCCCCGGGTTACGCGCCACGTCGGCCAGCCACTGCCAAGTGAAATCCATCTGCCCCAATTGATCACCGGCCACCTTGGTAAACAATTGCCCGGCGCTTTCGGTGGCAATCAGCAGCGCCCACAGCACCAGGGTGCCCAGGCGCCCATGTAACCAACCGCTATCGACTGTCTGCGTCGTCATGCCTGGCTCCCCGCAATCGCGACCAACATCACACCCAAGGTAATCACCAGCGTGCCCAACCAACGCCTTGGGCTGACCCTTTCCTTGAGCACCACCCTGCCCGCCAGAACCACCAGGCAATAGGCCAAAGCCGCCAACGGAAACAGCAGACTCAATGGCGCACGGGACAGGGCTTCGAGCCAGACGAAAAACTCGATGACATAGGCGCCCACACCGGCCCAGAGCAACGGTGCATTGAACACCTGGCCCCAGAATGCGCGCAGGCTGAACCCGCCATCGAGTTGCGGTAAGCGGTCCACGCCCAGTTTGAAACACAGCTGGCCAATCACATCGAGAACAATGGAAAACGCCAGCAGCAACACCACGGTCAGGGTCACGGGAACAGCTCCTCAAACAGGTTGATCAAGGCCTCATTGGTCGCGGCATTGCGCTGCAAATCTTGCACGCTCCAGCGCTGCGGCGGCGGCTGGTCGGACTTGGCTTCCCAGCGCTTGAACGCGTTGCTGAACTCCGGCGTGGCGAACTCACCGCACACGTCGATGCCAATGATGCGTTTGTGCGCCGCCAACGCCCGCAGGGCCTGGAGCAGATGGGTCAGGCGCATACCGCCCTGATCCCAATTGGTGGCGGCGTCTTCGCTGGCCAGCACATCCTTGTCGATGGTGATCCAGATCGCTTCGGTGGGCAGGCTGGCGATCATCTGGTCGAGGAATTTCGCCCAATCGAGCTCTGCCAGGTTGCGCCAGTGCAGGTGGTTTTCCTGCTGCTGGTGACCCGCTCCATCACCGACCCGACCCCAGACCTTCGACGGCGGGTGCTGCCAGGGAAACAGCTGCAATTGCCCGCGTTTGAGCGCGCCAAGGTTGCCGCCACGCAGTTGTGGGTTATGCAGGTCATCGCTGCACGGGCCGAGGGTGACGATGCGCTTGATCGCCGGCATCTTCAGTGCGCGGTTGACCCAAGAACCACAGTGGCGCTTGGGCGCAAAGCGTACCCAGTCGGGGTGGTTGTCGAAGTGGATCAGGCTGACGGGCTCTTTCAAATCAGCCAAAAAGGCCGGCGTAAGGTGGTGATAGTCACCGGAGCCGACAAACAGGATTTCCGGGCGCGCATCCCTGGGCCGAGGCCGTTGGGCCAGGCGTTCGGTGAATCGTTTCCAGGTTTTTTCTGTGGACCACAGGCGCAGTTTCGGCCCCAGATCGAGCAGGTCCAGACGCGTGGCCCGGCCGTTGGCCAACCGTCGGGCAATGGGTGCCTGGCCGGTAAGGCTGTGGTCGAGGTCAAGTATGTTCAAGGTAGTGTTTCACCCCTAATGGCAGCGCCCAACCGCAGGCCGGCCGGGCTTTAGGGGGGTAATGCAAGGGATGGGCCAGCGTTTGGATGAGCGCCGTTTTTGAAAACAATGAGTATCAAGTGTGGGAGCTGGCAAGCCAGCTCCCACATTAGAGCGGCGTCAGGATCGCGCTTCGGCAATGATCTGGCGAATCGCGCCCACAAAGGCTTCAGCCGGCTGGCCGCCGCTGACAGCGTACTGGTCGTTGAACACTATGGTCGGCACCGAGGTCACTCCGCGGGTGATCCACAGTTTTTCCTGCTCGCGCACTTCGGCGGCATATTCATCAGAGGCGAGAATTTCGGCGGCGCGCTTCAAGTCCAGGCCGACGCTTTCGGCAATGATCGCCAGGGTCGCGTGGTCGGACGGGTCCTGGCCATCGCTGAAGTACGCCTTGAAGAGTGCTTCCTTGAGGTTGTACTGCAAGCCTTCCAACCCGGCCCAATGCAACAGGCGATGCGCATCGAAGGTGTTGTAGATGCGGCTCTGGCCGTCGGTGCGAAAAGCGAAGCCCAACGCTGCGCCCATGTCGCGGATGCGCGCACGGTTGGCCTGGGATTCTTCGGCGGTGGAGCCGTATTTTTCAGTGATGTGCTCGACGATGTTCTGACCTTCGGCGGGCATGTTCGGGTTCAGCTCGAACGGCTGGAAATGAATCTCGGCCTGCACCTCGGCACCAAGCTGGTCGAGGGCTTCGGTCAGGCCGCGCAGGCCGATGATGCACCAGGGGCAGGACACGTCGCTGACGAAATCGATTTTCAGGGGAGTACTCATGGTAGGCAACCTCGCTGGCTTGAATGCGCCGCAAAGGTTGCACGATACACCAACTTCACAACACCTTCGAAGGCTCACCCAAGTCGATCTGCGCCCAGTGCGCGGTATCTTCACGATGAGACTGCAGGTAGGGCAACACCGCCGCCAGCAACGGCGCCTTGAACGCTTCCTGGAAACGGTGGGCCAGGCCGGGTATCAGTTTCAACTGGCTACCCTGGATATGCGCGGCCAGGTGCACGCCGTGCATCACCGGCAACAACGGATCGGCCGTGCCGTGCACCACCAGGGTCGGCACGCGCAGTTGGTTGAGCAACGGCACGCGGCTGGGCTCGGCGAGGATCGCCATGATCTGGCGCTTGACGCCCTCGGGGTTGAACGCACGGTCGTAGGACAGCGCCGCCTGATGCAGCAACGCTTGACGATCATCCTTCACATTCGGGCTGCCCAGCGCCGCAAGCAAATCGGCTTGCTGCTCCAGGGCCACCTCACGATTGGGCGCGCTGCGCCGTGACAATAATTGCACCAGCGCCGCGTTCGGGGCGGGCAGGCCCTCGGCGCCGGAGCTGGTCATGATCAACGTGAGGCTTTCCACCCGCTGCGGCGCCATTGCCGCCAGGTGCTGGGCGATCATGCCGCCCATGCTTGCGCCAAGGACATGGAATTGCTGCACCTGCAACGCATCCATCAAGCCCAGCGCGTCGTCGGCCATGTCGGTCAATGTATACGGCGCAGCCACCGGCAAACCGAGCTTGTAGCGCAGCACCTCGAAGGTCAGGTTGGCACTGGCCGGCGCTTGCCGCCAGGTGGACAGGCCGACGTCACGGTTGTCGTAACGGATCACCCGAAACCCTTGCTCGCACAGGGCGACCACCACTTCATCCGGCCAATGGATCAACTGCCCACCCAGGCCCATCACCAGCAGCAAGGCAGGGTCCGACGCCCGCCCGATACTTTGGTAGGCGATGCTCACCTGTTCCAGGTCGACGGTTTGGGTCGGGACATTGACATCACATCGAGAAGCCGCAAAGGACGGCAGGCCGAATAGCAGAGCGGCCAGTAAAAGCAACACACGCATGAAAAACACCGAAACGCAGAACCCCAGTAGAGCGCGAGTCTGATGAAGTTTGTTCAAGCGCGCTGCCACAGTTGCGTGACAATTTGATGAATGACGCCGAGCGGTCATCGGCCTCTAACTATGTAGGCCACAACCTTCCTCTTGCTCAACGTTAATGAGGCTCTCTTTTTTCGTGAGCACCGTCCCCTTTGGGTCGCCAGCGAATAAAGCTTGTTCACTTCAGCACAGTCCGCAACGTAGCGGCCTGTGCGCTCCAACGCCCTACTTCAAGGATTGAAACCATGACCCACACTACAGGCCCCACCGATTTCGGCGTCTGGTCTCCACTGCCGCTACCGAGCATTGACGAAGACCTGTTGGTCGACGCCACCCAACGCTGGCAAGACTGCCGCCGCGATATGCTCACGCTGATGGCCGGCATTCCGACGGTTCGCAGTTCGATCAACCGCCTGCTCCAAACCGATCTGCAACTGGACGGCGAGCGCGTGATGCTGCAATTCCCCGCTACCGAACAACGCAGCCGCAGCCTGATCAGCCTGACCGATGCCTGCCTCTACCTGCAACAACACCCAAACCTGGACACGACGCAAATACCGGAATGCAACCTGCTTTACCTGCCGGCGCAACCGCCCCTGGCGCAACACACCGTTGCCCAACTGCTCGATGAGCTTAAAACCCTGGATCTGGAGCAAGCGATCGAGGACAACTGGTTGCGCTATTGGCGCACGGAGCGGGCCCCCAATACGCCTCTGACCTGCCTCAACCGGGCGATCGAACTCTACCGGATCCACTTCGAAGCCAGTGGTGAACACTTGCTGGCCGAAAAAAAGATCCATCCCGAAGTGCTCACACCGTTGTTCTCGCTGATCAACCCGGTAGCGCCCACGGCCGACGCGCCAAAATTCTGCGCCGAGCAGCTGTTGCTCAAGCGCACCGGGGCCAATGCCATCGCGCTGCCCGGCGCCTGGGTCCTGACCCTGGATACAGAACAACCGGTCAGCCAACTGGTGTACCTGCCGACACAGGCGCCTGCCTGGCATACCTTTAGCCGGCGCCTGGACCTGGAACGTTGGTTGCTCGACCGGCAAACCACATTGTTCGCAGCCAGCGACATCGATCCCCTGGCCAGTATCGAGTACAAGATCAACAACAACCCGCTGGAAGCCGGCCTCAACCTTTGGCTCAAGCAGTTGGCCAACCAGCAATACCAGGACGCGATCAAGCCGTTGGCCCACGTCAAGATCCACAATGCCTACCAGGCCAGCCAGCATATTGACCAACGCGATGTTCAGCGCCGGGCCCAGGCACTCTTTGCGCAAGCGCCCGACCAACCGGGGACGACCGTCGATGCACAAGTCGACAGCAACCTGCCACAGTTCGGCCTGCTGCATAACGGCATGCACGCCAGCCAACGCAAGGTCCTGATAAGACAGCACCGCCGCGCCCTGGAAAAACTGTTCGGCAGCAACACCCCGACGAGCCCAGCCTGGCAATCGTTCAAACAGCAACTGGACAACCTGAAAGTGCAGCAACGCGCCGCTGAAGACGCGGCACGCGCCATGCTGAACCGTAGACACTTGGATTTCGCCGCACTCAACACCCACTACTCCGCGCTCTACCAGGCGCGCCTGCAGGGGCTGCGGATCGAGGCGAACATTCAGCGGGCTCTGGACCAGATCACCGAAGCCGAACTGCTACAGATCACCAGTGCCCTGGATACGCCTGAGCCTGACGTCATGACGTTGGTGTTGTCGGTCAAGCGGCCCGGCGATCTCCAGCCGACACACACCGAACTCAACGGGCCGCTGGTCTTGCTTCCCCCCCAGGACCCGCAAACCCCAACCACCGGCAGCGGCACGCATTTCGTCTACTGGCCCGGTAACGACGGCGGCTTGCAACGCTTCGCCTCCCGACAGGCGCTGGAAGAAGCTTTGTTCGCCATCCATCCCCAAGATGAGGTACTGGCCCTGCAGTTCAAGCCATTGGCCCAAGATCCCTTCGAGTACAGCCTGAGCAGTCAACAAACCGCCTTCGAAGAAAAAGCCGCGAGACTGCGCCAAACCTGGTCCGCCCCGGAAGACGCCGCAACGCTAGCCGGTGAGTTGGAAAGACTGCGTGCACAAACGCTGCCGAGCTTGCTGATCCCGGATAACGCGGCACGCGAGGCCGCGTACCTGCAACTCATCGAGCAGTACAATGCCCAGGTGCTGGCCAACGACATGCAACCGTGGATGCGCCTACAGTCCACAGAAAAACACGAAACCCTAAAGAAACTGCTGAGCGCCTATATCCCCGCGCTGACCCGTTCACAGGCCTTGTTTGGACGCTCGCTGCCAGCACGTGACGTGTTTGTCAGCCAACAGCTGGATGCACGCTTGCGCAAGGATTTCGGCATTAAAAAAGGTTTTACCCTGGAGCTGGAGCTGCCCGACTCGGTGGCGCAAAAGCGCGATATCGTTGCCGGTGCCGCGCCGGGCTCGCCAATCAAAATGATCGATGTCCCCAGCGCTAAACGCAGCAAGATGCCCCTGGATACCCTGGCCTTACTCAACATCGGCTCTGATATAAGTCTGCGCCTGGGGTTCGTGAGCGTCGAAGTGACGGCCGATGATCCCCTCGAAGGCAACACCCTGAAGGCGGGTGTCACCAGCCACTATCTGGCGGCCATGGTCAAGGACCTCAATCTGGCGCAACGCTATGAAACGCGGATTATCAGGGCCTTCGATGGTTCACCGGAGGAGTCTACATTCCAAAAACAGTACCGCCGCGAATGCCTGGTCGAGCCCCTGCGTCTGATGCTCAAGGCCCAAGGCCTGCTGGCGGTCATGCAAAACCATATCAACAACGACGAACTGAGTACCCTCAATACAGCGATCGATGCCGATACCCAGAGCGCCTGGGATGTCGATGGCAAGCGCATCCGCCTGTTGCCGGCCCACCTGAGCATAGGCGGCAAGGACACAAACCAGGAAAGCCCGATCACACTATCGGGTATCACATTCATTGAGGAACAGAACAGCGGGAGCATCGTGCTCTACCTACCCGACGCCCCCGACCAACGCTACCTGCGCGGTTATGCCAGCCTTGAAAAGGCGCGCCTTGCTCTGTTTGAACTGTGCCGGCTCGACAGCATGTTGGAGTATGTCGCGGGCCGTGCAATCAAGGGGGACGTACGGGCACACATCAGCCGCATCGGCCAGGCCATCGACAAAGACCAAAACGCGATGATCCAGTCAGGCTTTGCTTGGCCGGCCACCACTTCGCTGGCTGTCCATCAGTTGAATGCCCATAGGGGCCGCCTGCTCGAAGCCCATCGTAATGACTCGCGCTCCAACGATGATCTGGCCAATGAGAGGTACCATCTTCAAAGCGCCAAGGTGTTCAACGGCATCAAAATTGCCCTGAGTATTGTCCCGGTGGTTGGCACCGCCGTATCCCTGGTAGACGCTCGCATCAGCCTACATCAGGCGGTTGCTGCGTTCCGGCGCGGTGATATCGACGATGGCATCGACCTGCTGGCCTCGGTGTTCGAAAGCCTGTTGTATGCGGCCATGGATGCCCTGGCCATGGCCGCAGTGCCCAGCGCACGCGCCAGCACCGCCCGCCAACTGACCGCAGCACGCCAAGGCAAACAGGCGCCAAGCCCAAGCTTCTGGCGATCCTTGAAACGCCGCCAGGGCACCACCACTCGCCAGCGCTTCGCTGGCTTCGAACACCCAGCCCCCCTTGCAAGCGGCAGCCTGCAACCGGTGTTGACCGGGCCCTATCGCCACACCTTGCGCCATAACGTGTCCGGCGATTACTTCATCTTCAGTGAAGGGCGTTATTACAGAGTCAGGTACGACGCCGGCACCGGAGAAATGCGCCTGATTGCCAGAAACAGGTACGACAGTGTGGTCGTCGAGCTGGACCCTGCCCTGCAATGGGACACTTACGGAGCGCTGCATGGTGGTCGCAACACCGTTTATGGCGGTGGCAGCCGGCGCAGAGGGCGTGGGGAAGCCCAGCCGGGCAGCGTTCCACCGGCGGTCAATCGGCAACTCCCGGCACCCGCGCTGGAGGTCAATACGCAGCGCGCTACGCTCGGTAACGATGTGACAACCCAATACAACAACCTTAAGACCCAAGTCGATGCCAGCACCGCAAAGTTAAGAAAATACGCAAGCGACTATCCAACCCCCTCAACCACGTCCACTCAAAGAACAACAGACAGCAAAGCCCTGGATGTCGACCTGGCCAGGGACATCGAAAGCGCCAAGAAGATGTATACGTCGCTCGAACTGGCCCAGCAACAGCAAGTCCGCCTACCCGACTTCAACTATGCAGCAGAACTGAGTAAAACAGCCCACATTGTGTCGGACCGACTCAATCACCTGATTCACCATGCCAGCAACCGTTCCGTGGCGTCACTTGACCGATCCATCGCGATCACCCAGCAACTGGATAACCTGTCTCCAGCCTCCCCCATCACTCAAACACTGCTCAATGAAGTGAGGCAATGCCGCCTGAACATACTTGATGATCTTAACGTGATAGAGCGCTCGATGAAGGACATGGGCACCTGGAGCAAACGCATTACCGCCAGAGCGGCGCGCACAGAGGTCGCGGCCAACCTGGCTCATTGGAAGCAGAAATTTACCGACCTGCGCATTACCAGTATGCGCAGCGGCCAACTGTTGCACCCCATCACCCGCCGACAGCAAACCGTGGGCATTGACTGGATCTACCAGGAAACTGCGGTGAATCAGGCCAGGCACAACGTCAGCCGCGCTCTAACCGCGCACATGACCCTACCCGAAGCCAATATCAGCCGGGTCGAACGCAATCGAATATTGCAGAACTGCATCAAGGTCTATGAAGAATTCTCACGTGATCTGAGTGCCTGGAACGAGAGGTCACCAGATCATTTCGATCCGAACTTTTTCCAACTCATGCAAAAAGACCTTGACCGCTTGATTCGAAAAGCCGAACGGGCCATCAAGAAACCCGCCTCCGAGCCCAATCCAAACGCTACTCGGAAGGCCTTTGAAACCGAGGACGGGCAACTATTGATAGGCACCGAAAAACCCGCCGGGCAACAATCACCGCGACAATTCATCATCAGCGACGCCGACGGCAATCCCACTGAGGTATGGGATAGGGTTGGCGACAGCAACACCTACCGTTTGAACCCGACCCAGAGCCAACCTGCCGCCGCCCCGCCTGCGCTGCCCACCGACCGCCGCGCCACGCTTGCGGATGCCCGTACCCGCCTGGACGCAGTGGATGCTTTTGAAAAGCAGGTGCGAGGGTACAAAACCATGGAGCCGATCAACCTCGAACACAGGCTGGTCACCGAAGCCAAACAACTCAGGATTCGCGCCAACAACGTGCAAAGCCTGGACGCGGGCAACCCGATTGTCGATCAATTACGCACTCGTGCAACTGCGCTTGAACAGGCAGGCGAAGCCTTACGGATCCAACGCAGCCTGGAAAGCCCAACGCCGACTGAAGGCTACCTGGACTATCTGGCCGGTAAAGGCCGAGTGGTGATTCGAAAAATCGGCGCGCGTAAAAAGCTCAGGGACAAACGCCCTGACGGCAAAGACGACTACCTGCAGGAATCGACTCGAACCGGCAGGCTAAGGCTGACCAACCGATCTGGTACGCGCACTTTCACTATGACGCGCTGCAGTCCTCGTTCGACAGTTTCCCCAAGGCGCATTTAAAGCGCTTTGAACAACGCTACCTGGGAATGAAATGGCAAGCCGCAGCAGAGGGACTGGCATTTGCAGACACTAAAATCTGGCGTGGGTCTATCGAAAAGCCCTTCGCCAGAATGCACTTCCAGGCGCTGAAGTAAGCCCAATAGGTGGGCGGCCAACATGAAGAGCTTTCAATGAATTATCATTGTGCGCAAATACTATTCATGGAGGCGACAGTGCTGGAAATCCGTCATCTAAAAACACTGCATGCCCTGCGTGAAGCCGACAGCCTGGTAGAGGCAGCCGAGCGCCTGCACCTGACACAGTCCGCCTTGTCCCACCAGTTCAAGGAACTGGAAGAGCGCCTGGGCATGCCGCTGTTCGCGCGCAAGACCAAGCCTGTGCGCTTCACCAGCGCAGGACTGCGTCTGCTGCAACTGGCGGACGCCACCCTGCCCTTGCTGCGTGGCGCCGAACGCGACATCGCACGGCTGGCAGGCGGCACCGCCGGGCGCCTGCACATGGCCATCGAATGCCACAGCTGCTTCCAGTGGCTGATGCCGACTATCGACCAGTTCCGCGATGCGTGGCCGGAGGTCGAGCTCGACCTGGCCTCCGGCTTTGCCTTCGCCCCCCTGCCGGCCCTGGCCCGTGGCGACCTGGACCTGGTGGTGACTTCCGACCCGCTGGAGCTGCCGGGTATCACCTATGTGCCGCTGTTCACCTACGAAGCCATGTTGGCCGTGGCCAACCAGCACCCGCTGGCGAACAAGTCATACATCGTGCCGGAAGATCTACTGACGGAAACCCTGATCACCTACCCGGTGGAAAGAGACCGCCTGGACATCTTCACCCGCTTCCTGGAACCGGCCGACGTGGAACCCGCCCTGGTACGCACCTCGGAGCTGACGGTGATGATGATGCAACTGGTGGCCAGCGGCCGAGGCGTCTGCGGTATGCCCCATTGGGCGCTGCATGAGTACAGCTCACGCGGGTATGTGAAGGCCAAGCGCCTGGGCGAGAAAGGTCTGTTCGCCACGCTGTACGCGGGCATTCGGGCGGACATGCTGGATGCGCCGTACATGCGCGACTTCTTGCTGACGGCCAAGGACACGTCGTTTTCCACCCTGGATGGGGTCAGCGCAGTGCGTTAAGCGACTTCGCAGCCGCCAACGGTAACCACGATGCGAAGCGAGCCGCTCTTGATCCTGATCTGCTTTTGATCTGCTTTTGATCTTGATCTTAAGCGCCCCGTCAAACCACGCTGGCCGTAATCCGACATGGATTTGGGGGGTAAACCGGCAGGGATGCCGGTTTAGCCGCCCCGCGCCATGGATGGCGCGTGGCGGCGGCCCCCCAAATCCATGGCGGATTACGGGCACACCGAGCCTAAGCGAGGTGCCGAGTGGTGGGGCAAGAGCCCTTTTGGTTACTTTTGGCTGGGCCGGCATTCCGGGCTCTTTTCCAAAAGTGACCCGCTGTAAAAGCGGAACCAATAGCAGCCGTTACCCAAATAACGGATATGTACTCAGTCTGATCCAGCATCCCAACCAACCCTGAGGCCGCCATCGGGGGCAAGTCGAACCGTCGCACCGCCCCTCCCACATTGGATATCACTGATCTTTTAACTCACGCCACATGTGGATCTTGTCGAAATACTCCTCACCTACCCGCACCGCCAACGGCTCCAAGCCGTACTGAATGAAGCCGCAACGCTGGTACAGCGCAAACGCTGCCTCATTCCCGGCAGTGACAGTCAGTTGGATCAGCTCCAGCCGCGGGTGCCTACGGGCCTCCTCCAGCGCGGCCTCTACCAGTTGCCGGCCCAAGCCTCGCTGTTGATAAGCCGCGCTCACATACATGCCGAATAATGTCGCCTTGTGCCACGCCTTCTCCCGCGGTTCGAACGCCAGGCCGACGATACCCGCCAATTGGTCGCCCTCGAATGCGCCAAGCAGGTGATCCAGCGCGCTGCTCACGCGTTTTTCCCACCAGCTGAGGGGCATCGCGGCGCGCTCGGCAACACTGGAGGTAAACGCCTGGGGATAAGCGCCATAAGCCTCAAGCATCAACGCCCGATACGCCAGGGCATCGCTAGCCTGCAGCGGGCGAATCATCATGCGCTGAGCAAGGAAGCACGATAATGCGGCAGGATGAACTCACGCGTCAGCGGCGCCAACTCCAGGCCACCGTCGCCCATGGGGTCGATCCAGCATATTTCTTCTATTTCAGCCGCCGGTTCGACCGCCACGTCGATATGCAGCTGGTACATATCGGCCTGCACCATAAAACCCGGCTCGTTTGCGGCCCGGCTCGAGAATTGGCCGAGGTACACGGCTTCTTGCGGATTGATGTGCAGGTTCAGCTCTTCGTGCAGCTCACGAGCCAACGCCTGGAGCGGGGTTTCGTCAGCGTCGATCTTGCCGCCAGGCTGCATGAAGGCCCGGGTGCCGCGCTTGCGTACCAGCAGGGTTTGGCCGTCTTTATCGATCAGGACGGCGGCGGCGATGCGGATAGTTGAATGGCTCATGAAGGAATCGAGGTCTCGTCCGGTTGTTTGATGAATATGCTGTATTTGGCACCCTCCATGGCTTCGAAGGCAATCAGCTTGTCTACCAGCGGCAGGTTCAACACCTTGCCGGCGTTGAGCAGCAACATGCCGTTGTCGGCATTGAGGTTGCGGGCCAGCACCATCCCGGCTTCAAGTTCGCGGGTAGTGAGGACTTTGACCGTGGGGTCGCCCAGGGTCACGTCACTGAGGAAAGTCGCGCAGGCCAGCACAAAGTCTTCCACCAGCGTCGGGTCATACAAACGCCCGGCGTATTTGCGGATATACAGCAGCGCTTCGTCGCTGTTCAGGTGCCGCTCCAGGATCAAGCCCTTTTGCAGCTCGATGAAATCCACCGCCAGCTTCAACAACCGCGCCCCCGCCGGAATGGCCTCGCCCTTGAGGTGGTCGGGAAACCCCGAGCCGTCCCACCGTTCCTGATGATGACGAATGATCCGCGCTGCATCCTTCATCGGCTCCAGGGTCATCAACAGTGATTCGCTTTGCGTCGGGTACTCGCGATACTGCGCGCGGTCGGTGCTGTGCAGCTTGTCCGCCGGCGACACCATCATGCTGTCGCTCCAGCTCAGCTTGCCGATGTTGTACAGCGCGGCGGCCATGGTCAGGTCGCGGGTGCTGGCTTCGTCCAGGGACTGGGCGGCGCAGCACACGCGGATCAGCTCGATCAACGCGCGGTTGGTCTGCTTGTTCTTGGGCAAGCGCAGGTTGGCCAACAGCGAAAACACTTCAGTGCCGGTCACGTAGCTGCGCTTGAGCTCGTCATAGGCCAGGTCGAGCATATCGGCGGTCTGCTGCAACTCGGCGGTGCGCGCGGTCACGCGTTTTTCCAGGGTGGCGTTGAGCGCTTTGAGCTGCTCGTTCTGCTCGCGGGTCAGGCGTTGGAGCCGCTGGTGTTCGAGGCACTGCTGCAGCACCAGTATCAGCTCTGCGTCATTCCAGGGCTTGCTGATGTAGCGGTGGATCTGCCCATCATTGATTGCCTTGATGATGGTGTCATGGTCTGCGTAACCGGTGAGCAGGATGCGGCCGGTGGCGGGATACAGGCGGTGAACCTGCGCCAGAAGCGTGGCCCCGTCCATACCGGGCATACGCGCATCGCTCATCACCAAATCCACGGGCCGACTGGCCATGATCTCCAGCGCCTGGGTGCCGCTGGTGGCCAATAACACCTCGTAAGGCTGGCCGCGCAGCAAGCGGCGCAGGCTATTGAGGATCGATTCCTCATCGTCAACCAGCAAAACGGCAGACTTCGTAGCGAGTTGTTCATCCATGGTGACTCTGCCTTCAAATTGAACGAAGTTAAGCTAGATTGACGCGGGGGCGTGCCGTACCGGCTCCCGGCGCACAGCGCTGTTGATTTGACGCCAAGTGGCCGTCGATATCAAGGAGTTCGACTATGCTGTCACTGCCAGTTGGCACCGAGCTACGCAGTCCAGCCAGGGAAGGAATCGCTATGCAATCAAATCTTTTGCCTAGGCCAGACGCGCCATGAACACCCAAGGTGAACGGGCCAACCGTCGCATCCTCATCGTCGATGACACCGCCTCGATCCATCAGGACTTTCGCAAGATCCTCTGCGCCGATGAAGACGGCAAGCCCTCCCTCGACACCCTGGAGTCGACCCTGTTCGGTACCACTGCACCGTTGCGCCAAGCGTTCGAGCTGGATTCCGCCTACCAGGGTCAGGAAGCGCTGGCGCTGGTGAACAAGGCGCTGGCGGACAACGCCCCCTACGCCATGGTGTTTATCGACATGCGCATGCCGCCCGGCTGGGACGGGCTGCAAACCATCGAACAGCTATGGAACGTCGACCCCAACCTGCAAATCGCCCTGTGCACCGCCTACTCCGACTATTCCTTTGAGGCCATCGAAGCGCGACTGAAATACAGCGATCAGTTGCTGATCCTGAAAAAACCTTTCGACCCCTTGGAAATCCGCCAGATGGCCAGCGCACTGACCTGGAAATGGCAACTGGCCCAGGACGTGGCCCACAAGGTGCTCGGCCTGGAACGCATCATTGAAGAACGCGTGCAGGAACTGCTCAAGGTCTCGCACCTGTTGCAATACGATGCCCTCACCGAGTTGCCCAACAGCACGTTACTCGGCGACCGGCTGACCCAGGCCATCGCCCTGGGCCGGCGGCATGACTCGCAACTGGCGGTGATGTTTATCGGGCTGGACCGCTTCAAACGCATCAACAACGCCCTTGGCTATCCGGTGGGCGATGAAGTGCTGCAGCACGTCAGTCGCAGCCTGGTGGCGACGGTACGCGCTTCGGATTCAACGTTTCGCTACGGAGCCGATGAGTTCGTGATCCTGCTCAACGATATCCAGCACCCTCAGCAAACCCAACACATTGCGCAAAAACTGCTCAGCGCCGTCAGCGCAACGCGTCATATTGCGGGGCACGACCTGAACGTCACCGCAAGCCTGGGTATCAGCATTTACCCCAATGACAGTACCAATGCGGTGCAACTGATCAAGCACGCCGAAACCGCCATGCGCACCAGCAAGGAACGTGGCCCCAACGACTTCAGCTTTTACACCGAAGACATGAACCGCCGCGCCCAGCACCAGCAAAACCTGGAGAGCGCGATGCGCCAGGCCCTGGAACGCCATGAGTTCGTCCTGCATTACCAACCCAAGCTGGATCTGGCGTCCGGGCGGATCGTCGGCGCCGAGGCGTTGACCCGCTGGTTTGAACCGCAGTCAGGCTGGATCAGCCCGGCGCAGTTCATTCCGGTGGCCGAAGACAGCGGGCTGATCGTGCGCCTGACCCAGTGGGTGTTGCGCCAGGCCTGCGAGCAAGCCCAAGCCTGGCGGGATCTGGGCCTGGCGCCGCTGCGCATGTCGGTGAACATCTCGGCGATCGACTTTCGCCAACGGGACTTCGTCGACAACCTGGCCGCCATCCTCAAGCAAACCGGCCTGCCGCCTGCCCAGCTGGAGCTGGAAATCACCGAAAGCGTACTGATGCAGAATGTCGACGAGACCGTAGACACCCTGCGCAGAATCAAGGCCATGGGCGTGCGTCTGGCGCTGGACGATTTCGGCACCGGCTATTCGAGTCTGAGCTACCTGCGGCGCTTTCCCATCGATGTGCTGAAAATAGACCAGTCCTTCGTGCGCGGCCTCAGCGTAAATAACCAGGACGAACAACTGATCAGCGCTATCATCGGCATGGGCAAGAGCCTGGAGCTGAACATCATTGCCGAAGGCGTGGAAACCGTCGAGCAACTCAATTTCCTCAAGGCCCACAAGTGTGAAGAGGGCCAGGGTTTTCTCTTCAGCAAGGCCTTGCCCCCCAAGGATTTCGTGCAGTTGCTGCAAGTGGGTTGCGCGACACTGATGCCCCATCCATAGCCCTAGGCCTGCAAGGAGTGCTCGCTTGAGCAACGTTTCAACTACCCGATTCAGCCTTGTGCTCGCGTTGGGCCTGTGCACCGGCGCAGTACTCGCGGCCGCACCGCTGGACGAAGCCCTAAAGCCGTTGCCGAGTGTTCCCCTACAGGATCCGGCCAAGGTTGAGCTGGGCCGTCGGCTGTTCAATGATCCGCGCTTATCGGCCAATAACAGCTTGTCCTGCGCCAGCTGCCATCACCTGGAAACCGGCGGCGCCGACAACAAACCTTTCTCCCTTGGCCTGGATGGCAAGCCGGTGCCACTCAATACGCCCACCGTGTTCAACGCCAGCCTGAACTTCAAGCAGTTCTGGAATGGCCGGGTCGACACCCTTCAAGCGCAGATCGAGCACGCGGTCATCAGCCCGGTGGAAATGGGCAGCGACTGGAAAGCTGTGGAATACAACCTGTCCGCCTACCCTGATTACCAGCGCGCCTTCGCGCAGGTGTATGCCGATGGCGTCAGTGCCGCCAACGTGCAGGATGCGCTGGCGAGTTACGAGCGCACGCTGCTGACGCCCAACTCGCGGTTCGACCAGTACCTGCTGGGCAACACCGAGATACTGACGATCAAGGAAAAATACGGCTACCAGCGTTTCAAGGAGTACGGCTGTATTGCCTGCCATCAGGGCGTGAATATCGGCGGCAATATGTTGCAGAAATTCGGCGTGATGGACGATTACTTCAAGGCACGAGGCAACCCGGTCGAATCGGACCTGGGCCGCTACCTGCTGACCGGCGATGAAGAGGACCGCCACGTGTTCAAGGTGCCCAGCCTGCGCAATGTGGCCGTCACCGCACCTTACTTCCACGACGCCTCGGCCAAGACGCTTGAAGAGGCGGTTGACGTGATGTTCAAGTATCAGTTGGGGCGCAATCCTTCTCAGGAAGACAAGGAGCTGATTATCCAGTTTCTCAGAACCTTGACCGGCGAATGGGCGGGCAAGCCGCTATGAGACGTTTCTCGCGCCGTCGTGCCAGCCAGATGCTGCTGGGCCTGATAGCCTTGTTATTGGCCTCTACACTGGTGTTTTTGTACCTCAAATCTTCCCGCGACCAAACAGCCACTTATACCCAGTCCCGGGACCTGATCCGACAGCTTCAGCAACTCAATGCCCAATGGGACAGTGAAGTGCTCAAGGCCCGGATCGCGATTACCCACAACTACGATCCGCTGGTCACGCCCCTCTCGGACATGACCCGTATCTGGTCTGAACTACAAGGCCGCGACACCTACCACAACCCTGCCGACCTGCCGAGTTGGCAAGCCAGCCAGGCAGCGTATGTGGCCGCCATCCAGGAAAAAGCCCGACTGGTGGATCAGTTCAAGTCCCACAACGCCGTGTTGCGCAACTCGCTGGCGTTTTTGCCGACCGCCGAAGACGACATTCAAGCCCAATTCAACCAGATTGACGATCAAGGCCGGCTGCAACTGCAAGGCGTGGCCACCGACACTTACGACCTGCTGCTCAGCAGCCTGGAGTTTGCCCAGGTCACCAGCGATGAACGCGCCGCCGATATCCTGGTGGGCCTGGGCAAACTGGCGATCAACAAACAGAGCCTGCCCAGTGAGTTCCAGGCGCCGGTGGATATCCTCAGCAACCATATTTCGCTGATCCTGCGCGAGCAGCCGCTGGTCAACAGCCTCCTCGAACGCATTGCCGCCGTGCCGGTGGCCGAGCGCCTCGATGACCTGACCACCCACCTCAATCAGGACCAGCAGACCGCGGACCTCGTTGACCATCAATATCATCGCTACCTGCTGATCTTCTCGACGCTGCTGGTGGTGCTGTTGCTCTACCTGGCGGTGCGTCTGCTGCGCAGTTTCGCCGAGATCAACCGCGTCAATCGCGCCTTGCAATCGGCCAACGAAACCCTGGAGCAACGGGTAGAACGGCGCACCCAACAACTCAAGGATGCCCAGAGCGAACTGCTGGACAGCGCCCGCCAGGCAGGCATGGCAGAGATCGCCACCAACGTGCTGCACAACGTCGGCAACGTGCTCAACAGCGTGAATATTTCTGCCGAGCTGGTCAGCCGTAAACTGCGCGGCAGCAAAGCGCTGGGCCTGGGCAAAGCGATGCAATTGATCAACGCACACCAGGGCGACCTGGGCACCTTTCTCACCGAAGATGCAAAGGGCAAATTGCTGCCCGGCTACCTCAACCAACTGGTGGAAGCGATCGCCGTGGAGCAACAGGGCATGAGCGATGAGCTGGCGCAACTGAGCAAAAGCATCGATCACATCAAGGACATCGTCTCGACCCAGCAATCCTATGCCGGCGCCGCCACATTGCTGGAGCCGATCAATATCGGCGCCTTGATGGACGATGCCCTGCGCATGAACGCCGGCGCGCTGAGCCGTCACCACGTCACTGTGGTCAAGGAATACGCACAGGTACCGCAGATCCTCGGCGACAAGCATCGCCTGCTGCTGATCATGGTCAACCTGATCAGCAACGCCAAGTACGCCATGTCCAACCTTTCCGAGAGGCCACGGCAAATCACGCTGAAGGTCGAGGCCCAGGGTGAAGATACCTTGAAGATCAGTGTGAAGGACGATGGCGAAGGCATACCCCCCGAGAACATGACACGGATCTTCACCCATGGTTTTACCACGCGCAAAGAAGGCCATGGCTTCGGCCTGCACAGCTGCGCCCTGGCCGCGGTGCAAATGCACGGCCAGCTCAGTGCTCACAGCGACGGGCCGGGCCTCGGCGCGGTATTCACCTTGACCATTCCCCTGACCCTTGCCGGAAGCAGCTCATGAACCAACCTCCCAACCGGCGCGTCCTGCTGATCGATGACACACCGTCCATTCATGAGGATTTTCGCAAGATCCTGATGCCGGATACTGCGCCCAACCAGGCGCTGGATGACATGGAGTCGGCACTGTTTGGTGACGCGGCCAAGCCCCAGGCCCAGGCGTTCGAACTGCATTCGGCCTATGGCGGCGAGGAGGGTCTGGGCTTGCTCACCAGCGCCATGGCGCAGCAGCGTCCTTATGCACTGGCGTTCGTTGATATGCGCATGCCCCAAGGCTGGGACGGCGCGAAGACGATCGAGGCGTTATGGCAGGTCGCACCCGAGTTGCAAGTGGTGGTATGCACCGCGTACTCGGATTACTCCTGGGAAGACCTGCTGTTGCGCCTGCAGGCCCATGACCGTTTGCTGATCCTGAAAAAACCGTTCGACAATATTGAAGTGCAACAGATGGCCAATACCCTGGCTAATAAATGGGACATGGCCCGGCGTGCGTCGCTGCAAACATCTCTGCTGGAACAACTGGTTGAAGAACGCACCCAGGCGCTGCAATTGGAAATCAACGAGCGCAAGCATCTGGAAAGCCAACTGGTGCAGTCGGAAAAGCTCGCCTCCCTTGGGCAGCTCGCCGCCGGCGTCGCCCATGAAATCAACAACCCGGTGGGGTTTATTTCCTCCAACCTCAGCACGCTCGACAGCTACTTCACGCAGCTGCAACAGATGCTCGACGCCTATCAACGCAGCGAGGAACACCTCGCGGCGCCAGAACAGCGGGATCAGCTAAAGGTTTTGCGCACCGACCTGGAACTGGATTTCCTCAAGGAAGACATACCGATCCTGATCCGCGAATCCAAGGAAGGGATTGGCCGTGTCGTGCAGATCGTCAAAGACCTGAAGAACTTCTCACGCGTGGATAACGACCAGACCTGGCAACTGGCTGACCTGCAGCAAGGCATCGATTCGACCCTGAACATCGTCGCCAGCGAACTCAAGTACAAGGCCGACGTGGTCAAGCACTACACGCCCCTGCCGGACATCGAATGCCTGGCCTCGCAGCTCAATCAGGTAGTGATGAACCTGGTGATCAATGCGGCCCAGGCCATGGGGCCCCAGCGTGGCACCATTACCATCAGCAACGGCGTGGAAGGCGAGAATATCTGGCTGGAAGTGGCCGATAACGGCTGCGGAATTGCCCCTGAAAGCTTACAGAAGATTTTCGACCCGTTCTTTACCACCAAGCCTGTGGGCGAAGGGACTGGACTGGGATTGTCACTGTCCTACGGCATCATCAAGAAACACGGCGGGGATATCTCCGTCAGCAGCGAACTGGGCAGGGGCACGACATTTCGCGTGGTGTTGCCGATTCGCCAGAAGGCGGCGTAGGGCACGCCGCCGAATCATCCTCACGCGTCGGCTTTCGGGGTCGACCCAAACGAGGCAAAGCGCTTGTTGAAGCCGGCAATGCGGCCTTCGGCTTGGGTCTTGCGCTGTTGGCCGGTGTAGACCGGGTGCGAAGCACTTGAAACATCCAACGGGATATAGGGATAGGTGTTGCCGTCGCTGTGTGTGTGGGTGCGGTCGCTGTCGGCAGTGGAACCGATGAGGAAGTACACGTCGGCGGCGGTGTCGTGGAACAGTACGGTGCGGTAGTCGGGGTGGATACCAGCTTTCATAAGGCCTCCGGGGCGTTTGGGTGCATTAGACATGTTATACAGTAACACTAAAAACACCTGCAAACGAGAACCGATTGCAATAATACCAGCAGGAAAAGTTCTAGCCGTTTCCTGGAGGTCCCTTTCCAGGAAATCGAGCTAATCCATGATTGAGCTCATCGGTTCAAACCAATCCGACTCAACTGCCGGTCGCCCCGAGTTTTGACTTAACCAAATCAGGCGTGGCTTCGTTGTGCTTCACTGCGTTGACATAGCCTTGAACGACCCCCACCAAATTCCCCCTCGCAGCACTGAAAAGTGCCTGGTCAAAACCATCAGCCCGAGTTTTATCGAACCCCTTCTTGGCCCCCTTCACAGCCTCCGCCAACCCCGCATTTGAGTCGCTGATGCCCAGGAGAATATTGCTCAGCCCCGGGATAAACCAGGTTCTCTTGCCGATCTTACCGGAAACATGCTGCAGGTTATCTTTGTTGGCGCCGCCCTGGGTGACATGGCGGTCGTTGGTACTGTCCAAGCGGTGATGGTGCCGTAGGGCTGAATAACCTTGCTCCGTAAAGTCCTTCCACATGCCTGCCGGCGTGCCGTGCCGCGCATCACCGCTACGGGTGATGCCTTCAAGGTCGCCATTGTCATGGGCTTTGCCTCGGTGTTCGCCTGTAGTCGATAAAGACGTATCGATATAGTTAAGCACCCGCGCAGCGTTGAATGCGGCATCCGCTCGTGACTCAGGGTCTTTATTGTTGCTCGTCCAATCACCCAGAAGTTTGTAAGCCAATGGACGATTAATATCTTTTTGATGGCCGAGGTTTTTGAGGATCGGATTGTCGTTGATGATTTCGTCCGCAGTGCGGGTATCACCCGGTGGACGGCCAGTGGAGATTTCCGGCTTGCGACTCACATTCCGCTCAGGTTTCTCGATACCTTCCATTCGTTGATGTTCTTGGGCGACTTGCTCTCGTTGGGAGCCGGTTAATTGGCTTTTATCCCAGTTGGGAATGATCGGGATGTAAATCGAGGCATGATGAGTATTGTTCGATGCCGATATCGATATAGACATAGGTAAGTCTCTTGCTCTGTTGTTATACATTCCTTCTGAGTAACAGCGTCCTTAGTCTTACATTCGATGAATGGTGATTGGGCAGTCATAAGTTCCTCTATGAGGCTGATAGCTTTTTTTGTCTGGACTGATACATAGACGCACAAATACGCGACTGAGCGATCAATCCTTGTCCGTGCTTAATCCAGAGGTGCAGAATGGGTGATCGACCTGAAGAGTCCGAACCCAAGGAAACCGTATGAGCCTGTCCTTGTTAAGCCGCTACGCCTTCTTTGCTGTGTGCGTCATTTTCACCCTCGCCAGCCTGCCCTTTATCGAACACGAATGGTTGTGGCCCATTACTCTGGTCACCGGCATCCTCAGCCTGATCGGCATTTTCGACCTGCTGCAAAGCCCCCACGCGGTGCGCCGCAACTACCCGATCCTGGGCAATATCCGTTACCTGGTGGAAGGCATCCGCCCGGAAATCCGCCAATACCTGCTCGAATCCGACAGCGACGCCCTGCCCTTCTCTCGGGCCCAGCGTTCGCTGGTGTATTCGCGCGCCAAGAACGAAACCGCAGACAAGCCCTTCGGCACCTTGATCGATGTATACCAGTCGGGCTTCGAATTTATCGGCCACTCCATGCGCCCGGCACCGTTGAGCGACCCCAGCGCATTTCGCGTAATGGTCGGCGGCCCGCAGTGCACACAACCGTACTCGGCGTCGGTGTTCAACATCTCGGCCATGAGCTTCGGCTCGTTGAGCGCCAACGCGATTCGCGCGCTCAACCAAGGCGCCAAGCTCGGCAACTTTGCCCACGACACCGGTGAAGGCAGCATCAGCCCCTACCACCGTGAAAACGGTGGCGACCTGACCTGGGAACTGGGCAGCGGCTACTTCGGCTGCCGCACCAGCGACGGCCGTTTCGACCCGGAGCGCTTCGCCACGCAGGCGCAAAACCCGCAAGTGCGCATGATTGAAATCAAGATGAGCCAGGGTGCCAAGCCCGGCCATGGCGGGATCCTGCCCAAGCACAAGGTCACCCAGGAAATCGCCGACACCCGCGGCATCATGATGGGCGAAGACTGCATCTCGCCGTCACGCCACAGTGCGTTTTCCACGCCCATCGAACTGATGCACTTCATCGCCCAATTGCGTGAACTGTCCGGCGGCAAACCCGTGGGTTTCAAGTTCTGTCTGGGCCACCCGTGGGAATTCATGGGCATCGCCAAGGCCATGCTCGAAACCGGCATCCTCCCCGACTTTATCGTGGTCGATGGCAAGGAAGGTGGCACCGGCGCAGCCCCCGTGGAGTTCACCGACCATATCGGCGTGCCGCTGCGTGAGGGTTTGCTGTTTGTGCACAACACCCTGGTGGGCCTGAACCTGCGCGACAAAATCAAACTCGGCGCCAGCGGCAAGATTGTCAGTGCGTTCGATATCGCCAGCGTCCTGGCCATCGGCGCCGACTGGGCCAACTCGGCACGTGGCTTCATGTTCGCCATTGGCTGCATCCAGTCCCAGTCATGCCACACCAACAAATGCCCGACCGGCGTGGCCACGCAAGACCCACTGCGCCAACGTGCCTTGGTCGTGCCGGACAAGGCCCAGCGTGTGTTCAACTTCCACCGCAACACGCTGCACGCCCTGGCCGAAATGCTTGCCGCCGCGGGCCTGGATCATCCGTCGCAGTTGTCGGCCAAGCACTTGGTGCGACGCATGTCGGCAACAGAGATCAAACTGTTCTCGCAGCTGCATGTGTTCTTGAAGCCCGGCGAATTGCTCACGGGAGACGTGAACGGCGAGTTCTATTCGCGCATGTGGCAGATGGCGCGAGCAGACAGTTTTGAGCCCCATGAAACCGCTGCTGCCTGAAGGACGCCTACCATGTTGAAAGTCATCGCTGAAGACTTTATCAAGCCCGAGCACCTGGAAACCGTGCGCCCGTGGTACGCCGAACTGGTGGAAAAAACCCGCCAGGAACCGCTGTGCGTTGCCTACGATCTGTTTGTCGATCAAAAAGACCCAGGGCATTTTATCTTTATCGAACAATGGCCTGATCAGGCGGCGCTGGATGCGCACTGCCAGACCGAGCACTTCAAACGGTTGGTGCCGCAGATCAACGCGTATCAGGCCAAGCCGTGCCGGGTTTTGCTGATGGCCCCTGTCTGAAAACAGCCCCGCACTGTCAACTCTGACAGTAGATGATCCTGCTCGGATGCAAAATACTTGAAGGCATACACCCTGCCCATGGACGGCGCAACCATGCCTTTAAGTTTAGCCTCATTACTACTCGTCTCCCTCCCGCTAGTGGCCGTAGCCCAGAATGATCCGGTCGAGGACCTACTAGCGAAAATGAGCCTTGAAGAAAAAATCGGCCAGCTCAGCCAACTCAGTATCCAGAGCACGCCTACCGGCCCCGTCATTGATCAAGGCGAACAGACGCAGATGCCAGTGGCCCTCGTGGGCTCGGTACTGGGGGCCAGCAGCGCGCAAGCTACCCGTCAGTTGCAGGAGCAGGTGGTTAACGGTTCCCGGCTGCATATCCCCTTGTTATTCGCTTATGACGTCGTGCACGGTTTTCGTACAGTGTTCCCGGTCCCCCTGGCGCTAGCCTCAGCCTGGGACCCGGACTTGGCCCAACGAACCGCTCGCGTGGCGGCCGTTGAGGCCACCGCCAGTGGCGTGCATTGGACCTTTGCGCCCATGGTCGATATTAGCCGTGACCCGCGTTGGGGCCGCGTGGTGGAAGGTGCTGGCGAAGATCCGTTCCTTGGCTCTGCATTGGCCGCCGCACTTGTGCACGGGTTCCAGGGTGCAGGTGCACCTGACATCTCATCCATGCTCGCTACGGCAAAACACTTTGTCGCCTACGGGGCTGCCGAAGGCGGTCGAGACTACAACGTCGCCGATCTGTCGGAGCGGACACTGAGAGAGGTTTACTTGCCTCCCTTCCAGGCAGCCGTCGCGGCCGGCGTCGATGCAATCATGCCGTCGTTCAACGAGCTGGCCGGCGTTCCCATGCACAGCCATACCGCCCTGCTGACCGGTCTGTTGCGCAAGCAGTGGGGGTTCGCCGGCTTGCTGGTCAGTGATTTCAATGCTGTCTGGGAACTGGGGCCACAAGGTATCGCCGGCACGCCAGCCGACACCGCACGACTGGCGTTCAATGCCGGGGTGGATATCGAGATGGCCAGTCAATCCTATCGCCTGCACCTGCCGACACTGGTGCGCAACGGCCAGGTGTCGCGTAAAAACCTGGATGACGCTGTGCGTCGCGTCCTCAAAGCCAAGCAGCGTCTGGGACTGTTCGATGATCCCTACCGGTACAGCGACGAAGCCCGCGAGCAGGCCAGCCAGCTAACGCCACAGCACCGTGCCCTGGCTCGAGAATCGGCACAGAAATCTATCGTCTTACTAAAAAACAACGACGCGCTGCTGCCGCTCTCCAAACAACCGGGCAAGGTCCTGGTGGTCGGCAGCCTCGCTTCGGACGCCAGCGCCACCATCGGCCCTTGGGCCGGGGCTGCCAACCCCGAAGACTCCGTCACGGTCTTGCAAGGCCTGCGCAATGCGGTAGCCCCTGGCACCGAGATTACTTACCTGCCCGGCGCTTCGCCCGTCAGCCCGCACCTCCAGGACATCACGCGGGTCGAAACAATCGCGCGTGACAGCGACCTGATAATCGCCGTACTCGGAGAAACCGCAGAACAGAGCGGCGAAGCCCATAGCCGCGCCGAACTCGGTCTACCGGGCGGGCAAAATGCGCTACTAAACTCATTACTGGAGACAGGGAAACCCTTGGTCATCGTCCTCATGAACGGCCGCCCCCTAGTGCTCGATGCTTCAGTGCAACAAGCCCATGCATTGCTCGAAACCTGGTTTTTGGGCAGCGAAACCGGAAATGCCGTGGCCGATGTGCTGTTTGGTGACGTCAACCCCAGCGGCAAGCTGCCAATGACCTTCCCTCGCCATGTGGGGCAGATACCCATTTACTACGCGCATAAAAATACAGGCCGCCCACCCAGCGGTGATGGCAGTTACGCATCCGCCTATATCGATGTGCCCTGGACACCGCTCTATCCATTTGGCTTCGGCCTGAGCTACACCTCGTTCAGCTACTCCTCCCCTCGCCTTAGTCACACTCGACTGGCGTCCACACAAACGCTGGGGGTTGAGGTCACCGTCACCAACACCGGCAAACGGGCAGGCGATGAAATCGTCCAGTTATACCTGCGCGATGACGTTGCCAGCGTCACCCGCCCAGTGCGCCGACTACGGGGTTTTCGCAAAATTCATTTGGCACCGGGCGAAAGTCGCAGCGTCAGTTTCTCCCTGGGCCAACAGGACTTTGCCTTGCTCGACGAGCATTTTTCACCGAAGGTCGAAGCTGGCGGTTTTACCGTCTTCGTCGGGCCGGATTCGACTACTGCCAACCAGGCGAATTTTGAGGTGAGCGATACGCGTCAGTTGCCTATCCGAGGCCAATCAGTCCCACCGGCGGTGCCAAACTGAATATGCCCACAGGTTGTTTCCTTACCCTCTCATCACTCACCGACAGCGCTCTTGGGACTGTGCTTGCTCGCCACTACAAATCACATAGAGCGCAAGCACATTATCTCCGGCAGCCTTACTCCAGAGGAGGCGCCAATCTGCAGGAATACGAGCTGCATCTGATTCAAATGCATGGTCAAAAGCCAACCACCATACTCGTTGCGCGCTCTTCAATGTTTGCAGGTTATCGAGATAAATTTCATCACTAAACTTCATTAAGGGCGCGTGAAAATCATTAAAGCCAGGACGGCCTGAGCGACCTTCCTTGAGCGGTGGCGTGTAAAACAGTACCGTTACTGACTTCCCGCTATAATATTCAGCGGCATAAAACAGGTAGACATCGCTTGCGACTAAGATGTCACCAGCGGCGACACCACTATTAAAATCCGCCATTAGTTCAGCCACCCTATTATCCGCCACACGCGAGGGGTTATTCATCGTATGAAAACCATTATAATTATTCCTCAACCCTGCAATTTCCAAACAAACACACATCCCTAAAACCACAGAAAAGACTAATTTATTTTTTATTCCCACTAGAGCAATAGCGATAACCATCGGCAACATCAGCGCAGCAAAAAACAGGTAGCGCTCAACAAATAGTGGCGTCCACAAAGATATTCCAATTGCCCCCAACAAGGTCGAAAACAGACATAGCACCATCAATAGACCAAATTTATGATGACTGCTATCCCCTCGCACGACCACTCCCCCCAAAAAAACTATGATTATCGGCAACAACCAATAAACTAATGAACTATACGTCAACCCATCATTCAGGGTGATAAATCGCCAGAACGCAGACGGCAGACTATAAACCGTCACCGGTTGAATCCAGCCCAGCGTTCCCTTGGCGATATGTTTCGTTAATGAGGGTACCCACGGCATGTAAAGCAATACGATCGCTATATTCGCCATCCACCAATCGAGGCGAAAAACGTAGCGCTGTCCTCCAAAAATACGGCAGCGTACTAGAAGGAGATATAACCAGTGGGACCCGACACAAAATATGGAAAAATAATGAGTATAAAATGCGGCCACTACGGCCAATACATAAACAATCAAATAACGTGCTCGCTCTGGATTACGCACCCAGTAAACCAAGGCCAGCGTGGCACTCGTCAGCTCCACGCCCAACAGACTATACATCCGGACGTCCTGACTATAACGTACAGCTATTGGCAAAAGTGCTAATAACAAACCGGCAACAATTGCGGCTCGCCCATTAGAAACCAAGCGCACCAACCAGATCCCCAACGCTACATTCAAGACCCCTAATGAAGCACTTAGACCACGCGTCCAGACCAACTCATCCCCCCCCACCAACATGATCCATCCATGCAAGATCAAATGATAAAGTGGCGGATGAACGTCAAATCCGCTCAACAACCAAATATCCGACAACGAGCATGTAGCCAAAATCAAGCTAAACCCTTCATCTGACCAAATAGAGGCGTCCGTAAGATGATAAAACCGAACCAACCCAGCGACACACAGAACCGTAAACAGAAGCAATGCCCTGTACGTTATATTGCCTACATATTGCACACTCGCACTAGCGGATTTCATGGTTCCTTTCCCGTTGCACTGACGCATCCTGAAAGTTCAAACTGCGCACGGTATTTTTGACCACATACCGCGGCCGATGCTTCGCCTCTATATAAATCCGCCCTATATATTCCCCCAATATCCCAATCCCAATCAGTTGCACCCCGCCCAAAAACAAAATCGCAGTCATCAACGACGGATACCCCGGCACGTCATTGCCAAACAACACCTTGTCCACAATCAAAAACCCGGCATACACCAACGCCAATAACGAAATTGCGCCGCCGATATAACTCCACAACCGCAACGGCAAGGTACTGAACGAGGTAATCCCGTCCAGCGCCAGGTTCCACAGTTTCCAGCCGTTGAACTTGCTCTGCCCCGCAGCTCTGGGAGCACGATCGTATTCAACGATGGCCACCGTGAACCCCGCCCACGACAGCACGCCTTTCATGAACAGTTGCTGTTCCGGCAGCGCCTTGATCACGTCCACGACCTTGCGGTCCATCAACCGGAAGTCACCGACGTTTTCTTCGATATGGGTATAGGCGATAAGGTTGAGCAAACGGTAGAACAGCGACGCGGCGTTACGCTTGAGGTAACCGTCGCTGGAGCGGTCGCGCCGTTTGGCCAGCACCATATCGGCGCCCCGCTGCCACTCGGCGATCAGCCGTGGGACGACGTCCACCGGGTCCTGCAGGTCCACATCCATCGGTACCACCGCGTCGCCCGTGGCGTATTCCAGCCCGGCGAACAAGGCAGCTTCCTTACCGAAATTGCGTGAGAAGTTGATCAGCATCACGTCGTGATCAACCAACGCCAGCGTCTCGGCGGCTTCGGCAGTACCGTCGGTGCTGCCATCGTTGATAAATACGATTTCAACGGTGTGGGCCTGCAACGACGGTTCTTGCCGAACCGCACGGTAGAAATCGGCCACCGTCTGTTCCTCGTTGAACACCGGTACCACCAACGAGATCTTCATTGGCCACGCTCGCGAAACACCACCCACCGTGACAGCAGAAAACCGCACAGCAAGCTGACCAGTGAAAACACCAGCACAGTGATAAGCCCTGGCATGTGCAGATGATCACCCAACCAACCTACCCCCAGGCTTAGCACTCCCATGCACGTCATGAACAGCAGGTAGCGGCCCAGGGAAACCGGCATGTCAAAGGTGAACAAGGCATTCACATAAAACGAGAAGGATGCCGCCACACAGAATGCCAGAAGATTGCTCAGCGCCTGGCTGAACTCAAACCCTGCCCGCAGCATAAAAAACAACTGCCAATGGATCACCGTATTGGCGACACCGATCACTGTGTAACGAGTGAAACCTTTCCATAGCCGGGCCATACCGTCGTCCTTTGCGGTTGCGTGTTAGCAAGCCACGGCGCGCCTTTTGCGTCTACTGTCAAGGTTGACAGGTGCCCTTATCTACAACTGAGACATTCAGTAATATCCAACCTTTGCAATTGCTTACAAATACCGCCAACCTGCGCCCGCTCGACGTGCCGCGTACGACAACGCGCGCGCTCACCTATCGTCATTCAACTACTTGTTCAAGAGCCCGCTGCCATGCTGAACGGACGCGACCCGCGCATCGATTTTTTTCGGGGCCTGGCGTTGATCTTCATTTTCTGGGATCACGTCCCCCACAACCCTCTTGGCCTGATCACTCTGCGCAACTTCGGCTTCAGCGACGCGGCGGAGGTCTTCGTGTTTCTCGCCGGGTTCGCCTCGGTGCTGGCCTACGGCAAGGTCATGCAGCGAGAAGGTTATTGGATGGCCTGCCTGAAAATCCTGCGCCGCACCTGGGTGTTGTATGTGGTGCATATTTTCCTGCTGGCCATGCTGATGGGTATCGTGTTCTTCGCCAACAACCATGTAGAAACCCGCGACCTGGTGGCGGAGATGGGCCTGACGCACTTCGTCACCCACCCGCAACAGGCACTGACCGACGAACTGCTGTTGCGCTTCAAGCCCAACCTGATGGATCCGTTGCCGTTGTACATCGTCTTGCTGGCTGGTTTGTCCGTGGTGCTGCCGCTGATGGTGCGCGCGCCCTGGGCCGTGGTGAGTGTCTCGCTGGTGGTATACCTGATGGCGCCGTGGATGGGCTGGAACCTGCGCGCCATTGCCGATGGCGTGTGGTATTTCAACCCTGTTACCTGGCAATTGCTGTTTGTGCTGGGGGGCGCCGCGGCGATTTACAGCCAGCGGCCCAGCGCGCCCGAGACACGCCCCTTACAGCGCCAGCCGCTGTTCGTCGCGGCGGCGCTGTATGTGGTGGTAGCCGGCGTGATCACGCTGTCGTGGCTCTGGCCTGAAATCCATGATGCGGTGATGCCCACCACGCTCAGCAACCTGCTGTACCCCATCAGCAAGACCAACCTGTCACCGGTGCGGCTCGTGCACTTTCTGGCGCTGGCCTATGTCACCGCCAAGCTGTTACCAAACCCGCAATGGACGCAAAACCGTCTGGCTGAACGGATTTGCCAGATGGGCCGTTATTCCCTGGAAGTGTTCTGCCTGGGCGTGGTGCTGGCGCCACTGGCGGACATGCTCAATGCCCAGGCGGATGACGCCGTGTTCATGCAACTACTCACCGCCTTGCTCGGTGTGGTGCTGATGTCAGCCCTCGCGGCCTGGATGGAGTTCAACAAACACCTCAACCAGACGCCACGCCCCTTGAAGCGAGACAAGCCAAATAGTTAATGCCCGCCTCGCTGCGCAGGAGCAAACGGCCCGGGCGATGATCTGACGTTGTAGTCATAAGCCAACAGGTTTCTCTTTTCGACGCCCCAATTGTGCAATCAGGTAGGCGACGGAGTCGGCGTTGTTAAGCACCGTAAGGATGCGTTTAAGCGGATCGGTACGGAAAACTCGCCGGGCATCGACGAGGGTCTGGGTGCCTGTGACGCTGAGCAGCCTGTCGAGCACATGCTGTGTTGACGTGCCCTGGGCAGGGTCTGATTTGAGGCCGGTTGCAACATCGACAACCTGGAACAACTCATGGGTCGGAGTATTGAGCGACAGTCTTGAAATATGGCGCTTTTCCAGGGCTGCTTTTGTGTTACTGCCCTCAGGGGTTTGCGGATCAATCAGGTCATCAAACGGATGGCCTGAATGCACGTAAGCCAAGTCCAACGTCGCACAGACATGATGAGTGACTTCGTGAATGAGGGTGGTCGCACGGGCGTGGGCGCTGACATAGAACGGCTTGGTCAACAAATGACTGTATTTCAGACCCGGGTTGAAAAACGTCTCGGTCAAGTACACCAGTTGAAGGGGGTCGGGGACAATCGTAAAGGCCATCAACGTGTGTCCACCCTGAGGAGCCGGCAACCGCGATCGGCCAATGACAAATCGCGTTGAGTCCGAGGAGGTCAGTGAGGGCTCCATCAACGCAGTGCAGACCGTATCGACGATCTCCTGAATTTTTTCAAGGTGTTCGACCTCGAGCGTCTGCAAGCCGAAAAACGTTTTGATCTGTTTGACCAGCTCAGGGGCAGCAAGGGGAGTTTGTGTGATCAGGCGCAAATTTTCCTGGGCGTTCTTTGCATAAAACGTCGCCAAGGCAAGTGCATCGATGATAAGCCAGGATTCCCGAGCGTAAAGCGCTCGTATCTCGCGCATCCCGCTGGCCAATACATTCATACTCGAGCGCGCAAATGGCTCGGAGTAGAAGCGATTAAGCAATCGCGCAATTGTCCGTCGCCCCGTCAGCACTGGGCCAGCGCTACTGAGCATCCACTGTTGTCGAGGGTTGCGCTGTACCTCAGGACCGACTTCGCCATCACCGATGATGCGCCAACCCTGGCCATGCTTGATGACTTCGAACACCTTCCCTGCCACCGCCGCGTAGTAATGGTTGGAGGTCGATCGATAAAGGTTGAGTGAGGTGTCTTTGATCAGGCTGGCCAAGCTCGGCTCAAGGACTTCGAAACGCTGGAGCCGGGTGCGGGAAGCAGCGGTAATGTCCAGCGCGGGCCAGGACACCACAGAGGTCGCAGGTGTGGAAGGCGGCGGGATTGGCTCGGGTGCCGGGGGCATGCCGCCCTCTGATACGGGAGGCATGGAATCGCTCAAACCGGCCAGCGCGGCGACACCTCCGATGAAATGACCCAGTGCCTCATGCCATTGGTGGCTTTGCAGCTCCTCGGCAGAAGCCTTGAACAGTTTATAGCTCTGCCAGACCACCAGGGGGTAGGCCAGTTTGCCGGCAAAAAATACAGTGGCCGCCTGCACGCCCTCAGAGAACACGGCCTTGGCCGTATCCCAGGCAGTGCCTGCATCAGCGGCTTTTTGGCAGCCCAACAGCGTTGTCAGCAGCTCGACATTGTCGGTGAACAGCTGTTTGAACAGCGGCGTGTTGATGGGGTTGCTTGCCAGCTGCAGGGTGGTGCTGGCCAGGGGTTGCTCCAGTGCGCTTGTCAGTGCCGCTTGGTCAACAGCCGGGACCCCCAGCCGAACCCATCGCTGTAAGGCGCCGGCGGCTGTCAACTCAGCACGGAGTGCGGCCTCAACGGTATATTCCTTGAGGGTGTAGCCTGGACTATAGGGGGCATAAAGGATTTGAGGCCCCTCGTCACCGGAGGCGGAGCCGATCAAATAAGCCCCGGGAATCTTGATGGTTTTCTTCCCGTCATCCACCAGCAGTTCCAGAGGGCGGATCATGGCGTTGGCATTCACTACTGTCGCACGGGCGATCGCATCGGGCATATCCATGATCTGTTGAATGAGCCCGAAGGCCGTTGGTGAAAGCTGGTCTTGCAACCTCATGCCGTGAGCGTATTGCATCAATTGCCACGGCAGTTGCTTGGCGAATCGCGTATAGCGTTGCTCGAAGCCCGGGCTGGCAGGGCCCAGGAAGGACTTGATGTATGTTTGGTAAGCCACGTTGATGTTCAACGCCTGTATCCGCGTTTTCAGCGTCTGCGCATCCAGGGTGGATGGCAACGGCGTTGTACCGGTGCTGGCGAAGAGGGGCACCTCATCCTTCCAGTACGACTGATGACTCAAGGCATAGTCCAGCAGCGACTGGTTGCGGGCAGGTGTACTGCCCTGCGCCGGTAGCCCGACTTCGACTTCATCAGGTGTGACGCTGTCCTGAACGTCAAGGTCCTTGAGTAACGTGCTGAGTTTCTTGAGCGTGAACTGAGCCAGTGAGTCGACCCCGTGCAGGTAATCCTGATGGTCGGTGACGTTGTTTCGATACTGCTCCAGCAATTCGACGTACAGCTGTTGATCCACAGCATGGGCTTTGCCCAACCATTGCAAACCCTGTTGCTGGATCATGGCCTGGACCATGTCCTTGGCACGCTGCACGTTGGTGGGCGCCAGGCTTTGTGTGGCTTGAACCTGCCAGAGCTTACGCAACTGATCGACCGATAGCTGCATGGACAGGATTTGCGCCAGTTCACGGTCTTTTTGTTGAGCGTAGGTTCGTTGCAAGTGCTCAACGAGGTTGTCTTCGATCAGTTCAAGGGAACTGAATGCATAGCTCGGTTGTGCCTCCCAGTCCGGTGGCGCCAGGTTCGCCAGGAAAGCCTGTCGCTCGTTCGGGATTGCCAGGCGTCGATCCATCTCTGCTTTGAAGTCCTTCAATGAGCAGAAGCTTTCCAGGCCCAACGCGGGCGTCCACAGCAGCGTGCGGCCCGAATATCGAAGATCAAGCCCGCCGCGCTCGGTCAGCACGAAACAGTTATTGAGTACCAGCGGGGTATTCTGCCCAGTCGGTACGACCTGCAAAGAAAACGCATCAGGGCGGAACCCATTGACACCAGGGCGTAAGTCTCTGGCGTAAATACCTAACACGGTCAAAAGCACTTCGTAGTCGAGGGGCAATAAAGCGTTGTTCCAAAGCCTGACTTGCACTTCCCCTGTCAAGCCCATCTCCATTGCCTTTCTCAGCAAGGGCTGCATGTTGGGGGACACGCTGTGGGTTCTACGCAGGTACTGTTTAAACCCACCGACTGCACTGTTGATCAGCGTATTGAACGTAGCGGCGTCCATACCTGAGACCTTGGTGGCGGGTTTGCCAGGAGGGGTTGAATAGACGTGAGTGTTAAGCGGATCGATGAGTGGACCCACTTCGCCACATAAGCGCGCCAGAAAATAGTCGACCATACTGCTCGATGAGAGCAGTTGAGGTTTGTCAGTGCCATTTGAAGGGTTGCTGTATTGGCGTACCGAGAGGCACGCGGCCTGCAACTCTTGCTGCTTGATAGCGTACAGTTTGGTATTGAGATAGGTGATAACGGAACGCTCCAGCGAGGGGCGAAACGATAGGTGTTGTTCGATTTCGGCAGTGACGTTTTCGAGTAAATGCACCGTTGTGCGCATTGCAGCAAGCGTTGGTGGAATCCTGGGTTCAGTCACCGTCGCCGTCCAGGTCTCTGTCAACTGGGTACTCCAACGCCCCATGGGTTCGAAGGTCAGTAATGTTGGATCAATCATTCCACGTACATCCAGCACATGATCAACCAGGGCATCGAGGTCCATCGTGCCCTGGCTCAGGCGATACTGATCGAGGGCGTATTCAAGGTTGCGACCTTGTTTTTCAATGATGCCCTCCATGATGCGTTGGAAAATAACCCCGGTGATGGGGCCTTTGGTGACTTCGCAGGCCAGCAGGTCGACTTCGTTATAGCGTTCCGGCCTGGACAGATGCTTTCTCCAGGCATCGGCATGCTGCCGGGGGTTGAGACTATCGAGAAGGTGGGTTTTCAGGGCGCTCAGATCGGTAAACGATCGCAGGCCCTGGAGGGGGGTATAGAGCAGCCAGGGCGAGCCATTGTCGCTTTTGTTACTACTGATGATAAGTGTGCCTGCCAGCTCGGCGGGGGTCTGTTCGGGCTCACTCAGCAGTGCCTTTTCAACATCGATCGCAGGAGCAAGCGTTGTCGCAGGCAGCGCAGCCTTGAGCGGCAAGGCCTGTAGTTGCAGACGCTGCTCAACCGTAATCGTAGTTTGCTGTTGTTGCTCCAGCGCCACCGTGAAAAAGGCATTGGCCATGGCGTTGGTAAAAAGTTGTAGCCGTGAGAACCCAGCGGCGGCCGGCAGCGTCCAAAATGTCTTGGGCTGTTGCTTCATATATGCTTTCAAGCCCTGGGCCAATCCCTGGACTGATACGTCCCAACGCAACTGATCATCAGCTTCCTGAGTAGGCTGCTGGGGGTTGTGGTAGCGCCGGGTTTCACCCACAGGCCAGCCATTGGCGACAAAATACCTGAGGACAGTTTCGCTCAAGGAGCGGGTGGTTGTGTGTCGGGACGTTGGCGAATCAGAATTGCCTGATTCGCTGGATGCGTCGATGACATAACTCTGCACTTGGATTTGGCGCTGATCGCCCCCCGTAAAAGACTGCGCCAACTTGGAGGAAATGTATTCATCCAGCAGAGAAGTGAAACTGGGCAGCTTGAGCAGCTCCTCGCGCATCAAACGAGCATTTTCGAGCAGGTTATTGGAGAGGGTCGCATGTTGTGCTTCGAAGACAGCGCCAGCCACGGTATGTTCGGTAATCGTCAGGGTTGCAGTAGGCGTCAGGGTGACTTGCTGGGAGATGGAAAGGTAATCAAGCAACGCTTGGCGCTGCGACGAGTCTTTGAGCCACGACTTCAGTTGCGTCTTGAGGATTTCATGGCTTTCCAGCTTTTCCAGACCACGAGCGGGTGTATAGAGAACAACCCCGCCTTCTGGGGCGGGGCTCATGACGAATGCACCCGCCAATTCAATAGCCGGTTGACCAAGCACATTCAGTTGCAGGGTTTGGACGTGCATCGGCGCTTTGTGCGCCCGCCGCAAAGCATCGGTGGCCAGATAGACCGAGTCGAACCAGTCAAGGTCCTTGAGGGTAAAGTTGCGTGAGCGTTGGCGCTCGCTTAGCTGCGTGCGATCTGTTTGGGTTTCGCTGAAAAAATACGGTGGGGTGTCAGTGCTCATCGAGTGCTCTCCGTGCCGGATTGGCTGCTGAAGATCACTCTGGCGTTTCAAGTTTCAGCCGAGGGGCTACATATGCACCAGCGCTTCATGCCCCGGTGGAATGCCCGACACATCCCACGCCGTCCCCCCGAAAAAGCGCAAGTGCGCTCAACAGCGTACCGGTATCGCCCTCAGTAATGAACGCGTCCCGGAAGGCTTTCCCGGTCTCCGGGTTGAACAGGCCATCACGCTCAAACCGTTCAAAAGCCTGGCGGGCCAAGACACCAGACCACTTGTAGGAATACATCTTGGCCCCATAGCTACCCATCGGTTGTTCGAAACTGTTGATCGGGCGGGTGCCATCAGGCCACTGCAAATGCCCGATTTCACTGTTGGTATGGGTGAAAACCTCATGAGGTGTACGCCCGTCGCCGTAGGTACGGTGCAGCTCAAAGTCGACGAGACCCGTGAGCAAAATACTGGCGGTTTCCTGACTGGTCTGGGTGTGAGCAAATCGGCTCATTTGAGCGGCCATATCGTCAGGCAAGGGATCTCCTGTCTGGAAATGGCCGGATAGCCAGACCAGGAACGACGCAGTAAAGCAGAATTGCTCCAGCACCTGGCCGAAAAACTCCGTCGTATCATGGCCTAATTGGCCCATACCGGAAATCGCCCGGTAGGGGGCGGCGGTCAACAGGTGCTGCAGGCAGTGGCCGAATTCATGCAATAAGACCCTCAATTGCAAGTGATCCAGCAAGCAAGGCTGGGTCGCTGTCGGTCGCGGCAACTGGCTGCGCAGCACGGCTATAGGCCGTTGTGGACGCCCCTCGGCGGTCATCCGGTGATTGCGCAAACCTGAGGCGGCGCCAATCTCGCCGCCCGCCATACGGCGATAAGGGTCAATGAACAAATACCCAATGGGCTCGGCGTACTCCCTGAGTTCGAATACCCGCACATCCGGGTGCCAGGTATCGACGGTGGTTTGTTCAATCAGCTCAACGCCGAACAGCGTTTTGGTGAACGCGCACAAGCGTTGCAGCACCGTTTCCAACGGGAAGTATTTGCGCACGGCGTCTTGGGAGACACCCGCCACGTCCTGGCGAATCTTTTCCGCATAATAGTTGTAATCCCAGGGTTCCAGCGCATTGATCCCACGTTGTGCGGCATAGCGTTGCAGTTGTTGTGCCTCATGGGCAAATGTCGTGCGTGCCCGATCAATCTGCTGATAAAGAAATGCAGTGACCTCATCGGTCGTCTGCGCCATTTGCTCCACCAACGCCAGTTCGGCGAAGTTGGCATAGCCGAGCAATTGTGCTTTCTGGTGACGGCTGTCGAGCAACACTGTCAGAACCGGTTCATTGTCGGTGGCAATGTCGTCGCGACCGGTGCCCACGGCACGGCTGTAGTAAGCCACCATCATTTCCTGGCGCAAGGCTCGATGGTCGGCGTAGCTCATCACCTCCTGAAAGGACTGCTCGGAAAGGGTTAATAACCAGCCATCCAGGCCTGCGTCCCGAGCCGCGGCCTCCATGCGTGCCAGGGTCGCGCCAGGCAACCCACTGAGCATCGCCTTATCTTGAATGTGCTTACGCCATGCGTCGCCGGAGTCTTTCACACGCCGCAGGAACTCTTGGCTGAACTCCTCGATTTGCAGGTTCAACGTTTTGAGCCGTCGTTGATTCTCAGGCGAAAGATCAAGACCCGCCAACTGGTACTTGCGCAGTATTTTATGCAATGCACTGTGGCGCTGTTGATTGAAAAGGGCTGCGGGCGGGCTATCGGCAAGTTGTCGGTGAAGCTGGTACAGATCATTGTTCGCGGCCAGCTCGGCGCAATACTGCCTTGCAAGCTCATAACTGCGATGTGATGCCAGCTTCCATGTCGGCCCCTGGGGAACGGAGTCAAGCAACTCAATGATTTTGAGAAAGCCGTCCAGGCGTGCCTCCAGCTCTTCCACTACTTGCACCAGGTCGTCCCACGTGGGGAATAACGACTGGCTGGCAATGATCGTGGCGGTGGTGTTGCGGCTATCAGCGATGATTTGCTCAATGGCGGGAACCAAGTGTTCTGCTCTGATGGCAGAGAACGGTGGCAAGTCGTAGGGCAGTAGCAGAGGGTTTCTTTCAGGCATGAAGTCACTCTTCAAAGGTTGCTGTCGAAGCAGCCAGCCTAGGGAATGAATTGTTGTTGGAGGGATAGATAGATATGAGCAAAGCGATAACGCACGGAACCGGATGCCCCGCGTTATACACAGGCACAGTGCTCGCGATATCAGGCCCCAGGGGCGGCAGGCGCCTCACCGCAAATAGAGGATCGTGCAGAAAATACGGCGGTCAGAAGCCCCACCCCGCGGTAGAGCGGGGTGGAGCTTTTTGTCACAAGACACACATCAGGACGCGGAACGCACCGTCCCTTGAGCGACGGTCTTTGGCTGCAACCTGAACACGTAGAACAGCACGGTCAACACCATCAGGAACACCGGGCCCACATACAGTGCCACACGGGTATCGGGAAAGTACGCCATCAGCCCCACCACCATCACCAGGAACGCAAGCGCCAGGTAGGAACTGACCGGGTACAACCACATGCGGTACTTGAGGCCGGCCGCTTCGGCCGGGCTCAGGCTTTTGCGGAACTTGAGCTGGGCCAGCAGGATCATCAGCCAGGTCCAGATCGCGCCGAACGTGGCAATGGAAGTGACCCACACAAAGACTTTTTCCGGGACCATGTAATTGAGCAGCACACCCAGCAACAGTACGAAGATCGACAATAGCAACGCCTTGCGCGGTACGCCGTTGCTCGACGTGGTGCCGAAGGTGGCAGGTGCCTGGCCGTTCTGCGCCAGGCTGTAGAGCATACGCCCGGTGCTGAAGATGCCGCCGTTGCAGGACGACAGCGCGGCGGTGATCACCACGAAGTTGATGATGCCCGCAGCGGTCTTGATACCCAGACGCTCGAAGGTCATCACGAATGGGCTGCCCTGGGTGCCGATTTCATTCCATGGGTAGATCGACAGGATCACAAACAACGCCCCCACGTAGAACAGCAGGATGCGCCAGAACACCGAGCCGATGGCACTGGGAATGGTCTTCTGCGGGTTCTTCGCTTCACCAGCGGTCAGGCCGATCATCTCCACGCCCAGGTAGGCGAACATCACCATCTGCAAGGACATCAACACTCCCGTGATGCCATTGGGCATAAAGCCGCCGTGGGCCCACAGGTTGGAAATGCCCAGCGCCACGCCGTCATTGCCAAAACCAAACGCGATGATGCCGACGCCGCCGATGACCATGGCAATGATGGTGACGATCTTGATCAGCGCGAACCAGAACTCGAACTCACCGAACGCCTTGACCGCGATCAGGTTGATCGTGCCCATGCTGATCAACGCCGCCAGGGCCCAGATCCAGCGTGGGGTGTCGGGGAACCAGACGCCCATGTACACGGCCACGGCGGTGATTTCCGCCACGCAGGTCACCAGCCACAGGAACCAATAGTTCCAGCCGGTGAGAAAGCCCGCCAAGGGGCCGAGATAGTCTTGGGCGTAACGACTGAACGAGCCGGCGACAGGGTTGTGCACCGCCATTTCGCCGAGGGCGCGCATGATCACCAGGATCGCCAGGCCGCCAATGATGTACGAAAGCATGATCGCCGGGCCGGCCATTTCAATGGCCTTGGCCGAACCAAGGAACAGGCCGACACCGATACAGGCGCCAAGGGCCATCAGGCGAATATGCCGTTCACCGAGTTCGCGTTTGAGCGGGCCGCCTTGAGCGGTCTCGCCATGGGGCAGTGGGTTGCCGACTGGCATAAAGGTACAACCTCATTTTGTTATTGGATTGTCCGTCGAGTTTGCGGGGTGCAGGCCGGTAAGCCTGTGCCCTTGTCGAAACCGGGGCCGCCTCATGGACGGACCCTTCTTGCCGGGCAAGATCAGCGGGCCGTGCAGTATAAAAACCTCGACACAGGGCCTTTCACTATAAAACACGCCAATTTCAGCGGTACCTCGCGGGAAAAAGCCGGTTTATGGAGGGGCATTAGCTGATCCCGCGTGAAAGGCCACGGGGCGAAACGGCGGCGAGTATTGCACAGCCAGGGTGCATCGTCATGCCCCTACCATCGCCCAATGGTCACTGCGAGGGGCTCTATCTCAAGGCTTTCACGCCATAGCGATACAAACCATGGAAAAAGGCGAAAGGTCCCGGTGAAGACTGCGCCCGCAACCGGCACGCTCTGTCATTACCTTCAACGAGACTTCATGGATGACTGAATTGACCACCCGGCATGAGCAGCCGACTCCATCCCAGCGTCAGGACGGCGATCGGCAAATGCTGGACACCCTAATTGCACACCTCAAGACCGAACCCTACGCTGCCGCAGACTCACTCCCGGTGCCGACCCACTGTGCACTCGGCTGCTGGCTTGTGCTCTATCGCCAAGCCCTCGGCCACCCCTCTTTCGTGGCCTGGGCCGGGCAGCGGCGTTTCAACCCGATGGAAGTGAACGTGCGCAACGGCACTCTGTATGCCAACGGTGCCACCTTCACCTATGAGGACGCCAGCGGCTGGCAGCAGCTCGCGCCGCCCATTCGGGCCATCGCCCTGATCATCGACCCGGATGCCATCGGCCTGGCCTACCCTGCCGCAAACCTGTCACTGAGCGCCCGTCAGGTGCTGCGGTTCCACGGCTACCCCCAACCGACTACGCTTGCCCAACGCGGCGTGCTGATTGACGCACTGGGTAGGACCGAACCTGCGCTCGCGGACGCGTTCGAGCGACTGAATCAGGATCTGCACGCGGCAGCCAATGCACTGCATGCACAGATCATCGAAGACGACCTGAACGAACACACATTCAACCTGTTGAGTGTGTACCGCTGCCGTTTCCCGCTGGCTGGCGGCTCGTTCTGGGCCGTGACCATGCAGACCGCCGCAACGTTACTCGGGGAGATCACTGAGCATCCGCAGTTTCTCGCCTTGACTCGCCCCGATGCACTGACCCAAGGCCTGTACGAATTTGACCACCAGCAACACTCGATCAGAGGCGCCGGCCCCTGGGGTCAACGGGTAGACATCAGCCATGAACAACTGTCGCAGCTGCCGCTGGGCGATCGCCTTGAACGCTTGCAAGCCTGCGCTGCGGCCATGAACCTGTTCGTCCATCAGGACGGCCAATTCAGCCTCGCACAGTTGCTCAGCTTGCACGACCTGCCGTTGCCGGATAATCGCGAGGCGGCCTGGGAGCTGATGGAACAACTGCAGCGCAGCGAACCGGTGACGGTGCCGCCCGTGAGTGATCTGGCGCATTCCGACGTCGCCTTGCGCCAGTATCGACAACGCCTCGAAACCACCCGGCTCGCTAGCCCCCAGCAGGGCAATTACTGGGAAGCCCTGGGTATGCCACTACCGGGTGCGCTGACCCTTTCAACCGAACAACGCGCCAAGGTGATCCATATCAGCGCCACGTTTGTCCCACAACCCAGCTCCGGTTTGTTCAACCTGCTGGCTGCCGATCTGCCGCCCGGGCCACCGGATGAACAACTGCAACAACTGCTTGCCGCTCCCCGTGCGCAGAAGCTGGCCGATTCGTTGCTCGGCGCCGTGGGCTGGTTTGGACACGCCCCCGGTGAAACGACCAGCAACGCCAGTCGAGACACATTGGTCCTTGCCGCGCTGATCCTCAGTCTCGACCCGCAGGCCGCACAAGCGCGATACACCCTCGCCGGCCTGAACCTGAACCACAGCGATTACCATGGGCATCGTTATGCAGACCTGCGCCGCTCACTTGAGCTGCACCTGATTGCGGCTGGTGTTGCTACTCCCCAAACCACGGGGTTGGCCGCACACCTGTTGCTGGCGGGTGTCGCACCGGAGTTTTTGGTGCAAGGCATCCCTGATTCGCTGTACTTCATGACTTCCCACGCCTGGATGCTGTTCAAACAAGGCGTGATGCTGGCAGAAGAGCTCGCCTGCGGGTCAACACGACAGCTGGCGTTCAGCGACATCATCGCGCTTGCCATCCAGGAGCCGGCGACGGACCAGGAACGCTTGTGGCGCGAGCATTACGCCACCGCCACTCTGATCGACTGGGCAATCGTCCACGGCGAACTGCGACCTGCACAGACCTATCGAACCGATGAACTCGACGCCATCAAAGAACGCCTGAAGGCCCGTATAAAGACTTTGCACGACGCAGCCGAAACCTTGCGCAGCAGGCTCATCACGCGCCGCAGCCTGGCCTTGAGGGACCTTAAACGCGTCTTCCCCAACCACCGCTGGCTGAAGAAAAAATGCCTGCAAGAAGGACAAGGCCCCTTTCGGCTCCCCTCCTACAGACCGACCACGGGCGTAAAGCTTCAGTCGTTGGCGGATCTGCATATGGGCGGCCACCTGCAACCCATTGACGATAAATGGCGCTCAACCGACCCCGAACTCGACCTCGCCCTGCTGAAAAAAAACTTTGGCCAGTTGCGCGATGTCAACGCGCTGTTCAGCGAGGCCGCTGGTGCTTACACGCAAAGACTCAAGGAGGCGTTTATCCGAGCGATCAGTTACCTGCTGTCGCAGTTACCACTGGCCGACCGCAAGCGCTTGCACGAGGGGGCGGTACAACTGCTCGTGGTGAGGCAAGCAGCCAGCAAGCCGCAGATCGAGGAAGGGCCCGGAGAGAAAATGGCCCGTACCGGCCGGTTCGGCTTCATCCTGCGTAGTACGGCAGTCAACACCGTCCATGACTACGAACTGTTTCCCCTGCTCAATCAAGTGCAACAAAACACCCGCCTTCCCGCCATCCTGGAACTGGGAGGCCGCCCGCTCAAAGTCACCACCGGTTCCCCCCACAGCACACGACCGATCGCGTATTTGCATGAGGGCAGTCGCCTGGCCATTGATGAGGATGCCTACTTCAAAGGCACCCCACCCACATCTGGAAGGTATTGCACCGTTATCGTGGATCAACTCTGGCATTTCGAGGGGCTCCCGGCCATTGCTAGTCCGCTGGTGTTCGACTCGCCAAGAAACCTCACATTGGCGAGCACCATCGTCAATCACCACTTTTTCATCGATATCGATACCTGGGTGGCCCAGGCCAAAGGCTTGACCACCCTTGAAGAGCGAAAAAAAAACAGCGAGCAGTTGTTAGAGGCGCTGCTGGGCTTCATACCCTTCTGGACCTGCGGCCATGACCTCGCCTCCGGGGAAATCAAACGCGTGCTCGATGGCACACTGGGCTGTTTCTTCGACATGCTTGGCCTGATCATGCCGACCAAAGGCTTCATTACCAGCGGCTGGGGCCGCCTGATCAAGCCCGCACCGGCCTACTTGAAACTGCTGCAACTGACCAGACTCAGCGCCACCTTTATCAATGAGTTGCTCAACCCACTGGAGGCGGTGCCATCGTTGGTGCGCCTGACGGCCTATGGCCTGGCCAGGTTAAACCACTCAGGCCAGCGGGCACTGGCGGGCGCACTGCGTCATGCCCAGCAACGTCTGGCCCATGGCACGCCGATGGATTACGCCCGGCTGATCAACCGCGCCGACGTCAGGCCTGGCGTTCTGATGCACCCTGAGGGGCTGACGCCTCTGTTGGCGATCAGGCGCGCCAACGCCTGGCATGCCTTTGACCCCTTCAGCGCAAGGCCGTACGGTCCCGCGCTGAAAGGTTTGCAACTGGACACCACGATGGCCGTCACACCGGTCAGCTTCGCCGACGGCTACAAGGTGCTCGTTGTAGAGCCCTTTTTTGACACGGCGCCCTTGCTCATTCAACGCGTCGACGCGACCGACATGTTGGACCAAGGCCGCGTCTGGCGTTTGTCCCATAAACACCCCAGCCAGCTGGACGAACTCACCTCAGAGGCCCATGCCAAGCTCACCGACCACTTCGACTCGGTCTGCCCCGTCGGCAGAGCAAAGCGCAGCCCGGGGGTGCCCCTCATCTGTTTCACCAAAAGGCTGTACGCCTTTAAGGATTCGATTCATAAACGTCGAGTCCAGGCGCTCGACCATATTCGCATCCAGCCGGCGCCGATGATCGGCGGCAACAAACGCCAGTTGGTTTATTACCGAAACGTGCATGATGTCACCCCGGACTTCGACGGCTTCGAGCTGACCCCTCACCCCCAACCTTCAGCGTTGATCTACCAACAGCAGGTCAGCGGCAGGCGCATTGACAGCGAGCCGCAGTTCGGCTTGCCCGAAGACGACCTGGACAACCTGCTCACCCGTAAAACCCAAGTCGTTGAAATCGATGGGCTGGTGAACCTCATCAATGACCGCAGAACCCTTCGGGCGCTGGAGATCACCCTACCCAACACGACAACACCTTACTGGGTGGCCGAGCCCGATGTGGGTGTTTTTTACCGGACAAACGCAACGCCCAGCGGCGCCGACACCTTGCAATTCCATCAATTGGATTTCAGCCAAGGCGGCGACGATACAGCGCTGATCAGGGCCTACTGCGACACCAAAATGCAGTTCTTGCAAGCCGGCGGGATGATTCCCGACCAACCGCTGGTCACACTGCCGACCCTCGAAGTCCTGTACCGACAGTTGAGCAAGCGCGGGTTTTTGCCGAAAAAAATCGAAAATATCCGCAAAAAGGCCAGCACCCTGAGGGTCATCAAGCAGCGGGAACTGCTGCTTAACGCCTCGGACGAGGGAAGGCGCCTGGATATCAATGTGGTCTCGCGGCCGGTGCAACTGGACATCTGGCCACCCAGCTCCGCCACGGGTAGCCCGCTCAATAAATACCTCGCAGAGCAAGCCAACGTCAGCACCCAGGCGGTGGTGGATAGAACCGGCCTGAGATCAAACAACGTCGTCGGGGCGACCCCGGCTGAAATCCTGCGACTGCAAGAAGCTGAACCCGTTGTGATGTGGGAATACAGCAAGATCGGCCACCCGAACTACACCGAGGTCATTCTCAAGACCGGTGCGGGCAATTGTGACCAGATGGCCCATGTGGCGTGTGAAATGATCCGAACCAATGGTGGCGTCGCTCACGTGTGGTACTGCCGGGGTCATACCTTTGTGGTGGTGGGTACGGTCCCTTCGGGCTTGACCCAGACTCTGGATTTCCAGGGTGCCGACTGGGCGAACCTGTCTATCTGCGACCCCTGGGCATCCATTACGTGTCCGGCGCAGGACTATATACGGCAACTGAAGATAAAAATGACCGTCTGGTACCTGGAGGACAAGATGGTGTTTTTCCATGATGGCGTGAGCCGTCGCTGGGCACCGGCCAATGACCCGACCTGGCTGAACATACTGGAGACCAGCATTAAATATCCGATGCCATGAACACATTTTTCCCCCAACCGGCTACCCGCGACTAAGCTTCAGGCAAGTCCGATCAATCTGCGTGCAGGGGTCAATCGACTATGGGCGCACTGTGGCAAACCGAATCAAGCAAGGCTGCGAAACTACAAGGCAGTCCGGACCCAGCGCCTTTACCTAAAAATAAACCCCAGCCCCGTTATGTACGGCGGCTGTTCTGGTTGATCGTGCTGATGGCGCTGGTGGCCTTGGGGTTTGCCGCCACCAAAGAGATGCGCACGTCACGCCTGCAGGCCCAGGAACTCAGCCGCCTGGCCCGTACCCTCACCTACCAGGTACAACCCGGCCCCAGCGATGCCATCGCCTATCCCGGTGCCGGCCCTTTCGACCGGCGCCTGGGTTACAGCGACCTCGGCACCTTCCTGCCGCGCTTGCTCAAACGCGGCTATGTAATCGAGGCCCAGGCACGCTTTTCGCCCCAATTGATGGACTACAGCACCAAGGGCCTGTTCGTGCCCTACACGGAAAAGATCCAGGCCGGGCTGTCCATCACCGATTGCCGAGCCGTGCCGCTCTACCAGTACAAGTACCCGCAACAGTTGTATGAGAGCTTCGACGCCATTCCGCCTCTGGTGATCAGCAGCCTGCTGTTCATTGAAAACCGCGACTTGCTCGACCCCAGTCAACCCCAGGCCAACCCTGCCGTTGACTGGCCGCGCTTTGCCAACGCCGCGTGGTCGCAAGTGGCAAAGGCGCTGCATCTGCCGGGACAGAGTGCTGGCGGCAGCACCTTGGCCACGCAGCTGGAAAAATACCGCCACTCTCCGGATGGCCTGACCGTGTCGGGCACCGAGAAACTGCGACAGATGTTTTCTGCCGCCGTGCGGGCCTATCGCAATGGGCCACAAACCTTACCAGCGCGGCAGAATATCCTGCGTGACTACCTCAACAGCGTGCCGCTGTCGGCAGTGCCCGGCCATGGCGAAGTGCACGGCTTGGCCGAGGGGCTGCGAGTGTGGTACGGCGCCGACTTCAACCAGGTCAACCAGGCGCTGGTCGGCCCGGTGAATAGCGAGCAAGGTCTGGCCCTGCGTCAGGTGTTGTCGTTGATCATTGCCCAGCGCCGCCCTTCTCACTACCTGGCCAAAGGTCGGGAAGAGCTGGCCCAACTCACCGACAGCCATCTGCGGCTGCTGGCCCACAACGGTGTGATTGCCCCTGCGCTGTTGCAGGCAGCGCTGACGTCCAAGGTCAGTTATCGCGACTGGGTGCAACAACCTACAATGCAACCCATCGAGACGACCAAAGGCATCAGCATGGCCCGCGCTCGCCTCGCCGCCCTGCTCGACCGCCCGCTGTACGATCTGGACCGCCTCGATCTCTCGGCCACCAGCACTCTGCAAGCACCGTTGCAGGCCCAGGTCAGCGATTACCTCAAACGCCTCGCCGAGCCGGACTACGCACGCCAGGTCGGCCTGCTCGGCGATCGCCTGCTGAGCCCAACCAGTACCGCGCAAGTACGTTACAGCTTCACCCTGTTCGAGCTGACACCGGACGGCTCACGGGTACGTGTACAAACCGACAATACCGACCAGCCCTTCGATATCAACGAAGGCAGCAAACTCGAGCTAGGCTCCACGGCCAAGCTGCGAGTGCTGACCACCTACCTGCAAATCATCACCGAGCTGCACGACAAGTACGCCACCCAAACGAGCGCCGCACTGAAGAAAGTCGACATCGCCGAACAGGACCGCATCAGCCGCTGGGCCGTCGACTATCTGATCCAGACACCGGATAAATCCTTGGCCAACATGCTCGCCGCCGCCCTCGACCGCACTTACTCGGCCAGCCCCAACGAAGGTTTTTTCACAGGCGGCGGTATGCATCGCTTCCACAATTTTCGCAACGAAGACAACGGCCGCAGCCCGACCCTGCGCGACGCCCTGCGCGAGTCGATCAACCTGCCGTTCATTCGCCTGATGCGTGACCTGGTGCGTTTCAGCACCTATGCGGGCGCCAACAACAGCGCCGAGTTGCTCAAGGACGACAGTGACCCGCGCCGCCAGGAATACCTTGCCGACTTCGCCGACCGCGAGGGTACGACGTTCCTGCGCAAGTTCTGGAAGAAGTACCAGAAGAAAGACACCCAGGACCGCCTCGACACCTTTCTCGACGGCCTGCGCCCCACGCCGATCCGCCTGGCCGCCGTGCACCGTTACTTGTTGCCCAACGCCAGCCAGGGCAGCTTCGACCTGTTCGTGCGTGCGCACCTGAACGGCATCAAAACCAATGAGAAACTCACCGATGAGCGCCTGCAAAATCTCTACAAAGCTTACGGCCCCGGCAACTATGACCTGCCCGACCAGGGCTATATCGCCAAGGTGCACCCTCTGGACCTGTGGCTGATGGGCTACCTGCTCAATCATCCCGAGGCAACCTTCAGTCAGGTGGTCAAAGCCAGCCAGTTCGAGCGCCAGGAAGTCTACAGCTGGCTGTTCAAGAGCCGTCATCAGAGCGCCCGCGACAGTCGTATCCGGACCATGCTCGAGGTCGAAGCCTTCCTCGATATTCATCAGCGCTGGCAGGCGGTGGGCTATCCGTTCGACCATCTGGTGCCCTCCCTGGCCACGGCCATCGGCAGCTCCGGCGATCGCCCGGCGGCGCTCGCGGAATTGATGGGGATCATCCTCAACGATGGCGTGCGTGCGCGGGTGGTGCGTATCGACAGTCTGCACTTTGCCGCTGATACACCGTATGAAACCCAAGTGATCAACGACCCCGCCGAAGGCAAACGGGTGATGCCGCTCGAAGTGGCGCGAGCACTGCGCGGGGCCTTGTCCCAAGTGGTGGATGCCGGTACGGCCAAACGCGTGGCTGGCAGTTTCAAGCTGGACGACGGCACACCGCTGGCCATGGGCGGCAAGACCGGCACCGGTGACAACCGTATCGAAGCCATCGGCGCCGGCGGCCGGGTACTCAGTTCCAAGGCGATCAACCGCACTGCCACCTTTGTGTTCTATATCGGTGACCGGCACTTCGGCACGCTCACTGCCTTCGTCCCAGGCAGTTCGGCACAAACCTTCAAGTTCACCTCGGCGCTGCCCGTGCAGGTGCTCAAAGGCATGGCGCCAATTCTGCTGCCGTACCTAAACCCAGGCAGCCACACGCTGTGCCAGCCCGTGGTCAGTACACACTGATAGGCAACGATAGACAATTACTGCCAGGACAGCCCCGGCGCAGGCCAGTCTGAGGGCCCGATTGACTACACCCAAAAACCACCATGACCGCGACTGCTTCCTCTGCCCCCGAAGATAAAGGCCAACACTACTCACTCATCCGAGACGCGCTCCCCAACTGGGTCAAAACGCTGTCGACGTCACGCGCCAGCGCCTTGAAGTCCAGCCGCAAAACTATTGCGCCCTGGTATAAAAGTGCCTCGCCCCACCAGCATCAATTATTGAAAACCGCGATTGCCGAACATTGGCAAACCCAAACCCTTGTCGACCAGAAACTCGCCGCGGTCACCGACCTCAAAGGCTTTGCCGAGCCGTTGTTGAAAGCCGCGCTGAAACAGCAATACAACCTCGACGTCGATGTCCGCAGCACTTGCCTGCGGCTCTATGCCCCAGCCAACCAGGCATGGTGGGTCGGAGATTTTAGCGGTGGTGTGCAAAGCCGCACGGTGTCGCTGCTGGACGCGGCACTGCACAACTTTGCCGACAGCGAGGCGTTTACCGCCGATTCGCAATTCATCACCCAGCCCGACGCCCGGGGCCATTTCGATGTCATCCCTCTGAAAGCCCGGCTGTCGATCCAGCAGTTCAAAACGCTGGTTCGCGGCCTGGACATCGGCGCCCAGTACCAACAGCACCTTGAGAACTATCTCGGCCGCACCGCCCCGGTGGTCGAAGGCGTGCTGCGAGCCCGGGTGATGCTCAATCAGCAGGCCGCCCTCAAGGTGGCTGCGCGCATGGCATTAATCAGGGGCGATATCCAGGCGTTGGATCATGCGTTGATCACAGGCTTGGTCAGGGGCCAGCAAAACCTCACGCTCGACGGCAAGGCCGCGCACTGTCATGACCTGAGCCTGATGGATGCCACCTTGACCGGCGTGGTACTGATTGCCGCCGACCTGGAAGTCAGTCGCCAGGCATCGCCCGTGATCGCCTATATCCCGAATGACCCGCAGCACCCACTCAAACGCTATGCCTCGACGGTGGAGTTCATGCAGGCACTGACCGGGCAACTGCGGCAAACCGACTACCAGCAATTCTTCAGCCGATTTGTCGAGCATCAGTACCAGGGGCATTTTTTCAACCAGTTGGGCACGCGTTTGAGCCAGGTGAAATGGCATCAACACGCGCCCGGCGATCCACAGCCGACCTGGCGTGAAACACCCCGCGACAACCCCAACCTGCAGTTCAGCGTGACGCGTGTACGCACGCCACTGTGGGAGCACCTGTATCAGCAAAGTCTCAATAAAATCCTCAACGATGCCCGTGAGCTGGCGATCGCAACCGCCTACGCCGACCGCATGGCACGTTGGGCCTGGTGGGACAATCTAGAAAAAGTCCTCTCGGACATTCTCAACGCGGCGCTATTAGTGGTGACCCCCTTCGTTCCGTTTTTGGGCGAATTGATGCTGGCCTATACCGCTTACCAACTCGCCGACGAGGTGTTCGAAGGATTGTTGGATTGGGCCGAAGGCCAGGGCATAGAGGCCATTGAACATGTGGCAGGGGTGACGGAGAACGTGGTGCAACTGATCGCGTTCGGCGCCGCCGGGCAACTGGCCCATCTTAAGCTGTCCCCCTTTGTCGAGGGTTTGAAGCCTGTGATGCTGGCTGACGGCAAAACCCGTTTATGGCATGCGGACTTGAGCCCCTATGAACAAGAAGCCGTAACCCTGGCCCCCGGTTCGAAACCCGATGCCCATGGGTTTCACTCGCACGCAGGCAAAAAAATCCTGCGCCTGGAGAACAAGCACTACGAGGTCAGCCAGGAACCCGACACCGGCCGGCACCGGATCATCCACCCACAACGCCCGCACGCCTATCGTCCCGAGGTGGTGCTTAACGGTCAGGGGGCCGTGGTGCTGGAGGGCGAAGAACCCAGGGCCTGGGACGACTCACAACTGCTCCAGCGCCTGAGCCCCATCACCGCCACCTGGCCACCTGCACGCCTGCAACAGTTATACGATATCAGTGGCACCGAACCCGGCGCGTTGAGGCATATGTACGCCGAAAACCAGGCCCCGCCGCCGCTATTGACCGATACCCTGAATCGCTTGGAACTGCGGCAGCAGATCGACGCTCTCAGCGAACCCTCCGCCGACAACGGTGAAGCCGCCTATTGGTCCGCCGACATGGTAACGCGAATGCCTGGCTGGCCGGCCGATAAAGCCGTCGCGGTGTTCGAAGCCGCCGACCTGAGCGGCGAGCCGATGCACCATGGCGCAATGCAGGCAACTCAGGAATCGACGCTGGCCATCAGCCGTGAAGCGTTATTGGCAGGCCGGCTAATCCCACGAGTCGTAGACTTTCTGGACACAACCGAGCTTACCGCTCTACTCGACAAGCCCTTGCCCGCCGACAATGACGCGCGGGTGCAAATCCTGCGTGAACAGCTGAGCCGCTACATCACCACACGCAAGGAGGACATCTTCGAGCACCTGTACGGTTTCAAACGCCAGTCAAAAAGCGCCCACGGGTTACTGCTGCAACGCCAGTTCCCCGAGCTGCCCGACACCCTGACCCAAGTGATACTGAACCAGGCCCGCCCGGCGGAAGTGCAGTTGATGAATGACGAGAAGCGTTTGCCGCTACGGCTCAAGCATCAGGCCCGGGAATTACAGTTCGAAGCGCGAACCACCCACGCCTACGAAGGTTTCTACCCGGGCAACGCGCCCACACCCGATACCGAACGGCTGCTGCTCAACGCGCTGAGAATCCACAGTGACGCGTTCGCCGACCTGCGCCTGAGTATCCGCGAGCAAGTACCCAACGGGCACCTGCGTTGCCATGTCGGTCCGGACGAGGCAGCGACCGAGACGCTGCTGGTACGCACAGCACCAGGGCGATATGCAGTTCACAAAGCCGGCGTCGAGAATACCTGGGACCTGTATGAAGCCGTGCTGCAAGCCGTCCCCGCTGGCACCCTGGGTTTTGCGCCGGGTGATGGCGAGGCGTTGCGCCAGTGGCTCACACGCACCTTGCAACCACCCGCCGAACGCCGCACCGTGTTGGCCGAACCGCCGGTCTTCACAGTCGCCCCCCTGGAGACCCAACATCTGCTGCAAAAGCCAATGTTCAGCGCCCTGCGCCGTAGGCTGGGGCGCGCCAGCGTAGACGAGCGCCTCAAGTCGCTTTATCCGACGCTTTGCGAAGAAGATGTAGCGGCCTACGCCCTGTCGCTGGACTCGGCCGAGGGACAGCGTCTACTCACGGAGCTTGAAACCCAGAAAAAAGACCTGCTCCGCGCCCTCAAAAATTGGCAGGACCTACCGGCTGCCGGCACCCAAAGACGTCGCGCAACACTCCCGGAGCAGTTGTTCAGGAAGCGAGTGACTGCGCTCATACAAAGCAGTTGGGAGCAATCGTCCAAGGGCTACGAAACGGATTTCGGCGAGCGTCGAGTGGGTAGCGAACTGGACCTGCGTGGAGAAACCATCTACGGGTTTCTACAAAACTTCCCTCGATTGGACACCGCGTTGAACCACATCACCAACCTGAACCTGTCAGGCACCGACTTCACTGACGCCGACAGCCCGTTCCTGCACAATTTCCCTAACCTGCGTATGCTGGATATCACCGGCAAGCACCTGAAGACTTTTCCATCGGCCCTCAGCGGTATGCGTCGACTCACCCATCTGGGCCTGTCCGAAAACCCGATTCGCTGGCGTGCGCAGAACCTGGAACACCTCAGGCAATTGCACCACCTGAGGGTATTGATCCTCTCGCACAATGAACACCTGGTCACACCGGCGGACATTAGCCGCATGCCGGAGCTGCGCATACTGGCGCTCAACAACACGCAAATCCGCGATTGGCCCATAGGGCTGTTCGAGCTGCCGCGCTCGCCCGACTTCAACCTGAATTTGTTGAATACGCCGATCACCCAAGTACCGATCGTCGAACCCGGCTCGGTGCAAGCCGAACTCGTGACACGCGCACGCCTGGACAACAACAAGCTGGAGCGCGACGCCGAGGATCGACTGGTCAGTTACCGGCGCGCCGCGGGTCTGGATCCTTATCGCACCTATCCCCCCCGAGGCGAGCTGGACAGTCAATTCTGGCTCGAACACCTGACACCCGAAATACGCCAGGGATGGCAGGAAATCTGGGACGATCTCGAACGGGAACATGGCTCACAGGGTTTTTTTGAAGTCATCAGAAGCCAGCGACAACCCACCCCCGACATCGTCCACGACCCAGCCGACCTTCTGCGCTACAACCAAAACCTCAGACAATTGCGCACCAATGTCTTGCGTCTGCTAAGGGCCGCCGACAGCGACGAACAAACCCGCACGGCGCTGTTCAACCTGAGCGCCATGCCGACCCACTGCGCCGATGCGGGCGCCCAGCTGTTCAACGCCATGGGTATCGAAGCCATGAAGCTGGAGGCATGGCGCGAGCCTACCCCTCAAGCCCGGACCGATGCGCTGGTACGGCTGGCCAAGCAAAAGGCCCGGCTGGACAAGGTCAACCAGATCGCCAGGAAAGACATCCAGACTCGCCTCAACACCCCCACACTCAATGAGGATGGCAGCGAAGGCCCCTCTTTGCGGCTGACCACCGATGTCGTCGACGGTGTTCCGGGCACTCTGGATGAAGTCGAAGTGTACAGCGCCTACCAGACCGGACTGAAGGAACGCCTGGATCTGCCTTGGTTGGCGGACCACATGCTGTACCGCGATGCCGGCAATGTCGCAGACTGGCAGCTGGCCAATGCTTACGACAAGGTCATCGAGGAGGAGCAAGGCGACGGGCTGGTGAACCAGATGCTTGAGCAGTATTTCTGGAGCGACTACTTGCTCAATACCCGTCCCGAGGCGTTCCGACAGATCAAATGCCAGCATGAACAGGCCAGCGAAAGCATCGACGACTTGCGCCTGGCTCAAAACGCTTGGGCCGCCCATGAACAACTGCCACCGGAGCGCAAGAGTTCGACCACCAGTACCCAACTCCGGCAGCGTCTGCTCGACCTGGCAGACGCGCTGAATGTCCCCCATGAGCAAGTCCTGACCGGCGAGCCTATGACGGAAGAACGGTACTTGAGCCTGTTTTTCAAGAGTTTCTACGACGAACAGGAACTGGGCCGCCGCTTGACCCGCGAGGCCATGGTTGCCGCCGGTTTTTAACCCTCACGCCCATTGCACAATGGCTCATCCTTCAGCATGAGCGTTGAGGGGCATATCGGTCCTCCATCGCAACCCGGCACCACCGACCTCAGACGGTGCGTCAGCAGCAAGGACGATGTAGTGGTTATGTAGGCCTGCCCTCCTCGTGAGGGTGATTAGTGTAGATCGGGTTGATCATCCGACTGTTCACTTAAAGGCATCAAAACCATGTTACTCGAACGCCCCTACCTACACGCTGCGAGCCACGCCAGCCAGGGTATTCATTTTGACTTTATCCAGCGTGCAATTCCGGATTGGCTCCGCACTGCCACGCTGACACGCGTTCGCGCAGTGCGGGGCGCCAGCCCTTATGTCTATACCCGCCTCAAGGCTGTGGACGCGCCTGCAGACCCTGCCCCCAGAGAAGCGATGGCCGAACATTGGGCAGCCAGGAACGCCTTGGATGAACAACTCAAATACATGAAGGACGTGTATTCATTCGCCGAGCGCCTGCTCAAAAAAGCCTTACGGGAATACGGCAACATTGATGTGAGAAACACCTTTATCCGTCTTTATGCCCCCGCCAAGAAAAGCTGGTGGGTCATTGGGGTGCACAAAGGTGTGACCAGCCGAACCGTGTCGTTGCTGGATGCCGCACTGCATAACTTTTGCGCCAGTGAGCAGTTTGCCGACTATGCGTTCTTGTCCCGCGTCGACGCTCGTGGCCAGCAAAACATCCTGACGCTGACCTCCGGCACCAGTGGTCAACCCTTGACGGCACTGGGTTTCAAAAACCTGTGCCGCTCGCTCGATATCGGCCGGCAATACCAGACACGGTTATTGAGTACCCTGGGCTTCAGCAATCCGGTCCAGGCCGATTCCTTACGGCTCAAAGTGATTGCCTGCGACAAAGCCTCGCTTAAAAATGCAGCCTGCATCGCCTTTGCACAGCAGCACATCCAAGCCGATGCGAGGCGTTTGCTCTTTGATATCGTCGAAGGCAAGCCCACCCCATCCCTGGGTGGCATACCGGTGGATTACTACAACCTGAGCCTGCTGGATGCCCGGTTGAGCGGTGTCCTATTGATTGCTGCGCCCCAAGGCCGCGACAAACACATCGAACGCTTGATTGCCTATATCCCCGAGGACCCCGAGCATCCGTTGAAGGAATACGCCTCGCCGGTCGCGTTCATGAACGAGTTGACGCGCCAATTGCGCGACAACCCCTCGCCCCTCGATGCAACAGGCCAAACGCCGAACAAGGCGACCTACCGCCAGTTCTTCAGTCAATTTATCGACCACAAACAACGCGGACATTTTTTCGCTGAATTGCAAAGCCGCCTGTACAAAGTGCAGTGGCACCAAAAGGCACGCACCGACAACGGCCCCAGCTGGCAAACCCTTAAGGTCGACACGCCGCAGTTGCACTTCAGCGTGCAAAACATCTTTGACGATTACCAGAACCGCCCGCCCTCAGGCCGCTCCGAGCCCGATACGCTGTGGCATTACCTGTACCGGGTCAAACTCAACAAGATCGTCAACGATACCCGGGAAATTGCCATCACCACCGCCTATGCAGACCTGATGGCACGCTGGGCCTGGTGGGACAACCTGAGCAAGATCCTGTCGGACATCTTTAATGCCGCGCTACTGGTGGTCACCCCATTCGTGCCATTCCTGGGGGAGCTGATGCTCGCCTACACCGCCTACCAGGTGGCCAACGATGTGTTCGAAGGCATCGTTGACTGGGCACAGGGCAAAGGGCTGGAAGCCATCGGTCACGTCATGGAGGTAGTGGAGGCGGTGGTGCAGTTGGGGGCTTGGGCGGCGGCAGGAACTGTCGGCCAGACCCTCACCCTCAAGCTATCGCCATTCGTCGAGAGCCTGCGCCCAGTGGAACTTGCCAGCGGCGAACAACGCTTGTGGAACCCGGATATTTCGCCTTACCAGCAGAGCATCAGCCTGCCCAAAGGCATTGAGCCAGACGCACAAGGCCTGTATCAGCATGCTCAAAAACACTGGCTGGTACATGCTGACAAACACTATCAGGTCAAGCCGGATCCGCACCTGACCCACCACCGGATCGTGCACCCCAACCGGCCGCAAGCCTACCGACCGAAAGTACGCTTCAATGGCAACGGTGCCTGGGTGCATGAAGGCGAACAACCGCGCAGCTGGGACGAGCACACGCTGATGCGCCGTATCAGCTCCGCCACCCATACGCTCACCACCGAACAGCTCGAACAGATCCGCATCATCAGTGGCAGCGAGCCCGACCATCTACGCTATATGTATGTGCACAACCAACCGTCTCCGCCGTTGCTGGTCGATACCCTCGAACGCTTTCGCGCCGGCCGATTTGCCGAAGAATCGGCCGGCAGGATACGCACAGGTCAGGTACTTGAGCCGTATTCCTACTGGTTCGAACAGGCCGTCACAGAACTCCCCGGCTGGCCGCCAAGCAAAGCCCTGGAGGTGTTTCACAACAGCGACCTGAGCGGCGACTCGCGCAAGTATGGCGATGCCACCGCCCTGCCGGCCAATACCCTGACCATCAGCCTGGCCGACGTGATGGCGGCCAAACTGCCGGAGCGTGTGCTGGGTTTTCTCGAAGAACAGCAGGTCAATACGCTGCTGGGCGAAACCTTGCCCAAGGCACAACGGGCCCAGGCACTGCGCGACAAATTAGCCAGTTACGTCGATGGCTTTGGCGGCCACATTGCCAGCAGTCACTATCAATTGGGCCAAGCCAGCAGCGATCCGCACATAGCCCTGCTACGCCAGACCTTTCCCGAGCTGCCGCTGAGCAGCGCCAACGCCTTGCTCAAACAGGCATGGCCTGAAGAATTAAAGGCAATGACGGACGAACAGCGCCTGCCCTTGCGCCTCAAGGGCCTGGCTCGAGAACTGTCCTTCGACAACAAGGCCTGCCGTGCAGTCGAAGGGCTTTACACGCCTGGACCAGGGCAAGCTCACCTCGGACTTTCAAGACTTGCTCGCCGAATACCGCGAGTCCGTGGGGTTGGACCCGCTGCGCTTCTACGCCCCCAAAGGCGAGAGCACGCCCTGGCTCACCTACATCAAGACTGAAGAGGTTGAACGCCACCGGCAACTCTGGGATGAGATTGAAAAAGAGCCGGGCTCCCAGGGCTTGTTTGAAGTGATCAAGTCCCTTGAGGAGCCGGATGCGTTTCAAGCCGAGGAGGACCGCTTGGCCTACCAGAGCAATCACCCTGAACTGAGCCAGAGAGTCTGGCGCCTGCTCAGAGCAGTGGAAGCCGACAGCGAATTGCGCGACCGCGTGTTCAAGGATACCCGCTACCCTGGATTGTGCCCCGATGCGGGCGCGCTGATCTTTCAGAAACTGGGCATCGAAGTACTCGCCAGCGAAGCCTATCGGACCAGCACATCGCCACAGGAACTGGAGGCCAGGCTGGTGGTACTGGCCCGTGGAGCCGCGCGCGATGCTTACATGGGCAAGGCCATTGGTGAAGATATCGCCCAGCGCCTCAAACCCAAAGAACAGGGGGGGAAGGGGCAGCGGCTATGGTCGCAGGTCGTCGACGGCGAGCATGGAGAGGTCGATGAGGCCGGCATTCATCTGGCCTATCGCAGCACACTGGCAGACCGACTGGACCTACCGTGGTTATCTACCCATATGACCTATCGTACCCTGGCTGACGTGACACACGAACAGATCGAGAAAGTTGCCAACGCAGTCGCCAGGCTTGAAGAAGGTGACGGGCTGGTGAATCAGATGCTGCTGGACAACGGCTGGGAGCGTTACCTTGAGCAGCACAACCCCACCGCCAAATGGAACAATGACACCGCCTTCGACCTGAAATATGCTCAACTCGACGAACTGCAAGCGCTGCAACAGCAATACGCAGACTCGCAAGACCTGCCCGAGGCCGATCAGGAACCCCGGCGGGAAAAACTGCGCAGCTTGGCACAGGCGCTGGAGCTGGACGAAAGCAGCGTGTTATCCGGTGATCCCATGAGCTCAACCCTGTTCGATACGACACTCAACGAGTTGGGCTACCGTCACACACAGTGGCTGCGGGACCTGACCCGCGAGGCCTTGAACCGCGCGGGGACCCGCAGGAACCGGACTTGATCAAGGCGCCGGAAAATCAAACAACAGGTGCACCGTGCCGTAATACTCGCCGCCCTTGTAACCGTCCGCCGGTTCGATGGCGGCAATTTCCAGCTCGGCGCGGCGGCCGGCACGTGCCTCGTCGGCGCTGAGGACCAGGGTCGAATCCAGCGTCAGCGGCACCCGGTTGAACAACACCTGCAGTTCGATACGGTTGCGGCCACTCAACAGGTAAGGCGTATCCCCCAGGCGCGCGGCCACCCCGCCATTGATGTTCTTCACGTCGAAGTTCTTGCGCAGGCGTCCCAGCCGGGCAGTCGCCAGGTCCCAGGCCAGCACCTGGTCCTGCCCCATCCAGTCGGGCTCGGAGGGCAGCACATAGGCTTCATGGATCGGGATGGTCACCGACACATCAAACGTGTGGCGCTCCTGGAACGCCAGCGCCCGTTCGCCCATCAGCACAGGCGCCATCAGTACCGCCAGTACCGTTAGTTGCTTGAACATAGTCATCACCCGTTACTGCTGACCGACATCGGTTTTTTGTTGCGGCCTTCGATCATCTGGAAGTTGAACTGGCGCTCCGGCTTTTTCTCGAGCACCAACTGGCGACCGGGCAGGATGTGGTGCTTGGTGGTAGCCTCACAGTCGGTCTTTTTCGCCACCGAACAATCGCGGAACTCATCGAGCACCACCACGCTGTTGCCCGCATTACGCAGGGTGTACTGGCTGCTGGTCTCGCTGATTTGCGTATCGAAACGGGTGTCCTTGGGCCTGACGAAAAACACCGTGCCGTAGCCCGCCATGACATTGACCCCGGCCGCCAGCGCGTCTTTGTACTCGGCACGCTCTTGATCGGTCACGGCAAAGTCATCTTCCTTTTCCGGTACCACCGGGATGAAGCGCACACGAAAGTAACGTTCGGTGTCGCGTTCGCCCATATACAGCAACCGTGTGCCCTGACGCCCACCGGCCGGTACGATCAGGCGCGCCGGGCTGGCCATCAGGCCGTCGCGATTGGTGGTGCTGCCTTTGGCGTCGGTCATCGACGCGACGGGCACTTCCCGGGACGTGCCGTCGGCGTTGTAGACGATCTCCAGCACATTGACCTTGATAAACGCGGTACTGGTGCCGCCGTTGTAGACCCGCTTGAGGTAAGAGCTGCGGTCGCCGTCCAGATAGTCATAGACCACCCCAACGTTGATCGCCGGCCCCGCATAAGCGCCCAACGACATCAGGAACAGCCCCACCGCTAACACTGCATGTTTCATGTTTGATTACGCCTTATAGATTGAACCCAGCCAACGGCTGATATACGGCCAGTGCCCACTCAGACTTCTGAATCCCAGATCACCGTGACCACGCCCGAATAGGTGCTGCCCGGATGCTCGAGCATGTCTTTGACGTCGCCGCTTTCGACTTCAAAGTGCAGTTTTCCGGAGCGGTTGTTCACATAAAATACCGGCTGGAACAGCTCGGTGCCCACGCCATCCAGGCGCAGGGGCAGCTTGTTGACGGCTTGCCCGGCCTGGTCCTGCATGCCAAATGGCAGGCTGACAGCCACCTGCAACGGCACCTGGTCCCCCGCGCCGTTGCGCAAGCCACAGGTGTTGCCCACCGCAAGGCTGCATTCGAGCTGCATCTTGAAACGCCCACTGGCGGAAATGACGAAGGTCTGGTCACGGAACAACCGCGCTGGCTGGCGCCCACGGTTGAGCCAGGCTTGCCAACCGCCTTCGGGTAGCAACTCGATGCGGTTGCCGCCCGGCGGGAGATCAACCTTGAGCTCGTGCTCCACCGACAATTGAAAATTGAAAGTCAGGGCGCTTTCAGTCGACGCCATCACGTCACCGAAATCAAAATCCCCGCCCGGCCCGATGCTGTAAGTCAGGGAGCCCCGGTATTCGCCGCTGGCCATGCCTAGCGGGTTAGGGGTTTTGAGTTCGTAGCCGTACTCCAAGTGGTTGTAGGCCAAGCGCGGAAAAGTGGTGCCCGGGTTTACCGTACAAGCCCCCACGCCCTCCGGGACGATCCAGAAAAACAGTGCGAAATTGGCGGATGCCGCCAAGTAGTTAACCCCCTGGCAGGGAGGCGCACCGTACGTCCATAGGTAGCTCCAACCGGTCCCTCCATTGGCCCACCCGCTGACGCCAGGAGGACGCGGCACATCCCAACGTGTACCAATACCCGCAATGCGCATTTGAACGGTTTCAACCTCACCCGTCCCGACATGGGTCACCTGCACATCACGCCAAGATGAAGGCACTTTGAAATAGGCGCCTTTTCGCGGATCTTCATGGTTGGCCTCGATCGGCTCTACCGAGTTGGCCCTGAATGCCGGATCACGAATACTGAAGGTATTCAGCGCCTCACACCTGGCTGGTACGTGCCACGCACACACGCCACTGTGGGGCGTGGTGTTCTGAAACTTGTTGACCATAGGGTTCGACGGGTCAGGACGAAACACCGCCGTGATGTTTTGCACCAGCGCATGCGCAGGCAGGCTCATACTGACCAGCGCGAGCGCGAACGCACACTGCTTCAAGCCTGTTCTTGTTGCGTTTTTCACGTTCATAAAAATCCAGTCCATGCCATCAACCAGCGGTTTCGGCGTTGTGGGTCGCTTCTGCGAGCGTGTCCTTGGTGCAGCGCAAATCGCCGATCATCAACACGTCACTTTCATTCGGTGCGTTAGCAGGATCCAGGCGGAACTGACAGAGCAACTGGTTTTGGTAGCGCACTTGCAAGGTGGGTGCGCTGGAACTCATTTCCATCGAGAAGAACCCGTCCACTTCGCTGACTCCACGGCTGGCATGGTTGATCACGTGATGGCCCTTGAGCGGTGCACCACGTTCATCCAACAAGCGGCCGAGCACGGTGACGGTTTTCATCACGGTGATTTTCCGGTAGTCCACGCCGCCTTTGTTCAGGTGATAGCTGGCGCGGGTCGGCTGGATATTGGCGGCGGGCGGGTGATTGCCTTCAAAATCGAAGCTCACGCTGCTGCTCTTGTAGGCCGAGACCGGCACGTAGTTGCGCCCGGGCCGCAAGATGGCGCCGCCACCGCCCAGGTCGTCGGCGCGCAGAGCGATTTCATCGAGGTCGGTTTCCACGTCGATGATCATCCCGGCACCGTTACCCTGGTATTGGCTGCTCAGCAGCATCTTGCCGGCACCGGCGACAAAGGTGCTGTTGAGGTTCAAACCACCACTCAGGTCGCCATTGAAGGAGCTGCGCTGCACAAAGCCGTCGCCACTGAACGCGTCTGTATTGAAGCTGGCCATGCCCGACAGGCCGACACCATAGGTATCGGTGATCGCTGTCGCCGAGACGCTTTGCAGCGCGTGGTCGGTGAGGTCCTGGCGCAGGGTCACCGAAGCGTTATTGTCGCGCCCGCCATCACGGGCGGTACGGGTGCCGATGCTGCCGGAAATCTGCCGGCCATCGCGGCCCAGGTTCATGCTGACGCTCACGTCCACGCCGCGATTGCGTGCATCGTTGGTGCCAGCGCTACCGGGCCGATCGAACACCGAGAAGCGCCAGTTGGCATCGCTGCCGAACAGGTTGTCGTGGCGGCTCCAGCCCAGGTCCAACCCCGCGCCCTCGATATTGCCCTCACTGTGGGACAGGCGCATGTTCAGGGTGTTTTTCGCGTCGAGGCGGTGGTTGACCGACAACGCGGTGTTGCTGGCCTCACCCACGAAGGTATTGCGGCGCAGACGCGTACCGTCCGGCAGTGTTTCGTAGGTGTCACGCGTGTCTAGCCAGCTGCGGTTATGGCTGAACACCAGGTTGGTTGAGCCCAAGGTGTAGAGCCCTTGCAGGTCCATGCCGGTGCCATGTTCCTGGGTCTGGTACAGGTTGGCATAGACGCTGGTGTTGTTGGCCACCGTCCAGTCCATCGACCCGCCGTACTGGAGTTGCTCGCGCACCTGGCGGGCCGACAGGCCAAGGATCACGCGCGGGTGTACCAGATAGTTGAGCGACGCACCGGCCGTCATTGCACCCGAAGCCTGTTCGTCCCAGTTGCTGAACAACTTGGTCTCGCGCCCGGCGAACAGGTTGTAGCGCCAGCGGTCTTCCGCGTTGCGCCAGTTGCTGGGCTTGTACACCAGCTCCTGGGTGGTGCTGGTGGTGAGGCCGTCTTCCACCAGGCGCACTTCCACTTCATAGATGCCGCCGGGCAGTGGCCGTGTATCGAGGGTTTGCAGGCCCGCCGCTACCGCCTGGGTATTGATCAGCAAGCCGTTGCGGTAGATCTCCACCGCCGCTTGACGGTTGGCGGTAACGTAGATCGGATACACGCTGGGCTTGGAATTGTTAATGGCCAGGCTGTCGGAGCTGCCGTACATCAGACCCAACGCCGTATCGGGGCTGGCGCCGAAGCTGCGCAGTTGACGGGTCAGGCCGTCGGAATTGGGAGTGAAGTGACCCAGGCGGAAAAATTGCCCTTCGAGTTCGCGCTGGGTGTACAGCTCGTGAATCGCGTGGCGCATGGGTTCGTTGTCGCCACTCTGACGCGCCAGTTGCAGGTTGAATACCTGGCTCCAGTTACCCACGCTGGAACTGGCTTGCAAGCCATAGCGACCGCCCAGGCTGTCTTCCTGGCTGCCGTTGAGGTTGAGCTGGTTGTTAATGATCAGCCCCAGGCTGCCGCCTTCGGGCTGGTCATAGAAACGCGGAATGTCGTCACTGCGTTCGACGTCCTGGGTGAGGATCGACAACTGGGAGTTTTCCAGGTTGTAGAACGCCGAGATCATTTTTTCCGGGCAGGCCTGGGTGCAGGCGCCCAGGGCCACGCTTTTTTCCAACACGGCTTGCCAGGTATCACGGGTAGCGGCCGGGACTTTGCTGTCGCCGGTGTCGGTAAATTCGAGCAAGGTCACGCGATCATCCCGTGACAGCACAATCAGAGCCTCGCCCAGCGGTTGCTGGTCAAGGTCCACACGCACCGCCAACGGCACGTCGAAAAAGTGATCACTGAAACCTGCGGGCAGACCTTGGGCCTGGGTAATCAAGCTGCCAGGGGTTGCAGCGCCGGAGGCAGCGGGTGCAGCCAGCGCACTCGTACACATCAACAGCGCAAGCGCAACCGCGATAGGCGTCATCGGAAACATGAACGGATACCCTGAATGCCAAGAGATAAAAAAATCAGGTCGGCGGACAGAGAAGGGAATCAGCCGACCTGCAAGTGAATGCCCGTGATTAACAGGCACTCATTGGCATCACAGGGCTGGCAGTACGGCGTCGAATACCACCGGAATGGTGGTGGTGTAGGCACCGCGCTGAGTCGCCGTAGGCTTGGCGGCAGCGATGCGCATTTCCGCACCCACGCCTGGGGTGGAGTCGGCTTCGTTGACCACTTCCTGTGGCGTGCCGGTGAGGGTCACCCCGTTGAGGGTGGTGGTAACCGGGATGTTCTGCGCGGCATCACCGTTGAACAGCACCGCCGGGCCACCTTCGATGTAGGCGGCAACCGAACCGTTGGTGTTCTTGATGTCGTAGATGGCGCTCAGGGGAGCCAATTCACCGCTGACCAGGTTGTAGGTCATGGTCTCGTCACGGCCCCAGTTCGGATCACGCGGCTGGGCGTGGAACACGGTGGTCGGGATGTTTGCCTTGAGGTTGACGGTGTGGCTGGCTTCACCGGCAGCGATAGCGGTTACCGAGGAAGACAGCGCCAGAACAGCCAGGGGAACAGCAACAGCAAACTTCTTGAACATGGTCAATACCTGTAGTTGACAACATTGATTGGTTCATTGCCAAGGAGATCCCCAACAACGAATTACATTGCCGATTAGTTGGAACAAGCAATGCCAAACAATGATCAATCGAAACTATAGGCAGGTATGCAGGCGCATTCCAAAATGAGCGTAGCCCTTGTAAACAGCGGTTGAGCGAAAAAGATGGCATTTTGCCAAAACTTTAAAATTATCCGTAGGAAACAGGCTACACACTTAAAAACACGATAAAGAAGTTACTGTAAGACACAGACCACACCAACTCAAAAGCACCTCCACAACCACGGGCCAGATAAGAATTCGAGTCATGACTCTAATTAAAGTTATAACTCTATAAATAGAAAAGATCCAATCGGACTTGTTTCACTTATGACCGAAACCCGTGCCTACCCCGTTGACCGTTGGTCGCCAAGGACTACCATTTCAGCAAAGATATATCTTAAGTTATATCTAAACCTGTTCAGAGGACTTGCGCATGAAACACGAGCATCGCGGCGAATTTGAAAAACGCGGCGGCCGCGGCCCACGGGTATTCGCCCCCGGCGACCTGAAGCTGCTGCTGTTGTCATTGATCGCCGAGCAACCTTGCCATGGCTACGACCTGATCCGCCGCATCGAGAGCCTGTTCGACGGCGCCTACAGCCCCAGTCCCGGCGTGATCTACCCCACCCTGACCTTTCTTGAAGAGAGCGAGCTGATCAGCGGCGACGCCGATGGTGGAAAAAAACGCTACACAATCACCGACGCCGGTCGTCTCTTCTTAAGCGAACAAGCCGTTGCCCTGGATGGCGTGCGCATGCGCCTGGATGTCAGCAAGCGCTCGCTGCGTGGCCACGACCGCCCACCCCAGATCCATGAGGCGGTGCACAACCTGCGCCACGCCTTGCATTCGCACAACGGGCACTGGAGCCCGGAAGAAATCATTCGTGTCGCGGCGCTGCTCAATCGCACCGCTCAAGCCATTGCCGACGGGACAGACCAATGAACACACAAGCCATTCATCGCGTGACCCACGAAATCAAACGCCGCCGCCTGGAAGTTCTGCGGGTGGTGGACATCACCCCGCGCATGCGCCGCATCACACTGGGCGGGCCTGAGCTGGAGGGCTTTATCAGCCTGGGCAGCGACGATCACATCAAACTGCTGTTCCCGCAGAACGCCGCCGAGCAAGCAGCGCTTGAAAGCCCGACGTTCGCCATCAAGGGCGACGGCCCGCAACCGGCCATGCGCGACTACACGCCACGGCGCTACGACCTGGAAACCGGCGAGCTGGATATCGACTTCGTGCTGCATGGCGATGGCCCTGCGTCCACCTGGGCCGAGCAGGCGCAGGTCGGGCAGCACCTGTATATCGGTGGGCCACGGGGCTCGATGATCGTGCCGGACATTTTCGACAGCTACCTGCTGATCGGCGACGAAACTGCCCTGCCCGCCATTGCGCGGCGTCTGGAGGAGTTGCCCGCTGGGCGCAAGGTGCTTGCGGTGATTGAAATCGCCGATGCGGCGGAGCAACAGACGCTGCAAAGTGCGGCCGATGTGGAGGTGATCTGGGCGCTGCGTGGCCGCGATGACCTGCTTGAGGTGGTGCAAAACCTGACGCTGCCCGACGGCACGCTGTACAGCTTCGTGGCGACCGAAACCAAGTTGTCGCGCCAAGTACGGCGGGTGTTGCTGGACACCCACAAAGTCAATGAGGAATACCTCAAGGCCGTGGGTTACTGGCGCGCCGACGGCAGCCCGCAAGAGTGAGTCAGGGCCGGGGCTTGATGAATTTATCCAGCCCCACCATCACCAACGCTATCGCCACAAACCCCGCCAGAATCCCCCCGGCATTCACAAACACTTGTGGATAACCGAGGCGGTCCACATCGATGAACGGGTACTGATATTGCCCAAGCAAATGCCCACGCATCAGCACATACGCGAAGTACATCAATGGGTAAATCACCCAGGCGCCGATGTGCTTGAGGCGCAAAAAACCCTTGGGCACACAGCGCCACCAATAAATCAGAAACAGCAACGGCATCACGTCGTGCAGCAATTCATCGGCGATAAATTGAAAGCCTTCAGGGCTCCACAAATGCCGCAGCAGCAGGTTGTAGGCCAGGCTTACCACCACAATGCTCACGGCGACTCCACTGCTGATGTGAGGTGCCAGGAAAAACCGTTTGCCGGCTGACTCCCGGTTGACCCAGGCATAGCTCAACACCACCACCACCAGGGTGTTGGTCAACACGGTGAAGAAACTGAAAAAACTCACCAGCCCACCCAGCAGGCTGGCTTCAATGGACCAGCGTGAATAAAGGATCAGGTACTGCTGGATCGCCAACCCCACCCAGCCGGCAAGCGCCGCCGTCGCGACAAAACGCTTCATGGGTTCAGTCCAGCGGGCGTTTGGTGCGCATCAGCTTGACGTACAACCCTTCGACTTTTTCCCGCGCCCAAGGCGTCTTGCGCAGGAAGGTCAGGCTCGACTTGATGCTCGGGTCGCTCTTGAAGCAGCGGATATCAATACGTTCGGCCAAGCCGCTCCATTCGTAATGCTCCACCAGGGTGGTGAGCACGTGTTGCAGGGTCACGCCGTGGAGCGGGTCGTTGCTTGTCGCGGTCATGCCGGGCCTTTTGCAAAAAGAGGAAACACAGCCGCGCACCTTAGCCGACGAGGCGTGCAGGTGGAAGCATCGCATTGAATATAGCCCGCCAGGAAAAGTTCCCCTTCCAGACGAAAAAAGAGATGTTATATTGTAACTATATCTATCAGACGTTTTGCCTAGGAATATCCGATGTCCCTGCCTTCTCTCTGGCGCTTGTCCCCTCTCGCCGCCGCCTTGTTGATCAGCTCACAAGCCTATGCCCTGGAACTGCCCCCCCAAGTCGTCACTGGCAACCCGCTGGGTAGCGAACAATTGGCCTCGCCCACCACTGTGCTGGAAGGTGATGAGCTGACCCTGCAACAAAAAGGCAGCCTCGGCGCAACCCTGAACAAGCAGCCCGGGGTGTCATCGTCGTATTTCGGCCCAGGCGCCAGCCGCCCGATCATTCGCGGCCAGGATGGCGACCGTATTCGCATCCTGCGCAACGGCGTGGGGGCGCTGGATGCGTCGTCGCTGTCCTATGACCACGCGGTGCCGCTGGACCCGATCAATGTCGACCGTATCGAAATCGTGCGCGGCCCCGCAGCACTGCTGTACGGCGGCAGTGCCATCGGTGGCGTGGTCAACACCTTCGACAACCGCATCCCCACCGAGGCCATCGAAGGCATCCACGGTGCGGGGGAACTGCGCTACGGCGGCGCCGACACCACCCGCAGCAGCGCGGGCAAGCTGGAGGCCGGCAACGGCACATTCGCCTTGCACCTGGACGCCAATGCGCGGGAATTCAATGACCTGAAAATCCCCGGTTATGCGCGCAGCCGCCACGCGCCGGAGAGCGAAAACGGCCCCGGCAAAAACGGCCGCCTGGGTAACAGCAACGGACGTCAGGACGGCGGTGCGGTGGGTGGTTCCTACACCTGGGATGATGGTTACGCGGGCCTGTCCTACAGCAACTACGACAGTAATTATGGCTCCCCCGCCGAGCAGGATGTACGCATCCGCATGAAGCAGGATCATTACGCCTTTGCCTCCGAAATCCGCAACCTGCAGGGCCCGTTTACCTCGGTGAAGATCGACGCGGGCTACACCGAGTATCAGCACCGCGAAATTGAAGGCGGCGAAACCGGCACCACCTTCAAGAACAAAGGCTATGAAGCCCGAGTGGAGGCGCGTCACCAGCCCATCGGCCCGTTCGACGGCGTGGTCGGCGCCCAAGTGACCCGCAATGAATTTTCGGCCCTGGGTGAGGAAGCGTTCGTACCGCAGACCGATACCAACGCTGGCGCCCTGTTTATTCTGGAAGAGATGCAAGCCACCGAGCGCTTGAAACTCAGCCTGGGTGCGCGCCTTGAGCACACCAACGTCGACCCGGATGGCAAGGGCAATGCGCGCTTTGCCACTGCGGATAAATCCAACGACTTCACCGCAGGCAGCCTGTCGTCGGGTGCGGTCTACACGCTTACGCCAATCTGGTCGGTGGCCGCGACGCTGGGCTACACCGAGCGCGCCCCGACCTTCTACGAGCTGTATGCCAACGGTGCCCACGTCGCCACCGGCACCTATGAATTGGGCGACGCCAACCTGTCGAAAGAAAAGGCCGTGTCCAGCGACCTGGCCCTGCGTTTTGACAATGGCACCCATAAGGGCAGCTTTGGCGTGTTCTACAGCCGCTTCTCCAACTACATCGGTTTGCTCGGCACTGGCCGCACTTTGAACGACGAGGGTGAAGAGGATGCTGGCGGTATTCCGGAGTACGGCTACTCCGGCGTACGTGCGCGTTTCGCCGGTTTCGAAGCCCAGGATCACTGGAAGCTCGGCGAAGGCGCCTACGGCAAGTTCGCGCTGGAACTGTCGGGCGACTACACCCGCGCCACCAACCTGGACAGCGGCGAAGCCTTGCCGCGCATTGCGCCCCTGCGTTTGAACAGCGGCTTGCTGTGGGAAATGGATCGCTGGCAGGCACGTATCGATGTGGAACATGCTGCGGGCCAAGGGCGCGTGCCGGATAACGAGAGCGGCACCGATGGCTACACCACTTTGGGAGCAAGCGCGGGGTATCGCTTCAACGTCGGTGGCAGCCAATGGCTGGCGTTCGTCAACGGTGAAAACCTGACCAACCAGACTGTGCGCTACGCCAGCTCGATCCTGCGCGACATCGCACCGGCACCGGGGCGCAGTGTGCAGTTCGGCATCCGCACCACCTTCTGACCAACACCGAAAACCCTTTGTGGGAGCAAGCCCCCTCCCACATTATTAGCCAGCGACTATCTGTCACTGTTACCAAAACTGAAATGATGCATCTTGCGATTCACCCTTTCTCAAAACGCCCCGCCGCATTATCCTTCGCAACAATCTGAAACGCTTCACCTCCCGGTCGCCCCATTTGCCGAATCTCTTCCTGCTAAAAGACAGCGCTGTCTTGAATCGACCAGCGCCGGGGGATTTATTGCCCGCCTGTGGATAACCGAGTTATCCACAGAAAAAACCAAAAATAACGATGAACCAAGCCCGAGCCGAATCGTCATCTACAGTGAGTGAAGCACGGGGTTACATAATTCCAACGTAACGGAGAAACACACTATGAGCACTGATGGTGCCTCAAGCCCAAGCCGCCTGTTGCCCAGGCTGCTGGGGGTCTTGCTGCTGATCATGGGGCTGGCCTTGCTGGCCGGCGGTGTCAAGCTGAGTATGCTTGGCGGGTCGCTGTACTACCTGCTGGCCGGTATCGGCATTGCCCTGACTGGCGTGTTGCTGCTGGCTACCCGCCGCGCTGCACTGGGCCTGTATGCACTGGTGTTGTTCGCCAGCACCGTGTGGGCCCTGTGGGAAGTGGGCCTGGACTGGTGGCAGCTGGTGCCGCGCCTGGCCCTGCTGTTCGCCCTGGGCATCGTCATGCTGCTGCCGTGGTTTCGCCGGCCATTGCTGCGTGGCCAAGCCGCGCCGCTGGGCACTGGCGCGCTGAGCGTGGCCGTGGTGCTGGCGGGCGCAACCGCCCTGGCCAGCCAGTTCACCAACCCAGGTGAAATGGTCAAGACCGGCCAACTGGACCGCGACGCGGTACCCGGCATGGCCAACGCCGCACCCTCCCAAGCCGATGGCGACTGGAACTCCTATGGCCGTTCGGCCTTCGGCGACCGTTACTCGCCACTGGCACAGATCACTCCGGAAAACGCCCACAAACTGGTGCCGGCGTGGACCTATCGCACCGGCGATATCCCGGGGCCGAACGATCCGGGTGAAACCACCGCGGAAAACACCCCGCTGAAAGTCAACGGCATGCTCTACGTGTGCACGCCGCACAGCCAGGTGATCGCGCTGGACCCGGACACCGGCAAGGAAATCTGGCGCTTCGATCCGAAGATCAGCAGCCAGGGCGCCGAGAACTTCAAGGGTTGGGCGCACATGACCTGCCGTGGCGTGTCGTATCACGATGACGCCGCCTACGCTTCCGAACAGAGCCCGACTGGCAGCGCTAGCCCGGCTGCGGCACCGTCTGCCTGCCCGAAACGCATCTTCGTGCCGACTGCCGACACCCGTCTGATCGCCCTGAACGCCGACACCGGCAAGATGTGCGAAGACTTCGGTGACAAAGGCCAAGTCGACCTGCGCGCCAACATCGGCAGCTTCGCCCCAGGCGGCTACTACTCCACTTCGCCACCGGCCGTGACCAAGAACCTGGTGGTGATCGGCGGTCATGTGACCGATAACGTTTCCATCGACGAGCCTAGCGGTGTGATCCGCGCGTTCGACGTGCACACCGGCAAGCTGGTGTGGAACTGGGACAGCGGCAACCCGGACGACACCACCCCGTTGGCCGAGGGCAAGACCTACACCCGCAACTCGCCGAACATGTGGTCCATGTTCGCCGTGGATGAAAAACTCGGCATGTTGTACCTGCCGATGGGCAACCAGATGCCCGACCAGTACGGCGGCGACCGTACCGATGATTCCGAGAAATACGCAGCGGGCCTGACCGCTCTGGACATCGACACCGGCCACGTGAAGTGGACCTTCCAGTTCACCCACCATGACCTGTGGGACATGGACGTGGGCGGCCAGCCTTCGCTGATCGACATCAAGACTGCTGACGGCGTCAAGCAAGCGGTGATGGCATCGACCAAGCAAGGCAGCATCTACGTGCTGGATCGCAGCAACGGTCAGCCAGTGGTTCCGATCAACGAAATCCCTGTACCGCAAGGCGCAGTGGCTGGTGATCGCACCTCCCCGACCCAACCCAAGTCCGACCTGAACTTCATGCCGCCGCCCCTCAAGGAGCGTGACATGTGGGGCGTGACGCCGTTCGACCAACTGATCTGCCGGATCGACTTCAAGTCGATGCGCTACGACGGCCCGTTCACCCCGCCGTCGCTGCAAGGCTCGATCGTGTACCCAGGCAACTTCGGCGTGTTCGACTGGGGCGGCATCTCGGTTGACCCGGTGCGTCAGATCGCGTTCGTGAACCCAAGCTACATGGCGTTCAAATCGAAACTGATCCCGGCCGCCGACATCGCCAAGCAAGGCCCGCGCGTCAGCGAAACCGAAGGCGTACAGCCGAACAAAGGCGCGCCGTACGGTGTGATCCTTGAAGCACTGCTGTCGCCGATGGGCCTGCCGTGCCAGGCGCCAGCGTGGGGCTACGTGGCAGCGGTCGACCTGACCAACCACCAGACCATCTGGATGCACAAGAACGGCACCGTGCGTGACAGCTCGCCGGTCCCGATCCCGCTGACCATGGGCGTGCCTAGCCTGGGCGGTACGTTCACCACCGCCGGTGGCGTCGCGTTCCTCAGCGGCACCCTGGACCAGTACCTGCGTGCCTATGACGTGAAAAACGGCAAGCAACTGTGGGAAGGCCGCCTGCCAGCAGGCGCGCAAACCACCCCGATGACCTACACCGGCAAGGACGGCAAGCAATACGTGCTGGTCATGGCCGGGGGTCACGGCTCACTGGGCACCAAGCAGGGTGACTATGTGATGGCGTTCAAACTGCCGGATTAAGCAGCACCGGCGATATAAGCAAAGGCGGCTACCTCACAGTAGCCGCCTTTTTTTATATCCGTGTCCTGTACATCAGCCACAGGATGCTAGCGGGTATGGCAAATATCTATCCAAACCTGTCATGGTTGACAGGTTTTAACTGCGCAAAAATGATTTAGCCTCCCGCTCGAGATTGCTTTAGCTCGCGCACCGCTTACGCAATACCTGGGCGCACGGATGAAATTTTAAATGGAGCTTTTCACTATGACGGACCATAGCGCTGTACAACCAAACCTTTGTATCTCGACAAAAATCCTGGAACTGGAACAACTCGACAGTCCAAGTTTAAGAAAGCTGATCAGCGGGCAAGTGCTTGCCATTCGAGTGCCCGACTTCGCCAACGAAAAAACCAGCGCACGGCTGATTCAGAGCATCAGCGAAACCGCCACGCTGGAACAGTACAGCCACGAAACCTACGAGGGCGGGCACGTCGTACAGCACTTCTATGGCGTGCATCGCTGGGGCACGCCGTTCAATTCCACCTATGGCAAGGTTGCGGGCAGTGATGCCCAACGCAAGTATTACGCTGACGCTGCCCATATGCGCAGCCTGATCGACCGTATTTGCGCCCCGCAACAACCGCCCATTCAAGACTTGATGGAGCAGTTCCAGAGCATTTGGCCGCAAGGCGCACAAGCCGCTGCATTCCAGGGCCAACCGATGTTCTGTGGGATCATCCGCGCCATGTTTCCCGAGACGGCGCACCTCTCGGAAACGGTTCCCCATGTTGATTGCCTGCCCCTGTCGATCGCGGAACTGGAACACCAATTCAGCGCCAATATTTATCTGGAAACGCCGCCATCAGGCGGAGAGTTGATCATCTGGGATACCGAGGCCTTTGCCTATGCCGAGGTCAAGCGTTTCGAAGGTGCCCAGCTACCCGAGGAGCGCTTGCAAAAGCCGTTGCGTATCCAGCCGCGCAAGAACGAATTGGTGATCATCAATACTCGCCGTCCCCATGCCATTTGCGGATTCGAATCGGGCAAACGTATCAGCATGCAGTCGTTTATCGGCTATACCGCTGGCAAACCGTTTTATTTCTGGTGCTGATACTTTTAACCCTCTTGCAAATGGACATCTTTTTATGACCCCCGAAGAATTCCGTCGCCATGGCTACGCCATGATCGACCTGATCGCAGACTATCGAGAAAACATCGAGCAACGCGGCGTGCAGCCCACCACGGTGCCCGGCGAAATCAAGGCCGCCCTGCCAGCGAGCCCGCCTGACAGCGCCGAACCGTTCGAACAGATCATGGGCGATGTCGAAAAGCTGATCATGCCCGGGCTGCTGCATTGGCAGCATCCGAGTTTTTTCGGCTTCTTCCCTTCCAACGTGGAGCTGTCTTCGGTGCTGGGCGATTGCCTGAGCACTGGCCTGGGTGTGGTGGGCTTGTCCTGGCAATCCAGCCCGGCCCTCACCGAAATCGAAGAAGTGACCACCGATTGGCTGCGCGACATGCTCGGCCTGAGCAGCGCCTGGAGCGGCGTGATCCAGGACTCCGCGTCCACCTCCACCCTGGTGGCCCTCATCAGCGCCAGGGAGCGCAGCTCCGATTACGCGCTGATGCATGACGGCCTGCAAAACAGCGGCGCCCCCCTGATCGTCTACACCTCGGCCCACGCCCATAGCTCGGTCAACAAGGCGGCGATCCTGGCCGGATTCGGCCAGAACCATATCCGCACCATCGCCACCGACCAACACAATGCAATGTCGCCCCAGGCATTGGCGCAGGCCATCGAACAGGACCTGGCCGCCGGCAATCGCCCCTGCGTAGTAATTGCTACCACCGGGACCACAGCCGCCATGGCGATCGACCCTCTGGATGCGATTGGCGACCTGACACAACGCCACGGTGTGTGGCTGCATGTGGACTCGGCCATGGCCGGCGCTGCGATGATCCTGCCGGAATGCCGGGCACTGTGGCAGGGCATCGAAAAAGCCGACTCCCTGGTGCTCAACCCGCACAAATGGCTGGGCGCGGCCTTCGATTGCTCGGTGTACTTCGTGCGCGACCCCGAGCATTTGATTCGCATCATGACCACCAACCCGAGCTACTTGCAGTCCAGTGCCGACGGCCAGGTCAGAAACTACCGCGACTGGCGGATTTCATTGGGCAGCCGCTTCCGCGCCCTGAAGCTGTGGTTTCTGATACGCGAACAAGGCGTCAGCGGCTTGCAGGCACGGCTGAGGCGCGACCTGGCCAATGCACGCTGGCTGGCTGAACAGATCGAAAGCAGCGCGCAATGGAAACTGGTGGCCGCGCCAGCCCTGCAAACCCTGTGTATTCGCCATGAACCGCCAGGGCTGAACGGCGAGGCGCTGGATCAGCACACGCGGGCCTGGGCAGAAAAACTCAACCAGTCCGGTCATGCCTATGTCACCCCCGCCCTCCTCGAAGAGCGCTGGATGGTGCGGGTGTCCATCGGTGCATTGGGCACCGAGCGCCAGCATGTCGAACGGTTATGGACGCGGCTGCAAAGCCTGGTCGCTGAAACGCTGCCAAAGTAGCTCCCTCGCCACGGTTTAATGCTCGTCTGCTGTGTCTAAACAGACACCCGCGCACGGCGCATCCAGCGCTCGAACGCCATGGCATTCAGTGGCCGGCTGATCAGGTAGCCCTGGGCCGTGTCGCACTGCCAGTGCTTGAGCAGGGTGAGGCTGTGCTCGAACTCCACCCCCTCGGCCACGACCTTGAGGCCCAGGTTGTGGCTCATCTCGATGGTGGAGCGCACGATCACGCCGTCGCCGCTGGTGCTGTCGAGGTTGCGTATGAACGACTGGTCAATCTTCAACTCCTGTACCGGCAGGCGCTGCAACTGCGCCAGTGATGAGTAACCGGTACCGAAGTCGTCCACCGACAGGCTGATGCCGCAGCCGCGCAGTTGTTCCAGCACGCTGAGGGCTTGCTGTGGATTGTGCATGATGGCGCTTTCGGTGATTTCGAAAAGCAAATGCTCGGCGCTCACCTCGTATTGGATCAATAGCGCAGTGACGCGAATGGCCAAGTCGTCATCGACCAGGTCGTTCACCGAGATATTCACCGACAGTTGAATCACCAGGCCACGCAGCGCCCATTCGGCAATCTGGCGGATGGCCTCTTCAATCACCCATAAGGTCAGGAGCCCCATGCTGCCGGTGCGTTCGGCCAGGGGAATGAATTCTGTGGGCGACACTTGCCCAAGGGTCGGGTGTTGCCAACGCAACAAGGCTTCCGCCTGGCCCACATGGCCGTGCTTGAGGTCGAGCTTGGGCTGATAGCACAGGAACAACTCGCCTTCGACCACCGCCCGGCGCAGATCGCGGATCAGGGTAATCTGGCGTTGGTGAGCGAGGTCGCGATCAGGCTGGTAGATCTGCAAATGCCCCGGCATGGTGGCCGCGTCATGCCGAGCGATGGCGGCGCGGTTGATCAGTTCCTCGACCTGCTGACCGTCTGCGGGATACGCGGCAATGCCGATGCTCACTTCATGACGCACTTCATCGTTACCGATGCGCTGGGGTTCGGTCAGCAGCCCGTACACGCGGTCGGCACGGGCGACGGCGGAGTCGATTTCGGTGTTTTCCAGCAACAGCAGAAACTCACTGCCGGCAATGCGCGCGGCAGTGTCGCTGGCCAGCAGGCTCATGGACAGGCAGCGGCTGGCTTCGCACAACATTTCTTCCACACCCTGGGGGCCGAAGCCTTCGTTGATGACCCGATAGTTTTCAATCCCCAGGTACAGCAACACCACCGGCCGCCGCGCACTGATCGCACTGCCCAGACGCTCCATGGCCAGGGCGCGATTGGGCAGGCCGGTGAGCGCATCATGCAAAGCGTTATGGGCCAACTGTCGTTCGCGCACGGCGATGCCGCTTTGCATGGCATTGAAAGCGCGGGCCAAGAGGCCGAACTCATCGTGGCCGCGCACCCGCACCGGCGTGTGGTAGTCACCGGCGCCGATCCGCTCAGCGGCCCGCACCAATGCATTGAGCGGGCGTGATACACGCCGCGCAAGAAATAACGCAGCCCCCAGCGAGACCAACAGCACCGCCACGGCAATCACCAGAAACTGCCGGTCCAGCGGTGCGAAGGATTCCAGGGCGTGGTCCAGCGGGCTTTGCAGCAACACGCGCACTTCATCGCCTTCGCCGCTATTGGCCAAGGGCAACACCTGGCTGAGCACGCGCTGGCCATGGAACCCTTGGACCCGCGCCTGCGGATCGATTGACGTACCCAGCAGCAGGTCGATAACGCTCGGGCGCAAACTGCCCGGCTGGGTCGTGAAGAGCTGGCCGACATGGCCGCCTTGTACGCTGAGAAACGACACCTCAAGGTTGCTCATGGAGCGCAACTCATGGGCAAATTGCGTATCCATGGGAAAGCCCATGATCACTCGGGCGATGGGCGCGGGTTCAAGGACTTCCTTCTGCACCAGCAAGTAGGGGCGCCCAGCCATGGCGACGATCAGCATTTGCTGGCCGCTGCGGCGCGCGCTGCGCAATGCATTGGCATAAGGGAACGCCTCCCCTTGCGTCATCGCCAGCAAGGTACTGACCATGACCCTGTCATCCAGGCCCAACACGAACACTTCGCTGGAATTGACCCCCGTACCGTGGCGTCCCAGGGCCTCCAGGATCGGCACAGTTGCGCCACCGGCCACGGCCTGCTTGAACGGGCCATCGATGGTGAGCCAGTCCAACCCATATTGCAGGCGGCGGCCGCGCAGGTCCAACAAGCGCTCGAACACCTGCCGCCCTGTGTCCAACTGCACCTGGGCCTGGTTCTCCACGGCGCGGGTAGTAGCGGCCTTGACGGCGAAATACGTGGCCGCCACGACCACCAGCAACAACAGCGCCAGTACTCCGGCAATCCGGGTTTGAAAGGTGTGACGCCACTGCAATGCCGCACCCGCCGGCCGCGCTCGGCGTTCTGTGCGGTGCGTTGCGTCTCTCATATGCATCCCTGCCGGTTGCTGAGCTGGCGTCAAAAAAACGTCCATCCTTAAAGAGAATTTTGTTTAGGCTAGATTAGCTTGGACAAGGCATAAGTAAACCCAATAAATACGGCACCGTTAGCGTCATATTATTGACTAAGGCACTGAGGCAGCGTCATTTTGGTAATTTCATGCAATATGTTGCTATCTCACCCCCACCATTGAAACCACCGCTCCCCCGCCCCATCTAACCTGCATACTCCCTTATGCAGGTGCCCCATGAGCGACCAGCAAGACGTCCCTGATTACGACCTCAACGATTACGCCGACCCCGAAAACGCAGAAACCTCCTCGTCCAACACCGGCCTGGCGCTTCCTGGGCAGAACCTGCCGGACAAGGTCTATATCATCCCGATCCACAACCGGCCGTTTTTCCCGGCGCAAGTGCTGCCGGTGATCGTCAATGAAGAGCCGTGGGCCGAGACCCTGGAGCTGGTGAGCAAATCCGACCACCACTCCCTTGCCCTGTTTTTCATGGACACGCCGCCAGAAGACCCACGGCACTTCGACACCTCGGCCCTGCCGCTGTACGGCACCCTGGTCAAGGTGCACCACGCCAGCCGCGAGAACGGCAAGCTGCAATTCGTGGCCCAGGGCCTGACCCGTGTGCGCATCAAGACCTGGCTCAAGCACCATCGCCCACCGTACCTGGTGGAGGTCGAATACCCGCATCAGCCCAGCGAGCCCACCGACGAGGTCAAGGCCTACGGCATGGCGTTGATCAATGCGATCAAGGAACTGCTGCCGCTCAACCCGCTGTACAGCGAAGAGTTGAAGAACTACCTCAACCGCTTCAGCCCCAACGACCCGTCGCCGCTCACCGACTTCGCCGCCGCCCTCACCTCGGCGACAGGTAATGAGCTGCAGGAAGTGCTGGACTGCGTACCCATGCTCAAGCGCATGGAAAAAGTGCTGCCGATGCTGCGCAAAGAGGTCGAAGTGGCGCGGCTGCAAAAAGAACTGTCTGCCGAAGTGAACCGCAAGATCGGCGAGCACCAGCGCGAATTCTTCCTCAAGGAACAGCTCAAGGTCATCCAGCAAGAGCTGGGCCTCACCAAGGACGACCGCAGTGCGGACGTCGAGCAGTTCGAGCAGCGCCTGGAAGGCAAGGTGCTGCCGGCCCAGGCGAAAAAACGCATTGATGAAGAATTGAACAAACTGTCGATCCTTGAGACGGGCTCGCCGGAATACGCCGTCACGCGCAACTACCTGGACTGGGCTACCTCGGTGCCGTGGGGCGTATACGGCGCGGATAAGCTCGACCTCAAACACGCGCGCAAGGTGCTGGACAAGCACCATGCGGGCCTGGATGACATCAAGAGTCGCATCCTCGAATTCCTCGCGGTGGGCGCCTATAAAGGCGAAGTCGCCGGCTCCATCGTGTTGCTGGTAGGCCCGCCGGGCGTGGGCAAGACCAGCGTGGGCAAATCCATTGCCGAGTCCCTGGGCCGACCGTTCTACCGTTTCAGCGTCGGCGGTATGCGCGATGAGGCCGAGATCAAGGGCCATCGCCGCACCTACATCGGCGCCCTGCCCGGCAAGCTGGTGCAGGCACTGAAAGACGTGGAAGTCATGAACCCGGTGATCATGCTCGACGAGATCGACAAGATGGGCCAGAGCTTCCAGGGCGATCCGGCATCGGCGTTGCTGGAAACCCTGGACCCGGAGCAGAACGTCGAATTCCTCGACCACTACCTGGACCTGCGCCTGGACCTGTCCAAAGTGCTGTTCGTGTGCACTGCCAACACCCTGGACTCGATTCCGGGCCCGTTGCTGGACCGCATGGAAGTGATTCGCCTGTCGGGCTATATCACCGAAGAAAAAGTCGCCATCGCCAAGCGCCACCTGTGGCCCAAACAGTTGGAAAAAGCCGGCGTCGCGAAAAACAGCCTGACCATCAGCGACGGCGCGCTGCGTGCGTTGATCGACGGTTATGCGCGGGAAGCCGGGGTGCGTCAGCTGGAGAAGCAACTGGGCAAACTGGTGCGCAAGGCGGTGGTCAAGCTGCTGGATGAGCCCGACAGCGTGATCAAGATCGGCAACAAGGACTTGGAAAGCTCCCTGGGGATGCCGGTATTCCGTAACGAGCAGGTGCTGTCCGGCACCGGCGTGATCACCGGCCTGGCCTGGACCAGCATGGGCGGCGCCACATTGCCGATTGAAGCAACGCGTATCCACACGCTCAATCGCGGCTTCAAGCTCACCGGGCAGTTGGGTGAAGTGATGAAGGAATCCGCCGAAATCGCCTACAGCTACATCAGCTCGAACCTGAAGTCGTTTGGCGGTGATCCGAAGTTCTTCGACGAAGCCTTCGTTCACTTGCACGTGCCGGAAGGCGCCACGCCGAAAGACGGCCCAAGTGCGGGTGTGACCATGGCCAGTGCGCTCCTGTCGCTGGCACGCAACCAGCCGCCAAAGAAAGGCGTGGCCATGACCGGCGAACTGACCTTGACCGGGCATGTGCTGCCGATTGGCGGGGTGCGTGAAAAGGTGATTGCAGCGCGGCGCCAGAAGATCCACGAACTGATCCTGCCGGAGCCCAACCGTGGCAGCTTTGAAGAGTTGCCGGAGTACCTGAAGGAAGGCATGACCGTGCACTTCGCCAGGCGCTTTGCGGATGTGGCGAAGGTGCTGTTCTGATAGAGCTCTAGCGCCTGAACCGGCCTCATCGGGGGCAAGCCCCCTCCCACAGGGAACCGGCGTCGTGAATGACAACGCGGTCAAATGTGGGAGGGGGCTTGCCCCCGATGGCGTGAGTGGCCGCGACACATACCCTGCTTGTCACACCCTGCCTCATCTTCGGTTATGCTCGCCCTTCGTCGTGTATAAACGGAGCCTCCATGACCGCTGCCCGCCTGCTTCTCCCCTTGAGCCTTGCCCTGTTGGCCGCGTGCGCCAGTGCACCGAAGCAAAACGTTACCGTGGACAACCAGAGCGCCTGCCCGCTCCAGCTTAAAACCAATCAGAACCTGATCCTCACCTTGCCCAGCAATCCCACCACCGGCTACCGCTGGGCCATCCAGGACTCCGCTGGCGGTGTTCTGCGCGCATTGAGCCCCGAGGTCTATAGCAGCGCCGAATCCGGTGTGATCGGCGGCGGTGGTCAATCGACCTGGCGCTTCCAGGCATTCGCCCCAGGGCAAGGCCGTTTGCGCCTGACCTCCCAGCAACCCTGGGAGCCGGAAGCCGAACCTGTCGAAACCTTTGACTGCGCCATTACGGTGAACTGATATGCCCTGGCTGATCCTTGCCTTGATGGGCGCCGGTACCTTTATCTACGGCCTGGCGACTCACGCGACGCTGCTGTGCCTGCTGGTCAAGCCACTGCCGGTTCTGGCGCTGCTGGGTTGGCTGCATGACGCACCGCCTACCGACTATCGACGCTGGATCAGCCTGGGGTTGATTTTTTCCGTGGTGGGCGACGTATTGCTCGCCTGGCCGGGGGACCTGTTTATCTTTGGCCTGGGCGCATTTCTGTTTGCGCATCTGGCTTACCTCAAAGCCTATTTCAGCGACTGTCGGCGCCTGGCAATAGTACCGCTGGTGCTGGCCCTGGCTGTCGGGGCGATCCTGCTGGGCATCCTGATCTCCCACGGTTTAGGCGAGTTGCTGATACCGGTGGTGGTTTACGCGCTGGTGATCAGCGCCATGCTCTGGCGTGCATTGGCAAGGTTGGGCAGCGCGGTACCGCAACGCTCGGCACTGCTGGCGGCAGCGGGTGCGGTGTCGTTTGTGTTTTCCGATACGTTGATCGGTATCAACCGGTTTGTATTGACCTTCGATGCGGCGCCCTATTTGTTGATCGCCACTTATTGGCTCGGGCAATGGGGCATCACCGCCTCAGCTTTCCATCAGACAACCCGCGCATCCGACGACCAACTTGGCTAAAATGCCGGCCTTTCCCCCTCGTCGCCGGAACAACCGTGAGCAAAGAACCCGATCGCCTATTCGCCCAGCCCCTGCCCCAGGTGCCGGACTTCGCCTTTAACGAGGATGTGGTGCGGGTGTTCCCGGACATGATCAAACGCTCGGTGCCGGGCTACCCGACCATCGTCGAGAACCTCGGCGTGCTGGCCGCGCAATTTGCCCAGCCGGGTAGCGTGCTGTATGACCTGGGCTCGTCCCTGGGTGCCGTGACCCAGGCCCTGCGTCGCCATGTGCGCACCGATGGCTGCCGGGTGATCGCGGTGGACAACTCGGCGGCGATGGTCGAGCGCTGCCGCGAATACCTCAACGGCCAGGACTCGATGTTCCAGGAGTTGCTGCCGGTCGAGGTGATCGAGGGCGATATCCTCGCGTTGCAATTTCAGCCCGCCTCGGTAGTAGCGCTGAACTTCACCCTGCAATTTATCGCCCCTGACGAACGTTTGGCGTTGCTCGGGCGTATCCGCCAATCGCTGCTGCCGGGCGGGGCGTTGATCCTCTCGGAAAAGCTGCGCTTTAACGATATTGAAGAACACGCACTGCTGACCGACCTGCATATCGCGTTCAAACGCGCCAACGGCTACAGCGAACTGGAAATCGCCCAGAAGCGCAGCGCCATCGAAAACGTCATGAAACCCGACAGCCTCGAAGAACACCGCGAACGCCTGCTGGCGGCCGGGTTCTCGAAAGTCGTGCCGTGGTTCCAGTGTCTTAACTTTGCCTCGTTGATTGCCTTGCCATGATTGATTTATCCCCCCTCGCCCGCCATCTGGTCGGCACTCCTTTGGCCGTTTGGGCCCAGGGCCTGCAAGCGCAGCTCGACAGCAAGATGGAAAAAGGTCATGGCGACCTGGAGCGCTGGCAGAGTGCTTTGGACGCACTGCCGAAGATCCAGCCCAACGAAGTCGACCTGTTGAACGGTCTGGTGCTGGACACCGATTGCGACGACGAAACCCGCGCCCGGATGCACTCGGCACTGATGGGGCTGAGCCCATGGCGCAAAGGCCCGTTCCACCTGTTCGGCGTGCATGTGGACACCGAATGGCGTTCGGACTGGAAGTGGTCGCGGGTTGCGCCGCACTTGAACTTGAAGGGCAAACGCATCCTCGATGTGGGCTGCGGCAACGGTTACTACATGTGGCGAATGCTCGGCGCGGGCGCCGACAGTGTGATTGGCGTGGACCCCAACTGGCTGTTCTTCTGCCAGTTCCAGGCAGTGCAACGTTATCTGTCTGAGCCCAAAGCCTGGCACCTGCCGTTCCCGTTCGAAGACTTGCCGGCGAACCTGGAAGGCTTCGACACGGTGTTCTCCATGGGCGTGTTCTACCATCGCCGCTCGCCGATCGAGCACTTGCTGGCGCTCAAGGACACCCTGGTCAAGGGCGGCGAACTGGTCCTGGAAACCCTGGTGGTGGAAGGCGATCAGCAGCAGGTGCTGGTGCCGGAAGACCGTTATGCACAGATGCGTAACGTGTGGTTCCTGCCCTCGGTGCCGGCGTTGATGTTGTGGCTGCGCCGTGCAGGCTTCAGTGAGGTGCGGTGCGTGGATGTGAGCGTGACCACGGTTGAGGAACAGCGTGGAACAGAGTGGATGAAGTATCAGTCCTTGAGCGACTTTCTCGATCCCGAAGATCACAGCAAGACCATCGAAGGGCTGCCGGCGCCGATGCGGGCGGTGATCATCGCCAAAAAGTAACCCCGATCTCCCTGAAGAAACACAGGGCCAAATGTGGGAGGGGGCTTGCTCCCGATAGCAGAGTGTCAGCCACCACATTTATGGCTGATACACCGCTATCGGGAGCAAGCCCCCTCCCACATTTTTTGTTCTCAGTGTTCTTTAGAGTGGTGGTTTAGCTCGGCGAGCCTTGAAGAACTCGCTCAACACCGTGCCGCACTCCTCGGCCAGCACGCCGCCTTCAAACAGTACCTTATGGTTGAGAAAGCCCTGGGTAAAAAACTGCCCCTGGCTTTGCACAATCCCGGCCTTGGGCTCCAGTGCGCCATACACCACCCTTGCGATGCGTGAATGCACGATCAACCCGGCGCACATGCTGCACGGTTCCAGGGTCACATACAGCGTGCTGCCCACCAGGCGATAGTTGCTGATGGCTTGCGCAGCGGCGCGGATCGCGACCATTTCGGCATGGGCGCTGGGGTCGTTGCCGCTGATCGGGCAATTGAAACCGCGGCCGATGATTGCACCATCCTGCACCAGCACCGCGCCCACCGGCACTTCGCCCAGTGCGGCGCCTTGGGCGGCCAGGGCGAGGGCTTCGCGCATAAAGTCCTGGTCGCGGCTGCGGTCGATAATCGCGCCGGGGCGAATCTGGCGCATCACGCCACCTCGATAGCGGCCATCAGGCCGGTTTCCATATGGTCGATCACGTGGCAATGGAACATCCACACTCCCGGGTTATCCGCCACCAGCGCCACACGGGCGCGTTCGTTCTTGCCCAGCAGGTAGGTGTCGGTGAAATACGGGATGACCTTGTGGCGGTTCGACGCAATCACCTTGAAGCTCATGCCATGCAGGTGGATCGGGTGCTGGTACTGGGTCATGTTCTTCAATTCAAAGATGTAGCTCTTGCCCTTTTCAAGCCTGGCAATCGGGCGGTCGGCACAGGTCTTGTCGGTGATGTCCCAGGCCTGGCCGTTGATCTGCCACAGGCTGGGTGGCTTACCGTTTTCGACATTGACCGACACCGAACCGACCCATTCGAAATTGAAGTTGAGTTTCTCGGCATTGGCCAGGTCCGGCTCGGCAACCGGGTTGGCCGGCAATGCCGGTGGCCACTGGGTAGGCGCATCGGTGTTGGCCACCGAACGGAAGGTGCCCAGGCGCACCGGGCCGTTGCGGATCGACAATTCTTCACCCGCCGGCGGGGCCTTGATTGCCAGACAGATGCGCATCCCTGGGCCCAGCCAGTATTCCTTGCCCAGCGGGCGCGGCTCGATGGGGTTGCCGTCCAACGCGTAGATCTGCGCTTCGACGCCGGGGATGTTGAGGCGATAGGTCAGGGTGTTGTCGAGGTTGAGCAAGCGCACGCGAGTGATTTGCCCAGCGGGCAGGTCGATGACCGCCTGGGGCACGCCGTTGATGGTGGAGAGGCGCCCTGCAGTGCCGCCCCGCGCCGCTTCACGGGGGATACTGAACTCGACAAACGCACCTTCTTCGTCGATGTGCCAGTTCTTCAGGCTCAAGGTACGTTCGTATTTGAAACCGGTGGGTTCGCGCTCTTCCACAATCAATGGGCCGACCAGGCCACGGCCAAGTTCTTCGCTGCTGCTTACGTGGGGGTGATACCAGTAGCTGCCGGCATCGGGCACGCGAAATTGGTAGTCGAAATATTCCCCAGGCAGCACCGGCAATTGCGAAACGTAGGGGACGCCGTCCATTTCCAGCGGCAGGCGGATGCCGTGCCAGTGGATGGTAGTGGCGACCGGCAGGTGATTGATGAAACGTACCCGCAGCCATTCGCCCTGGCGCACGCGCAACTCGGTGCCAGGCGCCGAAGGGCCGAATGCCCAGGCTTGGGTCTTGTGCCCCGGTACCAGTTCCACGTCCAGGGGCGCGGCAATCAGTTGGTAGTCGCTTCCTGCGTTGGCATCGGCGACCTTGCCCAGCCAGTAACGATAGGCGCCACCGGCGCCCACACCGACGACTGCCAGGCCGGCAAGGCCACCGAGGATCTGTCGACGGGAAAACGATTGGGACACAGCAACCTCACGTATCTGCCGCAGGCCAAGGCCCGCAAAGGGCAGATACGATACACCTGCGTCGCCTAAACAGTAAGGCTTCGCATTGCCGCATGGCGCAATTGTGGATGTCGATAAAGATCAACATGTGGGAGGGGGCTTGCTCCCGATGGCGGTGGGTCAGCTAAAAACATGCTGACTGACACACTGCTATCGGGAGCAAGCCCCCTCCCACATTGTGAACTTCATTGTGGCTTATATTGTGTTTGCTCAGGTCCTGGCAGCCGCCAGAATCAAGGCTTTCATCTCGGCAACCGCACCCTTGAAACCGACGAACAGCGCATGGGCCACCAGTGCATGGCCGATGTTCAGCTCGTTGATGCCCTTGATCGCCGCCACAGCTTCGACGTTGTGGTAGTGCAAGCCATGGCCGGCATTGACGATCAAGCCTTCGTTGAGCCCGCAGTTCACGCCGTCGATGATGCGTTGCAGCTCGTCGGCCACTTCGGTCGGGGTGGTGGCGTCGGCGTAACGGCCAGTGTGCAATTCGATGGCCGGGGCACCGACACGGCGCGAGGCTTGGATCTGGCGTTCGTCGGCGTCGATAAACAAGGACACTTCGCTGCCGATCTTCGACAGCCGCTCCACCGCGGCCTTGATCCGCGCTTCTTGACCTGCGACATCAAGGCCGCCCTCGGTGGTCAGTTCCTGGCGGGTTTCCGGCACCAGGCAGATATGCGCCGGGCGAATGCGCTCGGCAAACGCCATCATTTCTTCGGTGACGCCCATTTCGAAGTTCATGCGCGTTTGCAGCACGTCCTTGAGCAGCAGCACATCACGCTCCTGGATGTGGCGGCGGTCTTCGCGCAGGTGCACGGTAATGCCGTCGGCGCCCGCTTCTTCGGCGTCCAGCGCGGCCTTGACCGGGTCAGGGTAACGGGTGCCCCGGGCCTGGCGCAGGGTGGCGACGTGGTCGATGTTGACGCCAAGAAGAATGCGATTGCTGGTGGTCACGGAAGCGCTCCTGAAAAGGGAAAGAATCGGTGCACAGCATACACGGGGATGTCAGGGCTTTCGAAACAACTCGCGACTGACCAGCGGTCGCCCGCCCAGGTGCACGGCAAGGGCCTGGCGCATCAGGCGCTTGGCGGCGGACAAGGCGCCCGGCGCGCTCCAGTCCGCGTCGCTCATGGCCAGCAGTTCGCTGCCCTGGAACAGCCCCGGCTGCAACAGGTACACGCGCTCAAGGCCCGCATCCACTTGCAGGCGGTACATGCCGTCGGCGGCGACGGGATCGCCGTGCAGGTCGTTGTGCAATTCAAAGCCATAGCCCAGGTCGTCGAGCAAGCGCCATTCGAAGGCGCGCAGCAGCGGTTCCAGGGGGCGCCCTTCAGCCAGGGCCAGCAGCGTCGCGGCGTAGTGATCGAAGACTGCCGGGTGCGGGTCTTCGGCGGGTAACAGCCGGATCAGCAGTTCATTGAGGTAAAGGCCGCTGAACAGTGCATCGCCGTTAAGCCAGGCAGAGGTGCCGACGCTTTCCAGGCGGCCGACGTTTTTCAACTCGCCTTTGCCGCGAAACTCCACATCCAGGGCCACGAAGGGCCGCGCCAACGTACCTGCCTTGCCCCGTGCGCTGCGCAGCACCGCACGCAGGCGGCCTTGAGGCGTGAGGAAGTCCACCAGCGCGCTGGTCTCGCGATAGGCGCGGCTATGCAGCACGTAGGCGAGTTGGCTGGGAGGTGGGGATTGAGACATGGGAACTCACTGCTGGAATGCAATTTTTAAAACCACACAACCTAATGTGGGAGGGGGCTTGCTCCCGATGGCGGTGGGTCAGTTAAACAAATAAGTGACTGACCCTCCGCTATCGGGAGCAAGCCCCCTCCCACATTTTTTCAGACCTGCGGTGTTCTTAAAGGTCGCCATAGCCCAGTGAGCGCAACGCACGCTCATCATCTGACCAGCCACCCTTAACCTTCACCCACAGGTTAAGCATGATCTTGGAGTCGAACAGCAGCTCCATGTCCTTGCGCGCTTCGGTGCCGATGCGCTTGATGCGCTCGCCTTTGTCGCCAATGATGATTTTCTTCTGGCCGTCACGCTCGACGAGGATCAGCGCATGGATATGCAAGGTCTTGCCCTGCTGCTTGAACTCTTCGATCTCGACGGTGATCTGGTACGGCAGCTCGGCACCCATCTGGCGCATGATTTTCTCGCGTACCAGCTCGGCGGCGAGGAAGCGGCTGCTGCGGTCGGTGATCTGGTCTTCCGGGAAGAAATGCTCGTTTTCCGGCAGGTAACCGGCGATCACGCGCTCCAGGGCTTCGAGGTTGTGGCCGTGCTGGGCCGAGATCGGCATGATCTGGGCGTTCGGCAGTTGTTCCTGCAACCAGGTCAGGTGCGGCATCAGCTCGGCTTTGTCTTCGATGCGGTCGGTCTTGTTCAACGCGACGATCAAGGGGCCGGTGACGTACTGCACACGCTCGAGAACCATCTGGTCTTCGTCGGTCCACTTGGTGCGGTCGACCACGAAGATCACCACGTCGACGTCTTTCAACGCCGCCGAAGCGGTCTTGTTCATGTAGCGGTTCAGGGCTTTCTCACCGCCTTTGTGCATGCCCGGGGTATCGACATACACCGCTTGCACGTTGCCTTCGGTCTTGATGCCCAGCATGTTGTGGCGAGTGGTCTGGGGCTTGCGCGAAGTGATCGCGAGCTTCTGGCCGAGGATGTGGTTGAGCAGCGTGGACTTGCCCACGTTCGGGCGGCCGACGATGGCAACATAGCCACAGCGTGTTGCGGTTGAATCAGTCATGGCCATTCTCCACGCCCAGGGCAATCAGTGCTGCAGCGGCCGCTACCTGTTCGGCAATGCGACGGCTCACACCCTGACCTCGGCTTTTTTCGTTCAATAAGGTGATTTCACACTCCACGAAGAACACGCGGCAATGGGGCTCACCCTGGATATCCACCACTTCGTAGCGTGGCAGTTCGCAACCGCGGGACTGCAGGTATTCCTGCAGGCGGGTCTTGGGATCTTTGTTGGTGTCGACCAGTGTCAGGCTTTCGATTTCAGAAGCCAGCCAGGCGACCACGCGCTCCTTGGCCGTCTCCATCCCTGCATCGAGGTAGATCGCGCCGATCAAGGCTTCCAGGGCATCGGCCAGAATCGATTCGCGACGGAAACCGCCGCTTTTCAACTCACCGGACCCCAACCGCAGGTACTCGCCCAGGCCGAAACCTCGGGCCAGCACGGCCAGGGTCTCGCCTTTCACAAGGCGCGCCCGCAGGCGCGAAAGCTGGCCTTCGCGCGCTTGAGGAAAACGCTCGAACAGCGCCTCACCGGCGGCAAAATTGAGGATGGCATCACCGAGGAATTCCAGGCGCTCGTTATTGCGCCCTGCAAAGCTGCGGTGTGTGAGGGCAAGGACCATCAATTCGGGGTCCTTGAAGGTGTAGCCGAGCTGGCGCTCGAGACGACTTAGAGAAACGGTCACGGTTTATCCATATCTAGTTGGTGGCACCGGCGGCCATCGACGATTGACGCAGTGTTCAAATTCACATCCTGATTGGTGCTGCATGGGGCCGGACGGTTAATTGTCCAAACCCCAGAAAAGCATTCGGCGCTGTGTTCACAGCGCCGCCTGTATTACTTGATCAGCCCGACCCGCGAGAAGTTCGGCAGGTGGCTGAGCTTGGGTTCCGGCCAACTCATCCAGACCGCGAAGGCTTTGCCGACGATGTTCTCGTCGGGCACCATGCCCAGCAGGTCCTTGGGAATATTGGGGTCATCCCAGTAACGGCTGTCATTGGAGTTGTCGCGGTTGTCGCCCATCATGAAGTAGTGCCCGGCGGGTACTTTCCATTGGCCATCAGGCATTGCGCGGTAGCGGCTCATTTCCTTGCGGATCTCGTGCTCTACCGCACCGAGTTTTTCCTGGTACAGCTCGGCGCTGCCCAGGGTGTTCGGCTCGGCGCCCAGCAGCTTCTCGGCCACCGATTCACCGTTGATGAACAGGCGCTTGTCGCTGGTGTAGCGCACCACGTCGCCCGGCAGGCCGACTACACGCTTGATGTAGTTGACGTTAGGGTCGCTCGGGTAGCGGAATACCATCACATCGCCGCGCTGCGGGTCACCAACCTCGATGACTTTCTTGTCGATCACCGGCAAGCGGATCCCGTAGGAAAACTTGTTCACCAGGATAAAGTCGCCCACGTCCAGGGTCGGCTTCATCGACCCGGAAGGGATCTGGAACGGCTCCACCAGGAACGAACGCAGCACCAGCACGATGAACAACACCGGGAAGAACGACTTGCCGTATTCAACCAGCAAGGGCTCTTTGTTCAGCTTCTCGATCACCACCGCATCGGGCTGGCTGACGCTGCCCTGATAGGAAGCAATGGCCGACCGCCGACGCGGGGCGAAGAACACCAGATCGAGCAACGCCAGGAGGCCGCAAACGGCGACGGCGATAACCAGCAACAGCGGGAAATTTAGTGACATAGGACCTAACTATCCAACCTGAGCACCGCAAGGAAGGCTTCTTGTGGAACTTCCACGTTACCTACTTGCTTCATGCGTTTTTTACCGGCCTTTTGCTTCTCAAGCAGCTTGCGCTTACGGCTTACGTCACCGCCGTAGCATTTGGCCAGTACGTTCTTTCTGAGAGCCTTGACGGAAGTCCGTGCAATGATCTGCCCGCCAATGGCGGCCTGGATCGCAACGTCGAACATCTGGCGCGGAATCAGTTCTTTCATCTTCTCGGTCAGTTGGCGACCTTTGTAGTGCGCGTTGTCCTTGTGCACGATCAGTGCCAGGGCATCTACCTTGTCGCCGTTGATCAGCACATCCAGTTTCACCAGATTAGCCGATTGGTAACGATCGAAATGGTAATCCAGCGAAGCATAGCCGCGACTGGTGGATTTGAGACGGTCGAAGAAGTCCAGGACCACTTCGTTCATCGGCATATCGTAGGTCACTTGCACCTGGGTACCGAGGAACAGCATGTCGCGCTGTACGCCACGCTTCTCGATACACAGGGTGATGACGTTGCCCAGGTGCTCCTGCGGGACCAGGATATTGGCCCGCACGATTGGCTCACGCATGTCTTCGATGGCCGACAGATCCGGAAGCTTGGACGGGTTGTCGACGTAAATCGTTTCACCGGTTTTGAGCAACAGCTCGAAAATAACGGTCGGCGCCGTGGTGATCAGGTCCAGGTCGTACTCGCGCTCAAGACGCTCCTGGATGATTTCCATGTGCAGCATGCCCAGAAACCCGCAGCGGAAGCCGAAGCCCAGGGCGTCGGAGCTTTCCGGGGTGTACTGCAACGACGAGTCGTTGAGGGTCAGCTTTTGCAGCGCTTCGCGAAAATCCTCGAAGTCGTCGGAGCTGACCGGGAACAGGCCGGCGTAGACCTGTGGCTGGATACGCTTGAAGCCGGGCAGTACGTCGACGTCGGGCGTGGAGCTCAGGGTCAGGGTGTCACCCACCGGTGCACCGTGGATGTCCTTGATACCGGCGATGATGAAGCCTACTTCACCGGCTTTCAGATCAGTGGTGGCGGTGTGCTTGGGGTTGAATACACCGACGCTGTCCACCAGGTGGATCTTGCCGGTGGACTTGACCAGGATCTTGTCGCCCTTCTTCACACGGCCATGGCGCACGCGGACCAGGGAGACAACGCCCAGGTAGTTGTCGAACCAGGAGTCGATGATCAACGCTTGCAGCGGATCTTCGTAGTTGCCGGTCGGCGCGGGAATGGTGTGCACCAGACGCTCGAGTACTTCGTCGACACCCAGGCCGGTCTTGGCGCTGCAGGTGACGGCGTCGGTGGCGTCGATGCCGATGATCTTCTCGATCTCTTCCTTGACACGCTCAGGCTCGGCCTGGGGCAGGTCGATCTTGTTGAGCACGGGCATGACTTCCAGGCCCTGCTCGATCGCGGTGTAGCAGTTGGCAACCGACTGCGCCTCGACGCCCTGGCCGGCGTCGACTACCAGCAAGGCACCTTCACAGGCCGCAAGCGAACGGCTGACTTCATAGGTGAAGTCGACGTGGCCCGGGGTGTCAATGAAGTTCAGCTGGTAGGTGATGCCGTCTTTGGCCTTGTAATACAGAGTAACGCTGTGGGCCTTGATGGTGATCCCGCGTTCGCGTTCGAGGTCCATGGAGTCCAGTACCTGGGCTTCCATTTCACGCTCGGCAAGGCCGCCGCACATCTGGATGAATCGATCGGCCAGCGTCGACTTGCCATGGTCAATGTGGGCGATGATGGAGAAATTGCGGATATGACTCAAATCACTCACGGATCAACACTCAAAAAGGCTGCAGGCAGATTGCCCGCTGAAAAATAGCCGGGAATTGTACCTGATGCTCAGGCCAGACGTCATCTTTGCTGACCAGAACAAAAATGCCCCACTCACGAGAGCGGGGCATTTTTTGTGCATAAGCGCAGCTTCAACCGGCCCGACGCAGCAGCCAGAACCCGGCCACGGCGCAGATGGCCGTCGGCACCAGCACCGCAAACAGCGGCGAGAAACCGAACACCAGGCTCGACGGCCCGAGCAGATCCTGGGCGATGCGGAAGGTAAAGCCCACCAGCACGCCGGTAAATACCCGCTGGCCCAGGGTTACGGAGCGCAACGGCCCGAAGATGAAGGAGATCGCCATCAACACCAACGCGGCGGTTACCACCGGCTGCAGGACTTTCACCCAGAACGCCAGCCAGTAGCGGCCGTTGTTCAGGCCCTGGTCCTTGAGGTAATGGATGTAGCTCCACAACCCCGAGATCGGCAGCGCTTCGGGGACCATCACCACGGTGTTGAGCAGTTCCGGCTTCAGGGCGATATCCCACTGCTCGGTCGGTGCATTGACCACTTCAGTGCTGGCCTTGGTGCCCTGGCCCACATTGCGGAAGTAGGTGGTGGTGACGTCGCTCAGTTGCCATTGCTCGGCATTGTATTGCGCGCGCTTGGCGAAGCTGGAGGACAGCATGTGCCGCTCTTTATCGAAGGTATAGCGCGTGACACCGATCAACAGGCCGCCTGGCTGCACGGCGTTGATGTGGATGAACTCATCACCCTGGCGGTGCCACAGGCCGTGCTTGGCGCTTTGCGCATCGCCCGAGCCCTGGGCCAGGGCGCGATTGGCCTGGGCGGTGGCTTCGGCCGGGGGCGCGACGTATTCACCGATCAGCACGCTGCACGCCATCAGCAGCAGCATCGGCTTCATCACCGCCCAGACGATACGACCAATGGAAACGCCGGCGGCGCGCATGATGGTCAGCTCGCTGTTGCTGGCCAGGGTGCCCAGGCCGATCAGGCAACCGATCAGCGCCGCCATCGGCATCATGTCGTAGAGGCGGCGCGGCGCAGTCAGTGCCACGTAGCTCAGTACATCCGTGACCGTGTAGGTGTCGGTGACGTTGCCCACTTCATCAATGAAGGCGAACAGCAAGGCCAGGCCAAGAATGATGCCCAGTACCGCCAGGATGGCGATCAGTACGCTGCTGCCAATGTAGCGATCAAGCTTAGCCACGGGCCAACTCCTTCAGGCCACGACGGCTCTTCATTTTCAAACGGATAGGTTCCCAATAGAGCAGCCCCAGGCCGATCAACAGGAAAACCCCGTGCACCCACCACAGGCCAAGGGCTGGCGGCAACTTGCCTTTCTCGAGGGAGCCACGGGCGGAAATCAGGATGGTCAGGTAGGCCATGTACAGCAGGATGGCCGGCAGCAGCTTGAGGAAACGCCCCTGGCGCGGGTTGACGCGCGACAGCGGCACGGCCATCAAGGTTACGATAAACACCAGCAGCGGCAAGGACAAACGCCATTGCAGCTCGGCAATGGAGCGCAGTTCCTGGCTGCCGAACAGCGATGCAGTCGGCAGTGCGTCGCGGTCGGTGACCTCGCCGCTGATCTCAGGCTTGGGCAGCATGACGCCATAAGTGTCGTACTTGATCGCCCGGTAGTCCGCCAGACCAGGGCTGCCGTCGTAGCGGTAGCCATTTTCCAGGATCAGGTAGCGGTTGCCGTCGGGGCGTATTTCCTGGCGCCCGCTATCGGCCACCAGAATAGTAATGCCACGGTCTTTCTGGTTCTGGCCGAGGTTTTTCTGGGAAATGAACACGCCACCGAGGTTGGAGCGGTCATCGGTCATGGTTTCGGTATAGGTGACCCGCGAACCGTCACTGAGCGCCTGGAAGCGCCCGGGCTCGAGGGTATCGAACTCGGTCATCGCATCCTGCTTGTTCAACAGCAGCTGGAACTGCATGGCGCCCTGGGGCGCCAGGCTCATGCTCAACCAGGCCACCACCAGGGCAACGCCGGCGGCCGGCACCATGGTCATGGCCAGCAAACGTTGCTGGCTCATGCCGGTGGCCGACAGCACGGTCATTTCACTCTCAAGGTACAAGCGGCCATAGGCCAACAATATGCCGAGAAACAGGCCAAGGGGCAGGATCAGCTGCAGCATCCCGGGCATCCGGTAGCCCATGATCAAGAACAACGACCCCGGATCCAGGGCGCCTGCGGCGGCTTGAGCCAGGAACTTGACGAAACGACCACTCATGATGATGACCAGCAACACCGCACTCACGGCACTCAGGGTCAACAGGACTTCGCGGGACAGATAACGGAAGACGATCAAACCAGACACTCCAGGGTTGTCAGGCTAAGGCGGCCAAACAAGCAAGCATACCGAGACGACCCGTTTATCACGGATCGGCTAAAAAGATGGCGCATTATCCTGTGATTGACCGCGCCTGTCACGGAGCTTACTCATGCGCACGCACAAAGCGTGCGCCAAGGGTTGTCAGGCTCCGCCGGCGAGGTTCAAACTGCGGCCTTTGTCCGCTGGCGGTTTACCAAGCTGCCGAGCTTCAAGCCTGAGTACAAACTCCAGGCTCACAGACCTTGATAAGGGACCCGAACATGGAATTGGTTGTAAAAAGCGTTAGCCCCGAAACGTTGAAAACCGCCACCCTCGTGGTCGCTGTCGGCGAAGGCCGCACACTCGGCGTCGCCGCCAAGCAACTGGACGAACTGAGCGGCGGCGCGATCAGCGCGATCCTCAAGCGCGGCGACCTGGCCGGCAAAGTCGGCCAGAGCCTGCTGCTGCAGAGCCTGCCCAACCTCAAGGCCGAGCGCGTATTGCTGGTAGGCGTGGGCAAGGACGCCGAACTGGGCGACCGTCCATTGCGCAAGATCATCAGCGGCATCCTTACCACCCTCAAGGGCCTGGGCGGCAGCGATGCGGCACTGGCCCTCGACGAAATCGTGATCAAGGGCCGTGACAGCTACGGCAAGACCCGCCTGCTGGCCGAGTCGCTGCTGGACGGCGGCTATATTTTCGACCAGTTCAAGAGCCAGAAGGCCGAACCCCGCGCCCTGAAGAAAATCACCCTGCTGACCATCAAGGCTGCCCAGGCTGAAGTTCAGCGCGCCGTGACCCACGCCCAGGCCATCGCCAACGGCATGTCGTTCACCCGCGACCTGGGCAACCTGCCGCCGAACATCTGCCACCCGACATTCCTGGGCGAACAGGCCAAAGCATTGGGCAAAGAGTTCAAGGGCTTGAAGGTTGAAGTGCTGGATGAAAAGAAGATCAAGGACCTGGGCATGGGCTCGTTCTATGCCGTAGGCCAGGGCAGCGACCAGCCGCCACGCCTGATCGTGATGCAATACAACGGCGGCAAGAAATCCGAGAAGCCCTACGCCCTGGTGGGTAAAGGCATCACCTTCGACACCGGCGGCATCAGCCTCAAGCCGGGCGCGGGCATGGATGAGATGAAATACGACATGGGCGGCGCGGCCAGCGTGTTCGGTACCCTGCGTGCCGTGCTGGAACTCAAGCTGCCGATCAACCTGGTGTGCATCCTGGCCTGTGCCGAGAACATGCCGAGCGGCGGCGCGGCCCGCCCGGGCGATATCGTCACGACCATGAGCGGCCAGACCGTGGAAATCCTCAACACCGACGCCGAAGGCCGCCTGGTGCTGTGCGACGCCCTGACCTACGCCGAGCGCTTCAAGCCCCAGGCCGTGATCGACATCGCGACCCTGACCGGCGCGTGCATCGTTGCCTTGGGCTCCCACACTTCGGGACTGCTGGGCAACAACGACGAACTGATCGAGCAACTGCTCAGCGCCGGCAAGGCTGCCGACGACCGCGCCTGGCAACTGCCGCTGTTCGATGAGTACCAGGAACAACTGGACAGTCCGTTCGCCGACATCGCCAACATCGGTGGCCCGAAAGCCGGCACCATTACGGCGGCCTGCTTCCTGTCGCGCTTTGCCAAGAACTTCAACTGGGCCCACCTGGACATCGCCGGCACCGCCTGGACCAGCGGCGGCAAGGACAAGGGCGCAACCGGCCGTCCGGTGCCACTGTTGACCCAATACCTGCTGGATCGCGCCAAGGCCTGAAACTGAAGATGCCGGGGCGACCATCCCGCCGCCCCGGTCTCAGGAACCGCAATGACCCAAGTCGACTTCTATATATTGCCCAGCGCCGATCCCCTCGCGCGCCTGGACTTTGCCTGCAAGCTCACCGAAAAAGCCTGGCGCATGGGCCACCGCATCTACCTGCATTGCAGCGATGCCGCCCAACGCGATGAGCTGGATGCCCGCCTGTGGCGCTTCAAGGGCGAAAGCTTCGTGCCCCACGGCCCCGCCGAATCCGAACCTGAAAGCCTGGTAGTCCTGGGTGTGGGCGACAGTTGCGGCGATCACCATGACCTGCTGGTCAACCTGGACCTGAAAGTACCGGCCTTTGCCAAGGCTTTTGCCCGCGTGGCGGAAGTGGTGGTGGAAGACCCGGCTATTCGTCAGGCCGCGCGGGAGAGTTTCCGTTTCTATCGCGAACAGGGCTATTCTCTGCAGGATCACCGGCTACAACGACTTTAGAGCACACGATGGACACTCCCAACCCGCTGAAAAAAGACGACCACCTGCTGGACGACCTGGAGTCGATCCGTCAGTTGCTGGGTGATGACAACCTGCAACCGCCGCTGCTGACCGAAACGGCCGATGGCGAGGTACAGATCCCGCTGCTGTTCGACATGGTCAGCGGCAAGCCTGCCGCGCCGGAACCTGTGGTTGCAGAACCCGCTCCCGCCGCAGAAAAAGCCCCCGATGCCCTGCTCCTGCACCTGGACAATGAACTGCGCGCCGCCGCGCAATTGATCATGCAGGATGTGATTGACGACTTTGCGCCGCATATTGAAGCCGAGATCAAGCGTCGGATGGATGCGCGGATGGAGCGGTTGCTCAGCCAGTACCAGTCCTAAACGACACTGATATTTCCTGTGGGAGGGGGCTTGCTCCCGATAGCGTTGTATCAGCCGATGATTCGGTGGCTGACACTCAGCAATCGGGAGCAAGCCCCCTCCCACATTAGTTTTGCATCAGCCTTAAGTCCGTCTTCAACTCGCCCTCCTCGTCCTCCCCCGTTATACTTGCCGGCTTTCCTGAATAAATGCCAACTAGGGTCCCGCCGCGCATGGATAAGACCTACCAGCCCCACGCTATCGAAACTTCCTGGTACAACACCTGGGAGTCCGAGAACTATTTCGCCCCACAAGGTGCGGGCGACTCGTACACCATCATGATCCCGCCACCGAACGTCACTGGCAGCCTGCACATGGGCCATGGCTTCAACAATGCGATCATGGATGCGTTGATCCGTTTCCGCCGTATGCAGGGTCGCGACACCCTGTGGCAGCCGGGCACCGACCACGCTGGTATCGCCACGCAGATGCTGGTGGAACGCCAACTGGAAGCCACCGGCCAGAACCGTCACGACCTGGGCCGCGAGAAATTCCTGGAGAAAGTCTGGGAATGGAAAGATCAGTCCGGCGGCAATATCAGCCGTCAGATCCGTCGCCTGGGCTCCTCCGTGGATTGGAGCCGCGAGCGCTTCACCATGGACGACGGCCTGTCGGAAGCCGTGAAGGAAGCCTTCGTGCGCCTGCACGAAGACGGCCTGATCTACCGCGGCAAGCGCCTGGTCAACTGGGACACCAAGTTGCACACGGCCATTTCCGACCTCGAAGTGGAAAACCACGATGAGAAAGGTTTCCTGTGGAACCTCAAGTACCCACTGGCTGACGGCGCCCGGACCGCTGAGGGCAACGATTACCTGATCGTCGCCACCACTCGTCCGGAAACTATGCTCGGCGATGCCGCCGTCGCCGTTAACCCGAACGACGAGCGCTACCAGGCGCTGATCGGCAAGTTCGTCGAACTGCCACTGGTTGGCCGCCGCATCCCGATCATTGCGGACGACTATTGCGATCCTGAATTCGGCACCGGCTGCGTGAAAATCACCCCGGCCCACGATTTCAACGACTATGAAGTCGGCAAACGTCACAACCTGCCGCTGCTGAACATCTTCGACAAGAATGCCGCCGTATTGCCGGCCTGCCAGGTATTCAACCTGGACGGCTCGTTGAACGACAGCATCGACGGCAAGATTCCGGCCGAATATGCCGGCCTGGACCGTTTTGAAGCGCGCAAGCAGATCGTTGCCGCCTTCGACGCCGCCGGCTTGCTGGTCAGCGTCGACGACCACGGCCTGAAAGTGCCGAAGGGCGATCGCTCCGGCACCGTGATCGAACCGTGGCTGACCGACCAATGGTACGTGTCCACCAAGCCGCTGGCAGAGCCTGCCATCGCCGCCGTGGAAGATGGCCGCATCCAGTTCGTGCCTAAACAGTACGAAAACATGTACTTCTCGTGGATGCGCGACATCCAGGATTGGTGCATCAGCCGTCAGCTGTGGTGGGGCCATCGTATTCCGGCCTGGTATGACGAGTCGGGCAAGGTCTATGTAGGCCGCGACGAAGCCGAAGTGCGTGCCAAGCACAACCTCGGCGCCGACATCGTGCTGCAACAGGACAACGACGTACTGGACACCTGGTTCAGCTCGGGCCTGTGGACGTTCTCCACCCTGGGTTGGCCGCAGCAGACCGAATTCCTGAAGAAATTCCACTCCACCGACGTGCTGGTCACCGGCTTCGATATCATTTTCTTCTGGGTTGCCCGGATGATCATGCTCACCATGCATTTGGTGAAAAACGAAGACGGCACCCCGCAGGTACCGTTCAAGACCGTGTACGTACACGGCCTGGTACGCGACGGCCAGGGCCAGAAGATGTCCAAGTCCAAGGGCAACGTTCTGGACCCGCTGGACATCATCGACGGCATCGACCTGGAAACCCTGGTACAGAAACGCACCTCGGGCTTGATGCAGCCAAAACTGGCGAAAAAGATCGAGAAGCAGACCCGCGACGAATTCGCCGACGGCATCGCCAGCTACGGCACCGACGCCCTGCGCTTCACCTTCTGCTCGCTGGCCTCTACCGGTCGCGACATCAAGTTCGACATGGGCCGCGTCGAAGGCTATCGCAACTTCTGCAACAAGATCTGGAACGCCGCGCGCTACGTGCTGGATAAAGGCGAAGACTGCGGCCAGAACGGCGAAGCCTATGAGTTGAGCCTGGCTGATCGCTGGATCATCTCGCAGTTGCAGCGCACCGAAGCCGAAGTGACCCGCCAGCTCGACCAGTTCCGTTTCGACCTGGCTGCACAGGCGCTGTACGAGTTCATCTGGAACCAATACTGCGACTGGTACCTGGAACTGTCCAAGCCGGTGCTGTGGGACGAAAACGCCCCGGTCGAACGCCAGCGCGGTACTCGCCGCACCCTGGTGCGCGTACTGGAAGTTGCGCTGCGCCTGGCGCATCCGTTCATGCCGTTCATCACCGAAGAAATCTGGCAGCGCCTGGCGCCGCTGGCCGGTATCGAAGGCAAGACCATCATGCTGCAACCTTGGCCAGTGGCCAATGAAGCGCGCATCGATGAGGCCGCCGAAAGCGATATCGAATGGCTCAAGACCCTGATGCTCGGCACGCGCAACATCCGCGCCGAGATGAACATCGGGCCGGGCAAGCCATTGGCGGTGTTCGTCAAGAACGCCAGTGCCGAAGATCAGCGCCGTCTCGGCGAGAACGACGCGTTGCTCAAGAAGCTGGCCAAGCTGGAGTCGATCACCGTATTGGCTGCCGATGCCGAAGCGCCGCTGTCCGCCACTGCATTGGTGGGCGACATGGAAGTGCTGGTACCGATGGCAGGCCTGATCGACAAGGGCGCCGAACTGGCCCGTCTCGACAAGGAAATCGCACGCCTGCAAGGCGAAGTGCAACGCGTGGGCGGTAAGCTGTCCAACGCGGCATTCGTCGACAAGGCGCCGGCGGAGGTGATCGAGAAAGAACGCGCCAAGTTGGCCGAAGCTGAACAGGCTTTGGGCAAACTGGCCGAGCAACATGCGCGGATTTCCAGCCTGTAAGGCTTGAGTCGCGTAAAGAAAGAGACCTTCGGGTCTCTTTTTTTTGCCTCTGTGGGAGGGGGCTTGCTCCCGATAGCGGTGTATTAGTCTCAATATTTTTGACTGTCACACCGCTATCGGGAGCAAGCCCCCTCCCACATTTGACCGGGTTGAGCTCAGGATGTGTGACAATGGCCGCCACTTTGAGCCAACACCAGAATCATCATGACCGCCCCCACTACGCCTAAACCTTCGCGCAAGAAGCCTAAATCCGCTACCCCGGCCAAGCCCGTGGTACCGCGCAAAGAGGCCACCCTGCACCCGCGCAACCGCCACACGGGCCGTTACGACTTCCCGGCGCTGATCAAGACCACGCCAGAACTGGCGAAATTCGTGATCATCAACCCCTACGGCAAGGAAAGCATCGACTTCGCCAGCCCGGACGCGGTGCGGGTGTTCAACCGGGCGTTGCTCAAGTCGTTCTATGGCATCCAGCATTGGGACATCCCGGCCGATTACCTGTGCCCCCCGGTACCGGGGCGTGCCGACTATGTGCATTTCCTCGCCGACCTGCTGGCCAGCGTCAACGACGGCAAGATCCCGCGTGGCTCGATCGTCAAGGTGCTGGATATCGGCATGGGCGCCAACTGCGTCTACCCGCTGATTGGCTACATGGAGTACCGCTGGAACTTCCTGGGCTCGGAGGTCGACCCTATCGCCGTGAGCGCCGCCAAGGCCATCGTGCAGTCCAACGACCTGAGCAAGGTTATCCAGCTGCGACAGCAGCCCAACCCCAAGCAGATCCTGCTGGGTTTGCTGGAGCCGGGCGAACGCTTTGACCTGACCATGTGCAACCCGCCGTTCCATGCATCCATGGATGAAGCCACCAAGGGCAGCGAGCGCAAGTGGCGCGCCCTGGGCAAGGCGGATCCGAAACGCAAGTTGCCGGTACTCAACTTTGGCGGCCAATCGGCTGAACTGTGGTGTGAAGGCGGCGAAGCACGCTTTGTGACGCAGTTGATCGCCGAGAGCGCGCATTTTGCCCACAAGGTGTTGTGGTTCAGCACCCTGGTGTCAAAAGCGTCCAACTTGCCTGCGATCGAAACCGCGCTGAAAAAAGCCGGCGTGCTGGAAAGCCAGGTGGTAGAGATGTCTCAGGGGCAGAAGCAAAGCCGGTTTGTGGCCTGGACGTTCCAGACCAAGAATGAGCAGCAGATCTGGCGCCAGCGCTGGGTGCGCGACTAACCTTTCATCACAGTAAAACCGCAGGCAACAAAAAACCGTGCCCGGATCACTCCGGAGCACGGTTTTTTTTACTGCGTCTTACTTGTTAACAGCGTCGGTCAGGCCTTTAGCCACAACCAGCTTGATAACTTTCTTGGCAGCGATTTCGATGGCAGCGCCAGTCGAAGGGTTACGGCCAGTACGGGCAGGACGCTCGGTTACTTTCAGCTTGCCAATGCCTGGCAGAGTGATTTCGCCGCCATTTTCCAGCTGATCAGCAACGATCTGGCCCAGTTGGTCCAGAGCAGCGCGCGCGGTGGTTTTTGGCGCGTCGATAGCTTCAGCGATATCAGCGATCAGTTGGTCTTTAGTCAAAGCCATTGTGGTGTTCCTTCCCTATCAAATTCATATGGATTGCAGAGTGCAGTGTCAGCCGTCGAGCCCGACCGTCATGGCCTGGCATCCCCGGCTATAACCACGGAGATCGGGGTTATAGATGCTTGAAACGGGGATTGGTTCGACCTGACAAATGCTGAATGCACGCTTAACGCCGAGACTTGGCGTAAGACGGGGCAAAACTAGCACAGAGACGGGGAAATATCCGCCTCAACATACCCATTTGGTCAGCTTTATCGCTCTAAACCGTGAAAAAAAGGCATATGGGCAGTCGGAGGGCATCCAAAATGCCCTTCGGGGCACGTCACGGCCAATGGGTGCGGTACACTGGGCGACTTTTCGGGGAGGCCGCCCCCTCCCCCTTCAACCAGCCGAGAAGCCTATGCCGATCCGTCATTGCATCGTCCACCTGATCGACAAAAAACCCGACGGCACCCCCGCAGTGCTCCATGCCCGCGACTCCGAACTGTCCGAGTCGGCCGCCATCGAGAACATGCTTGCCGACCTCAACGAGAGCTACAACGCCAAACAAGGCAAGGCCTGGGGTTTCTTCCATGCCGAGTCCGGCGCGCATCCGTTCAGCGGCTGGTTGAAGGAATACTTTGACGGTGGCCAGGACTTCACCACCTTCAGCCGCACTGCGGTGGAACACCTGCAGAAGCTGATGGAGGAGTCCAACCTCTCCACCGGCGGCCACGTGCTGTTTGCCCATTACCAACAAGGCATGACCGACTACCTGGCCATCGCCCTGCTGCACCACAGCGAAGGCGTGGCAGTCACCGACGAGCTGGACGTGACGCCCTCGCGCCACCTGGACCTGGGCCAGTTGCACCTGGCGGCGCGCATCAACGTCTCCGAGTGGCAGAACAACAAGCAGTCCAAGCAATACATCTCCTTTATCAAGGGCAAGAACGGCAAGAAAGTCTCGGAGTACTTCCGCGACTTTATCGGTTGCCAGGAAGGCGTCGACGGCCCGGGCGAAACCCGCACCCTGCTCAAGGCGTTCAGTGACTTCGTTGAAAGCGAAGACCTGCCTGACGAATCCGCCCGCGAAAAGACCAAGACCCTGGTGGACTACGCCAGCAGCCAGGCCAAGCTCGGCGAACCCATGGGCCTGGAAGAACTCTCCGGCCTGATCGATGAAGATCGGCCAAAAGCGTTCTACGACCATATCCGCAACAAGGATTACGGCCTGTCGCCGGAGATTCCGGCCGACAAACGCACTCTCAACCAGTTCCGCCGCTTCACCGGGCGCGCCGAGGGCTTGTCCATCAGCTTTGAAGCGCACTTGCTGGGCGACAAGATCGAATACGACGAAGCCGCCGGCACCTTGATCATCAAGGGCCTGCCGACCCAACTGACCGATCAGCTCAAGCGCCGTAATTGATGCTGGGCGGGGTTTTAAAGAAAGTCCTGCTGGTGTTGCTGGTGGTAGTCGCGATCCAGAACTGGGGCAAGATCGAGCGGGTGTTCAACCCGTCACAGGTGGTGCCGGAGCAGGTACGCGCCTCGGCGCGTGTGGTGCTCTATGCCACCGAGTGGTGTGGGTACTGCAAGCAGATCCGGCGTTTTCTGGACCAGAAGGGTATCCCGTACCAGGCCGTCGATATCGAGAAGGATGCCCAGGCGCGCAAGGCGTATGAAGCACTGGGCGGGGGTGGGATTCCGTTTGTGGATGTGAACGGGACTTTGATTCGCGACTACAACCCGGATGCGATCATGGCGGCGCTGAAGTAACCTGATTCCTGAAACACCGTGGATCAAATGTGGGAGGGGGCTTGCTCCCGATAGCAGTGTGCCAATCAATGAAAATGATGACTGATTCACCGCTATCGGGAGCAAGCCCCCTCCCACATTTGGTTTTGTGGTGGTCTTAGAAGTTGGCTTCCAGCGACACCATCGCTGTACGCTCCTCGCCCACGTTGTAATACGCCGTACTCGCCCCCAACCCGTTGACCGGCGCCGAGTTGAACGCCACGGTACGCGCCGAACTCAAGTATTCCTTGTCGAAGACGTTGAGCATCGACAGGCGCAGGGTCGCCGACTTGATGACCCTCTTGTCCACCGGCAAGTAAATACCGGCATTGAGGTCAAACACCGTACGGCCTTCGATCTTCTCCTTGTTGGTCAAATCACCATAAAAGCTGCCGACATACTTGCCCGCGACGTTGCCGTAAAACCGCGAGTCGTCGTACCCGAACACCAGGTTGAACATGTTTTCCGGCACGTTGGCCAGTTGCTTGCCCGAGGTTGGCAGCAGCACATTCTTACTGAGCAGGTCGTCCTTCTGCTCGGACTGGGTGTAGGTGTACGAGGCGTAGTAGTTGAAGTTGTGCGGCAACAAGCCACTCCACTCCAGCTCCAGGCCCTTGTTATCGACGCTGCCGACGTTAAGCACCATGTAGTCACCGCTGGCGTCGGTGGTCGACACCTGGCGATCCTTGAAACTGATATAGAACAAGGTCGCACTCAGCGCCATGTCGTCTTCGGTGTAGCGCCAGCCCAGTTCCTGGTTCCAGCTCAATTCGGACTTGAGGCTGACGGAGTCGCCCTTGTTGTACAGCACGTAGTTGGGCGGCGTGCGCATATTGCGAGTGACGTTGTAGAACGCCTGGTTGCTTTCATCGACCTGGTACTTGGCGCTGAAGTTGGGCAGGAACTGATGGTAACGGGTGTTACGTTTTTCCGCTTTGTCGTAGAGGCTGCCGAGATTGTTGCCGTCGCGCTCGACGTATTGGTAGGCCAGGCCCGCGACAAAACTCAGGTCCGGCGTGGCTTGCCAGTTGTCCTGTACCCAGAGTTTCTGCGCCGGGGTAACGGTGTAATAGTGGCGGCCTTGTACAGTGGCGCCATTCTTGTCGACCACCTGCCCGCCGCTGTTGTAATCGCCCCACACATCATCGGGTGCGCCCTCGCCGTTGATCCCGATAAATGGCTGGGTCTGGCGCTGGCGTGCGCGTTCATACCAGTAACCGTAGTCCAGACTGTGCGCTTCGTTGATGTCCCACTTCATTTTGGCCGTGACGCCCGGGCGCCAGGTCTCGGTCCATGAAGGGCGATAATAGTTGGCCGATTGCAGGTTACTCAGGTCGTAGTTGCCGGCCTTGTCAGACTTTGGCCCCAGGTTGGAGGCGGTCTGGCCGCTGAAGCTGCCGCCGTTGGACCAGTAGTAGTACGGCGTGACTGTCAGCGACAGGTTGTCTTGCAATTGCCAGCGCTGGGTCAGCGTGGCGTTTACGCTTTCGAAGGGGTTGCGGTTGAGCTTGTAGGACGCAGACAACAGACCTGCCTTGTACACCGGGCTTTCGGCGTAGTCCTTGCGCCGCCCCTGCGTGTCAAACTGTGATTTGCTCAGGCTGTTGTAGTTGTAGTTTTCCTGTTTGTTGTACTTGACCGTGGCCAGTGTGGAATTGCCGTTGTCATCTTCGAACAAGCTGCTCCACTCGATCTTGTCGCTGCGCAGAGTGCCCTTGCCGCGCCACTTGTCGCCTTCCAGATGCGACGCCGAGACCCAGGTTTTCAGGCCGCCAAAATCGCCGGTATTAGCCCGCACAAACGTCTTGCGCAGGGCGTTGGCACCTACGATCTGCTTGGCGAATACCCCGGCATCCTTGGTCGGCCGGACAGTGATCATGCCGATGTTGCCGCCGCTGGAGCCAATGTGCGGGCCGTCTGCCTCGGAAGAGCCTTGGGTGGCGAACACTTCGGCGAGGTTTTCCGGGTCACCCAGCTGGTTGGAATACACGCTGTAGTTGCCCGAGTCGTTGATCGGCACGCCGTCAACCGAAACCCCGACCTGGTCCGAACTCATGCCGCGCATGGTGAAGGTGGTGCCGCTGGTGCCGCTGGCGTCATCACTGGAAACGTTGATGCCCGGGGTGTACTTGAGCTTGTCGATGGCGTTGGCGGTGCCCGACATTTCATCCATGGCTTCTTTGGTGACCGTGGAACGCGCCTTGGCACTTTCTTCGCGGATCATATGGCCGTTGCCCAGGGTCTGCTTGCCGGTAACGTTCACCGACCCCACATCCTGTGTGTCATCGGCCAGAACCAGCGGCGCAAAGCCGCCCAGGCCCGATGCCATAAGCAGGGCATAAAGAGTGTTGTAGTTCACGTGTAGATCCCTTACTGACATTGTTGTGTTGTATGGGGCAGAGGTGCTCTTCCTGACCACTTGTTCAGGAACCCAGGGATGATCCACGGCACGTGTAACCGTTTGGTGACAGGTTTTGGCGATTGCGATGAAGGTTTGGTGAAGCGCGCCTAGCGCAACACGATCATGCGCCCCAGCAGCGAGTGTTGTTCAAAGCCGAGCACCGCTTGCAGCGCATTCAACACCGCCTGCGGATCCTTGCTTGGAAAGCTGCCGCTGACGCGCCTGGCGCCCATCTCATCGTTAAGCAACACGATGCGGCCCGGGTAATAACGGCTCAGGTCCTTGACCACATCCGCCAGCGGCGCCTTGTAGTAATTGAGCCAGCCGTCACGCCAGGCCAGGCGTGACTGGCTGTCGACAGCGTGCAGGGTGTCGGCTACGCCGTCGGCATAGGCCACTTGCTGACCTGCAGCCAGTACCTGTTGCAGGCCCTGTTTGGATGGCGTCACGCCAACCCGTCCGGATAACACGGTGACCTCTGCCCCGGCAGGTTGCAGGCGCACTTCAAACTGGGTGCCCAGCACCCGCGCTTCACCACCGCCCGCCTCCACCACGAAAGGCTGGCCCGTGTGGGTCACACTGAAAAATCCCGCACCGCGACGCAGTTGGATATGCCGCTCGCCATGGCTGAAATCCACGGCAATCGCGCTGTCGGCATCGAGGGTGACCTGGGATTGATCTGCCAGGGTAAAGGTCTTCACCTCCCCCGCCGCCGTCACGTAATCGGCACCTAACTCATCGACCCAGCGCGACGGCTGCCAACCTGCGCCCATCGCCACCATCAACAGCAGGCTTGCGGCCATCGCCAGGGCGCCGGACCAACGCACCCCACGTGAACGCTTGGAGGTGTTGATCTTATTGAGGTAGCCCTGTAAGGCCAGCGCATCCTCATCAGCCAGCTGGCGTGCCGGCACTTCGCTCAACTCCCACAGCACCTGGGCCTGGGCGTAGGCCTCGACATGCGCGGGATCAGCGCGCAGCCAGCGGCTGAAAGTAGCCTGGTCGCCGCTGCTGGGCTGGTCATGCAACAGGCTCAGCCAGGCCAGCGCGGCCTGTTCCTGGGCGGGTGTGGGCGTAACGTTCACGGTGCTTTCCCTGGCGTGCGTGGAGGCGGCGGTTCGCGAAGGCTGGCCTTGCAGGCTTCGAGGGCGCGCATCATATGTTTTTCCACGGCGCTTTGGGACAGCCCCATGGCCTTGGCGATCTCCGCGTATTTGCGACCGTGGATGCGGTTGAGCAGGAAAATCTGCCGGGTGCGCTCGGGCAAGCTGCGCAAGGCGGCTTCGACATGGCGCAGATCATTGCCGGCCTCCAGCGCCGCCTGGGGTTCGCACCGCTGGTTATCTTGTTGCTCCGGCAACCAGCCTTCATTGCTGCGCACTCGGGCGCCTTCAGTGCGCAAATGGTCAATGGCGATATTGCCCGCGCAGCGCAGCAAGTAGGTACTGAGCTCTTCGACCTGCACCAGGGGGCGGCGCCAGAAACGCAGGAACAAATCCTGCACCAGGTCGGCCGCGGTGGCGCGGCAACCGACGCGGCGGCTGACCAGTGCCTCCATCTGCGAGCGCTGGGACAAAAATACCTGCAGGAAATGCGCACGCCCACCGGCCGCATCTGTGTGCGGGCTGTCCTGGGGTTCCGGCGGTGGACTGATCATCATGGCAGGCTCAGGACAGGGCGAATGCCGTAACAGGGCTGGCCAGCAGGCTCAGGCCCGCCAGGATCAAGGCCAGCCTTGGGCGATAAGGCAGCAGCAACACCAGCAGCAAGGCGCTGAGCATCAACACCGCGCACCACTGCACCAGGCCCTGGCTCCAACCGGCGGCAAGCACCGCGGGCCAGATCGCGACAATCAGCAGCAACCAACCGCCCACGCGCAGCCCCAAACGCCGAGTGGGCGTGGGTTTGCTGTGCAGCAGCTCGCCGTGGTGACGGTCTGTGGACAGGCACAGCGCAGTAAACCCGGCGTAGCACATCAGCAGCGCGAGCAGCATCAGCTGGCCTCCTGCTTGAGCGTCAGGCCACGTGCACGTTCGGCCTTGGGTTGCGGCGCGGTGCGATGGTGCATCTTCCAGGCCGCCCAGGCGAGAAACGCACCACTGGCCAGGCAGGTCAGATCGAAGCCGGCCATCGCCCAGTCGCCATTGACCAGAGAAACGCCCAAATGCTGCGAGGTGGTGCTGGCGTTAAGCAGTGGGACCGCCGCAAACAGCAACGCGCCGAAGCTCAGTTGCTCGACCCAACCCTGGCGACCGCGACGCAACATGGCGTGCAACAGGCTCAGGCCCCAGGCGGTAAAGAAGGCTTGTACTTCCCAGTCGGAACGCTCGGCGAAACTCACCGGCAACAGTCGGTTGGCCCAGAAAAACGCAGCGATGGCGATCATCAGCCCGGACATGCTGGCAATGTTCAACACTTCCACCAACCGCAGTTCAAACGGCATCACCGAAGCTTTGGCATGCTTGAGCTGGCGCTTGCCGAGCCAGATCACCAGCCCCGTGCCAATCATCGCAGTGCCCGCCAGGCCGCAGATAAAGTACAACCAACGCAGCACGGGACCGGCAAAATGGCCCATGTGCAAACCATAGAAACTGCCACCAATCACCGCAGGCAAAGACGGCTCGCCACTGGCCCGCAACAGCTCGCCAGTGGTGCCGTTGAACGACAGGGTATTGCCAAAGGCGTGCACCACGCTGTCGGAGCCGGCGCGAAACACATTCACCGAGGCGTTGACATCGCCAGGGTTATTGACCGCCAGCCGCCCCACATGGCCGCCCGCCCACTGCTCGCGCGCCTGCTGGTACATCGGCAGTAACGGCAGCAACTGACCGGGCTGGCCGAGGGCCGGCGCATTGTTGGTAGCGGGGAACAACTCATCGAAGAACGCCCGGCTGTCGTCGCCATAGGACGCCATGATAGGCGCGGGCATGACCATGTTCATGAAAATCACCAGGCTGCTGTAGGTGATCATCAGGTGAAACGGCAGCACCAGCACGCCCACCGCGTTGTGCCCGTCGAGCCAGGAGCGCTGACCTTTGCGCGGGCGGAAAGTGAAGAAGTCCTTGAAGATTTTCTTGTGGGTGATGATGCCGGTGATCAGCGCGACCAACATCACCATGGCGGCGATGGTCGACAGCCAGCGGCCCCACGGGTAAGGCATTTGCAGCTGGAAGTGGAACCGATAGAAGAACTCGCCGCCCTTGCTGTCGCGGGCCTGGACGGGTTGGCCGCTGACCGGGTCGAGGGTTTTCTGGATGAAGGTGCCGCGCTTGCCGGGCTCGACCTTGTCTTGCCACATCACGGACAGGCCGGGATCACGATGGGTAGGCAAGGTAATGAACCAGCGTGCGGCCGTGGGCGCCTGTTGTTGCAGGTAATTCTGGGCTACGGCAAGGCTACGCCCGTCGTCCAGGGGATGGGCCTGCACTTCGGGCTGCATCCAGTGGGTAATTTCGTCTTTGAAATAGGCCAGGGTGCCGGTCAGGAAAATCGCAAACAGCAGCCAGCCGAAGATCAATCCGGCCCAGGTATGCAGCCAGGCCATGGCCTGGCGAAAGCCCTCTTTCATGTGCGCGCCACCCAGAAACCAACGCCGGCCAACGTGGCGAACAGCGCACTTGGCACCATCACCCCGGCCCAGGCGCGCCAGGCCGTGCGGCAAGCAAAACACCAGAGCACCGCCAGCAGGTAGAACACAAACGAACTCATCATGCCGGTGACCACCGCATCGGCGCGGGAAGTGGGCAACCAGAGCGCCAGGCAGATGGCGGCCAGGGAGGCCATCAAGTAACCACCGATCACAGCCGCCAGCACGCGCGAGGTGACGGCGAGGCGATAGGAAATGGGCAATGCGGTTTTGCTTTTCATGCGGCAGGCGCCAAGTTCATCAACGCGCAATATTAATGATAAATATTCTCATAAGCAAAAGAGAACGGATGATTCGCCTGCCCTGGCCGATTGCCGAAGCTCGTTACCCGCCCTACAATGCGAACAATTCTTGTTCTCTAAAGCGTGTCAATGCTTGTGGAGTGATCGCGTTGCAGCCGTCCAACACCGTCGAAGTTTTGTATAACGACCATCACCACTGGCTCACCGGCTGGTTGCGACGCAAGCTCGGCTGCCCGGAAAACGCCGCCGACCTGGCCCAGGACACCTTTATTCGCGTGCTCAGCGCACGGGATACCCCGACACTGATCGAGCCCCGCGCCTTCCTCACTACCGTGGCCAAGCGCGTGCTGTGCAACTTCTATCGCCGCCAGGACCTGGAGCGCGCCTACCTTGATGCCTTGGCGCAAATGCCCGAGCAGGTGGCGCCATCGGAAGAAGACCGCGCAATCATTCTGCAAACCCTGCTGGAGCTGGACCAACTGCTCGACGGCCTGCCCAGGCTGGTTAAACGTGCGTTCCTGCTGGCCCAGCTCGACGGCCTGACCTACGCGCAAATCAGCGCAGAACTGGGCATTTCCATCGCCACGGTCAAACGCCACCTGACCAAAGCCGCCATGCGCTGCTACTTCGCCCTATGAACGTGTCCAGCCAAGTCGCCGAACAAGCCGTGCACTGGCTGCTGGAAATGCAGCAAGGCGCGCTCAACCCTCGCCAGCAAGCGGCCTGGCAACAATGGCTGAACGCCCACAGCGAGCACCAGCGTGCGTGGGAGCAGATTCAGCAGGTCAATCAGCGCTTGCGCGGGATGCCCTCGCCCCTGGCGCACGCTGCGTTGAATGCACCGCGCTCCAGCAGCCGACGCCAGGCGCTGAAGTTGCTGTTAATCCTGGGCGCTGGCTCGGCAGCGGCCTGGAGCCTGCGTCAGCAACATATTCTGCCGCCGCTGAGCGCCGACTATCGCAGCCCGGTTGGCCAGCGCCGTACGGTGCAATTGGCCGACGGCAGCCAGTTGCAGCTCAACACCGGCAGCGCGGTGGATGTACATTTCGACGGTCGGCAGCGCCTGGTACGCCTGCTCGAAGGGGAAATCCTGCTCACCTCCCGTGCCGGTGATACGCCGTTGCGCGTGCTGACCGGCCAGGGCCTGCTCAGCAGCCAGGCGGCGCGCCTGAATGTGCGCCAGTTCAACGACCACACCCAATTGGCGGTGCTGGCCGGCCAGGTCGAGGTGATGCCCAACAACTACAGCGGCTTGCCGCTGAGCGTCGATGCCGCACGCCAGGTCAATTTCACCCGCAAGGGCTGGGACACCCCACGCGCCACCGACGCCAACAGCGGCGCCTGGGCCGACGGTATGTTGGTGGCTGCACACATGCGCCTTGAAGACTTCTTGAATGAACTGGGGCGTTATCGTCGCGGCCAGCTCAATTGTGACCCGCAGGTGGCAAACCTTTTGCTGTCCGGCAGCTACCCGCTGGATAACAGCGAACGCATCCTGGACCTGCTGGAAATCAGCCTGCCGGTGAAAGTTCGGCGCTTTACCCGCTATTGGGTGACCGTGCAGGCCCGAGCCTGAATTTATTTTGCATTTGTGTGAGCTGTTTTCCGCACCTGGCGTGACAGAGAAGGAAAGCCACCTTGATCCTTCCTTCTCAGGACCACCTTCATGCCCCAGCAACCGACGCTTCTTGCCCGCACCTTGCGCCAACTCCTACTGGGCGCCAGCCTCAGCCTGACCGTGCTGCCTGCGGTGATGGCCGCCGACGCCAAGGCGTACCACATCGCGCCGACCACCCTGGAAGCGGCCCTGAATCAATTTGGCCGCCAAGCCGGTGTGCTGGTGTCATTCGGTTCCCACGTGACGGCCGGTATGCAAAGCCCTGGCCTGTCGGGCAATTACAGCGCGGCCGAGGGCCTGAGCAAACTGCTGGAGGGCACCGGCCTGCAAGCCCGGGCCGAGGGCGACAACGCCTTCAGCCTGCAACCGGCTGGCGCCCCCGCCACCCTCGAACTGCAAACCTCCAACGTGGTCGGCGACTGGCTCGGTGACGCGGCGCAAACCAACGTGTTCGAACACCCCGGCGCCCGTGATGTGATCCGCCGCGAGGAGTTCGAACGCCAAGGTGCAACCCAAGCCCGCGACGTGCTAAACCGCATTCCCGGCGTCAACGCCCCGGAAAACAACGGCACCGGCAGCCATGACATGGCGCTGAACTTCGGCATTCGCGGGCTCAACCCGCGCCTGGCATCGCGCTCCACGGTGCTGATGGATGGCATCCCGGTGCCCTTCGCGCCCTATGGCCAGCCGCAGTTGTCCTTTGCGCCGATCAGCATGGGCAACATGGACGCGGTAGATGTGGTCCGTGGCGGCGGTGCGGTGCGCTACGGCCCGCAGAACGTCGGCGGCATCGTCAACTTCGTGACCCGCGCCATCCCGCAGGCGCCCACGGTCAAGGGCGGCTTGCAGACCGAGACCAGCCCGTCTTCCAGCCACGACGGCTTCAAGACCACTGGCAACCTGCTGGCCGGCGGCACTGCTGACAACGGCTTGGGCGGCGCGATCCTGTACTCCGGCACCCGGGGTGGCGACTGGCGCGAAAACAGCAACACGCGCATCGACGACCTGATCCTCAAGGGCAAATACCAACTGGACGACGCCAACAGCTTCAACGCCATGGCGCAGTACTACGAAGGCCAGGCCGACATGCCCGGAGGCTTGAACGTCAAGGACTACAAGGCCGACCCGTATCAGTCCACCCGCCCCTACGACAAATTCTGGGGCCGCCGTACGATGTTCAACGTCGGCTATCGCTACGAGCAGGACCGCCGCGAATTCACGGTCAACAGTTTCTTCACCAAGACCCTGCGCAGCGGTTACCTGGACCAGGGCAGCTTCCTGTCGCTGTCGCCACGCGAATACTGGGTACGCGGCCTGGAAACCCGCTTCGCCCAGGGCTTCGACCTTGGCCCGACCAGCCATGAAGTGGGTGTCGGCTATCGCTATATCAATGAAGCGGGTCACGAGTTGCGCTACCGCACGCCGATTGCCGCGAACCAGCAAATCCCCACCACCAACAGTCGCAACGACCGCGACACCCGTGGCGGCACTGAAGCCAACGCGTTCTTTATCGACGACCGCATTGATATCGGCAAGTGGACCATCACACCGGGCGTGCGCTACGAGATGATCGAGTCCCAGCAGACCAACAACCTCAGCAACGTCAAATACAAAGGCGACTACAACACCGCACTGCCGGCACTGAACGTGCTCTATCACCTCACCGACGACTGGAACCTCTACGCCAACACCGAAGGCTCGTTCGGCAGCGTGCAGTACAGCCAGATGCCCAACCGCGTGAACAGCGGCGAAGTAAAACCGGAAAAAGCCCGCACCTGGGAACTCGGCACGCGCTACGACAATGGCAGCCTGCGCGCAGAAATCGGCGCGTTCCTGATCAACTTCGACAACCAGTACGACAGCAACCAGACCAACGACACGGTGATCGCCCGCGGTGAAACCCGTCACCAGGGCATCGAGTCGAGCATCAACTATGCGCTCGACGGCCTGAGCCCGGCGCTGGCGGGTTTCGATGTGTATGCCACTTATGCCTATGTCGACGCGACCATTCGCGAAGACGGCCCGAACAAAGGCAACCGCGTGCCCTTCTCGTCCAAGCACAAAGGCACCCTCGGCGTGGGTTACACCGAAGGCCCGTGGAAGCTCAACCTGGACAGCAGCTACCAGAGCAGCCAGTTTGCCGACAACGCCAACACCCAGGCCGAGAGCGCCGACGGTGCCAATGGGCGGATCCCCGGCTACATGCTGTTCAGCAGCCGCGCGGCCTATGACTTCGGCCCGCAATTGTCGGATTTGAATGTGGCGGTGGGGGTGAAGAACATCTTCAACAAGCAGTACTACACCCGCTCGTTTGACGACAACAACAAGGGCAAGTATGTGGGTGAGCCGCGTACGGTGTATGTGCAAACCTCTATCGCGTTCTGACCCAAATCTGCAGAACAACACAGAACCTACTGTGGGAGGGGGCTTGCTCCCGATGGCGGTGTGTCAGTCGGTACATTTGCCACTGATACACCGCCATCGGGAGCAAGCCCCCTCCCACATTGGACCTAACCAACTTCAGCTGCCCGCCAGGCAACTGGGCGTGGCCGCCACCAACGCATCGATGGCACACCGTGTCTTGGCCGGCATATGCACCGCCGTCGGCCAGACCACATGGATCGGCGCAGGCTGTTCGCGATAGCTGGGCAGCACCGCTTCCAATTGCCCCCGCAGCGCATAGTGAGCTATCAACCAACTCGGCAACCAGGCCAGGCCCACGCCCGCGATGGCGGCATCGGCTAGCGCCTGGAGGTCGTCCACTATCAGGGGCGAAGCCAGACGCGAGCGATGCGTGGTGTTGCTGCGATACGCAATGCCGCGATGAGCGGCCAGGTCTTCGATACGTTCAATGGCGCCCTTGCGCTGCAGATACGCCGGCGAGGCTGCCAGCCCCATGGCCTGCTGGCCCAGGCGACGGGCACTCAGGCGGTCGGTGTCCGGCAACGGGCCGATGCGTACGGCCATGTCGAAGCCTTCTTGCGCCAAATCGATCATGCGGTCGGAGAAGCAAATCTCGATTTCAAGTTCAGGGTAACTCTCCATCAAGCCCCACAAGGCCGGTGCCGCATAGTGGTGCCCGAACGCCAGCGGCACACTGACCCTCAGCCGTCCCCGTGGTTGTTGCCGACCACTTTCGAGCACCGATTCGGCCGCTTCCAGTTCGGCCAATGCGCGCAGGCAATGTTCGTAGTACGCCTGCCCGTCCTCGGTCAACCGCTGGCGGCGCGTGGAGCGCTGCAACAGGCACGTGCCCAGCCGCGCCTCCAGACGCGCCAAGCCTTTACCGACGGCCGAGCGTGTAAGGTTCAGGCGCTCGGCGGCGTCGGTCAGGTTGCCGCTCTCGACGATTTGCAAAAACAGCTCAACGCCATCAAAACGCGGGGTAGCCATGCGTCAATTGTCGCCTTTGATTCCCATATCAATGGAAAACTTATCACGAATAACGAATCCGGTTCCCGAGAGAATAGAGCCCTCCCCTATTTGAAAGGAACTCGTCATGCCGTCCGCCGCAGCTGCATCGGCCCTCAACCCGCCGAGCACCGCCAGAAATGCCCTGGCCCTCACCGCCGTTTGCCTGGTGGCCCTCATGTTCGGCCTGGAAATCTCCAGCGTGCCGATGATCCTGCCGACGCTGGAACAGGAATTGGGCACCGGCTTTCAAGACGCCCAATGGATCATGAATGCCTACACCCTGGCCTGCACCAGCGTGCTGATGGCGGCAGGCACGCTGGCGGATCGTTTCGGTAGGCGGCGCGTGCTGGTGCTGTGTCTGTGGGTGTTCGCCCTGGCCTCGCTGGCGTGTGGCCTGGCCAACGATGCGCCGACACTGATCGTGGCGCGGTTCATCCAGGGCATTGGCGCCGGCGCGATGATGATTTGCCAGTTTGCCATCTTGTCCCACCAGTTCCGCGAACCGGCGGCGCGGGCGCGAGCGTTCGCGATATGGGGCGTAATTGCTGGCGTGGGCCTGGGTTTCGGGCCGATGATCGGGGCAGTGATACTGGCCGTCGCGGACTGGCGCTGGGTGTTCCTGGTGCATGTACCACTGACCCTGTTTACCTTGGCGCTGCTGCACATCAGCGTGCAGGAATCCCGTGACCCGGCCAGCCATCGCCTCGACATTGCCGGCATGTTGACCATGACGCTGGCGGTGTTTGCGCTGGTCTACTTCATCACCCAGGGCAGCGAGAACGGCTTCGGCACCCCGGCGATGCTCGGCTGGGCCGGCCTGTCGGTCTTCGGACTGCTGCTGTTTATCTTGATCGAACGGCGCAGCGCCCATCCGATGTTCGACTTCTCGGTGTTCCGCATCCAACGTTTCAACGGCGCCTTGATGGGCTCAATCGGCATGAACTTCAGCTTCTGGCCGTTCATGATCTACTTGCCACTGTATTTCCAGGCGGGCCTGGGTTACGACACGCTGACCACCGGCGCCGCGCTGCTTGCGTACACCTTGCCCACTTTGTTGGTGCCGCCATTGGCCGAACGCCTGGCCCTGCGCTTTGGCGCCGAACGCATCATCCCCCTGGGCCTGGGGACGATGGGTGCAGGTTTTTTGGGCATGGCCGCGGTTAATTACGCCGAACAGCCCAGCACAGCACTGGTGCTGCTCAGTTGCGCGATCGCCGGCATTGGGCTGGCGCTGACCAATTCGCCGACCACCAATACCACCACCGGCGCCGTCTCGACTGACCGCGCAGGCATGGCCTCGGGCATCGACTTCAGCGCACGGCTGATCACCCTGGCGCTCAACATCGCATTGATGGGGCTGGTGCTGTTGCTCGGAATCAGCCATCACCTGGCCAATGTATTGCCGGCCAGCACGGCGGCGGATTGGGCAACCCTCTGCCAGCATATTGCCGCGGGCAAGCTGAACGCGCCTGGCCTCACACGCCTGGAGGCACAGACGGCCCTGCGTAGCGGTGCTGGTTGGGCCATGCTGTTTGCGGGCTTGGGCGCTTGCGGATTGGCCGCTCTGAGCCGGTATTTCTTCCAGCGACGGTGTTGAACGAAAACGGGCCTGCATATGCAGGCCCGTTTTCAGTGGGGAATGAAAAAACAGTTAGCTGTTAATGACAGCGTTTTCGTTTTCCAGGAATTCCTCTTCCAGCGCGTCTTCATTCACTTTGTTGATCGGCTGGTTTTTCCCGGCAGCGCGAGGCTTGCCTTGCAGTTTGCCGAACAGGTGTTCCAACGCATGGTCCAACTTGGTGGCGGCGCCATCGATCGCTTGCTCCAGCGTATCGGCTTTATGGCACACGGAAACTGGTTGGTGGCCCTTTGGCCGTGCTTCCAGGCGGCAACTTAAATCGTGGGGACCGGGCTTGTCGCCGTTCTCATCCCGCAGGTAAACCTCAACGCGGGTCAGGTCTTCTTCGTAACGTTCGAGCGTGCTCTCAATGGTAGTACGTACCCACTCCTCCAGTCGGATGCTGCTTTCAATATGGTTATCGCTATTGACTTGGATTTGCATAGTTCTTCCCTTATTTCAGCTAGCTCGCCAGAGATCACAAACTGCAACACCGGGGTGGTGAAACCATGACCTCCTGATTACACAATTGAGCACCTGCTAAAACAATTCAACCCCTTTGCAAAGATAAATCCTACATTACAAATTAACCCTGACGACGGGCAAAAACGCTGGTAGGGTGGGGAGTTAGTTACAACTTCTTACGTTCTATTTTCCTCACAATTGCCCCTCTCCCAACGGGTGCAAACCGCGAAAAATCCCTGCTTCCTCCACCAGCCAGTCGTGCACCGCGCGCACGCCGGGGTGGCTCAATGCACCTGGCGCATACAACAGCACATAGCGCTTATGGTTGGGCACGGCCAGGCCAAACGGCACAATCAAGGTGCCGCGCTCCAGTTCATCATTGAGCAACGTGCGCCGCGCAATCGCTACCCCCATGCCGGCAATGGCGGCTTCGATGGTCAGGTGGTTGCGGTTGAAGGTATGCCCGCGCCGCACGTCGGCACCGTGGTGGCCGATGGCATTCAGGTAGAACTCCCACTCGGCATATTCATAACTCCCACGCCAGGCAGTGATGTCGTGCAGCAGCGGAAAATGCGCCAGATCGGCCGGGCCATGCAACGGCGGCCGTCCACGTAGAAGGCTGGGGGCGCACACCGGGAATATCTGCTCGTCCAGCAGGGCTGTGGATAACAAGCCGGGGTAGCTGCCATCGTTGAGGTCGATGGCCAGGTCGAAGTCGCCTTCATGCAGGGCGATGCTGCTGTCTTCGGCGACCATGCGCAGTTGGATGTCGGGAAAGCGCTGCTGCAAACGTGGCAGGCGCGGGGTCAGCCATTTGCCGAGAAACGAGGGGATCGAGCGCAGGCGCAGGGTGCCGCTGATCATCCCGGCATCCAAGCGCTGCAATTCCGCATCAATGCTGCCATAAGCCTCGCCGACCACCGCCGCCAGGCGCTGCCCCTCGGCGCTGAGTTCAACGCCACGGGCGCGCCGATGAAACAGACGAAAGCCCAGGCGCTCCTCCAACTGGCGAATCTGCTGGCTCACCGCCCCCGGTGTGATGTGCAGTTCTTCGGCGCAGCGGGTGAACGACAGATGCCGTGCAGCGCAAGAAAACACATGCAGCCACACATAGGTCTGGCCGTGAAGGGGGCGGGTCATAGCGTTTAGTCCTGCTAAAGGGTGTCTTAGGATAATTCGTTGGTCAGTGCCGATCCAGAGGCTCAGTATCGCGCCAATTCCGCCTGCTCTACAAAACATGGCAGCGATTTCTACTCCATTGCTTGTAAGGCTTTAGCATGGCTATCAGTGTTTTCGATCTATTCAAGGTGGGCATTGGCCCCTCCAGCTCCCATACCGTCGGCCCGATGCGCGCTGCCGCGACGTTCGCCCAGGCCCTGACCGATCAGCATTTGCTCAGCCAAACCCGCCGCGTTGAAGTGCGCCTGTACGGCTCGCTGTCCGCCACCGGCGTAGGCCATGCCACTGATCGCGCCTGTGTGATGGGCTTGATGGGCGAATGGCCGGACCGCGTCGACCCCACCTCGATCAATGCGCGTATCCAGCAACTGCGCGAGTCGGGTCAATTGCTATTGGCCGGCTCCCAGGCAATCGCTTTCAACTGGCACACCGACCTGTTGCTGCTGGATGAAAGCCTGCCTTACCACCCCAACGCCATGTCCCTGCACGCCTATGGCGACAACGGCCCTCTGAGCGAGCAGACCTATTACTCGGTAGGCGGTGGTTTCATCATCGAAGCCGCGGAAGCCGCCTCGGGCATTGCGCCGACCAGCGACGTGCAATTGCCCTACGACTTTTCCAGTGCCGTGGAACTGCTGGCGTTGTGCAACAAGCATGGCTTGCGGGTTTCCGAACTGATGATGGCCAACGAACGTGCGTGGCGCAGCGACGAAGAGATCCGTAGTGGCCTGCTGCACATCTGGTCGGTGATGCGCGAATGCGTGGAACAGGGCCTGCGCGATGAAGGCATCCTGCCCGGCGGCCTGGACGTACCGCGCAGGGCGGCGAAACTGCACCGCAGCCTGCTGGAAATCGGCAAACCCAATGTGATCACTTCAACCTTGTCGGCGATGGAATGGGTCAACCTGTTCGCCCTCGCCGTCAACGAAGAAAACGCCGCCGGCGGGCGCATGGTCACTGCCCCGACCAATGGCGCGGCCGGCATCATCCCGGCGGTGCTGCATTACTACATGAAATTCAACGCCGACGCGTCTGACGATGATGTGGTCAATTTCTTCCTGGCCGCCGCCGCCGTCGGCATCCTCTGCAAGAAAAACGCCTCGATCTCCGGCGCCGAAGTCGGCTGCCAGGGCGAAGTGGGCTCGGCCTGCGCCATGGCCGCCGCCGGCCTGGCCGATATTCTCGGCGCCACCCCCGAGCAACTGGAAAACGCCGCCGAAATCGGCCTGGAACATAACCTCGGCCTGACCTGCGACCCGGTCGGCGGCCTGGTGCAGGTGCCGTGCATCGAGCGTAATGCCATTGCCGCGGTCAAGGCGATCAACGCCACGCAAATGGCCCTGCGCGGTGACGGCAAGCACTTCATTTCCCTCGACCGGGTAATCCGCACCATGCGTGATACCGGCGCCGATATGCATGACAAATACAAAGAAACTTCACGGGGCGGCCTGGCGGTCAGCTGGGTGGAGTGCTGATCGGAGCACTGCTACCCGCCCCAACGTGAGCCCGCGCAAAAATAATAACGAGGCAATACCGATGACTGATGTACGTACACCTGCTGCCGAAAATCCCGCTCTGGACAACACCGTTACCACCGGCTGGACCAAACACGACACCACCTGGATGCTCGGCCTCTACGGCACCGCCATCGGCGCCGGTACCCTGTTCCTGCCGATCAACGCCGGCGTCGGCGGGTTCTGGCCGCTGATCGTGCTGGCGCTGCTGGCTTTTCCGATGACTTTCTTCGCCCACCGTGGGCTGACGCGCTTTGTGTTGTCGGGCAAATCCGGCGACATCACCGAAGTGGTCGAGGAACACTTTGGTGTCGGCGCCGGCAAGCTGATCACCCTGCTCTACTTCTTTGCGATCTTCCCGATCCTGCTGGTGTACAGCGTCGCGCTGACCAACACCCTGGGCAGTTTCATGGAGCACCAACTGCACATGACCCCACCGCCCCGTGCGATCTTGTCCCTGGTGCTGATCCTCGGCCTGATGGCCATCGTGCGTTGTGGCCAGGGTGTGATCGTCAAGGCCATGAGTGTGCTGGTGTACCCTTTCGTTGCTGCGCTGTTGCTGCTGGCTGTCAGCCTGATCCCCAACTGGAATGGCGCGTTCTTCGCCTCCGCCAGCGAAGGCATGCCGCTGCCGCTGTTCTTCAAGACGCTGTGGCTGGCGATCCCGGTGATGGTGTTCTCGTTCAACCACTCACCGATCATCTCCGCTTTCGCCGTGGACCAGAAGCGCGTCTACGGCGCCCAGGCCGAGCGCAAAAGCAGCGGCATCCTCGCCACCGCCCACGCCATGATGGTGCTGACCGTGATGTTCTTCTGCTTCAGCTGCGTACTGGCGCTGTCACCTGCTGACCTGGCCGCCGCCAAGGCGCAGAACATCTCGATCCTGTCGTACCTGGCCAACCACTTCCAGACCCCAGTGATCGCCTACGCCGCGCCGCTGATCGCGCTGGTGGCGATTACCAAATCGTTCCTGGGCCACTACATCGGCGCCAGCGAAGGCTTCCAGGGCTTGATCGTCAAATCCCTGCGCGGGCGCAACCGCTCGATGTCGGCGAAATGGCTGGAACGCTCCACCGCGCTGTTCATGGTGCTGACCTGCTGGGCCGTGGCCACCTTCAACCCAAGCATCCTCGGCATGATCGAAACCATGGGCGGGCCGATCATCGCGTGCCTGCTGTTCCTGATGCCGATGTACGCGATTCGCCGCGTGCCATCTTTGCGCCAGTATTCAGGTCAGGTATCGAATGTGTTTGTGGTGGTCATCGGGCTGATTGCGCTGTCTGCGATCGTTTTTTCCGTGATGCCCTGAAATAGCTCACTGACCTCAAGCACAACGCAGATCAAATGTGGGAGGGGGCTTGCCCCCGATAGCGGTGTATCAGCCAATAAATACTCGGCTCAAAGACTGCTATCGGGGGCAAGCCCCCTCCCACATTGAGCTTCCAGCGCCTGTACGGCACGGCCCTTGCTGTAGAGCTATTGAGGAAAACGGAATTTGGCCGATGGTCAGGCAATGCGAACTAATCCTGACACCGGCCGTCAATGACTGCATGTTCTTATCAGGCGGTAACGCACCATGGACAATCCTTTTCAGATCATCACCGACACCTTCACCCCCCAATACCGCGTCAATCTGAGCATCCAACGGTTGGACGGCAGCATCATGCTCACCCTCTCGGACGAGACCGGCGTGGTGGCCAAGCGCATGATCAGCGCCGAACAGCGCAACGACCCGCAGCGCCTCAAGCGCCTGGTGCAAAGCATCCAGTTCGGCATCGCCATCGAACAGGGTCATAGCGCCGTGGAAATCCTGGAGCTGATGACGGACGGCGACAGCCACAAACTCCTGCAGCGACCGCCCGCCCGTACCCTGCCCTTCAGCGTGGGGCTTTAAAGCTCGCCCTTCTCGGTCTCAAGGCTCGCTTCGCCCTTGCGGCGCGGGCTCTCGACCTTCACCGAAGGGAACGCCGACGACGCATAGCGCACCACCAGGATCGCGAACGCCAACAACAGAATTCCGCCGCACAGGTAGATGATGCCTACATCCGGCGGGTTGTGGTGCGACACGTTGGAGATCAGCAAACGCGTGAGCGCGGTGATTGCCACATAGATCAGGAAGCGTACCGGCATGTGGTTGGTCTTGAAGTAAATCCCGACCATCGCGCCCAGTTCCAGGTAGATGAACAGCAGCAAGATGTCATCGATCTTGATGTGCCCATTTTCCAGCATCCCCAAAAACTCCATCACCGCTGCCCAGGCGGTCACCGCACCAATGGCAAACAACGCCAGGTAGTGAAACGACTCGACAAACAGATTGCCCAGGGACTCGGCCAGCCCGTGGACTTGCTGGCGCAGCCTTTCGGCCCAGTTGATTTTCACGATGATGCTTCCTTAGGTCGGTTCGACCGGATAATGCGGGTTGGACGTGACGGTTGTTCTGTATGCAGAAACAAGGCCATAGACAGGATAGTGAGATGGTGGCGGGCTGACATTAGGCACTTAATCAATCCTTGTGGCGAGGGAGCTTGCTCCCGCTGGGGTGCGCAGCGCCCCCATTTCCCAACTACATTAAAAACCTACTATCCAAACTCCAACGTTTGGCTTATCCTTTTCGCTGTATATAAATACAGTAGTCGCAAAAGACAACTATCGTGAAGGCATGTGAGGTGGTGAATGGCCGTCGAAGTGGTATACCGCAGCAGCCGAGATCTGGAGCGTTTGTTCATGGATAAAGCCGAAGCTGACCGTCATGACAAGATGCTTGAACTCGCTGAGTTGCTGGCAGAGGTGTTGCAAAAAGCCGTGCCGTCGTTGAGCGAGCAGCAGGTGGAAGAAGCCGGGATCTACATGGCGAAGAACCGCGATGTATTTGCCAAGGCGTTCAAGAGCCAACCGGACGCGCTGTCCGAGTTGTTGAACCCGGCGGCAGAGTAAAGCCCGAATTGAACAGGCCCTGAATCATGGATTCAGGGCCTTTTTAATGCCCGGCCTATTTGTACAGCAAGCGTTCGGCCAGCTCATCGGCGACACGTGCGGGGGAGCGCTTTTCGGCTTGGGCGTGGGCGAAGATTTCGGTCAGGCGCGTGCCAATGTTCGATAGGTGCGCGGTGATGCCGGGCAGGTCGGTGCCGGCGTGTTTGAGGGCGACGTAGATCAGGCCGCCGGAGTTGATCACGTAGTCTGGGGCGTAGAGGATGCCGCGGCCTTCCAACTGGTCGGCGATGTCCAGGTTGGTCAGTTGTGCGCTGGCGGCACCTGCCACGGCGGCGCAACGCAGTTGGCCGACGCTGTTGCGGTTGAATACGGCGCCGACGCCGCAGGGCGCGAGGATGTCGCAGGGGGTGCTGAGCAAAGCATCGTTGGCAATCGGGTGGGCGCCCAGTTGCTCCATGGCCAGTTGCACCTTGCCGTGGTCGATGTCGCTGACCAGCAGTTCTGCACCCGCGGCGTGCAGTTGCTCGGCCAGGGCATAACCGACGTTGCCCAGGCCCTGCACCGCTACGCGCAGGCCCTCAAGGTTGTCGCTGCCCAGGCGCGCCATGGCGGTGGTACGGATGCCGGCAAACACGCCCATGGCGGCATGGGGCGCAGGGTCGCCAGCGGCGGTGGTGCTGGTGACAAAGCGGGTGTTCTGGGCGATGCAATCCATGTCGGCGACCGAGGTGCCGCTGTCGATCGAGGTAATGAAACGGCCGTCGAGTTTTTCGATACAGCGGCCAAACGCCTCGAATAGCGCGGCGCGGCTCTCCACGTGCACAGGGCGGATGATGACCGCCGTGCCGCCGCCCACCGCCAGCCCGGCCAATGCAGCCTTGTAGCTCATGCCTTGGGCCAGGCGCGCGGCATCGGCCACGGCACTGTCATCGTTGGGGTAAGCCAGGTAGCGACAGCCGCCCAAGGCAGGCCCCAGGCGACTGTTGTGGATGGCGATGATCGCTTTCAGCCCGGTCACCGGGTCGACGCTCAGGTGCAGCGATTCAAGGCGGGTGCTGTGCATGAGCGCAAACATCAATGAGCTCCCGAATCACTTTTGGTTGTGGACAAAGTATAGGCTCGCGGCAGAAAACTGCTGGATTGCACTGGAATAAGCCGCGCTGTTTCGTAAGATCCAGGACATAAGCACGCAGGATATTTTTCAAGATACTGGACGAAATTTCCTGGCAAGGCTAAAACGGGGCATCCGCCGGAGAACGCGATGAATCCCCGCACAGCCTTTTTCGCCTGCCTGGACCGTTCACCCCCTGCGCTGTTTGAAGCCGCGCTGTGGATGGCTGCCGAACACGATGCCAGCGTACAGCCGTTGCTGATCCTGCAAGAGCTGCGCGTACTGCAACAGCAGGTCAGCCTGGGCATGCCCCTGTTGCCGGCCGATGAACTCGGCCAGCCGCTGCTGCGGCGCCTGAATGACCTGGGGTTTGCCCAGGATGATCACACCCCGTTGCGCCCCGCCGCCGCGCTGCTGGACAAAGTGCTGCTGCGAAAACGCGGGCAACCCTTGGCCATGGGCCTGATCGCACTGGAAATGGCACGGCGCCTGGATATCCCCATGGTCGGGGTAAATTTCCCCGGCCACTTCCTGCTACGCGTACCCGGTGCCGACCACCTGCTGGACCCGTGCGGCGGTCGACGCCTGTACCCCAACGACTGTCGCGAACTGCTGCACCGCCAATACGGGCCAAAACTCAACTTGCACGCCGACCACCTGCACACCGCCGAGCCTAGGGCGATCCTGCAGCGGCTGTCACGTAACCTGCGCCAACTGCACCTCGCCAACGACGATCCCCTGGCTGCCCTGGTGGACGCCGAGCGCGTACTGGAACTGGGCAATGCCAGCGCCGCCGACTACCTTGCCCGCGCCAGCCTGTACCAGCGACTGGATTGCCCGAGCGCCGAGCGCTTTGACCTGGAACACGCATTGATGCTCAGTGATGACCCGATCCAGCGCCTGCGCCTGACCGAGCGGTTGGGGCACCTGCCGCCCAATTCAGTGGTGCATTGACCTAGGGGGCGTTCTCAATTAGTTTCCCCGCCGCGTTGTCGCCTTAAAGCGGGCCAGGCAAGGCGCAGGCCGCAGGGAATGGTTGTTCCCTTTCCAAGGCCTGCAACGCAGGCTGGCCCGCTTTAAGGCACAACCCGAAGGGCCGGGCCTGCTGTTGTGCAGGGCTGCGTTGCTCGAAGCTTATTTGGAATGACCAAACCACGCTTCTCGCGCCTTGCCCTGCACAACAGCAGACCCGGCGCGACGGGGAAACTAATTGAGAACGCCCCCTAGGTGCGATTGAGAATATCGCCAGGCACTGGCGTTTTTAGCGTAGTGGAGCCCGGCGCCCGCACCTGAATAATCAACAGCGCCGCAATCACGGCCGGAATCGCACAGAAGAAGAAAATCTGCTCCACCGGTATATGCATCGCCAGCAACATACTGCCGAACAGCGGCCCCAGGATTGATCCAAAACGCCCTACCCCCAACGCCCAGCCTGTGCCGGTGGCGCGCACCTGCGCCGGGTAGAAATTGCTCGCAAAGGCATTGAGGGTCAGTTGCCCGCCGATGATGCAGAACCCGGCGGCGAACACGCAGGCCACTAGGTAACGTGGATTGTCGTGGTTCAAGCCCAGCAGGATGGTGCACAGCGCAGCCGCCGCCAGCACGCCGGACAACAGTCGCACCTTGCTTTTCAGGCGGTCGGCAAACCAGGCCATGAGGATGGCGCCCAAGGTGCCGGCAAACAGGAACATCGACGTGACCAGGTTGGCTTCGTTCAGCGCCAGGCCGCTTTCGAGCAACAGCGATGGCAACCAACTGATCATGAAATACAGCAAAATCAGGCTGACAAAAAAGGTCGCCCAGATCAGCAGCGTCGGGCGCGCGTAGCCGTTGCGAAACAGCTCCACCACCGTCAGTTTGCTGCCTTGTTCCTGCAGGTTTTCAGCTTCGGTCGCGGGCGGCGGTTGCCAGTCGGGCAGCATCCGCGCCGTGACTTTGCGCAAACGCAGATACGGCGGTGCATCGCGCAACAGGCGTGGCAAGGATTCGGGCAACAGCCACACCAGGAACGGGAACAGCAGCAACGGCGTTACCCCACCAGCCAGGAACACCGCCTGCCAACCAAAGCTGTCGATAAACCCGGCCGCCACAAAGCCGCCCGCCGCGCCGCCGAACGAAAAGCCGCAGGCCGCCAGGGTCACCATCAAGGTGCGCATGCGCGGCGGCGAATATTCAGACATCAATGCCATGGCACTGGGCATTGCGCCCCCCATGCCGATGCCGCAGATAAACCGCGCCGCCATCAGTGTGGTGAGGGAATTGGCAAACACCATCAGTACGGTGAGGCTGGCATAGATCAGCACACAGGCCAACAGGATGCGCCGCACGCCGAAACGATCCGCCAGCGGTGTCACCAGCAGCGAGCCGAGGGTCAACCCGAGCAGGTTGGCGCTGAACACCGGCCCGAACGCAGCTTTTTCCAGGCCCCAATCCTGAGCCAGCGCCGGCACTACATAGCCCAGCACCTGGGCGTCGTAGCCATCGGTGACCAGCAGTAATGCCAGCAACACGAGAATCAACCACTGGTAGCGCGACACCGGACGGGCGTCGAGTGCCGCGCGAAAGCTGGCAATCTGATTGTGCATCGCAAGGTACCTTTATTTTTTATTAGGTTGGCACGATCAAAGGTGGGAGGGGCGGTGTGTCAGGTTGATTGGCGGGGTGGGCCTGTACGAAGGCCGGATGCTGCGCCGCCAACGCTGCCACTCGCCCAATGCGCGGGTAAGCCACCAGCGGCACCTTGAAACGTTCGGCCGCATACAGCTGTGGAATCAGAAATGCATCCGCCATGCCTGGCTGCTCGCCAAAGCAGAAGCCCTTATCTCCAATCAACTGCTCCACCGCACCCAGCCCCTGGCTGACCCAATGGGCGATCCATTCAAGCAACTGCGCTTCATCGTGCCCCCACTGACGCAACAGGTTCTGCGTGCTGGAGTTGTGCAGCGGGTGGATATCGCAGGCGATGATCGACGCTACTGCCCGTTCATGGGCACGGGCTGCCGGATCGCTGGAGAGCAGTGGCACCTGTGGATAACGCTCCTCCAGGTATTCGATGATCGCCTGCGACTGGATCAACGTCTCCCCTTGATCAGTACGCAACGCCGGCACACGTCCTTGAGGGTTGATCGCCAGGTACTCGGGCTGGTGATTGGCGCCGCCTGCCGGGACCAGCAGGTTGACTGGCAGCGCGGTGAAATCCAGGCCCTTGAGCGCCAGGGCAATACGTACCCGATACGACGCGGTGGAACGGTAGTAAGTATAGAGTTCCATGACCCTGCCCTCTTAACGTGCCGCAACCACAGTACCGCGGCATTCACCAAAGCCGATGCTGGCAAAACCTTCGCGGCGGCAACGGCCACGCAGGATGATTTCGTCGCCGTCTTCAAGGAATTTACGTACCTCGCCCGAGGCCAATTCAATCGGCTTCTTGCCGCCTTCGGTAATTTCCAACAGGCTGCCGAACTGCCCCGGCTGCGGCCCGGACAAGGTGCCTGAACCAAACAGGTCGCCGGCCTGTAACTGGCAACCGTTGACGCTGTGGTGCGCAACCATTTGCGCCACTGTCCAGTACATATGCTCGGTATTGCTCAAGGTCAGGCGATAGGCGGGCAGGTTCTGCTCGCGCATTGAGGCTGTGGTGAGCAGCACTTCCAGCTCGATATCAAAGGCGCCCGCGTTCTGATCACGTTTATCCAGCAGATACGGCAGCGGTTGCGGGTCGCCCTCGGGCCGCGCCGGTTGCGCTTTGCGAAAGGGCTCCAGCGCTTCGGCGGTCACCACCCATGGCGAAATACTGGTGATAAAGCTTTTCGACAGGAACGGGCCCAGCGGCTGGTATTCCCAGGCCTGGATATCTCGCGCCGACCAGTCGTTGAGCAGGCAGAAACCGGCGATATGCTCGGCCGCATCGCCGATGGCAATCGCTTCGCCCATGGCATTGCCCTGGCCGATCCAGATGCCCAGCTCCAGTTCGTAGTCCAGGCGTGCGCAGGGGCCGAACGTCGGTTCGGACTGGCCGGCCGGCAGTGTCTGGCCTTTGGGGCGCCGGACCTGCGTGCCCGACGGGCGAATGGTCGACGCACGGCCGTGGTAACCAATCGGCACGTACTTGTAGTTGGGCAACAGGGGGTTATCCGGGCGAAACAGTTTGCCGACGTTCTGCGCGTGCTCGATGCCGACGTAGAAGTCGGTGTAGTCATTGATCTTCGCCGGCAAGTGCATCTGGCAATCGGCGGCGTGGTGCAGCACCTGCGCTTCGCGCTGTTGCAGCTGGCTGCCTTCGGCCAGCAGCTCCAGCAGGCGCTCGCGTAACGCCACGCGTGGCCCACGGCCAAGTTCAAAAAAGGCGTTCAATTGGCCACCCGCTGTTGCCTCAACGGCACGGCGGGCAGCACCGTCAAATTCATCCAGCGCGGCGTGCAGGTCGAGGACCATATCGCCGATCGCTACGCCACAGCGCGGGGCCGAGCCGTTGATACTGAACACGCCCAGGGGCAGGTTCTGCAGGGGGAAATCCGCGTGACCGTTGGCCGAGGCCACCCAGCTGCGGCTCTGCGTTGGTTGCGTCATGGGTTATCTCCGATTCGGGTTGAAGGTGGCGGGCAGTGAGGCCCAGCACGCGTCGTAAGCAGGTTGCAGCTGCGGGCACTCCAGGGCGAACTGGGTCGGGCGCAGCACTTGGCTGGTTTCGAACATGAAGGCCATGGTGTTATCGATCTTGTGCGGCGCCAGGTCCGCATTGATGGCCTTGGTGCAGGTCTCGCCATCCGGGCCATGGGCGCTCATGCAGCTGTGCAGCGACGCGCCGCCGGGCAGGAAGCCTTCGGCCTTGGCATCGTAGGCGCCCTGGATCAGGCCCATGTATTCGTTCATCAGGTTGCGATGGAACCATGGCGGACGGAAGGTATTCTCGGCCACCATCCAGCGCGGCGGGAAGATCACGAAGTCGAGGTTGGCCAGGCCATGCACGCTGGTAGGTGAGGTCAGCACGGTGAAGATCGACGGATCCGGATGATCGAAACTCACCGTACCGATAGTGTTGAAACGACGCAGGTCGTATTTGTACGGTACGTTGTTGCCGTGCCAGGCGACCACGTTGAGTGGTGAATGGTCCAACTCGCAGGCCCACAGTTCACCAAGGAATTTCTGTACCAGCGTGGTCGGTTGCTTGAGGTCTTCGTAGCGGGCCACTGGCGTGAGGAAGTCACGCGGGTTGGCCAGGCCATTACTGCCGATGGGGCCCAGGTCGGGCAGGCGCAGCGGGGCGCCGTGGTTCTCGGCAACATAACCGCGTGCGTGTGCATCCAGCAGTTCGATACGGAATTTGAGGCCACGGGGCAGCACGACAATTTCCAGCGGCTCGACGTCCAGCGCGCCCAGTTCGGTGGCGATGCGCAGGCGGCCCTGCTCCGGCACGATCAGCAGTTCGCCGTCGGCATTGAAGAACACGCGCTCCATGGAACGATTGGCGCGGTAGGTGTAGATGCTGATGCCCGAAGGTTTTTCCGACCCCGAGTTGGCCACCATGCCGACCAGTCCATCGATAAAGTCCGTCGGCTCACTCGGAATATCCAGCGGGTTCCAGCGCAGACGATTGGGCGTCACTGCGCCCAAGGGTCCACCGGCCAATTGCTGCGCAAGCTTGATGAACGCCGGGTGATTGGCCGACGGCTGGATGCGGTACAGCCAGGTGCGCCGGGCTTCGCTGCGCGACATGGTGAAGGCCGTGCCGGAAAACAGTTCGGTATACAGCCCGTAGGGGGCCTTCTGCGGCGAGTTCTGGCCGACGGGCAATGCGCCAGGCAAGGCTTCGCTGGCGAATTCGTTGCCGAAACCCGAAAGGTATTCGAGGGTCATGGATCATCCTCTGGGGGTCAGTTGTATTTATCGTAATCCAGTTACGCATAACGTAATTTGATCACTGTTGACCGTCAAGCTATAAAGACGCCCATTCATCTTTCGGATTCTCGCCCTTCCATGGAAAAGCCCCGCGACACCGGTAAACAGAAAGTCCGTTCGGCGGAAGTCGGCACCGATATTCTCAAGGCTCTGGCCGAATTGTCCCCGGCCACCTCGCTGTCACGTCTGGCCGAACATGTGCAGATGCCGGCGAGCAAGGTCCACCGCTATTTGCAGGCGCTGATTGCCTCCGGATTTGCCGAGCAGAACACCGCCACCAACCATTACGGCCTGGGCCGGGAGGCGTTGCGCGTGGGGCTGGCGGCGCTGGGCAGCATGGATGTGTTGAAAGTCGGCGCCATGCCCCTGGCCGAGCTGCGCGATGAATTGAATGAAACCTGCTTTCTGGCGGTGTGGGGCAACCAGGGCGCGACCGTGGTGCAGATCGAGCCGGCAGTGCGCGCCGTTACCGTTGTGACGCAGTTGGGCTCAGTGCTGCCGCTGCTCAGTTCGTCCACCGGGCTGGTGTTCAGCGCTTACCTGCCGTCACGGGAAACGGTGGAACTGCGCGAACGCGAGGTTCAAGCCGGCACCGCTCATACCTTGGCAGACGATCAGGCCTATGCCAGCGTGTGCGAACAAATCCGCAGCCGTGGCCTGCACTTTGTGCATGGCCTGCTGATGCCCGGCGTGGATGCGTTGTCGGCACCGGTGTTCAATGCGGTCGGGCAAGTGGCGGCAGTGATGACCGTAGTCGGCCCGACCTCACTGTTCCATGCCGATGAAGATGGCCCGGCGGCGCAGCACCTGCTGGCGGCGACCCGGGCCGTGAGTTGGCGCATGGGCTATCAGCCCTGAATCAATCGTCGTTGCGAGACAGCGCCACTGCCACGCGATCCTCCAACGCCTTGACCTGCGCGCCGGCCACCACGTAGTTGTTGGTCAGCATCGCGAACACCAGCTTGCGCCCGCCGGCGTCGGTGATGTAACCACTCAATGACGACACGCCGCCCATGGAGCCGGTCTTGGCGTGCAGGTTGTTCTGCGCCTGCGTGTCGCGCAGACGGTAGCGCAGGCTGCCGCCGGTCATGCGGTCGGTGTTGCCGGCAATCGGCAGCGCGTTGTACCAGGCGTCGAACCACGGCTGTTTGCTGGCGACCAGTAGCAGGTCGGTGAGGGTTTGCGACGACACCAGATTGCGCCGCGAGAGGCCGGAGCCATCGACCTGACTGAACGTGCTGGTGTCCAGCCCCTGACGCTTGAGAAACCCGGCCACTGCCACGGCGCCCGCCGCTGCCGTGCCGCTATTGGCGGTCTGGCGGCCCATGGCCTTGAGCAAGGCTTCGGACATGTTGTTGTTCGAAAGCTTGAGCAGCGGCACGATCAGCTCCTGCAACGGTGCCGATTGGTGCTCGGCCAGCACCGTCACTGCAGCCGGGCTTGCCCCACCCATCACTCGACGCCCCAATACGGTGATGCCCTGTTGCGCCAAGGCTTGTTCGAATAGATTCGCGACCAGTTGCGTCGGCTCCCAGACGCTGACCAATTGCTGGCTCTGCCGCCCCGGCGCCACTGCACCGCTGAGCTGCAACAGGTTGGTGCCATGGCGACGGTTGATCCCATAGCTGTTGCCTGGCCCACTGATGGCGCGGTTGCTCAGTTGCAGGTAATCGGTGGGCGGAAAAATCTCGACACTTACCGGCGAGCCGGCCCGCAGCGCAGCCTTCGCGGTGACCAGTACGCTGCCTGCATCGAAATCCGAATTAGGCGACACGGTCAGCGCTGAAATCTGCGCGCCGTAGTAGGTGGTTTCGTCATCGTGAGACCAGTCGACACCCAGCCGCTCAGCGTCGAACCAGGTGTCATCGAACACCAGGTCGCCCTGCACCTGGCGCACGCCCTGGCTGGCCAACTGCGCGGCCAGGGCCTGGTAATCGGCAAACTGAACGGTCGGGTCGCCGAGGCCACGCAGGTACAGGTTGCCGGTCAAACGGTCGCCCTGGCGTATGCCATTGCTCAGCAGTTGGGTGGCGAAGCGGTATTGCGGCCCCAGCACGTCCATGGCCGCGGCTGTGGTCAACAGCTTGAGGTTGGACGCGGGCACCAACCGGGTGCGCGGGTTTTGCTGATACAGCGTGGAGCCCGTGCGGGCGTCACGTACCATCAGCGAGACCGTAGCGCCTTGCAGCGCCGGATCGCTCAACAGTTTATCCAAGGTTGCCGGCGTGGAAGTTTGGGAGACGCTGGCGCAGCCGCCCAGTAAAAAACTCAAACCGACCAGCAGGGTGCCGGTGCGTAACCATTTTACAAAGTGCATCGTTGCGTTTTCCATAAGCATGCAATGGCGGCAACGCTAACAGCTCGCTATCAATGTGGCGACCGCTTTCCTGTGGGAGCTGGCTTGCCTGCGATGCAGACAACTCGGTGTATCAGGCAAACCCAGTCGATGCCATCGCAGGCAAGCCAGCTCCCACAGATAAATGAATCAGAAGGTCAAGGTGCTGGACACCGACACCTGCCGCGCATCGCCAACCGACACAAACTGCGTATTCACCGATGAGGTGTAGTAAGTACGATCGAACAGGTTCTTCACATTGAGCTGGAACTTGACCTTCTGCCCTTCAAGCCGGGTGTCATAGCTGGCGAACACATCGGCCACGGTGTAGCTGGGCAGTTCGAAACTGTTCGCCGCGTCCCCTGCCCGCTCGCCGACATAACGCGCCCCGGCGCCGACACGCAGTTGATCGCCGCCCAGGACACTGCCGAAGTCATACACCGCCGACAACGAGCCGGTGCTTTTTGCCACATTCTGCAGGCGATTACCTTTGAGCTTAGGGTCTTCGGTAACCTCGGCATCGGTATAGGCATAGCTGCCAATCAGGCTCCACTTATCCGTCAGTTGGCCGCTGGCATCCAGCTCCAGACCGCGAGAACGCACCTTGCCGGCCACGCTGTACTCCGAGGTCAGGCCCTCGCCTACCTGCACCAATACGTTGCGTTTATCGATCGTGAACAGCGCGGCACTGGCGGTGATGCGCCCCGGCAGGTCGAACTTGGTACCCAGCTCCCAGGCTTTGGATTCTTCCGGCTGCAAACTGCCATTCAACACGGTTTTATTGGCCAGCGGCGCGATGGTGGAGTTGGGTTTGAACGACTCGGTATAACTGCCGTAGAACGACAATTGATCAGTGTAACGATACACCAGCCCGGCCCGTGGTACCCACTTCTGGCCATTGCCGTCGGTGTTGGCGGTGAACGGCACGCCTTTGCCGGCGTATTGATCGTACACCTGGTAGCGCGCACCGCCGACCAGGATCCATTGATCGTTGAGGTGGATGGCATCCTGGAAGAACAGCGAATCGCTGCGCAGCAGATCGGTCTGGTTGCTGTCCGGCGCGCTGACTTTGGAACCGGCGACTTCATTGCCGTATACCGGGTTGTTGTAATCGAAGGTGCCCCGCGGCGCCTGGCGGATCAGGTCGGCACGGTAGATCTTGCGGTACTCATCGTCCAGGCCGAACACCAGATCGTGCTGCATACCTGCAACATCGACCCTGCCTTCGAGGCTGGCGGTGGCGAAGCGGTCGGTGGTCAACGCGCCCTGGGTACCGTCCATGTTACGGGTCAGGGTGCCGTTGGTGTTGACCTTGACCACGCGCACCTGGCTGGCGTCATAGGTTTCGCGATTCCAGCTGTAGCCGAAGTGAGCTTTCCAGTCGTCGTTCAGATCATGATCGACGGTCAGGCGGTACAGATCGGAGCGACCTTCCATGTTGTTGAACGGTTCATCCAGACGCCGGGTGGCGGGGATGTTCAGCGGGTGGTTGGTCTTGGGATCGATGGCGGTGCCACGGTCGAACGGCGCGAGAAATTCGCGGTGTTCATAGGCCAGTACCACTTGGGTGGTATCGCCGTACCAGGCCAGGGACGGCGCCACCAGGGTCTCGCGATGGGTGCCGTAGTTACGCCAGTAATCTTCGTCTTCATGATCGACAATCAGGCGATAAGCCAGGCCGCTGTCGCCGAGGGGGCCGGTGGTGTCGAGGTTGCCGCCACTGCCGTTCTTGCCGCTGCCGAAGGTCGAGCCGCGCGCGGTCAGGGAGGTGGACTGCATCAGCTCAGGCTTTTTGCTGACGATATTGACCACGCCGCCCGGGTCCTGGATGCCATACAACAGCGAGGACGGGCCCTTGAGCACTTCAATACGCTCGGCGGTAGCGTTCATGGCACGGCCCTGCACCACCGGCATACCGTCCTTCATGATCGAGCCGTTACGGTTGTCGCCAAAACCACGCAACATCACCGCGTCCTGAGTACTGCCGAGGGTGTTGGACTGGGTGATGCCGCTGATATTGCCCAGGGCGTCATCCAGGTTGCGCGGTTGCTGGTCGCGCAGCACCTGGGCCGGCACCACGTTGACGGTTTGCGGGGTTTCCAGCAGCAACCCATGGGAGCGCATCACCGAACTGGTGGGCGGCGGCTGATAGCTGGTGCTGTCCTGCGTCGGGTTGGCCGCGCTGATAGTGGTGGCGCCAAGGTTGACCGCGCCGTCGCTGGGCAGCGGCTCCAGGGCCAGGGTGCGGGCGTCGATATGGCGGAAGGTGAAACCTGTATTGCTCAGCAGACGTTGCAGGGCCTGGGTCGCGCTCATCTGCCCACTGAGCGCCGGGGCATTGAGGCCATAAGGCGCTTCATCGGTGTAGATCACACTGATGCCTGTGACACGGCTGAACTCGCTCAGGGCCTGGGGCAGTGGTTTGGCTGCCAGGGCAAAATTGAACTGGGCGCTTTGCTGCTCCTGCGCACGCGCAACGCTCAAAGGCAGCAACGCCAGCCCTGACACCGCCAAGACCGAGGCTCCCAGCCACTGTTTTACCCAACCACCCGCCGTTGACTTCATGCTGTGAGAACCCGTGTAGAAAACGCTGTTAATGCGAATAGATCGCAGTTTCATGCACTACACGGATGGGCCGGGGATTTACCTCACATGAATCAGTAAATAATTTCGATCATTGCTTGCCACTCGTCGCGAGACACTCCTTGGCACTCTTCTTCAGCTTCTTGATCAGCCGCTCCTGGCGCAACGCCTCACCCTTGCTCGCGCATTGTTCGGTGTACACCAACGCCACCGCCGGGCTGGACAAGAAAAACCGCGCGCCCTTGCCGCTTTGGTGGCAGGCAAAGCGGCGCACCGGGTCATTGCTGATGCCGCAATACAACGAGCCATTGGCGGCACGCACCAGGTAGACGAACCAGGGTTTGGGTTCTACAGGATCAGTCACAGGGCAATTTCGGCAAACCAGAGGAGCGCCAATCTTATCAACGACCGGCCTGGAATGCCTTCAAGCCTTTAAGCGCCTGGGCCCGCACCGCATTTTTCAGCGCCGGCGACCAGCCCAACAGCAGCCCTTTCAAGCCCAGCGCCTGGCGCGACCATCGCCACAGGTCGAAGTGATCGTGGTGCTCGCAGATCTTGCCGTCGCGAAACACAAAGCGCGCACCGATGTCGTTAACCACCGTATTGCCCGTGGCACTGAACAGGTACGTCGCCACCCAGTGCGCGCTGCCTGTGCTGTCATCACTGCGCACGTGGTCGAAGGTCAGGGAGAAATCCTTTGCCCGCGTGGTGAGCATTCGCCACATATCCCCCGCGTCGCGCCCGCGCAACTCGCCGAAGGCCGGGTCGCTGAACACCACGTCTTCGGTGTAGCAGGCGGCCATGGCTTCGGCATCCAGGCGCTGGAAGGCACTGTAGAACGCGGTGATCAGGGCGTTATGGGCATCACTCATGGGCAGGCTCCGCAGGTTTCGAAAGAATAAGCGCACGATAGGCTGCCCACACCGCGCTGGCTACTGACATTCGCCAGGCAAATGCAGGAGCCTACGGCACCATCCCAGTGCTGCGAGCGTAGGCGAACAGGTCTACATCGGTTGAGATACTCAGCCGCTGCATAGCCGTGCTTTTCTGCTTACTGATGGTAGAGATACTGCGGTTGACCTGTGCCGCAATCTGGCTGACGGTCATGCCGCTGGCCAACATGCGCACCACCTCGCGCTCCTTGCAGGACAATTGCGGCACCTGGGACTGATCGCCCGTACCCGCCTCTACCATTTGCATCCGCAGGGATTCACTGGCGAACGTCTGGCCGGCACACACAGCCTTGATCGCCTGGGGCAGCTCCTTGGCCGAAGCACTTTTGGCCACCACGGCCTTGGCACCATGGGCGAAGGAAGCACGCAGGGTGGCGACGCTGGCGAACATGGTCACCAGAATCACCGGCAACTGCGGATATTGGCGGTGCAACAGGCTCAACAGCCCGTAGCCGTCGGCCTGCTGGCCGCCTGGCATGGCAAAGTCTGTGACGAGCACGTCACACGGGGTTGTCCTCAACAGTTCGAGCAACTGATCGGGGCCGTCGGCTTCCGCGACCACTTTGCACCGGCCATGCGCCTCAATCACGACTTTCTGCCCGATACGCACAATAGGGTGATCGTCAGCAATAATTACTCGAAGCATAGATTCCCACGAATGATGGCAAACTGAATCCGCGCAAAATACCCCCGCTGGCGCTCATCAACAACCGCTAACAAAGTGCTGCTGGCAGCCACGCTCAATGTTCAGTAGCTCACACTTTTTTGCCTACAAAACAATAAGAAAATACCTACAGCAAAGACAAGATCAACGGATTGCAAAACGCTCTGCGCCAACACTACCTCTCAGACTTCAGAGAGGTACTCGAGATAGACGAACAAGCGTGCCAGGAACAACTCCAATTGCACCTTGTGCGCAGCAACACCCTGGGACTGGACCTGTTCGATCAGCTTCACGGCGCTGGCTTCAAGGCCAGTACCGCCCAAAAACACCAGGCTGCCCACCAATCGATGGAGGCGCTCAGCCGTCAGTGACGAGTTCAACGTCAAGCAGGCATGGCGCAACACGCGGTGGTCTTCCCAGGCCTCGAACAACAGGGTTTCCAACAATTGATCGACGATACGCTCGCTGCCAAACATGGCGACCAACGTGGCACGGGTTGGCCAGCCGGCGAGCGGCGCAACGGCCTTCTGGGCGACATACGCGTCATCCTTGCTCGGCAGCCAGCGTGCCAACACGGCGTGCAGCTGTTCAAGGGTCAATGGCTTGAGCAGCCAGGCATCCATGCCGGCGTCGCGGCAACGCTGGGGGCTGTCGTTTTGCAGGTTGGCGGTCAAGGCAATGATCGGCACTCGCCTCTGCCCGTTGTCGCGCTCATGCTGGCGAATAGCGCGAGCCATGCTGTAGCCGTCCATGAACGGCATCTGGCAATCACTGATCACCAAGTCGAAGGCCCGGCTGGCAAAGGCCGCCAGCCCGACGTACCCATCGTCGGCCAATTCGTATCCCAACCCCAGTTTCTGCAGCAAACAACCCAGCAACAGGCGGTAGGCTGAATGGTCTTCCACCACCAGCACGCTCAACTGCTGCCAATGAAGCGGGGGGGCACCTTGCGGCTTCAATTTGCGGTTCGCTCCTGCTGTTGAACCTACCAGCGAACCCATCAGTACCTCTATCGTGACTATTGATCCGGCAGTAATCTCCGGCACTGGTGCAATAGCCCTCGAGACCTCTCATGTAGCAAATACCCATTCAGGGGGTATCTATAATCTTTTGAGTCAGACCGAGT